>NZ_CP108032.1:1821371-2428495 GCF_036169555.1 Streptomyces sp. NBC_00306 | reverse complement strand
TCGCCCTCGGGCCCACGCCCACCACGCGCATGCCCGCCGCGCGGGCCGCCTCGATGCCCGCTTCGGAGTCTTCGAAGGCCACGCAGTCCGCCGCGACGAAGCCCAGTTCCGCCGCGCCCTTCAGGAAGCCCTCCGGGTCCGGCTTGCTCGCGCCGACGCGTTCCGCCGTGACGCGGACCGGGGGCATCGGGAGGTCCGCCGCCGTCATGCGGGCCTGGGCCAGGGGCTCGTCCGCCGAGGTCACCAGGGCGTGCGGGAGGCCGGTCAGTGCGGCGAGGAAGGCGGGGGCGCCGGGGACCGGGATCACGCCGTCCGTGTCCGCCGTCTCCTGGGCGAGCATCACGCGGTTGTCCGCGTGGTTCTGCTCCATGGGCCGGTCCGGCAGCAGGACCGCCATCGTGGCGTAGCCCTGGCGGCCGTGGACGACCTTGAGTGCCTCGTCCGGGTCCAGGCCGTGCTCCGTGGCCCAGCGGCGCCAGCAGCGCTCCACTACGGCGTCCGAGTTGACGAGGGTGCCGTCCATGTCCAGCAGGAGGGCGCGGGCGGTCAGGGCGGGCGTCGTGCTGGCCGGCATCGGCGTGCTCCAGGGCGGAGGGCGGCGAGGGACAAGACATCAAGCGGCTCCGCCCGCCGGTCAGGGAGTACGGGCGGAGCCACTTTGTTCCTTCACGATACAAAAAGCGGGCCGGATACGCCACTCGTTCCGGCTCGGCAGGCCATAACGGGACGCAACCACCACGATGGGGAGGAGAGTGGGGGAGCGGACACGGGGGAGGGCGCGGCACCGAGGAGACCGAGGAGGGCGCATGGCGCAGGAAGTGGGCACCCCGGCCGTGAGCCCGGCCCCCGGGGAGGGGCAGAACCGGCGCAGCGTCATGGTCGCCATCGGAGCGCTGCTGTTCGGCATGCTGCTCGCCGCGCTCGACCAGACCATCGTCTCCACCGCGCTGCCGACCATCGCCAGCGAACTCGGCGGGCTGGACCATCTGTCCTGGGTGGTCACCGCCTATCTGCTGGCCTCCACCGCGGCCACCCCCCTGTGGGGCAAACTCGGCGACCAGTACGGCCGCAAAAAGCTCTTCCAGGCCGCGATCGTCATCTTCCTGATCGGCTCCGCGCTGTGCGGCATCGCGCAGAACATGCCGCAGCTCATCGGCTTCCGCGCCCTCCAGGGCCTCGGCGGCGGCGGGCTGATCGTGCTGTCCATGGCGATCGTGGGGGACATCGTCTCGCCCCGGGAACGCGGCAAGTACCAGGGCCTGTTCGGCGGTGTCTTCGGCGCGACGAGCATCCTCGGTCCCCTGCTCGGCGGCTTCTTCACCGAACACCTCACCTGGCGCTGGGTCTTCTACATCAACCTGCCCATCGGCATCGTCGCCCTGCTCGTCATCGCCGCCGTCCTGCACATCCCCTCACGCTCCGCCCGGCACACGATCGACTACCTCGGCACCCTGCTCATCGCGGCCGTCGCCACCTGTCTGATCCTCGTCGCCTCGCTCGGCGGCACGACGTGGCCCTGGGCGTCCGCCCAGATCATCACCCTTGCGGTGGCCGGGCTGCTGCTGCTCTACGTCTTCGTGCGGGTCGAGCGGCGGGCGGCCGAACCCGTGATCCCGCTGAAGCTCTTCCACATCCGCACCTTCACGCTCGTCGCGATCATCAGCTTCGTCGTCGGGTTCGCGATGTTCGGCGCGATGACCTTCCTGCCGACGTTCCTCCAGGTCGTCCAGGGCGTCAGCCCGACCCTGTCCGGGGTGCATCTGCTGCCGATGGTGCTGGGCATGCTGCTCACCTCCACCGCGTCCGGCCAGATCGTCAGCCGTACCGGCCGCTGGAAGGTCTTCCCGATCGCCGGCACGGGGATCACCGCGCTCGGCCTCGTGCTGCTCCACCGGCTCACGGAGACCAGTTCGACCTGGGAGATGAGCGCGTACTTCTTCGTCTTCGGGGCCGGACTCGGCCTGGTGATGCAGGTGCTCGTGCTGGTCGTGCAGAACGCGGTCACCTACCAGGACCTCGGCGTCGCCACCTCGGGCGCGACCTTCTTCCGCTCCATCGGCGCGTCGTTCGGCGTCGCCATCTTCGGGACGATCTTCAACAGCCGGCTGGCGAGCATGCTCACCGAGGCGCTCGCCGGAAAGACGCTGCCGTCGGGCGCGGGGCCGTCGGAGCTGGCCGCCGATCCCCGTGCCATCGGCGAACTGCCGCCCGCGCTGCGTCCGTCGGTACTCCATGCGTACTCCACGGCCATCACGGACGTCTTCCTCTTCGCCGTGCCCGTGGTGCTCGTCGCGTTCGTCGTCGCCTGGTTCCTCAAGGAGGACCCGCTGCGTGCCTCGGTCACCGCGCCCGACCCCAGCCAGACGGTCGCGTCGAACCCGGTGGAGCGCTCGTCCCTGGAAGAGGCCGCACGTGCCCTGTCGGTCCTCGGCTCGCGCGAGGGACGGCGGCACATCTACGAGAAGATCACCGCGAAGGCGGGGTACGACCTCACCCCCGCGGCCAGTTGGCTGCTGCTGCGCATCCGCCGCCACGGGACGGTGGAGCCGGGCCTGCTCGCCGACGCCACGCCCGTGCCGCTGCGGACCATCACCGACGCCGCCCGACTGCTGGAGGAACGTCACCTCGCCCGTCGTGAGGGGCTCCAGCTGCTGCTGACCGAGGAGGGTCTGGAGAGTGCCGTACGGCTCGCCAAGGCCCGTGAGGAGTCGCTGTCCGAGCTGCTCGGCGACTGGTGGGGCCCGGAGCGGCCGACGGACCTGGTGCAGTTGGTCGAGGAGCTGAACGCCGAGCTGTGCGGCTCGGACGGCGAACGGCCCTACAGCCCGCCACCGAAGCGCGATCACGCCGCCTGAGGCCGCCGTGGGTGGCGCTGAGAACGGCCCGGGCCCGTCAGGCAGCCGCCGCGCGCAGTTCCTTGCCGTACCAGATCTGCATGTAGGGACCGGTGCAGTACGCCGGGATCTCGGCGTAGCCGTGCCGTACGTACAGCGCACGCGCCGCCAGGAGATCGAGACGGGTGTTGAGGACCATGCGTTGGGCGCCGAGCGTACGGGCCTCGACCTCCAGCAGCTCCATCAGCATCCCGGCGCCCTTGCGGCCACGGAAGGCCGGGCGCACGAACACGCGGGTCAGCTCGGCGCGCCCGTCGTCCAGCAGCAGCACCCCGCCGCAGGACGCGGCCTCGCCGCCGTACCGGCCGACGACGAACGTCCCCGTGGGAGGGGTGAGCAGTTCGACGCCGTCGCCGGCCAGTCCCTCGTCGATCTCCCTGTCGGTCGCGGGCCGTTGCCAGTAGCTGCTCGCCACATCGGCGTAGTAGTCACGGCGCAGGCCGGTCGCGTCGGGTGAGTCGAAGGCCTCGCGGGCCAGGGTCCAGGACGTCATGACGTTCTCTGTACCGCAGGTGCCGGAGCCCTGGCCAGCGATTTCCGAGTGGGATCAGGCCTTGGGAGAGGCCGACTGGACCACCTCGAAGGACCACAGCGTGGAGCCGGTGGCCGCGGGCTTCGGACGCTCGCCGCCCTCACCCTGCGGACCGCCCTGACCCTGAGGGCCGCCCTGCGCGCCGCCGCCGTGGGCCGCCTTCATCGAGCCCTCCATCCAGGCCTGGAACGACGCCTCGTCGCGCCAGCGCGTGTACACGAGGTACTGGTCGGTCCCTTCGAGCGGCCGCAGCAGCTCGAACCACTCGAAACCGTCCGCGCCCTCCACCGCACCGGCCCGGGAGGCGAAGCGCTTCTCGAGCACTTCGCGCTGCTCGGCGGGGACGGTCAGCACATTGATCTTCACCACACTGGCCACAGGACATCCTTCGCATAGGGGGATCTCGACCGTACCTCCGCGCCCTTCCCTCAGCGGAGGCGGTCCGGCCCGAGGAAGTCCACCGGCACCGCGGTCTCCACCCCGCGGACGAGATCGGCGAGGGCATCGCCGATGCCGGTGGCGTACTGGAGGCCGTACGCGCCGCCACCGCCGGCGACGACGACGCGCGGGTCCCCGTCGGGACGGCCGAGCACGAACTGCCCGTCGGCGGCCCGGGTCGTCGTCCGCACCGAGACCCTGGCCGGCAGCCGCCGCAGGCCCGGGAGCTTCGCCGGCAGGATGCGCGCCAGGTCGGACCAGTCGTCGTACGCCACGCCGCGGTCGATCTCGTCCGGGTCCAGTGGCTTGGCCGTCACCTCGCGGTCCTCCAGGCTCAGCCGGACGTCATCACCGCCTTCCGAACCGCTGCCGCGCAGCACCCGGCCGTCGTCGAGTTCGCGGACGAAGGCGGGGAACTCCTCCAGCGTGAAACTGCCGTCGTCCTCGAGCGGGCGGAACCAGGTCTCCGGCATCCGGACCGTCTCCAGCGGCAGGCCGGGCACCAGCTCCGCGAGCCAGGCGCCGGCCGTCACCACGACCTGCCGGACACGCACGCTGCGCTGGGCGGTGTGCAGCAGGACGCCGCCCGTGACGGGTTCGACGGAGACGATCCGGGTGTCCGCGAAGACACGGGCACCCGCGGTCCGGGCGAGGGAGAGCGCGGCGCGCACCGCGTTCTCGGCCCGCAGCAGCCCCGCGGTCGGCTCCCACACGCCGATGTGGTGGTCGGGCACGCCGGTGTGGCGTGGGTACTGGAAGCGCAGCGCACGTGCCGTGAAGGTCCGGACATCGATGTCGTGCTCGCGCGCGGCACGCAGTGCGCCGCCGGCCACCAGCCCGTCCTCCGGGCCCACCAGCAGCCCGCCCGAGGGCACGAACAACCGCTTCCGCGAGGCCTCTTCGAGCTCCGACCACAGCGCGTGCGAGCGCCGGGCGAGCGGCACGAGCGCCGGGTTCTCGGAGCAGCACAGCCGGAACATCCCCGCGCCGTACGACGATCCGGGCGCACGGCCGGGTGTGAACCGGTCGAAGCCGATGACGTCGACGCCCCGGCCGGCCAGCCTCCACAGCGCCGAGGCGCCCCAGGCGCCGAGTCCCACGACCGCCGCATCCGCATCCCACTGAGTCATGTCACCTGCACCTGCCCTGTCGTCACGGTCCCTGGGTGCAGCCCACCACGCCCCTCCCGCGCGAGGCCTGAGTAACCGGTACTCACCTTGCTTCGGCCACTCAGCTTTCGGCCGCCGGAGGTCCGCGGAGCCGCCGGGGATCCGGACCGCGGGCGCGCCGACCGCCGTACGGCGGCAGGTGTTTGAGTACCTGAGTACTCACGATGCGGGACCCCCGGCCGTGGTGACCTCGACACTGCCGCGCGGTGCAGGCCGCGACGACGGGTGGAGGTTGTGATGCAGTTCCGTGTACTGGGGCCCCCTGAGATCTATGACGACGTCAGGCAGCGGAGCGTCCAGTTGAACAGTCCCAAGCAGCGCGTGCTCCTCGGGGTGCTGCTGGTCCGACTGGGGTCTGCCGTTCCCACGGAAGCGCTGATCAACGAGTTGTGGGGCCGCAACGCCCCGGACAAGGCGATCAACGCCCTCCAGGCGCACGTCTCCCGGCTGCGCCAGCAGCTGATCGAGGTCGAGCCCGCCCGGGCGAACACCCCCCGTCTCGTCGCGCGCGGCTCCGGCTATCTGTTGCAGGCGCGCCCCGACGAACTCGACAGCGTGCAGTTCCGGCTCCAGGCGGCCCGCGCCCAGCGGCAGTTGGAGACCGATCCGCATGCCGCCGCCGCCCTGCTGCGCAAGGCGCTCAGGCTGTGGCGCGGCCCGGCGCTGGACGGCGGCTCCCACGGTCCCCTGTGCGCGGGCGTCGCCGCCCGGCTGGAGGAGGAGCGTCTGCTGGCCCTGGAAGACCTCTGCGACGCCTCGATCCGGATCGGCCACCACCGTCAGGTTGTGGGCCAGCTCGAAGAGCTGGTGGTCGCACACCCGCTGCGTGAGCGCTTCCGCGACCAGCTGGTCCTGTCCCTCCAGCGCTGCGGCCGGCAGGGCGAGGCACGGGCGGTGCGGGACACCGCACGGCGGCGCCGCGCCCCCGAGACCGCTGCCGGACCGGTGGCCGTACGGGGCCTGTCCGTACGCCAGATCCACGAGGCGGGTCACCGCTGGCACGGGCACGGAGTCGGCGAACACCCGGTGGGCGAGGACGGCGTCGCCGACACCGAGCACCACCGGGAGGGCGGCGGCAGCGACCTCGAACTGCTGAGGCTGCGACGCCGGGTGGACCAGCTGACGTCGGAACAGCACTCGCTCCGTTCGGAACTGGACCGGCTCATGGCGCTGGTGGAGGGCGGTTCGGGACAGCGGAGGGACTCCGCCTGACCGAACGGCGATCCGGCCCGCGACCGGTGTTCCGGCGTGCGATCCGGGCGCGGTGATCTCGTGTACGACCCGGCGCGGCGACCTTGCGTGCGACCGGCGCGGTGACCGGCGGACCGGTTCCGCCGGTCCGTTCGCCCTGCCGGTTGTCAGCCTGTCAATTGTCTGTCAGATGTGCTCATTCGGCGCCCGGAACGGGTGGTCCGCCCACCTAAACTGCGAATCGCCGATGAGCGGAATTGCGAATTCTGAGAGGAGATTTCCATGGCCGTACTGCATACCACCCACCGGGGCGCCGGAACACCCGACGACCTGTGGAAGGTACTGCTCGACATCGAGGCATTCCCTTCGTACATGGAGGGGGTCAACGAGGTCGAGATCACCGAGGAGGACGGCGACCGCCGTACCAGCAGCTGGGTGGTCGAACTCAAGGGTTCCGAAATGGAATGGGACCAGGAGGACGTCATCGACGCCGGCCGGCGGCGGGTGGAATTCCGCCAGACCGACGGTGACCTCGCGAACTACGAGGGATATTGGCAGATCGTCGAGGACGCCGAGGGGGTCGGCCTCGAATTGAAGGTGGAGTTCGACATCGGTCTGCCGATGGTCGCCGAAATGATTCATCCCGCTGTGGCCAAGGCACTCGAGGGCTATCAGCAGGGCATCGTCGAGCAGAGCTCGTAGGAGGATCAGTCATGAGTGACCTTGGCTCGGTCGATGCGAAAGCAACGTTCCGGCGCGTGAAGCGGCACTTCTCGCCCGCTCTCTCGGTGGCCGGCAAGTTCAGCGGGCAGGGCGCGGTTGAGGCCTCGTCCGACGGCTGCCGGGTGACACTCTCGGACGGCCGGTCGGTCCTGGACTTCGGCTCGTACGCGGTCGCCCTGCTCGGGCACCGCAACCCGGCGGTCCTGGACGCGGTCCGCGCCCAGCTGGACTTGATGCCCGCGTCGACCAGGACGGTCCAGAGCGCGGTGGCCCCGCTGGCCGCCGAGAAGCTGACCGAGTACTTCTCAGGGGCCCTGAACCGGGTCTACTTCGGGTGCGGCGGCGCCGACGCCGTCGAGGTCTCGCTGAAGCTCGCCCGGATGGCCACCGGCCGCACCACGGTCGTCGCCGTCGAGGGCGCCTTCCACGGAAAGACCCTCGGCGCGCTGTCCCTGACGCACAACGAGCGGTTCCGCGCGGGCCTCGAACCCCTGCTGCACGGCGTCGTGCACATCGACCCGGACGACCCCCGGGCCCTGGCACGCGTCATCGCCGAACAGGACGTCGCCGCGCTCGTCTTCGAGCCCGTACAGGCCGAGAACGGTGTCCGGCTGCTGGACGAGGACGTCCTCGCGAGCTGGTGCCGCGACGCGCAGGAGCACGGGGCCTTCGTCATCTCCGACGAGATCCAGGTGGGCCTCAGGCGCTGCGGAGCCAAGTCGGTCGCGCTGGAGGCCGGGCTGCCGGTGGACGCCGTCCTGCTCGGCAAGCCGCTCGGCGGCGGGGTCGTACCGGTGTCGGCGGCCGTCGGCAACGACCGGCTCTTCGCACCCCTGCTCGCCGACCCGATGCTGCACACCGCCACCTTCAGCGGCCATCCGCTGGGCACCGGCGTGATCCCCACGGCCCTCGCCACCATCGAGGAGCACGCGGCCGACGGCGAGCGCATCGCCGCGGCGATGGCCGCCGGGCTGGCGGAGATCCGGGACGAGCACGGCGACGTGGTGGTCGAGACCCGCGGCCGCGGTCTGCTGTGGGGCATCGACTTCACCACGGCCGAGGTCTCCGGCAACGTACTGGCCGGCCTCGCCCAGAGCGGGCTGGTCGTGTCCCCCTGCATCAGCCGTCCGACGACGGTACGGCTCCTGCCGCCGATCGTCGCGACGGACGAGGACGTCAAAGAGGCCCTGTCGCTGCTCGGCGGAGCGATAGCCCAGGCGGCGGCCTCCTCCTAGGCCTGCCCTGGCCGCCGCACCGAACCGGAGACCAGGTCCCGGGGAAGGAACAAAGAGAGCTGATGACTTCGCTCACTCAATCAGGAGTCACCGACGAGTTCGCGCAGGACGTCGTGCTGGCCGACGACATCACCGGCTTCGCCGCGAAGGACCCGAGCACGATTTCCGAGGTGTTCCTCACCGGCGCGACCGGGTTCCTCGGGGCGTTCCTGCTGAAGGAACTGCTGGCACGCGGCCTGACCGTGCACTGCCTGGTGCGGGCCGCCGACGCCGAGGCCGGACTGGAGCGGCTGAAGGCCACCCTCGGCACCTACGAGGTGCTCGACGAGGTCGACCTCGGCCGCGTCCGGGTCGTCACCGGTGACGTGACGCGGCCCCGCCTCGGGGTGCCCGAGAAGGAGTACGCGGAACTGGCCGGGCGTATCGGCGCGATCTACCACTCCGCCGCCAAGGTCAACTTCCTGACCCTCTACAAGTGGCTGCGCAAGTCGACGATCGACGCCACCCACGAGATCCTCCGGCTGGCCTGCGCGGCCGAGGCCACGCTGCACCATGTGTCGACCATCGGGGTCTTCGAGCCCCGGGCCGCCCTGGGCCCGCGTACGGAGACCGACGTCACCGGCCCGCCCGAGACGCTCGCGCTCGGCTACACCAAGAGCAAGTGGGTGGCCGAGCAACTGGTGCGGGAGGCCGGCCGCAGGGGTGTGCCCCTGACCGTCCACCGTCCGGGCCAGGTGTGGGGCGACACCCGCAGCGGTGCGTGCCAGCCCAACGACTTCGTCTGGCGGTTCATCAAGGGGTCCGTGCAGGCGGGCGTCTATCCGCGGAAGTTCGGCCTCGACATGAACATGGTGCCGGTCGACTATGTGAGTTCCGCGATGGTCGCCGTCTCCCGCGATCCGCGGTCGCTCGGCCGGACATTCCACGAGGTGAGCACCGGCTCGCTGGATTCCGGCGCCATTCTCGAACTCGTCCGCGGCGTCGGGTACGAGCTGAAGGAGGTCAGCATCCTGCGGTGGATGAAGGCCGTTTCCGCCGACGTCAACAACTCCATGTTCCCGCTGATGCGCATGCTCGTGGACCTGGAGAAGTTCGAGGTCGCCGAGTTCTCGGACGCGGCCACGCGCGAGTTCCTCAGCGGTTCCGGGGTCACCTGCCCGGACATCGACGAGAAGGTGTTCGCCTCCTACGTCTCGTACTTCGTCCGGCACGGTGTTCTGCCGGACCCGATGGCGTGACGGGCTGACAGCCCGCCGAAAAGGGCGGTGGCCCGCGAGGAGTTCCTCGCGGGCCACCGCCCTTCCGCTGTGCCGGCCAGGGACAGCCGTCAGGACGCCGTGCGGTCGGCCAGCCGGAGCTTGCCGGGCTTGCGGGTGCGACGGCCCCCGTGGTCCGCGTCGGACGCCGCCGCACGCTCCGTCTCGTGCGCCCGGAGCAGTTGCATGGGCGACATGCGAACACCGTCGGACTGCGCTGCCGCCTGCTCCAGACCCCGGCGCAGCGCGTTGCGGGCCGTGATCCCCAGCTTGTGGTAGATCCGGTGCAGATGGTTCTCCACCGTCCGCACCGACACCACCAGCCGGTGGGCGATGTCGCGGTTGGACATCCCGGTCGCGGCCAGCGCGGCCACCTCCCGCTCGCGAGGGGTGAGCGGGGCGATGTCGCTGTCCCGGCGGGTCTCGGTCACCATCCACGGCGGCAGGGTCCCGGCGCAGGCTCGGAGCAGGTCCTGGCTGGCCGCCGAGGCCTCCCGGCCCTTGCGGCGCTGACCCGCGGCCCGGTGGGCACGGGCGGCCTGGGCCGCCGCCTCCGCGGCGAGCGGCAGCGCGTCCATCTCCCGGAACTGCCGGGAGACCTTGGTGAGCGCGTTGCCGTCGGCATCGGCGAGGGCCTGGATGTGATCGGCCATCACCCGCATCACACCGCCGGTGCACCGCGCCGCGAGCTGCTGGGCGCGGGCCCGGAAGCGGTAGGAGGCGTTCTCCTTGATGCGGGCGGCCAGGTGCAGTGCCATGACCGCGGTGACCGCACGCCCGCCGGCCTCGGCGCGCTCGGCGAGTTCGAGGGCGCACGAGGCCGCGCCCGACCGGTCCCCGGTGTGTGCGAGCACCAGCGCCCGGTCGTAGGCGATCTCGTCGTCGGCGATCGGGTGCGAGACCGCCTCGCCCTGCATCGACCGCGCCTCGACCAGCGTGCGCAGCGCCTCGGCGTGCTGACCGGACTCGGCGAGCGCACCGGCCAGTTGGGCCAGCGGCCAGGCCCGGGTGGCCGGCCACTCGTGACCCGTCTCGACGGCGATGGCCTGCCGCAGCAGGGCCACCGCCCGCTCCGGTTCGCCGAGCAGCCGCAGCAGCCGGGACCGGGCGACGACGGTCTGCAGCAGGGCGGGCCAGCGGTCCGCTGAGTCGTACCGGCGCGGCGCGTCCAGGGTGTCGGCCGCGTCCTTGAGGTTGCCGGCGAGCCACGAGCAGCGGGCCGCGAGGGCGTCCAGCAGGACCACGGCGTCGGTGTCCCAGTCGAAGGAGACGTCCCGGTACCGGTTCAACATCTCCAGGGCGCCCGCCGGATCGCCCAGTTCGGTCCGCGCGAAGGCGACCACGGGCACCAGTGTCTGGGTGACCGCCATGCCCGCGTCACCGGCGCGCAGCACCGTTTCCCCGATGTCGACGGCGTCCTGGAGCTGGTCGGACATGACGGCGATCATGGCGCGGCTGCCGTGCAGTATCCCGGCGTGCTCAGGGCCGACGGTCGCGACGGCGCCGTCCAGCACCGCGCCCGCGGCCTGGACGCGCTGTAAGCGCCAGGCCAGATTGATGACCCTGGTGTGTACGGCGGTGATGAACTCGGCCCGCGGGACCTCCACTCCGGATCCGAGCGCCGTGCGCAGCACCGCCTCGGCCTCCTGGTGACAGCCCTTGCCGATGAGGACCCTGCCGAGCAGCAGGGCCGCCCGGACGCAGTCCGTGGGGCTGTCCGAGCGCTGTGCCGCGTACGACACCACCCGGCACAGCACCGCTCCGTACTCCGCGGAGTCCGGGACCGGGCCGTAGGGCGCCGAGTCCTCGGTCGGGGTGTCGCGCAGGGCCAGCAGGCACAGCCGCTCCGCGAGCGCGAAGTTCCGCCGGCGGATCGCGGTGCGCGCTGCGGTCAGCAACTGCTCGCGCTCCGGGACGAGTCCGGCCTCGATCCGCAGCGAGACGATGCGCAGGACGTCCTCGGGCCGGCGTGCGCCCGTGCGTTCCACGGCGTCGGCGACCTGCCGGCGCAGTCGCTGAGCGGTGAGGCCGGACATCCGGGAGGCGACGACGACCCGGCTGAGCGGCACCGACAACCGCAGGTCTACGCGCGTACCGTTGCGTTCGACGGTCACGATGCCGCGCAGGTCCAGGGACTCGGCGGCGTGTGCGAGGCCCGACGCCGCGGCGATGTCGATCTCCAGCGGCTCGGCGACGGCGAGCATGTTGACCAGTTCGAGTTCGTCGTGGCTGAGGTCGCGCAGCCCGAGCCGTATCACCTCGGACAGCCGGCGGCCGGGGCGTTCGGTCAGGCCCTCCCACACCCAGGTGCCGTTGACGCAGCGCAGGGACTCGTCCTCGACCGCGTGGTCGATGAGTTCGCGCAGCATCAGCGCGTTGCCGTGGGTGGCTGCCCACAGCCGCTCCAGCGTGGTGGCGTCGGTGTGGCCGCCGAGGCGGGCCCGCAGGACATCACCCAGTGCCGCGCTGTCGAACGGCGCCACCTCGACGTGGTCGATCAGCCGGTCGACCCAGAGCTTGTCGATACCGGCCGGCGCCGGTGCGTCCTTGCGGCTGGTGGCGAGCACGCTGAGCCGCCCCGCGGCGACCAGGCGGTGCAGACGGTGACCCGATGCGGCGTCGACCAGATGCGCGTCGTCGATGCCGACGACCGGGCGGTCGGCCGCGGTGCCGTCCAGAGTCGACGGCTCCACCGACTCCAGACATTCGCCGAGCGAGGCGTAACCCTTTGCGCGTGCACCGCTGTTCCAGCTGGCCCCGCCCACCGAGAGAACCGTGCGGCCCTCGTCGGAAGCGCGCTCGAGCGCGGTGGCGAGCAGCAGGCTCTTGCCCACCCCGGGACCGCCGACGAGAAGCGCTCCGCTGCCGTGCGCAAGGGAGTTTTCGACAGCGCGCAGCTCGGTTTCTCTTGCAGTTATCGGCCAGTGGAATACAACATCTGTTGACATCTGTTCTCAAGCCCCCGCAGGAAGAATGTCAGCACCCTTCGATGAATGTCCCGCGGCCCTCAGGTGTCCAGATGTGACAACTGATTGAACAGCCTGTAACCGGAAGGAAACGCGTCTGGCGGAAACGCGTCCACTACCGGTCCGGCTTGAATTCGACGCCGTTTTCGCGCCGTTCGAACCTGATGGGCCAACAGGACGGTTGTAAGTATAGACCGGCACGTCGGAAGCCGGGCTGGAATGAATCTGACGGAGCCGGAAACGTTCAAATTGCCTGATGGCCCTGGTATTCGGCTGCCGTTGGGGAGGCCGAGCGGCAACATGAACCGGCAATTCTGACTTCCGCCGGCGGTCACTGCCGGTCCGTTCCTGGAATGCCTTCCCTTCGCTTATGTCGGATCTGGTTCGGATATTGCCGTCCGATGTGCTCCGCGAGCCGTGTCCTGACAGCACTCGTCCCCGGTGCGGGGGCATCCGGGGACGAGTGGTTCGGGGGACGCGTGGCCGAAAAGTCCGTCGTCAGGACGGCTGTCGGGCCACCCGCCAGCGCTGGGCCCGGCTGCGCTGCGCCCAGAAGTCCGCGTACCGGCCGTCCGCCGCCACGAGTTCGGCGTGGGTGCCGCGCTCCACGATCCGGCCCTCGTCCAGCAGCAGGATCTGGCCTGCGGCGGCCACGGTCTGCAAACGGTGCGCGATGACCAGGAGGGTCCGGCCCGCGGTGAGGTGGCCGAGCGCCTCCTGCACCGCCTGCTCGTTCTCCGGGTCGAGCGACGCGGTCGCCTCGTCCAGCAGCACGATCGGCGCGTCCTTCAGGATCGCGCGGGCGATGGAGACCCGCTGGCGCTCACCGCCGGAGAGCAGCGCGCCGCCCTCGCCGACCTTGGTGTCCCAGCCGTCGGGGAGCCGCTGCACGATCTCCTCCACCCGGGCCTGCCGGGCGACTTCACGGACCTCTTCGTCCGTCGCGTCGGGCCGGCCCACCCGGATGTTCTCCATGATCGTGCCCTCGAAGAGGTACACGTCCTGGAAGACCACGGAGATCTTCGACATCAGGACCTCGGGCTCGATGTCCCGGACGTCCACGCCGCCCACCCGCACCACACCGGAGTCCACGTCCCAGAACCGGGGGATCAGCTTGCTGACGGTCGTCTTGCCGGATCCGGAGGGACCGACCAGCGCCGTCATCGTGCCTTCCGGCAGGGTCAGCGAGACCCCCGACAGGACGCGGGTGCCGTCGTAGCTGAAGTCCACGTTCTCGAACTCGACGTCGTTGCCCGCCGGCAGCCGCGGGTCGTCCGGCTGCGGAAGGCAGGGCTCCGCGAGCAGGTCGGCGACGCGGTCCAGGGCGGACCGGGCGGTGCGCAGGGTGGAGCCGAGGACCGCCGTCTCCGCGATGGGTTCGGTGAACCGGGCCGCGAGGACGAGGATCGCCAGCAGCTTGGCCACGTCCAGCCCGCCGTCGAGCACCAGATAGGTGCCGGTCACCAGGATGACGGTGAACGCGGCCTGGATCACCAGGGCGAAGCTGATCAGACCGGGGACGCCGGTGACGAGCACCCGGCGGGACGCCTCGTACTGCGTGTGCAGCGCGGCGTCCAGCCCGCGGGTGCCGGAGCTCGCGCCGTCCCGGCCGAACACCCGCAGCACGGGCTGGAGCTGGGCGAACTCGACCACCCGGCCGCCGGTCACCGCGTGCGCGGCGGTGCGGGCCTCGTCCGCCTTGCGGTTCAGCCCGGCGCTCCACCGGTAGACGCCGACGATCAGCGGAACCGTGAGGGTCGCCGCGAGGGCGAGCCGCCAGTCGAAGACGTACATGACGAGGACGACGGTCGCCGGGGTGACGAAGCTCGTCACCAGCGGTCGCAGCAGGTGCGCCGGTACGCCCATGACGTCCATGACGCTCTTGGTGGCGAGCTGGCCCAGCTGGCCCACCCGCTCGGGCGCGAACCAGCCCAGCGGCAGCGAGGCCACCTGGTCGCCGATCCGGTTGTGCAGCGTCCGCGAGAGCGTGGCGCCGGCCTGGAAGCCGGTGCGCAGCGAGTCGTAGTAGGCGACGCAGTAGAGGAGACAGACCCCGAGCAGGGTCCACAGCCACGGCCAGACGGAGTCGGGGTCGGAGCCGAGGAGCGCTTCGAGGACGGGCACGAGCAGGGCGAAGGCGATGCCCTGGAGGACGGCGCAGACCACCAGGGCGGTGATCATCCGGCGTACGGGACGGTTGTGCTCGGGTCCCACGACGTCGAGCAGTTGGCGGATCATCGGCTGGTACCTCCCGCCGGGACGGCGCTGACAGTGGTGGCCGGGGCCGGCCGGTGCGGCTGCCAGGCGGCGTTGCGTTCATGGGCGTGCCACATACGGGCGTACCGGCCTTCGCGGGCGACGAGTTCGGGGTGCGTGCCCCGTTCGACGATCTTCCCGTCCTCCAGCACGGCGATCTGGTCCGCGTCGACCACCGTGGAGAGCCGGTGGGCGATCAGCAGCACGATCTTGCCCCGCGTCAGCTCGGACAATGCGTCCTGGACGTCGGCCTCGGACTGCGGGTCGGCGTAGGCCGCCGCCTCGTCGAGGACGATCACGGGGGTGTCGGCCAGCAGGGCGCGGGCGATCGAGACGCGCTGGGCCTGACCGCCGGAGAAGCGGGCGTCCTCGCCGACCACCGAGTCGTAGCCTCGGGGCAGGGCCTCGATCACGTCGTGGACACAGGCGGCACGGGCCGCGTCCGCCACCTCGGCGGCGGTGGCATCGGGCCTGGCCATACGGATGTTGTCGGCGACGGTGCCCTGGGTGAGCCGGACGTCCTGGAAGACGAACGCCACCCGGCGGTACAGGTCGTCCAGCGCCAGCTCCCGGATGTCGACCCCGCCGATGCTCAGAGAGCCGCCGGTCACGTCGCCGAACCGGGGGAGCAGGGTGGCCAGGGTGCTCTTGCCGGACCCCGAGGGGCCGACCAGCGCGGTGACCGTGCCCGGAGCGAGCTCCAGATCGACGCCGGCCACGGCTTCCTTCTTGCCGTCGTAGCTGAACCGCACGTTCTGGTAGCTGACGTGGTTGCCGGAGGGGGTGCGCGGGCTCTCGGCCACCGGCAGCTCCTCGGCGTTCATCACCTCGCTGACGCGCTCGGCCGCGGCCTTGGCGAAGCGCAGTTCGTAGCTCGCGTAGAACAGGGCGAGCACGGGCGCGGTGAGGCCGATGCCGAGCAGCGCGAACGGCAGCAGGTCGACGCCGGCGAGCCGGCCGTCGGTCACGAAGATCGCGCCGCCGGTGATGACCGCCACCAGTACGGCGATGGGGGACAGCACGATCTCGGCGGCGGCCTTGGAGTTGAGCGTGGAGCGGACCCAGGAGAGGAAGAACGCGGCGAAGTCGTCGGCCGCGTCACGGAACTTCTGGTGCGCCCGGCGGCTCTGGCCGAAGGTCTTGACGACGGAGATGCCCTGGACGAACTCGACAGCGCTGCCGTTGATGGCGCCCATCGCCCGGTCGTAGTCGGGCAGATGCTTGGCCATCCCCGCCATCGTGATGCTGTAGAGGCCGAGACCGATGACGAGCGGCGCGATCGTCACGAGCGTCATCTGCCAGTCGACCCAGAAGAGATACGCGAGCGACGCGGCCGGGACGACGGTCGCCGAGGTCATCTCCAGCATGGAGTGGGCGATCATGTGGTGCATCGCGTCCACGTCGTCCTGCACGGCTTTCTTCACCGTGCCGGAGTTGCGCTCGGAGAACCAGCCCAGCGGGACGCGGGCGAGCCGGGCCACCAGACCGCGGCGGATGTGCAACTGGAGCTCGTTGTCCGCGAAGTGGGTGAGCGCGCCCGCCGCCAGCATGAAGATCAGCCGGACCAGCAGGGCGCCGGCGCCGATCGCGGTGATGGTCCACGCCTGGTCGGAGCGGTCGGGTCCGTTGTCCAACAGCACCCGTCCGAGCTCGGCGATGGCGATGAAGGGGACGACGCCGGCGATCGCCGAGACGGCCTGGGCGGCCACTGCCAGCCGCAGCCTTCCCTTGATCGGGCGCAGGATCTCGCCGAGTGCGGCCTTTTCCGCGGCCATCCGGTCCTCCGTGACCTCAGTTAGACGGTGTCTAATAGATGGATCGACTGTACCCGACGCCCGAGTCGGTGCGTCAAGTGCAGAGTGGGTGGTGGTGTCGGGTGAAGTGCCGCCGCCGACTGCGGCACTTCACCCGGTCGAGGGGGTGAACGTGTCAGCCCGCTACGGGGACACGCTCCTTGGAGGCGTCGTCGAGGGCCGCGTCGCCCTCCTTGATGCCGTAGCGGGCGTACAGCTTCTGGAGCGGGCCGGGAGCCCACCAACTGGCGCGGCCCATCAGCTTCATGACGGCCGGCACCAGCAGGATCCGGACCACCGCCACGTCGAGCAGGATGGCGATCACCATGCCCACACCGAACAGGGTCATGGTCAGCACACCACTGGTCGCCATCGCCGCGAGCGGGACGCACATCAGCAGCGCGGCGCTGGCGATCAGCTTGCCGATGCTCTGCAGGCCCGTCGCCACCGCGGCGGTCGGGTCGCCGAGCGTGTCGTACTGCTCCCGGATCCGGGACACGAGGAACACCTCGTAGTCCATGGACAGTCCGAAGATCAGCGCGAACAGCATGATCGGCATATTGGGTTCGATGTTGCCTGTCGGGTCGAAGCCGATCAGGTCGGCCAGGTGCCCGTCCTGGAAGATCCAGACGAGGATGCCGAACGTGGCCGACAGGGACAGCAGGTTCATCGCGATCGCCTTCAGCGGCAGCAGCACCGAACCGAAGGCCAGGAACAGCAGGATGTAGGTCGCGACCGCGATGTAGAGCAGCATCCACGGCAGCGTGTCCGCGAGTGCGTCCAGCGTGTCGTCGAACACCGCGGTCTCACCGCCGAAGTACGCGGTGGCGCCGTCCGGCACCGGTACCTCGCGCAGATCGTTCACCAGGTCGCGGGCCTCGGGCGAGACGGCCACCCCGTCGAAGGTGACGGAGACACGGGCCGAGGTGCCCTCGGCGCCGCTGATCTGGGCGCCCTTGGCGCCGGGCACCTTGGCGAGCTTGTCGGCGTACGCCTGGAGGGCCGCGCCCTGCTCCGGCGACTGTGCGGGGCCGGAGAGCTTCAGCAGCGAGTCGATGGACTTGATGCCGTCGCCCTCGAAGTCCTTCTCCATGATGTTGTGGACCTGCCGGCCCTCGGCCGTGTTCGGCAGCTGGCGGGCGTCGTTGGCGCCGAACTCGATCCGCAGGAACGGAATCGCCAGGGCGAGCAGGACGCCCAGGGTGACGACCGCGACGGCGACCGGACGGCGCATCAGGCCGTGGGCCAGCCGGAACCAGGCGCCCTCGTCCGAGGCCTTGGGGGCCGCGGTCCGCTTCTTGCGGCGCAGGGAGAGGGAGTTGACCTTCGGGCCCATGACGGCCAGTGCGGCGGGCAGGGCGATGATCGAGAAGAAGACGGACAGGACGACCGCGGCCACACCGCCGTACGCCATGGACTTGAGGAAGGCGAACGGGAAGAAGGTCATGCCGAACAGGGCGACCGCGACCGTGATGCCGGAGACCACGACGGTCCGTCCGGCGGTGGCGACCGTCCGCGCGAGGGCGTCGGCGCCGGTGCGGCCGGCCTGCAGCTCCTCGCGGTAGCGGCTCACGATCAGCAGGCCGTAGTCGATGGCGACCGCCAGGCCCAGGATCGTCACGAGACTCATCGCGAACACCGAGACGTCGGTGAACTGGGCGATGACCCTCAGGACCGCCATGGAGCCGATGATCGAGAGTCCGCCGACGAGCAGCGGCAGGCTCGCCGCGGCCAGTCCGCCGAAGACGACCACCAGCAGCAGGAAGAGGATGGGGAACGAGAAGCCCTCGGCGGCGCCGAGATCCTTGCCGATCTCCTCGCCGGCCTGGTGGCCGGTGGGGACGGGGCCGCCGCGCAGGGTCTCGAACCCGGCGACGTCCAGCTTGTCCTTGATCTTCTTGTAGGACTCTTCCTTGGTGTTGTCATCGCTGCCGTGCAGGTTCATCGCGACGTACGTCGCGTGCCGGTCCCGGCTCACCTGCGAGGGCATCTTGGTCATCCAGAAGTGCGCCGACCCGGTGACGACCGACTTCGGCAGCGACGAGATCTTGCCGACGACGGCCTTCTGGAACGCCGGGTCGTCGACCGTCCTGTCATCGCTGCGGTAGACGACGACCGCATCGGGTGCGCGCTGCGGGAACGCCTTCTCGGCAAGGAGGGCCGCCTTGCGGCTCTCCGACTTCGGGTCCTCGAATCCGCCGGGTTTCATGTCGCCGAAGACGCCGACGCCGTACACCCCGGAGAGCACGGCGAACACCAGTGTGAGGATCAGCAGGGGCTTGCGCCCCCGGTGGATGAACCGCCCCAACCCCTCGAACATCCCAACTCCCTAGATCGTTCCGCACGTTCCGCTTGCCATGCTTCGAAGCTACGGCAACAGTAACAGCGTTATCAATGGCTGTCCCGGCGAAGCGGGGTGCATCGGGGTGGGGGTGAGTCGGTGTTCACATGCTTTGACCTGGGGTAATGTCACACTTAGACAGTGTGCAAGATTTTTGGGCGATGTCAGCGCCATGTCAGTGAGCGAGCTCTTGGGCTGCTGTCCACCGGCTCGTATAACGGTGTTGCGATACATTTGACGCATGGCCCGGCTCAAGACTCATGACGAAGCACTCCGTCTCAAGCTCATCAACCGCGCTGCCGCCACGGTCTTCGACCGGGGCACCGCGGCCCTGAGCCTGCGGCGGCTCGCCGCCGATGTGAAGACGTCGACCACAGCGGTGTATTCGCTGTTCGGAAACAAGGCCGGGCTGCTCGACAGCCTGTACCGGGAGGCGGCCAGACTGTTCGTCGCGCGCCTGGCCACGGTCGACTCGTCCGACGACCCCGCGGCCGACGTCATCCGGCTCGGCAAGGCCTATCGCGAGTACGCACTGGCGAACCCTCACCTGTACGCGATCATGTTCGCCGACCGCACGGTCGACTACGAACCGACGCCGGAGCGCAGGAACGAGGTCGGCGAGACCATCCAGCCGCTCGTCGACGCGGTGGTGAGAGGACAGGCGGCCGGCCAGTTCAAGGACGGCTCGCCCGATGTGATCGCCCTGTCCTGCTGGGGCGCGGCCCATGGACTGGTGTCCCTGGAGCTTTCCGGGAACGAGCCACCGGGGCTCGACATCGGCGACGCCTACGAAGCCACCCTGCGCGCCGTCGTCAGCGGCTGGCGCCGCGGCTGAGACGGCACGGGGCCGTCCCGCCGCGGCGCGCTGCCCGCCCGGCGTCACCCACCCGCCGGGCCGGCGCATCAGTCCGTGAGGCCGACGTCCTCCGCCAGGAGCACGCCGACCCCCGCGCGCACCCCCGTCCACTGGCCCGGCGCGGCACCGGCCCGCAGCTCGTCGACCCGCTGGGCCCCCGGGCTCAGCACCAGCCGCCCGACCGTCAGGACGCCCGCCGACGTACGGTCCCAGCGGCGGTCCGTCTCGCGCACGATCGTCTCGATCGCCGCCGGGGCGAGGGTGGGCTCCGGCGGGAAGGGCACGGTCCACAGATCGGCCGGCAGGACCGGATCGAGAGCCAGCAGCCCCTCGTCGCCGGGCTCCGGCCGGGCCTCGCGGAACACCACACCGGCCCAGCTCAGCCTGCCCGCCCCGGTCGCCTGCCCGAGCGACGACCGCTCGGTGCGCACCGGGGGATGCCCGGCCGGCTCGGGACCGTAGACGAGGGTGACGCTCGCGATGACGGCCCCGGCGGGGTCGCGGACCGTGACGTCCACGCACCATTCGCCGTCCCGGTGAGCGCCGCGGGCCTCGCGGTGCAGGGTGAGGGAACCGCCGGTGAACCGCAGCCCCTCCAGCCGTACACGCAGCCCGCGCAACTCCCGCAGGTGCAGCAGCGGCCAGCCCTCCGGGACCACCCAGTCGCCGGCCGCGACCGCGTGCTCCACGACCACACCGACCGGGACGGCCGGGGCGCCGTCGACCCGGACCTCCGACAGACACGGATGCCGATCGGCGTCCCAGGTCCGGGTGGTGCGCAGGGACCGGAAGATCTCGTACTCCTCCACCTCGCCGAGGTGATGGTCCAGCGAGTGCAGCCGCGGCAGATCCGGGTGACCGGTCAGCATGCCGAAGCCGCGCAGCTGACCCGGCGCCAGTACGGCCCCGATCCGGCCCAGGAACACGGCCTCGTCGGTGTGGCCGGAGGCGAGTTCCGCCACCCAGCGGCGGGCGCCCTCGCCGGGGTCGAGCGTGGAGACGTAGCGGACGGCGGCGGAGTAGTTCGCGATGACCCCGAGCCGTTCCCAGGTCGGCCAGCACAGCGTCTGCACGGGCAGTCCGAGGTTGTCGCGCGCCCAGAAGCCGAGCCGGGCGAGCGCCTCGTTTCCCGCGGCGTAGTCGATCTGGCCGACCATGCCGCCCATCCGGCCCGCGAGCGAGCCGACATTGCTCAACAGACGCAGCCGGGCGCGCCGTTCGGGACGCGCGAGGATCGCCGCCACCAGGTTCGCGAAGCCGGTGACCTTCACGTCGACCGTCCGCACCACGGACTCGGCCGACTTGCGGTCGAAGCGGGCGGGATCGTCGATGCCGGCGTTGTGGACCACGAACTGCGGACCGTCGCCGAGTGCGGCGAAGGCCCGCTCGACCTGCTCCGCGTCCGTGCAGTCGCAGCGCAGATAGTCGACGCGCAGCCCGTCGGCCGCCGCCTGCGCGAGGTTGCGGTGCACCGTACGGTTCTCGTCCGCGCGGCGGATGTCGCCCCGGGCGGCGGCGAGGTCCTGCGGGGTGCGCGCGCCGGACATCCGACGGCGGCGCCAGACGGTGAACTCCTCGTCGTCGAGATCGTTCACCTCACTCGTCTCCGGGCGCTCTCCGCGGCCCGTGACGACGACACGGCAGCCGAAGGACTCGGCGAACGCGCGGGCCGCCGCGAACCCGACACCGCGCGCACCACCGGTGATCAGCACGGTGTCACCGGGGCCCGGCGGAGTCCCGCCGGGCGGGCACGCGGGGGCGGGACGGCCCGCGAGCACATGACGCACCCCGTCGCGGTACCCGACCTCGAACTGATCGGGCCGTACGTACTCCCGCTCGACCGCGTCCGCGATCGCGCCGGCGTCCGCGCGGTCCAGATCGACCACGACGATGCCGGCGGCGGGCAGTTCACGCGGCAGGCACTTCGCGAGACCGGCCCAGATGCCGCCCAGCGGCTGCGGCACCTCGCCGTCGCCGTGGCCCGAGAGCCCGCCGAGCCGGGTCAGGGCGAGATAGACATGGCGCCCGAAGCGCGGCTCGTCGGCCCAGCGCCGATAGGCGGCGCGGATCGCCTCGGTGGTGCGGGTGAGCGCCGACTGCCAGCCGGTGTCACCCAGTTCGTACGTCTCGCCCATCACATTGAGATCGACGATGCCGTCCCAGCCGTCCGCGCGCAGCGGCGTGCCGGGATCGGACCGCACGACCAGCGCGCCGCGCCCGCCGAGTTCGGCGGCCACGGCGGACACCAGTGCGGCCGACTCGCCGACGAGCAGCAGCCGGCGGCCGGCCAGCGGACGGTCCGGCGCGGGGCCGGTGTGCGGAACGGGGACCGGCTCCCAGACGAACCGGTCGACCGGACGCACGAAGGCGTCCGGGTCGAACGAGGAGAGGTGCGGCCGGACCGCCGGCCACTGATCCATGGCCGGGGCGGCGGTGGTCGTCCGGGCCATGGCCGGGGCGGCGGTGGTCGTCCGGGCCGTGGTGGGCGCGGCGGTGGTCGTCCGGGCCGTGGTGGGCGCGGCGGTGGTTGTCCGGGCCGTGGCGGGCGCGGACCCGGTGCTCGTCCGGGCCGTCGCCGGCCCGGCGCTGGTGGTCGTCATCGGTGGCGCTCCTCGGCCTTCACCTGGATGCCGCCCTTGGGGAACAGCGTGATGAACGCACCCTCGCGGGCCGCGTCACGGGCGAGCGAGAGCCGGAACCTGCCGGACACCGCCGCCACCGTCTGCTGGAGCAGCGCAAGACCCATCCGCTTGCCGATGCACTGACGCCGTCCGCCGCCGAAGGGCAGATACGCCGAACGGTCCTGGGTCGGCGACGCACCGGGCCGGAACCGCTCCGGGTCGAAGCGCTCCGGGTCCTCCCACTGCTCGGGGTTGTAGTGCGCCCCGTACACGGACACGAGCAGGGGCGTCCCCGCGGGGATGTGATGGCCGGCGAGGACGTCGTCCCCGATCGCCTCACGGGTGAACTGCCAGACCGGGGGATGCATCCGCAGTCCCTCGTCGACGACCATGCCCGCGTAGGTGAGCTCGGACAGGTCGCGCGCGGTGGGCATACGGCCGCGCAGCAGCCGGTCCGTCTCCTCCTCCAGCCGCTCCCGTACACCCGCGTCCCGCGCCACCTCGTAGAGCGTCCAGGACAGGGAGAGCGCCGTCGTCTCGACGCCCGCCAGGAACAGCGTGACGAGGTCGGCCCAGAGGGCGTCCTCGGGAAGGTCCGACTCCCGGATGAGCGTGGCGACTTCGCCGCCGACGCCGAGATCGACGTTCTGAGCGGCCTCGGCGACGACCTTCTCCAGGGTGCGCCGGGCGCGTGCCACACGGCGGCGGTAGGGGGTCGGGACGAACGACGGGATCGCCTTGTCCAGCGAGCCGACGTTCTTGAAGATCGCCTCCAGCGCGACCGAGACCGCCTGTGCGAACTCCCCGCCGTCCTGGGACAGGTCCTTGCCCACCAGCGCCAGACCCATCACCCGGCAGGTCAGCTTCATGGACTCGGTGAAGAGGTCGAACGGCCGCCCCGCACGGGCGTGTTCGGCCCAGCGGTCGAGCAGGTCGGCGACGGCCTCGTCGCTCTGCGCGCCACGGGCGGCGATCGCGTTCGGGGTGAAGGCGGGGTTGACGACCTTGCGGTGGCCGCGCCAGTCGCCGTCGTCGAGGGTGAGCAGCCCCTGGCCCATGAACAGCTCGAACGCCTCGTAGTACGCGCCGCGCGCATAGTTGTCGGCGTTGCCCTGGAGCACCCGCCGGATGGCGTCCGGCGCGGAGAGCTGCACGGTCGGATTGTGCGGCAGGATCGGCAGCTTCACCACGGTGCCGTGGTTCTGCTGGGCGCGCAGCGAGTACCCCGGAGGGTCGGACGCGTACGCCACGGTGGAGATGACGGGCGAGGACAGCGGGAAGCTCGTCGGTCCCTCGACCGGCTTCGCGCGGGCGCCGGTCACGGGGCAGACGCCCTCGGGTGCCGGCGGTGCGGCGGTCGTCCGCTCGTGTGCCTCGGTCACGATGTTGCCTCCTCGGCAGGGCGCCGGCGTTCGCGGTACTCGCCGGTCGACTGGTTCACATGGCCGAGTACGACACCGGTCATGTCCTTGATCTGCAGGACGACGTCTCCGGCCGCGGTGACCGCCACGGCCCGGTTGTCCTCCTCGCTCTCCAGGTCGAGACGCGAGGGCAGTGAGTAGAGCTCGACCCGGGTGCCGGCCGCGGCGAGCGTGGCATCGGTGTGGCCGCCGTAGAGATCGATGCGGCGGATGGTGCGGGGGACGGCCAACGGGGTCCAGTCGCCGTCGCTGCGGTCGAGCACGGAGACCCGCGCCAGGCCGTCCAGCAGCACGGAGGGCACGACGAGTCCGGAGAACCAGCGCTCGATGCCGGGCCGGTCGGGCGTGTAGCGGGCGCGCCTGCCGTGAGGATGGGTGCGGGTGTCGCCGGTGGAGACGAACACACCGCTCAGCAGGACGGCCGGGTTGGGCAGGTGGTACGGGTCGGCCATGGGCTCGGCGCCCTGGTCGTCCCAGTGGTCCCAGCGCGGCGCCGCGACCGGTTCGTCCCGCAGCCGTACGCGCGCCGAGAAGTGACGGCGGTCCTTGACCAGCAGCCGCCCGTTCGGGGCCAGCACGTCGCCCGTCACCTCGATGTCGACGATGCTTTCGGTGGGGCCGTGGGTGACGAGACGTGCGGTGATGCGCTTGGTCTCGTCGCGGCCCGGCCGGTAGACGCGCAGGAACGAGTCGAGCCGGATGTCCTCCAGGACGGCCGGGACGCGGCCGGGCACCAGGTGCATCGCGGCCTGTGCGGCGAGTTCGGGGACGAAGGTGCCGGGCAGGGTGGGATAGCCGTTGACCACGTGGTCGTGGAGATAGGCGTCCCGCTCCTGGTTGAAGGTGCGGACCACGGTGAGCCGGTCGGGGCCGCGGTCGACGATGTCGTCGACGAAGAAGTCCGGCAGGGCGGGAGCCGTGGCGGCCGCGGGCACGGCGGGTGCCGGCCCGGTCCGGCAGAACTCCAGATAGCCGGGCACGGCCGCCTCGATGGCGGCCCGCTCGGGTTCGCCGAACAGCACGGTGACCGGGCTCTGGTGCGCCTGGTCGAGTTCGTGCAGGAAGTGGTCGATCCCCTCCGGCGTGGGCATGGCGGTGAACTGCGCGCTCTTCGCGAGGAAGGTGCGCATGATCGGGGTCGACCCGAGGCCCACGTCCCGCCACAGCGTCCAGCCGATGGTGAACTCGCTCAGCCCGCGGGAGGCACTGTGCAGGGCGGCGGTGTTGAAGTAGTCGTTCGCCGCTCCGTAGTCGGTCTCCCCGGTCTGGCCGGTGAAGCCGACGAAGGAGCCGAAGTTGCACCAGCGGCGCGGCTGCCGGTCGCCGAACGCGGACTTGAGGTTGGCGTAGCTGCGGACCTTCAGATCGCGGACGGTACGGAAGTCGTCCAGGCTCTTCTGGTCCACCGACGCGGCACGGTTGGTGCCGGCGATGTCGAGCAGCAGATCGACGCCGTCCGCCTCGGACGCCGTGATCCGCCCGACGACCGCGTTCACGGCGTCGGGGTCACGGAGATCGCAGACGTGGTACGTGACCCTGTCCGAACCGCAGATGTCCTCCAGGGCGCGCAGATTGGCCTGCACCTCGACGGCGGCGGACAGCCGGTCGAAGGCGGCGTTCGCCTCCTTCACGGTGAGCCGGTCCTGCCCCGTGCTGCGCGCTCGGATGAAGTCCTTGCGGGTCAGCCGGGCGTCCTCCGCCGTCACCCCGTCGAGCCGGGTGGAGCCGATGACATGGAGCCGGGGCCGGTCGCGGCGCGCCAGCGCGGTGAGCAGCTCGGCGCCGATACCGCGGCCGCCGCCGGCCGCGACGACGGTGTACCCGGTCGGCGCTGCGGAAGCCCGGACGGCTCCCGGCTCGGGCACGGCCTGCCACAGGAGCCGGGTGCCGCCCGCGAACGAGACGACGGGCAGCATCTGTTCGGCCAGGGTCTCGGCTGCGGCGTCCGTCTCGGCCGCCGTCAGCTCGGTGGCGTCGTGGACCACGGCCACCACCGAGGACGCGGGCCATTCGAGTGCCAGGCTCTTGACGAACCCGGTGAACAGACCGGTGCAGGGATGCGGCACCCGGGACGCGTCGATGCCGCCGAGGACGACGACGGCGAACGACTCGGGCCGTTCGGGCAGTTCGGCGCAGGCCTTGGCCGTACGGAACACCGCGTCGTGCAGCCGGAGCAGCTGCTCGGACGGCCCGGCGAGCGGATCCTCCTGCGACAGGTCGACCAGGACGCGCACATGCCGGGGCCGTACGCGCAGGACGGTGGCCTCGACGCTCTCGTCCTGAAGAGGTGTCAGCGCGGTGCTGCCGGGGCGGAGGTCGCGTGCGCCCAGGGTGGTGTGACGGTCGGCCAGCACGACGGTGGCGGGCGGGAAGAGTGGTGGGACGGGTCCGCCGCCGGGTGCGGGACGCGCCGCGGGTGCGAGCCGCAGGACATGCCGGTCGAGGAGATGAGGTGCGGCCGGAGGTGCCTGCTCGGTGGATGCCGGCTCGGGCGGTGCGGCCGGCGCGGGTCCGGTGGCAGGGCGCGGTGCCCGGTCGGTGGTCGGGCGTGGTGCCGGTTCGGCGGTCTTGCGTGATGCGGGCTCGATGGTCGTACGAGGTGTCGGCGCGGCGGTCGGGCGCGGGGCCGGTTTGCGTGATGCGGGCTCGGCGGTCGTACGAGGTGTCTGCGCGGTGGTCGGGCGTGGTGCCGGTTCGGCCGTCGTGCGCGGCGCGTCCGGGTGGCGCAGGCGCAGCCGGTGGGCCGGGCCGCCCTCCTGGACGGCGCGTTCGATCACCGCGGTCCCGCCCGACGGTGTCCGGACGGGCCCGGACGCCGTGAGGAACGCGATCAGTTCGCGGGCGCCCTCGGCGCCCAGCAGGGTGGTGGAACCCTGGCGCGGGGCGGTCACGCTGCCACGCTCCTTTCGATGACGGCCAGCACGGGCAGGCCGGCCTCCTCGGCGAGGGACCTGCGGGTCACGACGAAGAGGAAGGCGCCCTCGGCGGCCCGGCGGCCCGCGGTGTCGTTCCACCCGGGCAGCGCCGTGCCGTTGACGCCCGCCACGAGCGCGACGTCGATCTCCTGGAAGTCCAGGTACGAGCCGGCCACGTCGAACGCCTCCAGGAGCGATGCCTCGCCCGCGTCGACCGTGATGTTGAGTCCCCGCAGGTCGAAGTAGTTCGACAGCCGGGCCGCGATGACATTGGGCATCTCGCCGGGGAACGAGTCCTCGGTCGGTGCGGCGATCAGACCGGTGGCCCGTTCCTCCAGGCGCTGGAGGAACTTGGCCGTGGTGGCCGGCTCGCCCGCCCCGGCCACCGCGTGGCCGATCTCGTCGAGATAGGCGCGGGTCTTGTAGAGCAGGGCGTTGCGGGTGGCGCCGGTGTGGCCGACCACCACCCCGGTTGTCCGGTGATGGCGGAGGCACAGCTCGCGCACCCGCTCGTCGAGCCGCTGCATGCAGCGGACCATCATCAGCTGGGTGCGGTCGGTGGTCCGCGCGGTGGGCGGCGGCATCCGCAGTTCCTGGAACGGCGGTACGGGGTACGCCGGCCCGAACGACGGCTCGAAGTCCTCGCCGGACCCGCCGTTCGCCGCCCAGGCCGCGACCTCGTCGGCCTCGGGGCTGCCCGGCATCTGGGACGACCAGCCGACCACGACCAGGTCCTCGCCGAGCGGCGCGGGAAGCGCCGCCGGGTGCCCGGAGCGGGTGCTCCGGTGGTCCTCGGAGATGATCATGTGGGCGTTGGTGCCGCCGAAGCCGAAGCCCGACACCGCGGCACGGCGGGGGCGGCCGGCGTCGGCGGGCCAGGGCACCGGCTGCTCCGGCACCGTGAGGCCGTCCCCCTGCCCGGCGAGCGCGTCCGGCAGCCGCTCGAAGCGGTACTGGGCGGGGATCGTGTCGTGGCGCAGCGCCAGCAGGGTGTGGATCACCGACACGACACCGGCGGCCCAACCGCAGTGCCCGACCAGGGACTTGTTGGAGGTCACCAGCGTGGTGCGGCTGCCCGAGTAGCGCTGGGCGAGGCTGGTGAACTCCGCCTCGTCGCCCGCCGGGGTGCCGGTGGCGTGCGCCACGATCCAGTCCACGTCGTCCGGCCCGAGGCCGCTGCGGCCGAACGCCCGCTCCACGGCGAGCTCCTGGCCGGCGGGGGCCGGTGCGTAGATGGCCTTACCGCGGCCGTCCGCCGACAGACCGATCGCCGAGACGATGCCCAGGACCTGGTCGCCGTCGGCGCGGGCGCGCGAGAGCCGCTTGAGCACGACGAGCCCGGCGCCGTCCGAGAACAGCGCACCGTCCGCGCCGGCGTCCAGCGCGCGCACGGCGCCGCCCGCGGAGAGCCCGTTGAGCTTGGCGAACAGGATCGAGCCGCTCGGAGCCAGCGCGAAGGAACCGCCGCACACGGCGATGTCGCTCTGCCCGGAGAGCAGATCGCGCACGCCGAGGTCCATCGCGTAGAGCGAGGACGAGCAGGCGGTGTCCACCATGTGCAGCCGGGTGCCGGACGGGAGGATGCCGTCCATGGCGTCCTGGCCGACGCGGTGGGGGAGATACGCGGCGGAGGGGTCGTCGCCGCGGCTGAACCGCCGCCGCAGAGCGTCCCCGACGGGGCCTTCGAGGGCGTCGTCGCCGTCCTCGGCGAGGGTGTCCAGCGCGGAACGCAGAACGAAGGCCTCTTCCAGGTGCTGGCTGCCGTCGGGTGTGTAGCCGACACAGAAGGAGAACCGGTCCGCCGATGTCCGGCGTACGCCGTCGAGGGCCTGGTGGAGGCTGTGCCGCAGCCAGAGCGCGGTGTGGTCGAGCCCGGCGTCGGCGAGGCCCTCCGCCCGGAGCTTCTCGTGCGGCTGGAATCCGGTGATGAAGCCCGAGCGCCGCTGGTAGGTCTTGTCGGGCGCGCGGCGGTCGTCGTGATGGAACCGTGCGATGTCCCACCGGTCGGCGGGGGCGTCGACGAAGAGCTCCGCGCCGTCGATCAGGAGCCGCCAGAACTCCTCCGGGGAGGACGCTCCGGGGACGGCCATGCCCATGCCGACGACCGCGATGGGATCGTCGGCGGGGTCGGCGGGGTCGGCGTCGTCGGCGGCTGACGGTCCGGGGGAGTCGGCCGGTGCGGCCGTGTCCGGGAGGAGCACATCACCGCAGACGGCGGTTTCCCCGGCGGGCAGGAACTCCTCGTCGTCGAGTTCGGGCACGGTGGTGGGGCGGGTCGCCGGGCGGCGGGCAGGAGTGGTGTCGGCCGTCGTGCGGCCCGGGCCCCGGCCGGCGGGAGCCTCCGCCGGAGACAGCGATGCTTCCCCGGCCGTCGCCGTGTCCGAACTCCCGTGGGCCGCCGACACCTTCGGGCTGTCCAGCGGCGGCGACACCGTCTCCGTCTCCGAGGTGGAAGCCTCCTCCGCCGGCTCCCGCGTCGGGGACATCGCGGAACGCAGCAGCGTCAGCCCGCCGTCCGCCAGGACCGTCTGGCCGGTCACCCAGCCCGAGCGTTCCGAGCTGAGGAACAGCACGACCTCCGCGAGATCCTCCGGGCGGCCGAGGCGCGCCAGGGGCGTCGCCGCGACCGTGTTCGCCCGGACGTCCGTGAAGGCCGGGAACATCTGGCCCACCGGGTTGTCGATGAGGCCGCACGAGGCGGCGTTCACCCGGATCCGGTCCTCGGCGAGTTCCGCGGCGAGGTAGCGGGTCAGGGCCTCCAGTGCGGCCTTGGACACGCCCACCGGCAGGTAGTTGGCGGGTGTGGTCGTCGCTCCCAGCGAGGAGACGTTGACGATCGCCCCACCCCGCCCGCCGGACGCGGCGAGCAGCGGGCGCGCGTAACGGGCGCACCACAGAGGGCCCTTGACGTTGGTGGTGTACGTGCGGTCGAGCAGTTCCTCGGTGATCTCGTCGAAGGGGACGAAGGATCCGGCGGCCGCGTTGTTGACCAGGATGTCGAGCCGGCCGTGTTCGTCGCCGATCTCCGCGAACATCCGCTCGACCTGCGCGGGGCGGGCCACGGATGCCCGCACCACGCGTACGTCGAGACCGCGGCCGACGAGGGCACGGGCCTGTTCCTTGGCGGAGTCGTACGAGTGGAAGCAGTTCAGCAGGACGGTCGCGCCGCGCTCGGCGAGCCGTTCCACGACGACCCGGCCGACGCTTCCCGCGCCGCCGGTGACCAGGGCTATGCGTCCGGCGAACTCGCCGCCGGTCATGAGGTGTCGGTCATTCACCGGACCGCCGCGCTTCCCGCGAAGGCGCCGTCCGCGGCACCGGCGGCCACGAAGTCGACCACCTTGCCGAACGTGTCGTAGTCGGCGACCCGCAGCCCGGCGGGCGGCACGCCCAGTCCGAAGCGGTCACCGAGCCTGCTGAGCAGTTCCGTCTGCTTGACCGAGTCGACACCGAGGTCCGCCTCCAGCAGCACGTCGTCCGTGAAGACCTCCTCGGGGTACTCCATGGCCTCGGCGTACAACGCCCGTACCTGAGCTGCCAGGTCGGCGCGGTCGACGGTGACCGGAGCGCCGGATGCGCCCGGTGCGGCCTCCGGCTCGGCGGTGACGGCGGCCGGCGGGGCCGTCGGCCGGGCTCCGCTCAGGGCCGGGCGCAGCGAACCGGCCGCCCGGGTGAGCCCTTCGTCGTCGTCACGCCCGGCCAGCGGCGCCACCACGTGCGCGCCCGGCAGGGACTGCTCCACCAGGGCCGTCAGCACACGGCCCGCACCCGTCTCGACGAACACCCGGGCTCCGGCCGCGTGCAGGGCCGAGATCGACGTGCCGAACTCGACCGGCGTCACCAGGTGCAGGGCCAGCAACTCGGCCAGATCGTCCCCGTCGCGGTAGAACCGGCCCAGAATCGGCGAGTACACCGGGACCTCGAGCGGACGGCTGGTGAAGGAGGCGATCCGTTCCGTGAGCCGGCGCCGTGCCTGGCCCAGCAGCGGGTTGTGGAACGGGTGCGGCGAGCGCAGCTGCGTCGCCGTGATGCCGATCCGGCCGGCGATCGCCGCGGCCGTGTCGATCAGGTCGGCGGGACCGGAGAGGACGGACTGGTTCGCGCTGTTGTCGACCGCGAGGACGAGATCCGGGTGGCCGATCAGCGCCACCACCTGCTCGGCGCGTCCCCGTCCGCAGCCGAGGGCGAGCATCTTCCCGTCGCTGCGGTCGTGTTCGCGGACGACCGAGATCCGCTCGCAGAGCACCGCGGCCGCGTCGGCCAGGTCCCAGGCGCCCGCGCAGGTCAGTGCGGCGATCTCGCCGAGGCTGTGGCCGACGTGGACCGACGCGCGGGCACCACGCTCGGCGAGGAGCCGGTGGGTGGCGACGGAGGCGGTGAAGACGGCCAGCTGGAGGATGTCCGGGGCGGTCTCCAGCAGCGTGGCGGGGCTCGGCGGAGAGGGCTGGAAGACCGTCGGCGACACCGCGCGGCCGAGCCGGTCCTTGGCGACGGCGTCGACCTCTTCGAAGGTGGAGCGTACGGCGTCGTCGCCGCGCTCCCAGAGTCCCTTGAGGGTGCCTGGGCGGTACGCGCCCTGCCCGGGGAAGAGGGCGACAGTCATGTCCAGTTCTCGGTTCATCGGTCTTCCCATCGTTGTTCCTCGGGCCGGAAGCGGCCCTCAGGTGCTGGTCAGCCAGGTCTGGTGGAGCGCCCCGGGGTGCGCGCCCTCGATCGCGAGGGCGAGGAGGTGCCGGGAGGTCGGGCGGAGGAGTTCGAAGGACCAGTCGGCGGACGGGCCGGTCCGCTCGGTGTCGTGCACGGTGATCCGGCGCCCGGCGGCCGGTCCGCGCGCAGCGAAGGAGAAACCCGCGAGGCTCCGGTGCAGTCCGGTGCCCTGTGCCTTGAGGTAGGCCTCCTTGAGGACCCAGAGGTCGCCCACCCGGGCGACCAGATCCGCGGGGTCGAGCGCGGCGAGCTCCAGGAGTTCGTCGGCGGCGAAGAACCTGCTGATGTAGTGCGCGGATTCGGCGGAGGCCGCCGTCCCCTCCACATCGACGCCGCACGACCGGCCGTGGGTGACGGCGCAGACGATCAGGCCTTCCGTGTGGGAGAGGCTGAACCGCACACCGTCGGTGTCCGTCTCGGTCTCGGGGCGCCCGTAGCGTCCGGTCGTGAACCGCCAGCTGTCGAGCGGACGGCCGGTGCGGTCGCTGAGCGCGTACCGGCACAGCAGCCGGCGGCCCAGGAACCGCTGCCGGGCGGCGGGTGTCACCAGCCGTGCCCCGCGGGCCCGTTCCTCCTCGGTGAGGAGCCGGTCGCCGCCGAGACCGGCGGCGAACGTGGTGACGGCGTGCTCCGGCAGCAGCCACAGATAGGTGGCCCCGGTACCGGCGGCCGTCCCGGCATCGGGGGTCCGTTCGGCGAGGGTGGTCGTGTCAGCCATGCCGCAGCTCCTCTCCGGGGTGTCCGCCGGCCGGTGTCCGCCCGCCGCCCGGACGGCCGGCGAGGGTGTCGGCGAGCCGGAAGGCGAGGTCGAGCGCCTGCTCCCGGTTGAGCCGGGGGTCGCACAGCGACCGGTAGCGGTCGGGCAGATCGTCGAAGGTGAGGCCCGGGGCGCCGCCGACGCATTCGGTCACGTCGTCGCCGGTCAGCTCCAGATGGACGCCGCCGGGGTGCACACCCAGGCCGCCCGTCACCTCGAAGAACCCGGACAGCTCGTCGAGCACGTCGTCGAACCGGCGGGTCTTGCGCCCGCACGGCGCGCCGATCGTGTTGCCGTGCATGGGGTCGGACATCCAGCCGACGGGGAACCCCTCGGCCGTCACCTTGGCGACCAGGTCGGGCAGGACGTCACGGATCCGCTCGGCCCCCATCCGCACGATGAGGGTGAGCCGGCCCGGATCGCGCTCGGGGTCCAGCCTGTCGATGAGCTGGAGCAGTTCGTCGGTGCCGATGCCCGGGCCGATCTTCACCGCGATCGGGTTGCTGATGCCGGCGAAGTACGCGACATGGGCTCCGTCGAGCTGCCGGGTGCGCTCGCCGATCCACAGCAGATGGCCCGAGACCGCGTACTTCTTGCCGGTGTCGACGTCCGTCCTCGTCAGGGCGGACTCGTAGTCCAGGAGCAGGCCCTCGTGCGAGGTGAACAGATCGCCGGTGGTGTGCGCACCGTCGGCCGCGACGAGCCCTCCCGCCTGCCCGATCCCGGCGACGAGTTCCTCGTACCGCTCGCGGGACGGTGATCCGGCCGCGAACTCCCGCAGTCCGTCGCCTGCTTCGGCCGCGCCCATCCGCTCGCGCATGCCGAACGCCCGCACGAGATTGAGGGTGGCGGCGGAGGCGTTGTAGATGCGGACGAGGCGCTGGGGGTCGGGGGTGCGGGCCGCCGTGGTGAAGGCGGAGCCGTTCACGGCGTCGCCCCGGTAGACGGGCAGTTCGGTCCCGTCCCTCGTCTCGGTGGAGGCCGAGCGAGGCTTGGCGTACTGGCCCGCCAGGCGGCCGACCGTGACCACCGGAAGTGCCATGGCATGGCCGAGCACCGTGGCCAGTTGCCGCAGTGTGGCGACCGTACGGCCGATGGAGGCGGCATCCGCCGCGTCGAGGGACTCGGCGCAGTCGCCTCCCTGGACGAGGAACGCCTCGCCACGGGCGACGGCGGCCAGCCGGCGCTTGAGGAGGTCGCATTCGCGCGGGAAGACGAGGGGCAGACTGCGGCCCAGGGTCTCCACGGCCGAGTCGAGTGCGGACGCGTCCGGCCAGTGCGGCTGCTGGCGGGCCGGCAGGGAGCGCCAGCTCGGCGCGGACTGCACGGAAGGGACGCCGACCAGGGGAGTGGTCACGCCGTGAGCTCCACTCTGTGAGGCACCGGAGCGAGCGCGCCGGTGACCAGGTTGTCCAGGATGGCCGAGCCGTGACGGGTCATCACGGACTCGGGGTGGAACTGCACCGACGTGAACCCGGGCCCGCGCAGGGCGTGCACCTCGCCGGTGGCAGGGTCGCGCGCGACGTCGACGTAGTCCGCGACCAGCGGGCTCTCCAGCAGATCGCTGTCGGTGTGTGCGGCGAAGGTGTTGTAGTAGTAGACCTGCTCCTCGGTACCGAACAGATCGACCGTCCGCCGGACGCCCTGGTTGGGGAAGTCCAGCTTGCGCAACGGCAGTCCGAGCAGTCCGCACAGGACCTGGTGGCTCAGGCACACCGACACGAACGGCACCCGCAGATTGAGCAGCGAGCCGGTCACCGCGCGCAGATAGGCGATCTTGCGGTGGTTCTCCTCGCGGGGGTCGCCCGGCCCGGGGCCCAGCACCACGAGGTCGTACCCGGTCAGCCGGTGCGGTTCGTCGAACCGGCGGACGGTGACGTCGAATCCGAGCGAGCGGAGCTGGAGGGCGCCCATGGCGGTGAAGGTGTCCTCGGCGTCCAGGATCAGCAGCCGGCCGCGGTCGGCCGGGCGGGGCGTCGCGGGCGCGAGCCAGAAGTCCGACAGCGGCCGGTTGCGCTCCGCGAGCGCCGCTCTGATCTGCGGATGCTCGTTGTGCCCGGCAGGACGTCTGCGCCGGGCGATCCGGTGCAGTGCGTCGAGCAGCCCGGCCGCCTTCGCCGCGGTCTCCGCCGCCTCCTTCGCGGGCTCGGAGTCGCGCACGAGCGTCGCGCCGACGCCGATCCGCATCCGGCCCCGCGCGTCCACGTCTGCCGTGCGGATCATGATCGCGGAGTCCATCCGCCGCGCACCGGCAGCGTCGCGGCCGATGAGGGCGGCGACGCCCGCGTAGTAACCGCGGCCCGCGGGCTCGATCTTGGCGATCACCCGGCAGGCGCTCTGCACGGGGCTGCCGGTGACGGTGGGCGCGAGGAGCGTCTCGTGCAGGATCTCCCGCACGTCGCGGTCGCTGCGGCCGACAATGCGGTACTCGGTGTGGGCGAGGTGGGCCATCTCCTTGAGCCGCGGCCCCACCACGCGCACGTCGTCGCAGACCCGGCTCATCATCTTCAGTTCCTCGTCGAGGACCATGTAGAGCTCGTTGGTCTCCTTGCTGTCGGCGAGGAACTCCAGCAGCCCGGCCGTGCTCGCCCCGCCGTCGGGATAGCGGTAGGTCCCGCTGATCGGGTTCATCACGGCGACCCCGCCGTCGAGGCTCACATGCCGCTCGGGGCTGGCGCCGATGAAGGTCCGCTCGCCCGTGTGGACGAGGAAGGTCCAGTACGCGCCGGGTTCGCCGCGCAGCAGCCGCCCCCAGAACGCCAGCGCGGTGCGCACCGACCAGTCGGGGATCTCGGTGAGATAGGTGCGCTTGAGGACGAAGTTGGCGCCGGAGCCGTGACCGATCTCCTCGGCGAGCACCCGGCGCACCAGGTCGCCGTACGCCTCGTCGTCGAGGTCGAAGGTGCCCTCGTCCGCGGCGAGTTCGATCGGCCAGGCCAGCACCTGGTCGAGCACCTCGTCCACGGGCAGCCGCGACTGCTCACGGATGTTCATCGCCAGCAGCGGCTCGCCGTCGTCGTGATGGTCGTAGCCCCGCTCACCGATCACCCGGTAGGGCAGCAGCACGAGCGTCTCGTGACGGTCGGGCGCGCCGTCGTCGACGACCGGCAGGCCGGCCGTCGTACCGGCCTCCGTGAAGTCGCCGAGCAGCAGGTCGACCGTGTCGGGCCGGTCGCTCTCGGGGCGGTGCAGCACGGCGAACGCCCGTCCGCCCGCAGCCAGTTCGTCGAGGGAGGTCATGAGGGGTCTCCTGCGGACACGGTGGACGCCGTCGCGAGCGCGTCGTGCACCGCCGCGGCCGGCACGGTCATGGCGCACCGGGTGGCCGCGTACTCCAGTGCCATCCGGTGGAACTCGGGCGTGAAGTCGGCGATCGCGTCGGCCACCACGAAGGGCTGGATGGTGTGGGCGAAGGCGTCGCAGGCGGTGAGCAGGATGCCGACGTGGGCGTAGATGCCGCAGATGACGAGCTGGTCGCGGCCCTGCGCGGACATCAGTTCGAGCAGACCGCTGTTGTGGAACGCGCTGGCCCGCCACTTGGTGAGCACGGTGTCCCGCTCGCCGGGGGCGATGACGTCGGGGATACCCCGGTCCGCGGGCTCCGCGGACATGCCCGGACCCCAGAAGTCCTGCAGCAGGCCCCGCTCCTTTGGGGTCATACCGCCGGGCTGGGCCGAGTAGACGACGGGGACGCCGGCACGCTCACAGCTCTCGCGCAGCCCGGCGACGGCGTGGAGCAGCTCGGTCCGCAGCCCGCCCTCGGCGAACGGTGCGAGGAAGTAGTGCTGCATGTCGTGCACCAGCAGCACGGCCCGGCGGGGGTCGACGGTCCACGCCGCGGTGTTGGCGGGCAGTTCGGCGGGCCGCGGCATGGGATAGGAGTCGATCGGCGCAATCGCCACTGGTCGTGTCCTCTTCTCGCGGGGATTCTCGCGGGGGTCTGCTCGCGGGCCCGCTCAGGCACCGAGCGCGGCGCCGCCGTCTACGGTCAGGTCGTGCATGGTGATGTGGGCGGCCCGCTCGGAGAGCAGGAACAGCACCGCGTCGGCGATGTGGGCGGGTTCGGCGATCCGGCCGAGGGGGATGCCGACGCGGTACGCGGCGGGCACACCGTCGACCGACGCACGCTCGGCGGCGTCGCCCTGGAGGGCGGTCAGCATCGGGGTGCGGGTCGAGCCGGGCGCGACGACGTTGCACCGGATGCCGTGCCCGGCCAGCTCCAGGCCCAGGCACTTGGTGAACATCGCGGAGGCCGCCTTGGAGGCCGCGTAGGCGGACATCGACATCCGGGGCGTCGCCGCCGCGTTGGAGGCGACCGTCACGATCGCCCCGCGCCGGCGCGGCACCATCACCCGGGCGACCGCCCGGCTGGTGTGGAACACCCCGCCCGCGTTGACCGCGAAGGTCGTGTCCCACTCCTCGTCGCTGAGCTCGGCCGCCGGGCCGCTGCGCAGTACCCCGGCGGCGTTGACGAGGTACTCGATCGGCCCGAGCTCGACCTCGACCTTGGCGACCGCGGTGTCCACGTCGGCGCTGTCGGTCACGTCCGTCGCGACCGCGAGCACCCGGGCCCCGGCCGCGTCGAGTTCGGCCGCCAGCTCCCACAGCGCCGGTACGTCGCGGTCGATCAGCGCGACCGGCAGCTCGGCGTCCACCAGCGCGCGGACGACCTCGGCACCGATCCCGCCGGCGGCGCCCGTCACCATGGCGACCCCGGACAGCGGCCCGGTCATCGGGTCCACCGCCCGAGCACACGCCCGACCACCTCGTCCGGCACCCGCAGGGCGCGGGTGGTGAACGAACCGAGCGCGGCCAGATAGCGCTCCTGGAGACCGGCCTCGTCGACCTCGACACCCCGGCCGCCGGACAGCAGCGTGCGGCCGCCCACGATCACGGTGTCCACATCGGCCGAACCGGCCAGCCACAGGAAGCTCTCCAGCGGCCGCGGGTTCAGCAGGTAGCGCCAGTCGTCGGTACGCACCAGCACCAGGTCGGCCTGCTTGCCGGTCTCCAGGCTGCCCACGGCGTCGTCCCAGCGCAGCCCCTTGGCCGCGATCCGGGTGCCCATCGCCAGCGCGTCGCTGGGCAGCACCTCGGTCTGGTCGGCGCTCATCTCGTTGTACATCTGCCAGGCCGCACGCATCGTCTCGGCGATGCCGGCGCTCGGCATCGAGGAACCGTCCGTCGACAGGGAGACGTCCAAGCCCTGCCGACGGAGCGCCGGGACGACACCGGTCTCGGTGAGCGACGACTCGCCGGACGGGCCGTACTTGCCGGGGGAGTGGCTGATGTGGGCGCGGCCGGAGAGCAGCAGCTTCTGCTCGTCCTCGTCCAGGAAGGCGCAGTGGCCCGCCATCAACCGCTCGTCGACCAGGCCCAGTTCGGCCAGCCGGCGCACGCCCGTCTCGCCGTAGTACCTGCGCATCAGGTCGACCTCGTTGCGCAGCGCTCCGACGTGGGTCGCGAAACCGGTGTCGTGGCGGGCGACGAGCTCGGCCATGCCGCGCGCCAGTTCGTCGGTCATGTTGGTGACGTACGCGACGCTCGGACGGCACCGCAGCCGGCCCGAGGTGTCCTCGGACGCCAGCCGCAGCAGCGACTCCACGTCCGCCAGGACGCCGTCGGCGTCCCGGGTGCGCACGAAGCGGTCCTGGTCGGGGGCGCAGACCGCGTCGCTCGCCCAGGTGCTCGCGGAGAAGCGGATACCGACGCGCTGTGCCGCGGCGACCATCGAGCGCGGGCGGTTGAGCGAACCCATGTCGCCGAGGGTGGTGACACCGCCGCGCAGCTGGGTCCACATCGAGTACTCGGCGATGGCCTGCGCCTCGTCGGGCGTCATCTGCTCGATGAGGCCGTCGAAGCGGTCGAAGGTGGCGGATATCTGGTGCATGTCGCCGCCGCCGCCCATGAACGCGACCTCGTCGTCGCGGTCGGAGACCGGCCGCAGCGCGCCGCGCATCGGGAAGCGCATGGCGAACATCTCGTGCCAGTGCGCGTTGACGAATCCGGGGAGCACCATCATCCCGCGGACGTCGCGCGTCCTCAGCCCGGCCTTCCGCGCGGGGTCGAGCGCGGCCACGGCCCGCTCGACCTCGTCGGCCGCCCCCACCGCGGCGATCGTCCCGTCCACGATCAGGACCGCGCCGTTCGCGTGCACGCTCTCCTCGGCGTCCGCCGTGTAGACGGTGCCGCCGGTGATCAGCTCGGCGCTCATGAGGCCACCTCGGGCTCCGCCGCGGCGGGTACGGCGCCGGCCGCGAAGTGCGCGAGCCAGCCGTTCAGCGTCGGCGCGGCGACGAGCGCGTCGAACTCGACCGGGACCTTGTTCCTGCGCCAGCGGCTGACGAGCCGCATGATCTCCAGCGAACTCAGGCCGAGGACGACCAGATTGGCGTCCGGGTCGATCGCCGCCGGCTCGATGCCGAGCAGCGGAGCGAGAACCTCACGCAGATCCTGCTCGGTCGGGGTGCGGGTGTCGGTGTTGTCCACGTCAGCCTTCCTGCTCGGACGCGGCTGTTGCGGCCAGCGCCTTCTTGTCGACTTTGCCGAGGGGGGTGAGCGGCAGCTCGGTCACGTACCGGACGGCGTCGGGCAGCTTGTAGTCCGCGACGCCCCGCGCGTGGACCGCCTGCTTGAGCGCGGCGAGCGTCATCTGCGGCCCCTCCGCGACGATGCAGGCGCAGATCCGCTCGCCGAGGAACTCGTCGGGTACGCCGATCACCGCGGCCGCGGCCACCCCGTCGAGCGCCAGGAGATGGTCCTCGACCTCGCCCGCGGAGATCTTGTCGCCGCCGCGGATGATCATTTCCTTGATCCGGCCCTCGATCACCAGGTCACCGTCCTCGATGAGCCGGGCGAGGTCACCGGTGCGGTAGAAGCCGTCCTCGGTGAACGCGCGCTTGTTGTACTCGGGTACGCCGTAGTACCCGCGCAGTGTGTACGGACCGCGGGTGATCAGCTCGCCGATACCGCCGGCGGGCAGCGGGTCACCGTTCTCGTCCACGATGAGCAGCTCGTCCGCGTCCGAGATCGGCCTGCCCTGGGTGGTGAGCACCGCCTCGGCCGGATCGTCCGGCCTGCTGAAGGTGAGCAGGCCCTCGGCCATGCCGAACACCTGCTGGAGCGAGCAGCCCAGCGTGGGCGCGATGCGTTCGGTGAACTCGCGCAGCATGCGGGCACCGCCGACCTGGACCAGCCGCAGGCTGCTCAGGTCGTCCTCGCTCCACTCGGCGGCCTCCAGCCACAGCTGCATGATCGAGGGCACCATCGAGGTGACGGTGACCGCGTGCTGCTCGATCAGGGGGAAGCAGTCCAGCGGGTTGGGGGTGTCGGCGAGCACCGTGGTGCCGCCGGACATCAGCGTGCCGATCACACCGGGGCAGCCGTAGGCGAAGTTGAACTCGATCGGCAGCACCGCCAGATAGGTGTCGGTGGGCGTCAGTTCGCACACCTCCGCCGCGCGCTGCGCCTGGTACACGTAGTCGTCGTGGGTACGAGGGATCAGTTTCGGCAGCGCCGTGGTCCCGCCGGAGAGCAGGAAGAACGCCACGTCGGACGCGTCGGGCTCCGGCAAGGGCTCGGCGTCGGGGGCGGCGAGTTCCAGCTCGGAAACCGAGACGAACCCGTCGGTCTTCGCGCCGAGCACGAACAGGGTCCGCAGGGTCTCGCTGCCGGCCTGCACCTGCCGCGCGAGGTCGCGGTGGTCGAATCCGCGGTGGGTCTCGGGGAGGACGTAGCCGGTGGCGCCGCTCAGTTCCACGAGATGGCTGATCTCGGTCGCGCGGTGCGCGGGCAGCGAGAAGACGAGCTTCGCGCCGATCCGCATGAGGGCGAACGAGATCGCCACAAACTCCGGCACGTTGGGCAGCTGCACCACGATCCGGTCGTCGGCGCGCACCCCGTGCTCGAGGAAGCCGGCGGCCAGCCGGTCGGCCCAGCGATCGAGTTCGGTGTAGCTGATCCGCCGGCCGCCGTGCACCAGCGCGGTGGCGGAGCCGTACTGCCGCGCGGCGTCGCGCAGCACCGTGCCGAGCGTCTCGCCGCGCCAGATGCCCTGCTCGCGGTAGCGCTGAGCGACATCGGACGGCCAGGGAGTGCATCCGGCAAGCATGGGTGGCTCTCCTACTCGGCTTCGGGTGCGGATTCGGTGATGCGGACGACGGCGGCGCCCGCCTCCATGCCGGTGCTCGCGCCGATCAGCAGGACGTTGTCGCCCGGGCCGACCTGGCCGGAGCGCCAGAGGTGTTCGAGGCCGAGGAACAGGTCGGCGGCGCCCGTGTGGCCGACGGTGCTGACGTAGTCCCAGACGTCCTTGTCCTCGGGGACGTCCAGCGGCAGCAGGAACATCGCCTCCAGCGCCGGCCGGCCGAAGCCGACGTGGCAGACCCGGTCGATCTGGTCGAAGGTGAGGCCCGCCTCCTTGAGCGTGCGCTCGGCGATCTCGGCGACACGGTCGCCGAAGTTCTTGATGGGCGGGGCCTGTCCGGCGGCCCACTGCTCACGCACCTTCTCGGCGCGTTCGGCGAAGTTCAGTCCGCGGCCGCGGGTGACACCGGGCGGGAAGAGCTCCTCGCCGGCGCGGTGCAGGATCTCCATCGAGGAGTCGGACAGCGAGCCGAGGGCGAGCATCTCGGCGAAGCCGCCGCGCCGTGAGAGAACCACGGCCGAGCCGGCGTCGGCGAGCACGAAGAGACCGGAGGCGCGCCAGCGCTCCACTCCCGGCGTCGAGTAGTTGTCGCCGGTGGTGATGAGGGCGGCCTCGTGCGTGGGGTTGGCCGCGAGCCGGTTGGCCGCCACCTCCACCGAGGCGAGCATGCCGAGGCAGCCCTGCTTGATCTCGACGGCCGGCACCGGGCGGTCGACGGTGTTGTTCAGGATGTAGTGCACGGCCGACCAGCCGTCCGGACCCTGGTGGTGCGTGTAGCTGTGCAGCAGGATGCCGATGTCGTCGGGGCCGTGGCCGGACTCGGCCAGTGCGGCGCGGGCCGCGTCGATCGCCATGTCGGGCGCGGGTGTCGACTCGCTGACGGCCGCGGACCGCATGCCCGACGCCTGCCGGGCGGCCTCGTCGTACAGACCTTCCGCGACCGCGCGCTCGGCCGGGTACAGGGGCGGCAGATGACTGCCGATCCCGGCGAGATACAGGTTCTCGGTCCTCATCGCGCCGACTCCTTCGTGGGTGGGTGGCCTTGGCGGCAAGCACAACAGCTGCGATCCCGGCCCTCATGAGTAGGCGGTACTCATCCACCTCCTCTTAGACACTGTCTATCCCGCACCGTCCTGTGCAGCGGCGATACACGCTCCACGGGGCGGTTGCGGTGGCCGAATTGAGTAGCGACTACTCGGGCCCCTCCGTGTGGCGCGGTGCTGTGCTGGGCGCGTAGCCGCCGCGTGCCACAGCCCGCGGCCCCTGGGCACAGACGAGGGAGATCCGATGTCGTGGTCGCGTCCGGAACCGGGCGACTGGTCAAGTCCAGCCGAACTCGCGCAGTTGCAGCGGGCGGAGCTGCCGAGGGTGCTCGCCCAGGCGATGCGCTCGCCGTTCTACGCCGCCCGCTACCGGGGCCGCAGCGCACCGGCCGGTGCGGAGGACTTCGCCGGCATCGAACTGACCACCAAGCAGGACCTGCGCGACCAGTACCCGTTCGGGATGCTCGCCGTGGACCGCGAGAAGCTGGCCACCTACCACGAGTCCAGCGGCACGGCCGGTGACCCGACCGCCTCGTACTACACGGACGACGACTGGGCCGACCTGGCCGAGCGGTACGCACGCAAGTGGGTCGGCATCCATCCGTCGGACACCTTCCTCGTCCGCACCCCCTACGGCCTGGTCATCACCGCGCACCTCGCCCAGGCCGCCGGCCGGCTGCGCGGTGCCACCATCGTGCCCGGCGACGCCCGTTCGCTCGCCACCCCGCTGCCGCGCATGGTGCGGGTGATGCGTGCCCTGGACGTCTCGCTGACCTGGTGCAACCCCACCGAGATCATGATGCTCGCGGCAGCCGCCAAGGCCGCGGGCCTCCGTCCCGACAAGGACTTCCCCGCCCTGCGGGCGATGTTCACCGCCGCCGAGCCCCTCACCGAGGTGCGCCGCCGCCGGATCAGCGAGATCTGGGGCGGCATCCCCGTCGTCGAGGAGTACGGCTCCACCGAGACCGGCACCATCGCCGGCCAGTGCCCGGACGGCTCCCTGCACCTGTGGGCCGACCGCGCCGTCTTCGAGGTGTGGGACCCGGCCACCGGCGAACTCTCCGACTCCGGCCGCGGCCAGCTCGTGGTGACCCCGCTCTACCGCGAGGCCATGCCGCTGCTGCGCTACAACCTCGCCGACGACGTCGAGGTGTCCACCGCCGACTGCACCTGCGGCTGGCTGCTGCCGACCGTCCGGGTGCTCGGCCGTTCCGGCACCGGCTACACCGTCGGCTCCGCGACGGTCACCCAACAGCGCCTGGAGGAGCTGGTGTTCAGCCTGCCCTTCGAGTACGACGTGATGTTCTGGCGCGCGATGGCCCACCCGGACGTGCTGCGGGTGGAGTTCGAGGCCCCCGACGCGACCCGTGAGCGGGCCGTCAAGGAACTGACCGGACTCATCGACCGCGAACTCGGCGTACCGCACAGCATCACCGGCCTTCCCCTCGGCACGCTGGTCCCCTCCGAGGCGCTCACCGCACAGCGCGACATCCTCAAGGCCCGCTATCTGTTCGGTGAGGGCGAGGACTGGGACAAGGCGGTCATGTACGCATGAGCCGCTCCGAGCTGCGCGCATCCGACGGCCCGTCCGCACCCCGCCGGCCCCGGCCGGCCCTCTCCCGTCCTCCCGTCGTCCACAGCGGACGACGCCCGACCCGTAAGCGGTGACCCATGGTGAGTGAGATGTCCCCCCTGCCGCCGAGCCCCGAGGACCGGATCGCCATCGTCGGCATCGGCTGCCGCTTCCCCGGTGGCGTCGACTCCCCGCAGGCGCTCTGGGAGTTGCTGATGGACGCGGGCGACGCGTCCGGACCGATACCCGAGGACCGGTGGGCGCCGCAGCGCGCCCAGTCCCGGGAGAACGCCGCCGTCCTGTCGCGGGTGATCTCAAACGGCGCGTTCATCGACGACATCAGCGGCTTCGACGCCGCCTTCTTCGGCATGTCCGCCACCGAGGCCCGCCAGCTCGACCCGCAGCAGCGCATGGCGCTGGAGGTGGCCTGGGAGGCGCTGGAGCACGCCGGCATTCCCGCGTCGAGCCTCGCGGGCAGCGACATCGGCGTCTTCGTCGGCGTCGGCACCGACGACTACGGCCGCCGACTCCTGGAGGACCTGCCGGGCGTCGAGGCGTGGACCGGTATCGGATCCTCGCTGTGCGGCGTGCCCAACCGGATTTCGTACACCCTCGATCTGCGCGGCCCGAGCGTCGCCGTGGACACCGCCTGCTCCTCCTCGCTGGTCGCACTCCACCAGGCGTGCGCCAGTCTGCGCAGCGGCGAGGTGCCCGTGGCGCTCGCCGGCGGCGTCATGCTGATGGCGGGCCCCGGCCTGACGACCGTCCTCGACATCGCGGGGGCGATCTCACCCGACGGCCGCTCCAAGGCGTTCGACGAGGCCGCGAACGGCTACGGCCGGGGCGAGGGCTGCGGCATCGTCGTCCTCAAGCGCCTCGCCGACGCCCGTCGCGACGGCGACCGTGTCATCGCGCTCGTCCGCGGCAGCGCCGTGCACCAGGACGGCCGTACCGACGGGATCATGGCGCCCAGCCCGACCGCTCAGGCGCATCTGCTGCGCAGGGCGTACGCGGCGGCCGGCGTCGCGCCCGGCGAGGTCGACTACGTCGAGGCGCACGGCACCGGCACCAAGGTCGGAGACCCGATCGAGGCCGCCGCGCTCGCCGAGGTCGTGGGCGACCGTGCCCCCGGGCGGGGCCCCTGCCTGATCGGATCCGTGAAGACCAACATCGGTCACTGCGAGGCGGCCGCCGGCGTCGCGGGTCTCATCAAGACCGCGCTCGCCATGCAGCACGGCGTCATCCCGCCGACCCTGACCGTCGACGGGCCGCGCAAGGACATCCCGTGGGCCGAGTCGGGTCTGAGCCTGGTCGCCGAGGCGACCCCGTGGCCGGCGGTGAACCGTCCGCGGCTGGCCGGTGTGGCCAGTTACGGCTACGGCGGCACGATCGCGCACGCCGTCCTGGAGCAGGCACCGGTGGACACCACTCAGGAGGCGGACGCCTCGGCGGACCCGTCCTCGGGCGCGGCCGAGGGGACGGGCGCGGCTTCCGCGAGCACGGACGTCACCCTCTACCCCGTCTCCTCCGCCAACGAGCCCGGCCTCGCCGCGCAGGCCGCGCGGCTCGCCGACGGCCTCGCGCCGCACGAGCTCGCGGACATCGGGCACACCCTCGCCCGGCGCCGGGCCCACCTCGCCGGACGCGGTGTTGTCGTCGCGGCGGACAAGGACGAACTCACCGCCGGTCTAAGGGCGTTGGCCGAGGGCGAGACCCATCCGGCCGTCGTCACCGGCGACGCGTCGGGCCCGTCCCGCGCGCCGGTCTGGGTGTTCTCCGGCCACGGCGCCCAGTGGTCGGGCATGGGCCGCGAACTGCTCGACGATGAGCCGGTGTTCGCCGCGGCCATCGACCGCCTCGGCCCCATCTACGCCGAGGAGCTCGGCCTCACCCCGCGCGAGGTGCTCACCAGCGGGGAGCTCGGCTCCGTCGACATCATCCAGTCCATGCTCTTCGCCATGCAGATCGGCCTCGCCGAGGTCTGGCGGCGCTACGGGGTCGTCCCCGGCGCGATCATCGGCCACTCCGTCGGTGAGATCGCCGCGGCCGTCGTCGCCGGTGTGCTGTCCGAGTCCGACGGCGCCCGGCTGGTGTGCCGCCGTTCCGCGCTGCTGCGCAAGGTGGCCGGCAACGGCGCCATGATCATGGTGGACCGGCCGTTCGACGAGGTGCGCGACATCATCGGCACCGACCCCACCCTGTGCGCCGCGATCGCCGCGTCTCCCACCTCGACCGTCGTCGCCGGAGACATCACCGCCGTCGACGAGGCCGCCGAGCAGTGGGCCGCGCTCGGCCGGACCGTCCGCCGGGTCGACTCCGACGTCGCCTTCCACAGCTCGCACATGGACGAGATCAGCGCCGATCTCGCCGTCGCCGTCGCGGACATCGAGGCCAGGACTGCGGACGTACCGCTCTACCTCACCGCGCTCGACGACCCGCGGTCCACCCGCAGGCAGGACGCGACCTACTGGGCGGCGAACCTGCGCAACCCCGTCCGGTTCGTCGATGCCGTCCAGGCCGCCGTCGAGGACGGGCACCGGACCTTCCTGGAGATCTCCGCGCACCCCGTGGTCAGTCACTCGGTCACGGAGACCACGGCCACCGTGCCGGGCGCGCTGGTCGTACCGACCCTGCGCCGCAACAAAACCGAACGCACCACGCTGCTCACCTCGCTGGCCCGTCTGCACTGCGCGAACGTGCCGGTCGACTGGTCCGTCCTCCAGCCCGCCGGACGCCGTGCCGATCTGCCGACGACGGCCTGGCAGCACGAGCGGCACTGGGTCGACGCCCGGGGGCTCACCGAGTCGCCCGTCGACACCCTGCTGGGCACCGAGACCGCGGTGCACGCCTCCCGGCTGCGGATCTGGCAGACCACGCTCGACCTGCGCACCCGCCCCTATCCGCGCCGGCACCCCGTCCTCGGCACCGAGATCGTCCCGGCCGCCGTGCTCGTGAACACCTTCCTGTCCGCCGGCCGCACCGACGTCCTGACCGACCTGCGGCTGCGCCAGCCGGTCGTCGTGCCGCAGCAGGAGACCCGCGAGGTGCAGATCGTCCGCGACGACACCGGCCTGCGGCTGGTCTCCCGCAAGCTCGGCGCGCCCGACACGGCATGGTCCACACACACCCTGGCCACCGTCGGCGGCGGAGAGCCCGCGGCGCCTGCCGGTGACGCGGACGCCCCCGAGGTGCTCGACCCCGGTCATGTCATCGAGCGGCTCGCCGAACTCGGCGTCGCCGACATGGGATACCCCTGGCGGATCGAGGAACTGCGCCGCGGCGAGGGCACGTTGACGGCCGTCGCGACCGCCGAACTCGACCGCAGCTGGGCGGCCGTCCTGGACGCCGCCCTGTCGATGGCGTCGGTCATCTTCACCGGCCCCGGCGTGCTGCGCATGCCCGCGCACATCGACCAGGTGACCCGCTCCGGCCCGCCGCCGCGCCGGGCCGCCATCACCGTCCGCCTCGACCCCGCCCGGCCCACGACCGTGCACGTGGAGATCCGCGGCACCGTCGAGGGCGAGGAGGACGACTCCGTCCTCACCCTGCGCGGTCTGCACTACGGGGAGCTCGACGGCGACCTCTCCGGGGAGGAGCAGAGCACCAGCGGCCGGTTCGAGCTGGAGTGGCAGCAGTTCCCGGTCGACACCGAGACGCACACCGCGCTGCCCGACCACACGGTTCTGGTGCTCGGCCCGACCGATCTCGCCCGCTCCCTGGTCCCGGCGTGCGCCGCGCACGGTGCCACGGTGAGCGTGGACGCCACCGCGGTCACCGACGCCGACCATGTGCTGTTCGCCCCGACCGCCGCCGAACCGGCGGACATCGCGGTCGAGTTCGCCCGCATCGTCGCCGAGGTCGCCTCCCTGCCCGGCCGCAAGCCGCTGCTGTGGTGCCTGACCGCGGGCGTACGGGACGCGGCCTCGATCGGCGATCTGGCGGGCTCACCGCTGTGGGGCATGGGCCGGGTGGCGGCGAGCGAACACCCCGAGTTCTGGGGCGGTGTCGTCGATCTGCCGGCGGGCGCGCCCGACGAGGTGAGCGCCGCGCTGCTGCTCAATCTGCTCCATCTGCGGCCCGCCGAGCCGGTATTGTCCGTCGCCGACGGCGCGGTCCACGTGCCCCGGCTGGTCCCCGCGACGCCGGTGCCGGACGCCGAGCCGTTCAGCTGCCGCGCCGACGGCACGTATCTGATCACCGGCGGCCTCGGTGTGCTGGGCCTCGAACTGGCCGAGCACCTCGCCCAGCGCGGCGCCCGCCGCATCGTCCTCCTCGGCCGTACCGCGGTGCCTCCGCGCGCCGCGTGGTCCGACGACGACCGCCGGGTCGGCGCGCTGCGCAGGCTGGAGTCCGCCGGGGTCACGGTGAGCACCGTCGCCGTGGACATCACCGACCTGGAGGCGACCCGGGCCGCGCTCGACGCGCTCGGCCTCCCGCCGGTGCGGGGCGTCGTCCACGCCGCGGGCACCGTGCACAGCGCGATGATGCACCGCCTGGAGGCGAGCGCACTGCGCGAGGTCATGCGGCCCAAGGCGGAGGGCGCGCTGGTCCTGCACGAGCTGTTCCCGCCGGGTTCGACGGACTTCTTCGTCCTCTTCTCCTCGGCGGGCCCGCTCCTCGGCCTGCCGGGCCAGGGCGCGTACGCCGCGGCCAACGCCTACCTCGACGCCCTCGCCGCCCACCGGCGGACCGGCGGCGCCCAGGAGTCCGTGAGCATCGCCTGGACCAGCTGGCGGGGGATGGGCATGGCGACCTCGGCCGACGCGACCGACGTCGAACTGGCCGCCCGCGGCACCGCCGACATTGCCCCGGACCAGGCGCTGCGCGCCTTCGACCAGACCGCGGCGGGAGCCCCGGGCGCGCTGGTCACGGTCATCAGCCTGCTGCGCGGCCACACGGGCCCGCGCCCCGCCCTGCTGGCGGAACTGGCGGGCGACGACGCCTCACGGCCCACGGAGGTACCGGACTGGGTGGGCCTGACGGGCGACGAACTGGCGGCGTACCTGCTCGACGACGTACGCCGCCGGGTCGCGGCGGTCCTCGGCATGCAGCCGGCGGCGGTCGGCGTCCACCGCCCCCTGACGGAGGCGGGAGTCGACTCCCTGCTGGCGGCGGCGGTACGGGTGGCGCTGGAGCGGGACCTTGGAGTGGCGCTCCCGGCGACGCTGCTGTGGAACTACCCGACGGTGAGCGAGATAGCGGGCTTCCTGGCGGGCATCCTGACGGAGTCCTCGACGACGGCGCACCAGCCGACGTCGTAGCAGCGCACGACTGAGTGGCGGGCCGGTCGCGTAGACCGTCCCGCCACTCGGTGGTTCTGTCACCGAGGTGTGCGCCGGGAGGTGCGGAGGAGGCCCTCCGGCGTCATGGGTCCGACAAGTGCGCCTGGTCGTGCGGGGCAACAATTGCAGCCCGTCCGGCGCTTGAGGACACGGCCGCGGCACAGGCGGCGGGTCGGCCGACGCACGGCGCGCAACGAGCCGGCGCCCGGTCGTGCGGGGCAACCATTGCAGCCCGTCCGGCGTTTGAGGACATGGCCGCAGGCCGTGCGGTACGGACGGCGGGTCGGCCGACGCATGGCCCGCAACCAGGCCCGCGCCCGGTCGTGCGGGGCAACCATTGCAGCCCGTCCGGCGTTTGAGGACATGGCCGCAGGCCGTGTGGCACGGGCGGCGGGTCGGCCGACGCACGGCCCGCAACCAGGCCCGTGCCCAGTCGTGCGGGCCAACAACCCGCAAACAGACCCGCGCCCAGTCGTGCGGGCCGCCACCACCCCGACGCGCGGGCCCCGGGAGCCGCAACCCCCGGGCCCACCCCCCACCGCTCACCCCTTCAGCAACGCCTCCGCCCCGTCCAGCGACCTCTCCACCGTCAGCCGGAAGAACGCCAGGTCCTGCGCCCCCGCGTCCTCGCTCCGGGCCACCGCCTGCGCGCCCGCCGCCGCGAGGCCCGGCCGGTTCGGGTCCGCCGCGAACGCGGCCATCGTTCGACCCATGTCCGCGCGTGCGCTCGGGAAGAAGCTGTCGCGGTCGTCCTCCACCGCCACCAGCATGAACGCGCTGTTGAGCAGATAGCGGTAGATCTCCGTCGCGTGGTCGCCGAACCCCGCGAGCAGGAGCACCTTGATGCCGGTGTCGATCGTCGGCAGCGCGGACGGCACGTTCGGCCCCACCACGACCAGCCGCCGCGCCACCCCCGGGTACTGCTTCAGGACGGCGCGCCCGTCGAAGGTGAGCGAGCTGAACCAGTCGCGCCACGGAACATCCGGATCCGGTACCGGTATACGGCCGATCACCTGGTCCGTGACCGCCATGACGACCGCCTCCCGGTCACCCACGTGATGGGCGACCACACCGGGCCAGACGTCCAACTTGGTGGCGATCTGCCGGATCGACCAGCCGTCGAGGCCGCGTTCCGCGGTCAGTTCGACGGCCGCGTCGATGATCTTCTCCGCCGTGATCGGCGGCAGGCCCGCCGAGGCGCGTGAGCGACGGCGCGGCGCTGACTCAGACATGACGAGAAACCTAACGCTGAGGGGAAGTGGCCGGAGCGACTTGACGCCCGGCGACCCGCAGGGCATAGAGTCAGCCTAACCTATTAGCCACTGTCTAAGAGGTGCCCGAACAGACCTGCCCGCTGCCGATACCGCCGCTGACGGCGCTGGTCGAGGCGTGCCCCGCTCGCTCGGGCCGCCGGTCGACCCGACCTGCCGACCGGCGCAATTGTCCGCATTTCGGCTCGCTCCCTGAGAGGCTCCGCGTCATGCGCAAATGGATGCCGCTGCTGGCGGTTTGCTTAGGCACCTTCATGCTGTTGATCGATGTGACCATCGTCAGCGTGGCGCTGCCCCAGATGACCGACTCGCTCGACGCGTCGTTCTCCGCCCTGCAATGGGTGGTCGACATCTACGTTCTGGTGCTCGCCGCACTGCTGATGGCGATCGGCTCGCTGTCCGACCTCACCGGCGCCCGCCGGGTCTACCTCGCCGGCCTGGCCGTGTTCGCCGTGGCGTCCCTCGCCTGCGGGCTCGCGGACAGCAGCGGCATGCTGATCGTCGCGCGCGGTGTCCAGGGCCTCGGCGCGGCGGCGATGTTCGCCACCAACACCGCACTGCTGGCGAGCAATTACCGCGGCAAGGACCGGGGCATCGCCTTCGGTCTGTGGGGTGCTGTCAACGGCGCCGCCGCCGCGGCCGGTCCGATACTCGGAGGTCTGCTCACCGAGCATCTCAACTGGCGGTGGATCTTCCTGGTCAACCTGCCCGTCGCGGCCATCGCCCTGATCGTCGGCCACAAGCACCTGACGGGCTCGTCCATCAGGACCGACCGCCGCGTCGACATCCCGGGCACGGTCGCCTTCACCCTGGCCTCCACCCTGTTGATCTTCGCCCTGATCCGTGCGGGCGAGGACGGCTGGGGCGCGGACATCACGCTCGCGCTGTTCGGCGGCACGGTGGTCGCGTTGATCGCCTTCGTCCTGGTCGAACGCGGCCGGCGCGATCCCATGCTCGACCTGAAGCTGCTGCGGACACCGTCGTTCGGCGGGCTGATGGCCGGCGCGGTGGTCTTCAGTGCGGCCGCCTTCGCCAATCTGGTGTTCGTGTCCGTCTGGGCGCAGTCGGTGCTGGAGCTCAGCCCGGTGAAGGCCGGTCTGATCCTGATGCCGCTCAGCGGAATGTCGTTCGTGGCGGCGGGCCTTGCGGGCCGCTTCCTCGCAAACGTCGCGCCACAGTGGCCGATCGGGGCCGGTCTGCTGCTGATCGGTGCCGGGACGCTGCTGGAGATGCTGCTCACCGGCACCTCCGGCTGGACGGCGCTGCTGCCCGGCATGCTGCTGACGGGTATCGGTGTCGGTATCGCCTCGCCGATCCTCGCGTCGGCCGCGCTGGCCGCCGCGCCGGCGAGCCGGGCGGGCATGGCGGGCGGAGCGGCGAACACGTTCCGGCAGCTGGGCTTCGCCGTCGGCATTCCGGTGGTCGGAGCCATTCTGTCCGGCGCGATCGGACGGGAGCTGGCCGACAACGGCTCGTTCGCCGACTCCGACGCGGCGGCCGAGCTGGTCACCGGCGGCAGGTCCGCGAGTGTGGTCGCCGAACTGCCCGCCCAGGCGCAGGCCGCGGGCGCGCGGGCCGTCGAGGACGCGTACGCCGCGGGACTCGACCAGGTCTTCCTCGTGAGCGGGCTCGCCGCTCTGCTCGCCGGGGTGCTGGTCCTGCTCCTGGTGCGCCGTTCTCCCGAACACCACGACACCGCGGTGCCGGACGACGGCGACCGCCCGAAGACGGCCGCGGAGGGTTCGCTCCGGGCCGTGTGAGAAACCGCTTTCCGGGGCACGCGGCCGACCGTGCGCGGGCCCCGGAAAACGGATGACCGTCCGGTCGGTAGGCCGGCCTTGACGAATTCCTAAATCGGAATGATCGCTTCCGTGAATTTTTCGCAATAGAGTGATTGTGAGCGGAACGTAAGTCAGAGCTATTGGCGCCGGTTTTGTCTATACCTGCTTGAAGGGTGGGGGGATGGTTGAGGATTGTACGGGGTTCCGGACTGCGTGCCGCGCGCATCAAGGCAGGATTAACACAGGACGAGGTGGCCAGACGCGCCGCCATCAGCGTACGAACTGTCCGTCACATTGAACGCGGGCACGTGAAGAATCCGCGGCACGAGACCCTGGCCCGTATGGCCGAGGTCGTCGGATATGAGGCCGCGGTTCCGGACGACGCCCCCGATATCGGGACCCCTGCCGAACCGCCCGCATTCGCCCAGGAGATACGGCTGCTCGGGCCGCTCACCGTCCTGAGCGCCGACGAGCCCGTGTCCATGCCGCTCAAGCAGCGCGCCCTGCTCGGCCTGCTCGCCGTGCAGCCCGACCAGACCGTCAGCCACGAAGAGATCGCCGACGTCCTGTGGAACGGCGAAGCACCGCCCGCCTACCCGCAGTTGGTGCACACCTACGTCGCCCGGCTGCGCCGCATCATCGAGCCCGGCCCCGGCCACGGCGGCACGACCCGCAGGATCAGCACCGTCCGCGGTGGATACGTCTTCAACAGCGGCGGAGTGCGACTGGACCTCTCCCGGTTCGAGGAGCGCGCCGCCCTGGCCGCCCGGACCGCCATGGACGACCCGTCCGCCGCGCTCGACCTCTACCGGCAGGCCCTGCGCTGCTGGCAGGGCCGGCTGCTCCAGGACCTGCCGCAGCTCTGGCACCACCCCTCCGTGGTCAGGGTGGCCCAGCGCCATATCGACGTGGCCATCGAGTTCGCCGATCTGGCGCTGCGGCTGAACCGGTCCGCGTTCGCCGTCGAGTACCTCAGGGTCGCCTCGTACGAGGAACCGCTGCACGAATCGCTGCAGGCCCGGATCATGCTGGCGCTCGCCGGTTCCGGCCGCCGCGCGGCGGCCCTGCGCCTGTTCACCGACCTGAGGATGCGGCTCAAGAAGGAACTCGGCGTGGAACCGAGCGAGGAGATCTGGCAGGCGCGCAACAGCATCCTCGTCCAGGACGGCGCCGAGAACCGCCCCGAGGCCGCCGGCCCCGCACCGGGCGAGCAGTACGGCACGCCCGACCACTCCTGGAACGGACCGCTGCCGCCCCGCACCCCTCCGCCCTCCTCCGCCCGTCCCCGCAGCCTCGCGCCGCCCGCCCAGCTTCCCCCGGTGATCGCCCCCTTCACCGGGAGACAGCAGCAACTGGCGGCCCTCGACGGCCTGCTGGCACAGCAGCACAAGGGATACGCGGCGGTCGGTATCGCGGCCATCCACGGTCCCTCCGAGATCGGGAAGACCGCACTGGCCGTCCGATGGGCCCACCAGCACCACGACGAGTTTCCCGACGGGCAGTTGTACGCCGATCTTCAGGGCAGCGCCGACCCGTCGGAACGGCCGGTGAACCCGAGCACCGTGCTCACCCGGTTCCTGCGCTCCCTCGGCGCGCCCGACGAGTGGATTCCGGACAACCCGGAGGAGGCGTCCGCCCTCTTCCGCAGCCTGCTCGCCGGCCGCCGCTTCCTCGTCGTGCTGGACGACGCGGCGGACGCGGCACAGGTCCGCTGCCTGTTGCCCGGGACACCGGGCAACGTCGTGCTCGTCACCAGCCGGGCACCTCTCATCGACCTGGTGACGCGCGAGGGCGCCATGAGCATGGCTCTCGACGTCCTGTCCGCCGCCGAGGCGTACGAGCTGATCGAGACGTATCTCGGTCCGGAGCGCACGGCGGCGGAACCCGAGGCCACCCAGGAACTGGCCGCCGTATGCGGGCAATATCCGCTGGAGCTGCGCATGGCCGTCGCCCGGCTCGCCGCGACGCCGCACGTCTCCATCCGCACACTCGTCTCCGAACTCGCGCGCGGCGGTGAGGCCGAGAACCTCTACCCGCTGCGTGCCCACCGGGCGTCGAGGCCGGGCCGTACGAACAAAGCCGCTGACAGCCGGTGGCAACGGCTGACATGAGCGCTGACAGCCTTACGCCAGGCTGACAGGAAATTCCGTCCCGTCCACTCCGAAGGAATCATCGCAGCTCAGCGCAGGAATTCCGCGGCTCGCAGGTTGACATGCCGATTAGGCGCACGTAAATCGGCGTTTGCGGCAGCGGAGTTCGGTTGCCCCGGCAGGGGTGCCCACCTAGGGTCACGATCGCGGGCAAGTCCCGATTAGCGGCCGGTTCGGCCAATGCTGATGATTCTTTGGCGCCTCGAAGTGCGAGGCGCCCTTACGGGGAAAAGCCGAACATTCCCCGAAGGCATGCAATAAGCCGTTTGGAGAGGATGGGAAATGGCGAACGTGACGGCCGAAGAAGCCCAGAAATGGCTGATCGAGGAGATCGCCCAGCGCCTGGGTGTGGCGCCGACAGAGGTTCCGCCCGACCAGTACTTCGACGAGCTCGACCTCGACAGCACCCAGGCACTGATCATCGCCGGTGAGATGGAGACCTGGCTGGGCTTCGAGCTCGGAACGACGGCGCTCTGGTACCACCCCACCATCGAGGCCCTCGCCGCCCACATCGCCGAGGAGAGCGAGAAGCGCACCGCCGCGGCGTAGCGCCACGGCGCACCGGACGGCCACGGCCGGCCGGTGCGGCCAGGCGAGCGAGACCCGCCGGTTCCGTACCGCTGGTGCCCGGCAAGGCCCGACGAGGCACCGAGAACGTGCCGTTCGGCCGGAGCGGAACCCCGCCACCGACGGCCTTGCCTCCCGCATCGCACCAGGCGACCCCGGTACGGCGCCGGCCGCCCGCCCGCCGCCGCGACAGTCGCCGATCCGGTCCGCCGCCCCGAGCGGCCGCCGACCGCCCCGGTCCCCACACGGACCGGGAGCCGGGGCGCCGAGACCGAAGTCCCTGTTCGCCCAGATCCAGAGAGACTTGCCGTGAACTCTTCGCAGGAATCCGACCTCGACCGTCGGCTCGCCCGGGACCCCATCGCCATCGTCGGCCTCTCCGCGCTCTACCCCAAGTCCAGCAATCTCACGGACTTCTGGGCGAACGTCGTCTCGGCCGCCGACTGCATCGACGACGTGCCCGCCGGACACTGGGACGTCGACGAGCACTACGACCCCGACCCCTCGGTGCCCGACAAGACGTACTCCAAGCGCGGCGGCTTCATCCCCGACGTCCCGTTCAACCCGCTGGAGTTCGGCCTCCCGCCGAACACCCTCGAGGTGACCGACGTCCTCCAGCTGCTCAGCCTGGTGGTCGCCCGGGACCTGCTGAAGGACGCCGGGGCCGACAAGGCTGGTCAGTCGTGGTACGACGCCTCCCGCACCGGAGTTGTCCTCGGCATCACCGGCGCCAACCAGCTCACCCAGCCGCTGACCGCGCGGCTGCAGAGCCCGGTGCTCAAGGAGGTCGTCCGCAGCTGCGGTCTCTCCGACAAGGACGCCGAGGAGATCGTCGCCAAGTTCCGCCTCGCGTACGCCCCGTGGGAGGAGAACTCCTTCCCCGGCATGCTCGGCAACGTCGTCGCCGGACGGGTCGCCAACCGGCTCGACCTCGGCGGCATCAACATGACGATCGACGCCGCCTGCGCCAGCTCCCTCGGCGCGGTCAGGACCGCGGTGAGCGAGCTGCTCGAAGGCCGCTCCGACACGATGCTGGTGGGCGGCTGCGACGCCGAGAACACCATCTTCATGTACCTGTGCTTCAGCAAGACGCCCGCGCTGTCCAAGTCCGGGCGCATCCGGCCGTTCGACAAGGACGCCGACGGCACCCTCATCGGCGAGGGCATCGGCATGCTCGCCCTGCGCCGCCTCGCCGACGCCGAGCGCGACGGCAACCAGATCTACGCGGTCCTGCGCGGCATGGGCACCTCCAGCGACGGCCGGTTCAAGTCCATCTACGCCCCGCGCAAGGAGGGCCAGATGGTCGCCCTGCGCCGCGCGTACGAGGACGCCGACTGCACGCCGTCCAGCATCGAGCTCTTCGAGGCGCACGGCACCGGAACCGCCGTCGGCGATGCGACCGAGCTGAGCGCACTGGCCGCGGTGGTCTCCGACGGCAACGACAGCCGGCAGTACGCGGCCGTCGGCAGCGTCAAGTCCCAGATCGGGCACACCAAGGCGGCCGCGGGCGCGGCCGGCCTGATCAAGCTGGCGCTCTCGCTGCACCACAAGGTCCTGCCGCCGACCATCAACGTCGACGAGCCGAACCCCGCCATCGACTTCGCCTCCGGGCCGTTCTACGTCAACACCGAGGCACGGCCCTGGATCCGCGACCCCGAGCGCCCCAAGCGCCGCGCCGCCATCTCCTCGTTCGGCTTCGGCGGCACCAACTTCCACATGGTGCTGGAGGAGCACGGCGACGGAGACGACCTGCGGGTCTCCTACCCCGTCGCCCGTGTGCACCTGTGGCACGCGCCCGACACCGCCGCCCTCACCGAGCTGCTCGCCGACGGCGCGCCCGCCACCGGCGGCCCGGCCCCCGCGGGCCACGCCCGTGTCGCGCTGGCCGCGCGCGGCGAGGACGAGCTGAAGTCCCTGCGCGACCTGGCCCTCGGTGAACTGCGCGCCCGGCCCGACGCCGACGCCTGGTCGCACCCCAAGGGAGTCCACTACCGCCGCAGCGCCGCTCCGGCCGGCAAGGTCGGCGCACTCTTCGCGGGTCAGGGCAGCCAGTACGTCAACCTCGGCCAGAGCGCCGTGATGGCGCTGCCGCCGCTGCGGTCCGCCTTCGACCGGGCCAATGTGCACTTCGAGGGCTCCGCGCCGCTGTCCCGTGTCGCGTTCCCGCCGCCGCTGTTCGGCGCCGGTGTGCGCGCCGCGCAGGAAACCGCCCTCCAGGCCACCGCGTACGCGCAGCCCGCGATCGGCGCCCTGTCCGCCGGCCAGTTCCGCTATCTGTCCGAACTCGGCTTCGGAGCCGAAGGGTTCCTCGGCCACAGCTTCGGCGAGCTGACCGCGCTGTGGGCCTCCGGCGCCCTCGACGACGACGCCTTCTTCGCTCTCGCCCGGGCCCGCGGCAAGGCCATGGCCCCGCCGCCGGAGTCCGGCTTCGACGCCGGTGCGATGGCCGCGGTCTCCGCCCCCGAGGAGCGGGTCGCCGAACTCCTCGCCGACCGCCCCGGCCTGGTCGTCTGCAACCGCAACGCGGCCGACCAGATCGTGGTCGGCGGCGCCACCGAAGAGGTGGAGCGCCTGGTCGCCGCCGCGAAGGACGCGGGTCTGCGGGCGAGCCGGCTGCCGGTGTCCGCCGCGTTCCACACCCCCTTCGTCGGCCACGCCGTCGACGCCTTCCGCGGTGACGTGGCGCGCGTCGAGGTCCGCCGGCCGAACGGCACCGTCTTCGCCAACACCCGCGGCGCGGCCTACGGCGACGACATCGACGCCAACCGCACGGTCCTCGCCGAACAGCTCATCAACCCGGTCGACTTCGCCGCCCGCGTCGAGGAGATGTACGCCGCCGGGTTCCGCGTCTTCGTGGAGTTCGGTCCGAAGAGCGTCCTCACCCAGCTCGTCCGCCGCATCCTCGGCGACCGTGAGCACACCGTGGTCAGCCTCGACGCCGGCCCCGGACGGGACGCCGATGTCGCGCTGAAGCAGGCCGTCGCCCAGCTCGCCGTCCTCGGACTGCCGCTCGCCACCACCGACCGCTATGTCGCCGAGGCCGTGGCCGAGGTGCCCGCCAAGGGCATGTCGATCCTGCTGAACGGCATCAACTACGTCTCTCCCGAGCGCAGGGCGGCCTACCGCGACGCGATCGACAACGGCTACCGGATCGCCGTCCCGGCGACACCCGCGGTACCGGCTCCCGCCGCGGCCCCGACCCCGTCACCGGTGGCCGCAACGCCCCGACCGGCCCCGGTGACGGTCCAGCCCCCGGCCCCCACGCCCGCCGCACGGCCGGCCGCCGCCCCCGCCGTACGGCCGGCGGCCGCCTCCGCGCCGGTCCCGGCCCCTGCCGCGACCGCCACGGCGGTGCTGCCCGCGCCCGCGGCCGCGGTGGCGCCCACCCCCGCCCCTGCTCCCACCGTCATGGAGACAGCCCACGTGGACAGTGATCGCCTGGCCGGTCTGGTGGCCGACCACCTCGCCCTGCACGACGACTACCTCAACGGCCAGTTGCAGAGCGCCGAGCGTCTGACCGGTCTGCTGGAGCGCGCCGCCGACCAGGGACAGCTCGGCCAGGTCCTGGCCGGGGTGAACGCGGTCAAGGAGCACGGCCTCGACATCGGCCGCAGCCATCTGCGCGCCAACGAGATCCTGCGCGACCTGGCCGGCCTGGAACTCGGCACTGCCCCCGCCCCGGCGGGCCGCGCCACGGCGGAGCAGACCGCGCCGGCCCTGGCCGCCCCGGTCGCGCAGCCGGTGGCCGCCGTACCGGTCCCGGCCGCACTCGCCGCCGCCCCGGCCCCCGCCCGGCCCCTGGCCCCCGCACCGCAGGCGCTGCCCGCGGCCCCGGTGGTCACCGCGCCCGCCATCGCCGCCCCGCCCGCCCCCGTCGCACCGGCGGCTGCTCCCGCCGCCGCGGCTCCGGCCGGCCTGGACGCGGCCACGGTGGAGGCGGTGCTGCTGGAGGTGGTCGGTGAGAAGACCGGTTACCCGGCGGACATGCTGGAGTTGGACATGGACATCGAGGCCGATCTGGGCATCGATTCCATCAAGCGTGTCGAGATCATGGGTGTGTTGCAGGAGCGGTTCGAGGGCGGGATATCGGCCGGTCCGGAGCAGCTCGCGGAGCTTCGTACGCTGCGTCACATCGTGGAGTTCATGAGCGCCAGCGCGGCGCCCCAGGCGGCTGCTCCCGCCGCTGCGGCTCCGGCCGGCCTGGATGCCGCGACGGTGGAGGCGGCTCTGCTGGAGGTCGTCGGTGAGAAGACCGGCTATCCGGCGGACATGCTGGAGCTGGACATGGACATCGAGGCCGATCTGGGCATCGATTCCATCAAGCGTGTCGAGATCATGGGTGTGTTGCAGGAGCGGTTCGAGGGCGGGATATCGGCCGGTCCGGAGCAGCTCGCGGAGCTTCGTACGCTGCGTCACATCGTGGAGTTCATGAGCGCCAACGCGGCGCCTCAGGCGGCTGCTCCCGCCGCCGCTGCTGCGGCTCCGGCCGGCCTGGATGCCGCGACGGTGGAGGCGGTGCTGCTGGAGGTGGTCGGTGAGAAGACCGGTTACCCGGCGGACATGCTGGAGCTGGACATGGACATCGAGGCCGACTTGGGCATCGATTCCATCAAGCGTGTCGAGATCATGGGCGTCCTCCAGGAGCGGTTCGGCGAGAGCATCTCCGCCGGTCCCGAGCAGCTCGCCGAGCTCCGGACCCTGCGCCACATCGTCGACTTCATGAGCGCCAGCGCGGCGCCTCAGGCCGCCGCTCCCGCAGCCCCGGCCCCCGCCGGTCCGGACGCGGCCGGTGTCGAGTCCGTCCTGCTGGAGGTGGTCGGTCAGAAGACCGGCTATCCGGCGGACATGCTGGAGCTGGACATGGACATCGAGGCCGACTTGGGCATCGATTCCATCAAGCGTGTCGAGATCATGGGCGTCCTCCAGGAGCGGTTCGGCGAGAGCATCTCCGCCGGTCCCGAGCAGCTCGCCGAGCTCCGGACCCTGCGCCACATCGTCGACTTCATGAGCGGCGGCGCCTCCGAAGCGGCTCCCGCAGCCGCGCAGGCAGCCGCCCCCGCCGGCGACGAGCCCGCGGCCGCCAAGCCCGGTGGCGGCATCGGCCGCGCGCAGGCCGCGCTCGTCGATCTGCCCACCCCCGACCGGCTCGTCGGCGCGTACGCCGAGGGCTCGGGCGCACTCGTCGTCGACGACGGCGCCGAGCTCGCACCCGCGCTCGTGAACCGGCTCATCGAGTCGGGCCGCCATGTGCACGTCCTGCGTCTGCCGGGTGTCGCCGAGCGCATCAGCGGCGTCAAGGACCACGCCCTGTCCGGCTGGGGCGTGACCGAACTGGCCGAGCAGATGGAGGAGATCCTCGCCGACCGCATCAGCCTGGTGCTCGACCTCTCCGCCGCGCGCGGCGCCGACTGGTCCGAGGGCGTACGCCGCCTCGCCCACACGCTGCTCGCCGCCAAGCACGCCGTCCAGCCGCTGACCACCGCGGCCGCCTCCGGCCGTGCCGCCTTCGTCACCGTCACCCGGCTCGACGGCGCCTTCGGCCTCGGCGGGGTCCCCGAAGAACTCGCCCCCGTCGGTGGGTCCGCGGGTCTCGTCAAGACCCTTGCGGTGGAGGCCCCGGAGCTGTTCTGCCGGGCCGTCGACATCGCCCCCGCGCTGAGCCCGGACGCCGGAGCCGCGCTGCTGCTCGCCGAGGTCGAGGACGCGGTCACGGACATCGTCCAGGTCGGCCTCGACGGCGCCCGCCGCGTCGCTCTGACCCTCGCCGAGCAGTCGCTGACCGCCTCCGACACCGAGACCGCGCCGCAGCTCACCTCCGAGGACCTGCTCGTCGTCACCGGCGGAGGCCGCGGCATCACCGCCGCCTGCGTCGTCGAACTGGCCAAGCGCCACCGGCCCGGACTGCTGCTCCTCGGCCGCACCCCGCTGGAGGAGGAGCCCGCCTGGGCGCAGGGTGTCGACGCGCCCGCTCTCAAGGCGGCTGCCGCCTCCCACCTGAAGTCGGCGGGGGAGAAGCCGACCCCGAAGCGGGTCGAGCAGCTCTACCGGGCCGTCGTCGGCGCCCGCGAGATCCGCCGGACCCTCGCCGACGTCGAGGCCGCCGGCAGCCGCGCCGAGTACCTCGCCGTGGACATCACCGACCCGCAGGCGACCGCCGCCGCGCTCGCCCCGCACAAGGCCCGCATCACGGGTCTGGTGCACGGCGCCGGCGTCCTCGCCGACCAGCTCATCGCCAACAAGAAGGCGTCCGAGGTCGAGCGGGTCTTCGCCCCCAAGCTGACCGGACTGCGCGCCGTGACCGCGGCGCTCGACCCCGAGACCCTGCGGCACGTCGTCCTGTTCTCCTCGGTCGCCGGATTCTTCGGCAACCGCGGGCAGTCGGACTACGCCATGGCCAACGAGGTCCTCAATGCCTGGGCGTCGTCCTGGAAGCAGCGCCACCCCGCCGCCCGCGTCACCTCCCTCAACTGGGGTGCCTGGGACAGCGGAATGGTCTCCCCGGAGGTCAAGGCCGTCTTCCAGGAGCGCGGCATCACCCTGATCCCGGTGGACACCGGAGCCCGGATGTTCACCGAGCAGTTCGCCCCGGAGCGCGCCGGTGACGTCGTCACCGTGCTCGGCCCGACGACGCCCCTGTCGGAGCCGGAGCGGACCGCCACCACGGCCACCGTCACCGTCGAACGCCCGCTGGCGGCGCTGGAGAACGAGCAGATCCTCACCGACCACGTCATCGGTGAATCCCCGGTCCTCCCGGCGGTCGTCGCCCTCGGCTGGGCGATCGGCGCGGTGGAGCGCGCCGGCGGCACCGAGGTGCGCCAGGTGCACGACTTCTCGGTGCACAAGGGCATCGTCTTCGACGCCGGCCGGCCGGAGCGCATCAGCCTGGCGATGACTCCCGACGGCGACAGCGTCCGTACCGCGATCCACGCCGTCGACGCGCAGGGCACCGCACGACCGCACTACGCGGCCGTCGTCACCCCGCAGGCCCCGCCCGCCGCGGCCACGGTCGGCGCACTGCCCGCGCTCGGCACCGGCCGCGACGCCGCCGAGCTCTACAGCGACGGCACGCTCTTCCACGGCCCGTCCCTGCGGGGCGTGCGCCGGGTGCTCGCCGAGGACGCGTCGGTGAACCGGCTGGTCCTGGAGTGCGCACTGACCGAACACCGCCCGGCCGGCGGCGCGTTCGCCGGCTCCCGCTTCGCCCCCGGCACGGCGGACCTGCTGCTCCAGGCGGGCCTCGTCTGGGTGCGGCTGTTCCGCGGCACCGCCGGGCTGCCCCTGTCCGTCGGCCGTGTGGACCTGCACCACCCGCTGCCCGACGGCGAGCCCTTCCTGATCGTGGTCGAGCCCGCCGCCACCGGCGGCAACGGCTCCGGCGCCTCGCTCACCGTCACCGCCTGCACTCCCGACGGACGGGTGCTCACCCGCTTCGACGGCGTATCCGTGGTCTCGGCCCCCCAGTTGGCGGCCAAGTTCATCAGCGGCTGATTCCGCTTCGTACCCGACGCAAGCGATCGGGTCGGCCCGGACGGCGCACACCCGTGCCCGTCCGGGCCGGCCCCGCCCCTCAGAAGGGACCCGAAAGCTCTCATGAGCAAGTACGCCATCGTTGGCCTCTCCTGCCTGTTCCCGGGAGCGGAGACACCTGCCGAGTTCCGGCAGAACCTCCGCGCCGGGGCGGACAGCCGCCGGGAAGGGGGCGAGCAGGTCTTCGGACCCGCCCTCGACGCCAGGGACACCGACCCGCAGCACGGCATCTACTGCACGCGCGGCGGCTTCATCACCGACTTCGCCTTCGACCCGTCCGGCTACCTGCTCGACGCCGGTCATCTCTCCGGCCTCGACCGGATCTTCCACTGGTCCCTGCACGTGGCCAGGGAGGCACTGCGGGACAGCGGCCACCTGGAGCGCCCCGAGATCCTCGGACGCACCGGACTGATCCTCGGCAACTACTCGTTCCCCACCCCGACCTCCGCCGGGGTCAGCGTCCCGCTGGTCCAGGAGGCCGTCCTGGAGGGGCTGCGCCGCGCCGGGCACCCGGCACTCGGCGCCCTCGCCGACAAGGACAGGCGCATCGACCACGCCGGCCTGCGGCCCGAGGACCTGCGTGTCAGCGGCTCACCGGCGTCGGTGGCGGCGAGCGCGCTCGGCCTCGGCGGTCCCCGCTACGCCCTGGACGCCGCCTGCTCCTCCGCGCTGTACGCACTCAAGCTGGCCTGCGACCACCTCGCCGCCGGCCAGGCCGATCTGGTGCTGGCGGGCGGCGTCTGCGCGCCCGACCCGACCCTGATCCACCTGTCGTTCTCCGATCTCCAGGCCTACCCCCGCGACGGGTTCAGCCAGCCCTTCGACGACCGGTCCGGCGGCATCCTCACCGGCCAGGGCGCGGGCATGGTCGCCGTCAAACGGCTGGCGGACGCGCTGCGCGACGGCGACCGCATCCACGCCGTCGTGGACGGCATCGGCCTGACCAACGACGGCAGCGGACGCCATCTGCTGGTGCCGCAGGGCGGCGGTCAACTCCAGTCGTACGAGCTGGCGTACGCCCAGGCCGGGGTCGACCCGGCGACCGTCGACTACCTGGAGTGCCACGCCACCGGCACCCCCATCGGTGATGCCACCGAGGCCGAGTCCGTCGCCAAGTTCTTCGGCAACGCCGGCCGGGTGCCGCTGATCGGGTCCGTGAAGGGCAACATCGGCCACCTGCTCACCGTCGCCGGACTGAGCAGCATGCTCAAGGTCGTCCTGGCGATGGGCGACGGCCACATCCCGCCGACCATCGGCGTGGAGCGGCCCGTCACCTCCAAGGACGGCCGCGTCGGCGACGCGACCCTCGTCCGCACCGGCCGCGAATGGCCGAGCGGTGCCGGGCCGCGCCGGGCAGCGGTCTCCGCGTTCGGCTTCGGCGGCACCAACGCACACGTGGTGCTGTCCGAGCCGGCCACGGCCGCCGCGGAGACCGAGACGGACGACGCCGCGGCCGTACCCGCACTCGACATCGTCGGACTCGGCGCCCACTTCGGCTCCCTGGACTCCCTCGACGCCTTCGAGCGTGCCGTCCACGACGGCGGCGACGCCCTGGTCCCGCTGCCCGAACGCCGCTGGCGCGGGCTGGACCAGACCCGCGGCGGCTCCCTGGAGGATGCCACCGGTGTCTCGCCCGACGCGCTGCCGAGCGGCGCGTTCGTCGACGGCCTCGGCATCGACCCGGTCGACCTCAAGATCCCGCCGGCCGACCTGCGGACGTACAACCTCCAGCACGCGCTGGCGACCAAGGTGGCCGACGAGGCCCTGCGCGACGCCGGCTACAGCCGCGACGTGCCCAAGGGCAGCAGCGCACCCGAGCCCCGCCGGATCGCGGTGGTCGTGGGCATGGAGATCGAGCCCATGACCCATCTGCGGCTCACCCGCCGCACCCTGGGCGCCTTCGTCCGCGAGGAGTTCGCGCGGGCCGGGGTCCCCGTCGACGAGGAGCGGCTCGCCGCGCTGAGCGCGGTGGGCCGGGACGCGGTGGTCGACCCCATCGTCGCCAACGAGGTCCTCAGCTTCATCGGCAACGTCATGGCGAGCCGTATCTCCTCGCTGTGGAACCTGACCGGTCCCTCCTTCACCGTCTCCTCCGACGGCTCGGGGACCGCCGAGGCCCTGGAGGTCGCACGGCTGCTGCTGCTCGACCCCACCATCGAGGCGGTGCTCGTCGGAGCGGTCGACCTCGCGGGCTCGGCGGAGAACCTGCTGCTGCGTCCCGATGTCGTCGCCGAGGCCGGACTGACCTTCGGCGAAGGCGTCCGGGGCCGCCGTATCGGCGAAGGGGCGGGCGCGGTCGTCGTCACCCGGCCCGGTGAGCGGGAGCGGCCCGCGTACGCGCGTCTGGACGCCGTCGCCATCCGGCACGCCGTGCCCGTGGACGGCGCGGTGCCCGAGGCGGACGCCGTGGCCCTCGCGGCAGCGGCCGGCGAAGCACTCACCGCCGCCGGCGTCACGGCCGGCGACATCGGCTACCTGGAGGCCCACGCGGGCGGCACCGAACTCCAGGACCGTGCCGAGATCGCCGCGCTGGCCGCCGTCTACCCGGCCGCCGGCGCCGAGGTGGCCCTCGGCAGTGCCAAGGCCCAGATCGGCGACGCCGGCTGCGCGGCCACCATGGCCGGGCTCATCCGGTCCGTGCTGTGCCTGCACCACGGCTATCTGCCCGGCACCCGCGGCTGGACCCGACCGGCCGGCGACCTGGCCGAGGACTTCACCGCTTCCGCGCTCTACGTCCCGGACGCCTCCCGGCCCTGGATGCGGCGGACCAAGGGCGCCCGCAGGTACGCGGCCGTCAGCTTCATCGGGGCCTCCGGCGCGCACGGCCACCTCGTGCTCTCCGCCGACGCCACCCGCGGCGCGGTCACCCGGTCCGACTGGCAGCGGGCCGGGGGACCCGTCGTCCTGGCGCTCTCCGCCGACTCCTTCGACGCGCTGCACGCCACGATCGAGCACCACCTGGAACTGCTGGCCGTCGCCGACCCGTACGCCCTCGCCCGCGAGGCGGCCCGGGAGCTGCCGGGCAGGAAGCTGCGTGCGGTGCTCGTCGGACGGGACCGCGCCGAGCTGCGGGCCCAACTGGAGCTCGCGGTAAGGGACCTGGCCGATGTGCACGCCAAGGCAGGGGAGTGGGCCACACCGGCCGGCAGCTACTTCACCGCACGGCCCATCGGACCGGACGGCAGGGTCGCGCTGGTCTACCCGGGCGCGTTCAACTCCTACCCGGGCCTCGGCCAGGACTTCTTCCGGGCCTTCCCGAGCCTGCTCGACCGGTTCGAGGAGCAGGCGGACGAGCCCGAGCGGCAGCTGCGCGCCACCTCGCTCTATCCGCGCAGCAAGGTCGCCGTGGGGCGGCGCGAGCTGATGGCGCTGGAGGCGGGGCTCGGCGACGACGTGCCGTTCATGCTCGCCACCGGCACCAACTTCGCGATCCTGCACACCGATCTGGTCCGCGACCTCCTCGGCGTCACGGCACACGGCGCGTTCGGCTACAGCCTCGGCGAGTCGAGCATGCTGTTCGCCACCGGCGGCTGGCAGCTCGGCGGCCGACGCGACGACCTGATCAGCAACACGCCGATCTTCCAGGACCGGCTGTGCGGCCCGCGGCGTACCGTGCGCGAGCTGTGGGACGTGCCCGCCGACGCCGCGGACGAGTCGCTGTGGGCCAGCCATGTGCTGCTCACCGACGCGGACTCGGTACGCGCGGTGCTGCCCCGGTACGACCGCGTCCACCTCACCCACATCAACACCCCGGCCGAACTGGTCATCGCCGGTGACCCGGTCCAGTGCCGGGCACTGGTGAAGGAACTCGGCTGCCCGGCCGCCCGCTCGCCGGTCAACGTGGTCATGCACTGCCCGGTCGTGGACGCGGAACTGGACGGTCTGGCGGGCCTGAACGACTACCCGACGGGCTCGTTCGGCGATCTGGGCCTGTTCAGCGCCTACGACTACGAGGCGCTGCCCGCGCTGGACCGGGCGGAGATCGCCCGGCGCATCGCCTGGACCCTGCGCTCCACGATCGACTTCGCCCGTCTGGTGCGCGACGCGCACGACCGGGGCTTCCGCTACTTCATCGAGGTCGGCCCCGGCTCGACCTGCTCGCGGTGGGTCCGTGACACGCTCGGCGACGCCGAGCACGTCTCGGTGTCGGTGGACCGCCGCGGTGTGCCGGCGACGAAGTCGGTGGCGCAGCTGGTCGCCCGGCTAGTCGGCCATGGCCTGGAGCTGGATCTGACGCCTCTGCTGGGCACCCCGGAATCCACCGTCCGTCCGGCCCGTTCGACCCGCTTCCGGGTGGGTGGCGGCGACCCGGTCCCGGCCCGTGTGGCCCGCGGGATCGCGGCCACGGCGCCCGGCGCTCCGGCTGCGGCGTCCGCCGGAGCCGCTGCCGTGCATCGGACGCCTTCGACCGCCGCGCACACCACGCCGGTTCCGGTCGCGTCGGCCGCCGGCGCGCATCCCGGTGCCGCGACGCCGGCCGCCGGCTCGCCCCTCGCCGCCACCGCGTCCGTGGGCACCTCCACGGCCCCGGCCGCGCTCTCCGCGCCCGGCACTCCGGCGCCCGGTGCCGGCACCCCGCACTCCGGTGCCGCGCACTTCGTCCCGCCCGCCGCCGCGACCGCCCCCGGCGCTCCCGCCGGGCCCGGTACGCCGCATCCCGCCGTACCGTCCGCCCCCGTTCCGTCCGTACCGCCGGAGGACCCCGTCATGCCTGCCGATCCGACTCTCGCTGACGCGGAGGTCATCGCCTTCGACGGCACCCCGATCTCCTTCCTTCCCTGGGCGCCCGCACCCGGGGAGACGGAGGCCGCCCTGCCGGCCGCCGAAGCCGTGCCCGCGCCCGCGGCACCCGCCCCCGTCGTCAGCGTCCCGCCGTCCGGCGCCACGGCCGCGACGACGGCCGAGCCGTCCACCGCGACCACCGAGTCGCCGACTCCCGCCGCCGACCTGGTCCGTGAGATCCGGCAGCAGATGGTCGCCACCCACTCGGTGGTGATGGAGACCCAGCGCATCCTCCAGGGGGCCACGCTCTCCCGGGTGGAGGCGCTGCTCGACGGGGCCACCGCCCCGGCCGACGGCACGACCCCCGTCCCCCCGGCCGCCGCCCTGCCGGCCGTCGCGCCCGCTCCCCGTCCCGAGCCCGCGGCCCTGCCGCCCGCCCCTCCCGCCTCCGCCCCGGCTCCGGTCGCCGCGACGGGCGAGATCCCGGCCGCCGCCGAGGAGCGCGAGGTCAAGGAGGGCGTGATCTGGGACGAGGCGGACCTCCTGGAGTTCGCCGTCGGTTCCGTCGCCAAGGTCTTCGGGCCCGAGTTCGGCGTCATCGACGGGTACGCCAAGCGGGTGCGGCTGCCCGCACCGCCGTACCACTTCGTCACCCGTGTCACCGAACTCAGCGGCACCACCGGGGAGTTCAAGCCCGCGACCATCACCACGGAGTACGACGTCCCCGAGGACGCCTGGTACGCCGTCGACGGAGGCGTCCCGCCGGCCGTGACCGTCGAGGCAGGCCAGTGCGATCTGCTGCTCGTCAGCTACCTCGGCATCGACTTCCGCAACAAGGGTGAGCGCGTCTACCGGCTCCTCGACAGCACGCTGATCTTCCGCGGCAACCTGCCCCAGGTCGGCCAGACGCTGCGCTACGACATCTCCATCGACCGCTTCGTGCACCAGGGCGACACCACGCTCTTCTTCTTCAGCTACCAGTGCTACGCGGACGGGGAGCTGATCCTCGAACTCCACGACGCCTGTGCCGGGTTCTTCAGCAAGCAGGAGCTCGACACCCCGCTCGGTGTCGTCATGACCGACAAGGAGAAGGCGGCGCGCGCGGCACTGCCCCGGGGGTATTTCAAGCCCCTCGCGTACACCGAGAAGAACCATCTGACCCCCGAGGACCTGGAGGTGCTGGCCCAGGGCCGCCCCGGTGACGTCTTCGGCCCGGACCACGCCCAGGACCCCGGGATCAACCCCGCGATCCGGCTCCCCGACGCCAAGCTGCGCATGGTCGACGAGGTCACCATCGACCGCAAGGGCGGCCCGCGCGGTCTCGGCACGCTCAGCGCGACCAAGCGGCTCACGCCGGACGCCTGGTACTTCACCTGCCACTTCCCCGACGACCACGTCCTGGCCGGCTCGCTGGTCGCCGAGGGCGCGGTGCAGCTGCTCCAGATCTATCTGATGCACCAGGGCATGCATCTGACGCTGCCGGACGCGCGCTTCCAGTGCGTGACCGACGTCCCGATCGAGGTGCAGGTCCGCGGCCAGATCACCCAGGCCCACGAGGAGATCCGCTACGAGGTCGAGGTCATGGAGCTCACGCTCCTGCCGCGCGCCACGGTCATCGCCGACGTCCTCATCTACCTGGGCGACAAGCCGGTCATCCGGATGAAGGGCCTCGGCCTCCAGGTCCGCGAGAAGGACGGCTCGCCCTACCGTCCCGAGGCGGGCGGCATCCCGCAGTTCCTCGGCCGCCGCAACAGGAACGGCGAAGCCGCCATGATCAACGAGATGCACCTGGCGCACGCGGCCAAGGGGCATCTGGACATCGCGATGGGCCCGGAGTTCGAGGTCTACCGCAACAGCCGCGCGCCCTACATCCCCAACGGCGACTTCCAGTTCGTCGACCGGGTGATGTCCCTCAAGGGCACCCGAGGCGATCTGCGCAGCCCCGGCTCGGAGATGGTGACCGAGTACGACTCCCCGGCGGACGCCTGGTACTACGAGCAGAACTCCTACCCGCACATGCCGAACGCGGTCTACATGGAGACCTCGCTCCAGGCCGCGATCTTCCTCGGGTACTACCTCGGCGCCACGCTCGAACGCCCCGAGGAGCAGTACGCGATCCGCAACCTCGACGGCAGGGCGACCCTGGTCAAGGACATCGACCTGCGGGGCAAGACCATCCGCCACCACTCCAAGCTGCTGATGACGAGCGCGGTCTCCGGTGCGGTGCTCCAGAACTTCAGCTACGAACTCTCCGCCGACGGCGAGGTGTTCTACGTCGGAGAGTCGCTGTTCGGCTACTTCAGCGACGCGGCTCTCGCCAACCAGGTCGGACTCGACAACGGCACGTACGTCGCGCCCTGGATCGAGACCGAGAAGCCGGACCCCTCGCGGGTCCGCCGTATCGAACTCCCCGAGGGCGCACCGGCGTTCAGCGACCCCACCGGGGGCCATCTGCACCTGCCGGGCGGGCAGTTCGCGCTCGTGGACCGGGTCGACCTCGTCACCGACGGAGGCCGGCACGGCCAGGGCTATCTGCACGGCCACCGCGCCATCCGGCCCGACGAGTGGTACTTCGACTGCCACTTCCACCGCGACCCGGTGATGCCCGGATCGCTGGGCGTCGAGGCGATCCTCCAGGCCATGCGGCTGTTCGTCATCGAGCAGAACCTCGCCGAGGGCATGGAGCAGCCCCGCTTCGCGATGGCCACCGACGTCGAGACGGCCTGGAAGTACCGCGGCCAGATCCTGCGGCACGACAAGGAGCTCCGGTTCGACGTGCACATCAAGGAGGTCCGGCGCGAGGCGGACCGTCTGCTGGTCATCGCCGACGCGGATCTCTCGAAGCCGGGCCTGCGCATCTACGAACTCACCGACGTGGCCATCGAGGTCCGTCCCGTCGGGGCCTGACGGCCCGCACCCGCGCTCAGCCCAAGGAGCTTCGTTTCCCCATGAGTATTCGCGACACCCCTCTCCGGTGGTCCGGAGAGCGGTACCCCAGTACGGACCCGGCGGGGATCTACAACGCCCTGGCCGATCTCGACCGGCCCTGTTTCATCGTCGTCACCCCGGAAGGGATCGGTGCCGTCTCCGGCGGCGCCGTGACCTCCGGCTCCGACACCGCCGGGCTGCCGCTGCTCGCCGCCGCCCAGCCGCTGCCGCCGCAGCGGCTGGGGTCGGCCGCCTTCCTCGCCGCGCACGGCGTGCACCAGCCGTACATGGCCGGTGCCATGGCCGGCGGCATCGCCTCGGCCGACATGGTCGTCGCCCTCGCCCGGGAAGGCTTCCTCGCCTCCTACGGCGCGGCCGGTCTGCTGCCCGGCACGATCGAGAAGGCGCTCGGCCGGTTCGCCGCCGAGATCCCGGGACTGCCGTACGCGGTCAACCTCATCCACAGCCCCAGCGAGGACCGGCTGGAGCGGGAGGCCGTCGAGCTGTTCCTGCGGCACGGGGTGCGGTGCGTGGAGGCGTCCGCCTACATGGATCTCACCCCGCACGTGGTGCGCTACCGGCTCGCGGGTCTGTACCGCGAGGCGGACGGCACGGTCGTCGCCGCCAACCGGCTGATCGCCAAGATCTCCCGGTCCGAGACGGCCGAGCGGTTCATGCGCCCCGCCCCGGCCACCCTCGTCAGCGCCCTGCTGGACCAAGGGCTGATCACTCACGACCAGGCAGCGCTCGCCCACCATGTGCCGCTGGCCGACGACATCACGGTGGAGGCCGACTCGGGCGGTCACACCGACCGCCGGCCGCTGCCCGCGCTGCTGCCGACGATCCTGCGGCTGCGCGACACGGTCCAGCGGGAGCACCGGTACACCGTGCCGATCCGGGTCGGGGCCGGCGGCGGCCTCGGCACCCCCGTCGCGGTGGCGGCCGCCTTCGCGATGGGCGCCGCCTATGTCGTGACCGGGTCGGTGAACCAGTCCTGCCTGGAGTCCGGTGCGTCCACGGCCTCCAAGGCGATGCTCGCCGAGGCGGGCATCGCCGACTGCGAGATGGCGCCCGCGGCGGACATGTTCGAGATGGGCGTGGACCTCCAGGTGCTCAAGAAGGGCACCCTCTTCCCGATGCGGGCCAAGAAGCTCTACCAGCTCTACCAGGCCCACGACGGCATCGAGTCCATCCCGGCCGCCGACCGCGCCAAGCTCGAACAGCAGGTCTTCCGGCGCCCGTTGGAGGACGTGTGGCAGGAGTGCGTCGGCTACTTCGAGCGGCGCGACCCGGAGCAGCTCGCCCGCGCGGCCGGCAACCCCAAGCGCCGGATGGCGCTCGTCTTCCGCTGGTACCTCGGCATGTCCTCGCGCTGGGCGGTCACCGGTGACACGGACCGGGCGATGGACTACCAGATCTGGTGCGGCCCGGCGATGGGCAGCTTCAACGACTGGGTGACCGGCAGCTATCTGAAGACACCGGGCAACCGCCGGGTCGCCGACGTCGCCCACCACCTGATGCTCGGCGCCGCGTTCCACACCCGGCTGGCCCAGCTGCGCAGCTCCGGGGTGCACATCCCCGCCACGGCCGGCGACTACCGCCCGGTCCCGCTGGAGACCCCGGCCCACGACTCCCCGGCGGGCATGCGATGAGCCCGCTGACCCCCGAGCAGCTGGAGGAGCTGCTCGGCGACCCCGGGGACGACACCAACCCGCACGGTTTCACGGCGGCCGTCGAACGCGACGAGCGGGACGAGTTCCCCACCGCGCTGTGCGACGCGCTCGTCGGCGCCGGGTTCCATCTGAACTACCTGCCCAAGGAGTGGGGCGGCACGTTCGAGTCCTTCGACCGCAGCCTCACCCTGGTGCGCTCCGCGGCCCGCCGGGACGTCAACATCATGCCCGGCACGATGTTCAGCATCATCGCCGCGACCTGCCTCCAGCTGCACGGCACCGCCGAGCAGCAGCGCCGGGCCGCGGAGATCCTCTGCCGAGGCGGCGCGGTGGCCTTCGCGCTCACCGAGGCCGAGCACGGCAGCGATCTGCTGTCCGGCGACGTACGCCTGTCGGACGGGGTGCTGGACGGCGAGAAGTGGATGGTCGGCCTGGGCATGCGCTGCGAGGCGGTCTATGTGGTCGCCCGCACCGGCGGCCGCGGTCCCGCCGCCTTCTCGGCGGTGCTGCTGGACCTGGCGGACGTGCCCGAGGGGCAGTTGGAGCGGGTTCCCGCCGTACGCACCGGCGGGATGCGCGGCATCGACCTCGCCCGGATGCGCTTCACCGGGCTGCGCGTGCCGGACGGCGCGCTCGTCGGGCGGCTGGGCGAGGGCCTGGAGGCCGCCGTCAAGGCGCAGCAGGCCGTACGGCTGATGAGCATGGCCGGCAGTCTCGGCATCGCCGACAGCGCCGTACGCCTGGCGCTGGACTTCGCCTCCGTCCGCAGGGTCGGCCGCGCGGTCCTCACCGAGTCGCCGCACCCCCGGCGCGATCTGGCGGTCGCCGCGGCCGCGCTGCTGGCGGCGGACGTGGTGGCCCTGACCGCGGCGCGCGGCGTCCATGTGCTGCCCGAGGTGTTCAGCGTCTGGGCGCCGGCCGCCAAGCACGTCGTGGCCGAGTCCTGCGACGAACTGATCCGCCGCTGCGGCACGGTGCTCGCGACCCGCTCCGTCCTGCGCGAGGGCGAACGCGGTGCCGGGCTCTTCCAGAAGCTCCAGCGGGACTCCGGCGTGGTCCGCGTGATCGACTCCAGCACGCTCGCCAATCTGCGCTCGTACGCGGGGCAGTTGCCCACCCTCACCGAGGGTGGGGCCGCGCCCGATCCCGAGGCGCTGGCCGCGGTCTACACCCTCGGCGCGGACCTGCCGGCGTACGAGACGGACCGGCTCGACATGTTCGCCCGGGGCGCCGACCCGGTCCTCGCCGGACTCCCGGACGCCGCCGTGACGGTGGCCGAGCTGGTCGAGGACGAGCAGACCGGCGCCCTGCTGCGGCAGTTGGCACAGGCCGTGGCCGGACTCGGGGAGCTGACGCGCGCCGCGCAGCAGCGCGGCGCCGACCCCAACGCGCTGGTGGACGCAGCCGAACGGTACGCCTGGCTGCACGCCGCCGCGTCCTGCGTCCATCTGTGGCACGCCAACCGCGACCGGTCGCTGTACGGCACGACACCCGGCTCCGCCGGCTGGCTGGGCGCCACGCTCGGCTACCTCCTCGCCCGTGCCGACGGTGTCGACCCCCGTCGGCACGGGGCCGTCCTGACACCGGCGCTCGACGCCGTCGCGACGCTGCGGGAGACCGACCAGCTGTTCACCGCCCTGCCCGTGCGGCTGGCGCCGACCCGATAGGAGTCTTCATGTCCCAGGCCGATCTCACCGCACTGGCCGCAGAGCTCGAGAAGTACCTCGGCGACCCGTTCGACGACGGCAGCCGGATGTCCTTCCGCCGCGTGATGGACCACGACGAGCACGAGGAGTACCCCTACGGCTTCGTCAGCCAGCTGCGCCGCTGGAGCGTCCATGAGTACTCGCTGCCCGCCGAACAGGGCGGCCGGGCGGGCAACGTGGAGACCGGGTTCAACCTGATGCGTCTCGTGGCCCGCCGCGACGCCTCCACCGCCACCTCCCTGGTGATCACCAACCTCAGCTTCATGCCGCTGTGGATCGCCGGCACCGAGGAGCAGAAGCGCACGGCGATCGAGCGGATGAAGCGGGGCGGCGGCCTGTCCTGGGGACTGTCGGAGCGCGAACACGGCAGTGACCTGATCGCCAACGAGATGTTCGCCGAGAAGGTCGACGGCGGCTGGGAACTCACCGGCGAGAAGTGGCTGATCGGCAACGCCACCGTCGCCGACACGATGATCGTGTACGCCCGTACCGGCAAGCGCAACGGCCCCGCGGCGTACTCCATCTTCATCGTCGACAAGTGGGAGCTCGCCCCGGACGCCGCCGAGGAACTGCCCGTCGAGAAGCTGCACGGTCTGCGCGCGCTCGACCTCAGCGGGCTGCGCCTGCGGCGGGCCTTCGTCCCCGACTCCGCACTGGTCGGCGCCGAGGGCCAGGGCCTGGAGATCGCCCTCAAGGCCACCCAGGTGGCGCGCAGTGTGATCGGCAGCCTCCCGCTGTCGGCCGTCGACACCGGTCTGCGGCTGACCCTGGACTTCACCGAGGGCCGGGTGATCTTCGGCGGCACGGTCAGCGACGTCCCCTACAGCCGCCGTCAGCTGACCGAGGCGTTCGCGGACCTGATGATCGCGGATGCGATGAGTCTGGGCGCGGTGCGCTGCCTCCAGGCCGCGCCGGAGCAGCTCAGCGTGTGGTCGTCGGCCGTCAAGTACCTGGTGCCGACGCTGCTGGAGAGAACCATGTCCCAGCTCAACACGGTCCTCGGAGCCCGCTTCTTCCTGCGCGACCACCCGCACTACGGCCCGTACCAGAAGATGCTGCGCGATCTGCTCGTCGCCAACATCGCCGACGGGAACACCGTGGTGAACCTCCGCAACCTGGGCCAGCAGCTGGACGGACTGCTGACCACGGCACGCGAAGCCTCACCCGAGATCCGTAAAGCAGCGGCGGTGCGCGCCGAGACCCTCTTCGGCATGGACCGTGAATTGCCCGTGTACGAGCCCTGGAAGCAGGAGCTGTTCAGCCGCGGTATGGACGACGCCGTGCTGGCCGCGCCCGACGGTCTGCGCCGGCTGCGGGCCCTGGCGGAGAAGGCCGACGGCACCGAGCGGGACCGCCTGGAGCGCGCGGCCGACGTGGCCGAGGAACTCCTCGACCGGGCGGGCCCGCTGGCCGACAGCGCGACGGCGCTCAAGGCCGACCTGGGGCGGGCGTACGGACAGTCGGCCGAGCTGTTCGAACTGTCCAAGGAGTACTGCCTGTTGCACGCCACCGCGGCGTGCGTGCTCACCTTCGTCCACTCGCACGGGGCGCTGGAGAGCCCGCTGCCGAGCGGCGCCCTCCTGCTGCTCCAGCTGGAACGGCTGCGCCGGCATCTGTACCCGCACGAATCGATCACGGACCAGTCCGTCGTCGACGAGGTGATGGAGGTGCTGCGCCGGCTCCACCGGGAGGACCGGCTGTTCTCGCACTGGCAGTTCCAGCTCGCCAAGCGCGCCGGTGATCTCTCCGCCGCCCGCCTCTGAGCGGCCGGGAGTACCGTCGATGCAACCCGACCCGACGTTCCTGTGGCTGCTGCCCGAGCGCGCGGTGGACGACTTCGCCACCGCCCTCGGCGGCACCCGGCTGCTCACGGAAGGGGAACGGGCCGCGCTCGGCCGGCGGCTCACCGACGGTGCACGGCGCCGGTACCTCGGGGCGCGGCTGCTGTGCCGCTACGCGCTCAGCGCCCGCACCGGCCGGCCGGTGGACCGGTGGCGCTTCCGGCTCGGCGAGCACGGGCGGCCCGAGGCCGAACCGGACCCGGAGGGCGTGCGGTTCAACCTCTCGCACACCGAGGGGCTGATCGCCTGTGTCGTCACCCAGGGCCGCGGGTGCGGTGTCGACGTCGGTCCCACCCCCTCGCCGGCCGAGCTGGTGACACAGCTGGGCCGCCGGCTCGCCCCGGCCGAACGCGCCGCGCTCGCCGCCTCGCCGGCAGGTGTGCGCGGCGCGCTCGCCGGTGAGCTGTGGGTGCTGAAGGAGGCCTATCTCAAGGCCCTGGGCACCGGGCTGTCCCGGAGCCTCGGCGGGTTCTCCTTCGGCCCCCGCGTCGACGGCCGTATCGCCGTCCACGACCCGCAGCAGCCGGCGGGCACCGACTCCCGGTGGTGGTTCGACCTGCTCTACCCCGGCCCCGGACACGTGGTGGCCGTCGCCACCGAGGACGGGCACCCCGGGGCCCTGCGCCGCACCGACCTCTCCGACCTCTCGCTCTCCGACATCTCATGCGTATGAGACCGACCCTGAAGGACATCTCCATGTCGCAGCCCACCAGTCCGCGTGTCGCCATCGTCGGAGCCGGTGTCGCCGGTCTCTCCGCCGCCTACCACCTGCGCAACCGCGCCCGGATCACCGTCTTCGAGCGGGAGGACCGCCTCGGCGGTCACGCCAACACCGTCGAGGTGGAGGAGAACGGCCAGACCCTCGGCATCGACACCGCGTTCGTCGTCTTCAACCGGCCCGCCTACACCAACCTCTGCGAGTTCTTCGAGGAGCTGGGCGTCGACGCGGTCGAGCACCGCGGCGCCTTCAACTTCTTCGACCTGGACACCGGCCTGGAGTACGGCACCAAGGAGCTCGACATGAGCGAGGAGGAGGTGTCCGAGCGCTACTCCGAGGAGTTCCTGACCATCTGGCGGGAGGCGCGGCGCTTCCACACCGAGGGCCGCAAGGACTTCGTGCGCAAGAAGGCCGACATCCCGCTCGGCGAGTACCTCGACCGCGGCGGCTACAGCCAGGCGTTCCGTCACTCCTACGTGATCCTGCTCTGCTCGGCGGTCTGGTCGATCCCCGCCGAGCTGATCTGGGAGATGCCCGCCAGCACCGCGATCGCGTTCTTCATGGGCCATGACGAGGGCGGCCTCGGCGGCCGCGAGGTGGACTGGCGGACGGTGGGCGGCGGTTCGATCTCCTATGTACGCAAGGCGATCGCCGCGATCGGTCCGGAGATCCGCACCGGCGAGCCGGTCACCGCGATCCACCAGGACGACGACGGTGCGGTGGTCACGACCGCCCGGGGCAGCGAGCGCTTCGACTACGTGGTGGTCGGCGCGCACGCCGACGAGGCGCTGGCCCTGCTGGACAACCCGACCGAGCGTCAGACGGAGGTGCTCTCCAAGGTCGCCTACAACGGCTCGACGGTGATCCTGCACACCGACCCGTCCGTGGTCCCGGCCGACCGCGACCGCTGGGAGGCCTGGAACTACGGCAAGGTCGAGGTGGACGGCCGGCCGAGGACGTATGTCGCCTACTACATGAACAAGCTGCACGGATTCACCGCGGAGAAGGACTACTTCGTCACGCTCGACTACCCGGGCGAGGTGGACCCGGAGACCGTCATCGCGGAATTCCCCTACACGCACCCGATCATCGACGTCGATGTCCGCGAGATGCAGAAGGACATCTACAACGTCAACGAGGGGACGCGGGTGAAGCTGTGCGGTTCCTATTTCCACGCCAAGCGCCACGGCGTGGACCAGATCGGCTCGCACGAGGCGGGTTACTCGTCGGGAATGGAGATCGCGGCGCAGCTCATCAGCGAGCTCTGACGGCGGGCACGAGAACGCCCCGGAGAATCCGAGAGGGATTCTCCGGGGCGTTCTCGCGTCCTCTCACACCCCGCCCGTGTGCAGCGCCTGACCGCTGAGGAGTTCGGTCAGGAAACCCATGACCGAGCGTGCCGCCGGGTCCTCCTGTTCGATGCGCTTCACGGTGAAACGCGTGCGCGTGAACTCGCGGGGTCCGGTCGGCGGAGGTTCCGCTTCCAGGCGGGCGCGGGCGTCGGGGGTCTCCGCCTCGGCGCCGTACAGCACGGGGGACTGCACGCTGATCTGCTCCAGGCGCGCGGACAGCAGGGGCGTGTGGCCGTGTTCCGCGGTGAGCCGGTGCCGGGCGCGGGTGTAGACGCCGATCGCCTCGCCGCCGCGGCCGGAGCGGCACAGCGCCAGCATCAGCTGGTCGTGGAAACGCTCGCGCAGCGGATGGGCGGCGGTGACCTCCTCCAGCTCCGGAATGATGCGCCGGTGCCGGCCCGTGCGCAGCGCGGAGTCGAAGAGGATCTCCAGCGCCTGCTGGCGTTCCTCCTCCAGGCGGGCGACCAGCGCGGCGCAGACCGGGCCGTGCGGACCACCCTCCAGGGCGGTGCCGCGCCAGAGACCGAGGGCGCCGCGCAGGGTCGCGTACGCGCTCTGCGGGTCGATCCGGTACATCCGCTGGGCCTGATCCACCGCGAGGCAGAACTGACCGCTGTCCATCTCCGTGCGGCGGGCCTGGAGCAGGTACCCGGAGGCATGGGCCACCAGTCGCGGTGTCGTGGCCCGTTCCGGTTCCGCTTCCGCGAGTGCCTTGCGCAGTCCCGACACATGGGCGTTGAGCGTGTTGCGGGCCTTCTTCGGCGGCAGCGCGCCCCAGAGTTCGCGTACCAGCCGTTCCCGCGGGACCGCGGAATTCGCGCGGGCGAGCAGTGCGCCCAGCAGCATGCGCTGCTTGGGACTCGTCAGCGGAATGCGCCGGTGACGTTTCTCGTCGTACAACTCGGGCGCGCCCAGAATTCTGAACTGCATGCTCTTGCCTCCCCGTGCGCGGTGCACGGTATTCACCGTGCTGCATTCAGCACACGAGGAGACCATTCGTACGACCGGGCGGGCCTGAGTTGCGGCTACTCACTTCCCCGCTGTCACCCCGGTGTTCCGCGCCGTGTGCGGCGCGGGAGTTCACCACCGGGGTGAGTACCGAACACTCATGTGTCCGTCGCGCACACCGTGATGGCATGGACGGCACACGTGGGTCCGGTCGATTCCGGGAAAGCGGCGGACCGTTCGGGTCAGCCGCGGTGCCGGATCGTCGACTCGGCCTCCTGGGCGAGCCGGCGCAGGGCCAGCAGCGCGGGTTCCAGCAGGAAGGTCAGCAGCACGGCCCGCTCGGCCTTCTCGAGCGGATCGTCCGGTCCCTGGAGCTGGTCGAGATCGAGCACGGCCGTCTTCTCGGCGAGTTCGGCGTACGGGACGAGATCGTGCCAGTCGTAGTCCATGCCGAGGGAGCGCAGGGTGTGGAGAGTCTGGGTGATGACCTGGCGGGCAGGATTGTGCTCGCTGACCTTCCAGCCCATCTCGGAGACGAGCGCCGTCACACCGGAGTGGTCCTCCTCCTCGCCGCCCTCGTCCTTGGCGCCGCCGGCCGGCCACACGCCGAAGACGAGACCCAACAGCTCATGGGTGTCGGCGTTGCCCTCGGAGATGGTGTCGAGGACGTCCTTGGCGGCGCTGACCGTCAGACCGCGGACGCCGATGAGGGCCCGGATCAGCCGGAGGCGGCGCACATGCGACTCGCCGTACTCCGCCTGGGTCGCGGCTGTGGCGCGGCCGGGCGGCAGCAGCCCTTCGCGCAGGTAGTACTTGATGGTCGCGGTGGACACCCCGCTGCGGCGGCTCAACTCGGAAATTCTCACCCTGATCCCGCTTCCCACTGGCAATTGGGCAGCACTACTGTCTAATATAGATACTGCCACTCACCAACTGTGGATGCGAGGATACCGTGCCGACTCTTCCCTGGGCGACGCCGAACCCGGCCCGGCCCGACACCACCGCCTTCGTCATGGCCTCCCGTCTCGATGTGAGGTCTGCCAAGGACGTTCCGCGCTTCTTCCTGAAGTCGCTCTCCGCCTGGGGGCAGGTGCGCAAGGCGCCGGGAGCCCTCGGAGCCTCCCTGGAGGCCCAGCTCCTGAAGGGGGTCTTCTTCACCCTCTCCGCGTGGGAGGACAAGGAAGCCCTCTACACCTATGCGCGGACCGAGCCCCACAAGAGCATCATGACCGGACTGCGCTCCGTCATGAGCGAGTCCACGTTCACCTTCTGGGAAGTCCCGGTGGCGGAGCTGCCGATCTCCTGGAAGGACGCCAAGCGGCGCATCGAGGACCAGGCGCGCACGGACGCCGCGAGCGGCGGCAGCGCCCCGCGCTGACCCACCGACTCCCGGCCCGGGGCCTCCCCCGTCCCCGGGCCGGGGCACGTGTCGGCCGTCGGCGGGCCCGTCAGGAGACGACGCGCGCCAGCAGGAAGCCGTCGTAGCCCTTGGTGCCCACCGTCTGGACCGCCGTGGCGTCCAGCCGCGGCTCGTTCGCCACCAGTTCGTACATACGGCGGGTGCCGACGATCGCGGGGTCGGTGCTGTTCTCGTCCACCACGGCGCCGTTGCGTACGGCGTTGTCGACGATGATCACGCTGCCGGGGCGGGACAGCGTGAGGGCCCACTCCACGTACTGCGGATTGTTCTTCTTGTCCGCGTCGATGAAGATCAGGTCGAACGGACCCGCGCCCGGCTCCTTCGCCAGCAGCGGCAGCGTGTCCAGCGCCGCCCCCGTCCGCACCTCGGCGATCTTGTCCAGGCCCGCACGGGCCAGGTTGGTCCGCGCCACCTCCGCATGCTCGGCGCTGTACTCCAGCGAGATCAGCCTGCCGCCCTCGGGCAGCGCCCTGGCCAGCCAGATCGTGCTGTAGCCGCCCAGTGTCCCGATCTCCAGCACCGTGCGCGCGCCCTGGAGCCGGGTCAGCAGATGCAGCAGCTTGCCCTGGTTCCCGGCGACGGCGATGGCGGGGAGCCCGGCGCTCTCGCTCTGGGCGAGGGCCGCGGCGAGGGCCTCGTCGTCCGGGGCGAGGAGGTCGGTGATATAGCGGTCGACGGCGTTCCACTGCTCCTGAGTCATACGTCCAACCTATTCCAGGCCGTGTCCCTCCCGTCCGGACCCGCTCCCGCGGGAGCGTCTCCCGACGTGCCTGTTCCCGTCAGGCCGGTGCCCGTCCGGACACGGCTCTCAGGACAGCGGCGGCGGCGCGTGGACGGGCGGCGGCGGGAGCACCGGCCTGCGGCGATGGGCCCGCACCCGCACGAGCGCGATCACCGTCACCAGCGCGAGCCCGCCGCCGACGGTCAGCAGCCACACGGGAAGACCGCCGACGGTCAGCAACTCGTCCTCGTACACCACCCGCCGGAAGGGCGTGTCCTGCTCCGCGGCCCGCAGGACGTGGTCGCCGTCGATCCGGTCCGGCCGCGGGAACTCCTGCTCCAGCGCGGTCAGGAACCTCTCGCCGCCGCCCGTGAACGCGTCCAGCGCCGGGCTCCGGTCCGCGGCGCCGGCGAACAGCACCTCCGGCTCGTCACCGCCGATGGCGCTCTGCGGCTCCATCCGGTGCGCGGCCAGCACGAACAGCCCGAGCGACTGCGGGTTCTTCGCCAGCCGGGACAGCCGCATCGGATAGACCGGCCGGTCGCTGGCGAACCGCAGCGTCAACGGGTCCAGCGTGCCGCGCAGTACGGCGTCCTCGGCATCCGGAGCGAGCCGGACCGCCACGTACTCCCACTTCTGCCGTACATACGGGCGCAGCTCGGTCTCCAGGCCGTCCGGCAGCTCGAAACCATTGGTTTTCAGCCAGCTTCGCAGCGCCTGCGGGTCGGTCGCCGTCAACCGGGCGACATCGAAGTCGCCGAGCCTCTCGCGTCCGACGACCCCCACCCCGGGAGCGCCGGCGCCCGGTGCCGGCGCACCGGCCGAGTCGCCTGCCGAACCGTCCGAGAGAGGCCAGTCGCCCTCCCGCGGCCAGAAGTAGTGGCGCGTCCTCTCCTCCGGCTCGATCGTCCGCTCCAGCTCGTCGAACAGCGCCTGATCGCCGAGTTCGACGGTGGCGCGGGTGGGCACGGGCATGATCCACGCGGCCTCGGGGGCGTCCCCGTCGACGGTGAACCGCATCTGGATCCGCTCGACGCGCCCGTCCCAGCTCACGACCGACGTCTCCCGGTCGACCGCCATCCGCGATCCCCGGTCCGGGATCATGGCGCCGCAGCCGCAGGCGTACGCCGGAGCGATCAACGATCCGAGCTGGAGCGCGAACAGCGCCAGTACCACCAGGACAACGCGGTGCCGCAGCACACCCGCTGAGGTGCCGTGCGTCCGAACCCGCAGGTGCGCGCGCCGGTGTTCTTGTATGTTCCCCCGCATACCTCCTCCGACGACGGCCCGGGGCCCGTGGTTCCGGGGCCCGTTGGCGAGATATTCGGTCAAAACGGGGTGACACTCAGGCAAAGAGGGGGTTGCCTGCGTCTCCTTCACGGGGCAGTGCAAGGCTCTACGGACCAGAATCACAGACGCAGGGGAGGCGCGGCGCGACGTGGCGAACGCGGAGCACAGCGTGCGCGGAAGTGCGACGACGGACTCGAGGATGGGCGCGGCAAGGGCGGTGCTGTGGCTCGTGGCCGCGGTCCTCGCCATACGGCAGGCGACCGCGGTACTGCGCCTGCCACCGGGGGAACGGCTCATCGACCTGGAGACCTGGATAGGTGAGAACGGCGTCCTGCACGTCAAGGGCTCCCTCTACGACACCGACCGGTTCACCGGCACCCCGTTCGCCGGGCTGGTGCTCAAACCGCTGACCCGCTCCGCCGAGCAGAGCCTCGGCGTCGCCTGGACCTTCGGGACCCTGCTGCTCGTCGTCGGGATAGGCCTGGTCGTCGCCCGTGCGCTGCCGGGGCCCGTCTCGCGCCGCAGCGGTCTGCTGGCGGCGCCCATCGCCATCAGCCTGTTGATGCTGTCGCTGCCGGTGCGCAACAGCTTCTATCTCGGGCAGACGAGCATCATCCCGGTCCTCCTCGTCCTCGTCGGCTGTTTCGTCGCCCGCGGGGAGAGATCGTCCGGTGTGCTGATCGGCATCGGCGCGGCCCTTCAGCCCACCGCCCTGCTCTTCGCGCCCCTGCTGTGGTTCACCGGACGCAAACAGGCCGCCGTCACCTCGGCGGGGACCTTCGCCGCGTTGTCGGCGCTCTCCTGGGCCGCGCTGCCCGGCGACTCCTGGACGTACTGGGTCCACCATGTGGCCGGGGCCGGCCTGGGCGCCCGCCCCGACAGCCTCGCCAACCAGTCCTTGCACGGGGCCCTGTTGCGTTTCGGCCTCGAAGGCCCGCTCGAGATCACGCTGTACGCCGCCCTGGCCGCGGCGGTCGTCTGGTTCGGCCTGCGCCGCGCGGTGCGGTACGCCCGGGACGGTCAGCTCCTTCTCGCGGTCGCCCTCACCGGCTGTGTCGCCGTCGCCGTCTCGCCCACCGCCTGGCAGCACCAACTCCTGTGGGTGCTGCTCGCCGTGGTCGGCCGGGTCGGCAAGCGGGCGTCCGACCGGATGCTCTGGCCGGTTCTCGTCATTCTGGTGATGACCCTGCCGGGCAAGATGCTGCTGCCCAACATGACCGCGCTGCACCCGGTGCGCGACAACGCCCTGCTGGTCGCGGCGCTCGCCGCCGCCGTCGCGGTGCCGTTCCTGCCGCGCACCTCACCGTACTTCCGCCGCCCGGTCCCCACCGAGTACGTCTCCCCGGTCCCGTCGCGCTGGAGCCGGATCCCGCTGCTGCCGTTCTGGCGGCGCGTGTCGGCCCGCCCGAACCTGCTCCTCGAACTGCTGGTGATCCGGGTCGGCTACTCCGTCTACTCGCACATCCGCACCGCGGCCACCGGCAGCGTCGGCGCGGCCGAGGAGCACGGCCGGCAGGTCGTCGCCATCGAGCAGGCGCTGCACATCGACATCGAGCTGTGGGCCAACAAGGCCGTGGCGAAGGCGGAGTGGGCCGAGTCCTTCTTCAACTTCTATTACACGTCGTTCCACTTCGTCGTGCCGCTCAGCATCCTCGCCATCCTCTACGTCCGCCGCCCGGTCGACTACCGCTGGGCGCGCTCCTCGCTCGCCTTCGCCACGGTTCTTGCCCTGCTGGGCTTCTGGCTCTACCCGCTGGCCCCGCCGCGGCTGATGCCGGGCATGGGCTTCATCGACACGGTGCACGGTCCGCAGGACCTCGCCAACCCCGACTACGGGGCGATGACCGCGGTCACCAACCAGTACGCGGCGATGCCGTCGCTGCACTTCGGCTGGTCGCTCTGGTGCGGTCTGGTGGTCGTCCTGCTCGCGCCGAAGCTGTGGATGAAGCTGCTGGGCCTGTTGCACCCGCTGTTCACGGCCGGCGCGATCGTGGCCACGGCGAACCACTGGATCCTGGACGCGGTGGGTGGTGCGGCGGTCGTCGGCGCGGGCTTCGGCCTGACGTACGTGCTCTCGGGACGCCGGAAGCTGCTGCCGTCGACGGCGACGGCGGATCGTGAGAAGTCTGCGGCTGTCCCTGGTCCTGCCGGGCCGGCGAAAGCCGCGGAAGGGACCAGAGGGAAGTCGTCGGAGGAGACCGCTGTCCGGGCCGCCCCTCAGTAGTCGCGCACGCCACTGATCCACGGGGAGGGGGCAGTCCGGCCGGTTCACGCGCGACATTCCTCGCGGCGCAGCCGCATCCGGGACGTCAGTTGTCCCCTTTCACCACGGTGATCAAGCTCTGATCCCTAGCATTCTCCTGTTCATCGGGTTCAGGGGGGTTGGGGAGTTGCGCGGCTTATCGTCCCGGAGGGCCTCGGCCACCGAAGACGAATTCGTCTACGACGGGTTCATTTCGTACAGCCAAGTGATGAGTGGCGAGCTTGCCGCCACTCTCCAGCGATGGCTCGAACGCTTTGCCACGCCCTGGTACCGGCCGAGGCGGTTGCGGATGTTCCGCGACTACACCAACCTCTCGGCCAACGACAACCTGCCGCAGAGCCTCAGGCGCGCATTGTCGGACTCCCGGTGGCTCGTCCTGCTTGCCTCCCCACGCGCTGCGCACTCGAGATGGGTGAACGACGAGGTCGCCTGGTGGCGTGAGAACCGACGGTCCGAACGTGTATGCGTGGCGCTCACCTCAGGAGAGCTGGCATGGGACGACGAGGCTCGTGACTGGAACTGGGAGGTCACCGATGCCCTTCCACCCGCCGCCAGGGGGATGTTCGCAGAACAACCGCTCTGGGTGGACCTGCGGCAGGTCACGTCGGCGAAACTCGACCGGTCCAATGTCGACCTCCGAAACAAGGTCGCGCAGATCGCCGCGCCACTGCATGGAGTCGACAAGGACACCATCGTGGGCGAGCACATCGTCCTGGAGCGGCGGGCGAGACTGCAGCGGCGAGGTGGGGTCACCGGCCTTGCACTCCTCCTTGTCGCCGCTCTGATCGCCGCGTATCTCGCTGTGGGCAACGCGCAGGAGGCACAGGCCCAGTCGCGTATCGCCCAGGCTCGCGCGCTGGCCGCCGCCGCTGACGCGAACCGCGACACCAACCTCGACGTTGCGCAACTGCTGGCCGTGGAGGCGTATCGAATGGATCCGAGCGCGGAGACCCGTACTGCGTTGTTGCGCGCTGTGACAGCCAGCCCTCATCTGGTCCGGTATCTGCAGGCCGACTCCGACGTGCAACGTGTGGCCGGGTCCGCCGACCGGAAGTTCCTGGTGGCGGGAACCAAGAGCGGCCACGTACTGCGGTGGGACACGAAGACCTACACCACGCAGGTGGTTGCTCGACTGGGGCGACCCGTGACAGGGCTGGCTATGAGCGCGGCGGGGGACACTGTCGTGGCGACGGACGGTTCGACGGCGCTCCTGTGGACGGGCAAGGGGGCCGCTCGGAAAATCCCGGCCGGAAGCAAACCCTCGCTCGTCGGTGTCTCTCCGTCCGGCCGGTCAGTCGTCACCTGGGACGAGTCCGGCGAGATCGCCTTGTTCGACGGAGGCCTTCAGCGAAGGGCGAGGGAGTGGACGAAGGACGACTGGCAGGATCTGGCTGTCCCCTCCGACCGTGAACTGGTCCTCTTCGAAGGCGCAAACGGCACCTGGGAGCGCAGGGGTATCCCCGCGCTGGCGCGGGACGGGAGCGCGAGCGTCGGTTTCGGCACAGCCAACTACGCGTACGCCTTCTCGCCCGGCGGCGGGTCGTTCACGTACTCCAATGGGGACACCTGGCTCCCGTTGTGGAACACGGGAGTACCGACCGGCGGTCTGGACGATCACAAGGCCGAGGCCACCAGCCGTGGTCCGAGGCCGACCGCACTGGCCATCTCCCACAACGGACGGCGGGTCGCCACAGCCACCAGTGGGTCGATCGTCATCTCGGAGGTCACGCCGGCAGGTAAGCAACGAGCCGAAGCGCGGGAGATCAGTGCGGCGGGCGCTGTCAACCGGGACGCCCTCTCCTTCGTCGGTGACACCGAGCATGTGATCTCCGCCTCCGGGAAACGCGTCGCTTTCTGGGATCTCTCACAGCCGAGCCGCATCACCGAGCGGGCCGACATCGCCTTCGGTCCTCCGTGCAACGCCTGCACCGAGCCCTGGCTCACAGTGGGTCCGGACCAGGAGACCGTGGCGGTTTCCGACGTCAGCGGCCTGTGGGTGACCGTCCACGCTCCCGCGTTCTCGCACAGCTACGAGAGCGAGGAGCTGACACCTCAGTACGGCCCACCGGTATTCGGGAACGACGGTCGGACGCTCGTTGTCCCCCTGTTGGCGAACGGGGGCGCCGAGGTGCGGGCGGTCTCGGCCGGTGTCCCTCTGCGGGAGACGTGGCCGGCCTCGCACCCTGCCGGCGCGGTGAAGGCGGCGTCCCTGTCGCTCGACAGGAAGCGCTTCGTCACCGTCACGGACACCGACGTGGTACTCGTACGAGACGCGGCAAACGGGCGCGTCCTCAGGGAAATCCCGGCTCCGGAGGGCTCTGGTCAGCCGTTCGAGCAGCTCTACGTACGCACTGCGGCGATCGATCCGACGGCCTCACGTGCGGCGATCGTCACCGAGAGCGGAGTACGCCTCGTCGACATCGAACGGGGGACTGCTCAAGAAATCTCTCTGCCCGGGGCGATGGAAGTGCAGTTCGCGGGCTCCTATCTGGCGGTCCAACAGGAAGCGGGTCGCTCGATCCGGTTGTGGAACCTGCGGGACCGCCGCTTCGAGCGGACGGTCGGTGACGATCGTGAACTGGAAGGTGCCTTTGCGATCAGCGGTGACGGCTCGCTCCTCGCGCAGCGGCTCCGGGATGACTCTGTCGCCATCACGAACATCGAGAACGACGAGACCGTCGGGACACTCGACCTGGGGGCTCCGTACCTGGCGGCAGCATCGGCCCTGGCCTTCACCGGGGACAACAGGACGCTTTACGTCGCTGTGGAGGGGAGTGGGGACATCGGGGAGCTGCAGCGATGGTCCCTGGCCCCCGCCACGTGGGGGAACACCGCCTGCGCGTCCTCCGGGCGCGACCTCTCCCGCTCGGAGTGGCGCAAGTACGTCGGCACCACGCCACCGCCCGACCTGCGGTGCCGAAGGTGAGCCGCCGCTACGACGACGGGCTTCGTGTCCCCACCAGTGCGGCAGCGTCCTGCACGCCCGCCAGACGCGCGAATCCAAGCGCATAGGTGTGTAAGTGCCCCTGCACAACGCGCAGTTCTTCGCGACACGCTGCGTTGTCTGGCCAGTTCGACTCGGACGAGTCCGGATGTTCACGCTCGTACGTGCCGAGGCGGGGGTGCCACAGGGAGAGGAACGGCCGTAGTTCCTGGTTGAGCATGGTGACGGCCAGATACTCGACCGTCTGGCCACTCGAGACGGCCAGGGAAGGGCGGCTGCCCTTCAAGGTGTCACGTGTGGTCGCGAACAGGCCGTACAGCGAGCTCAAGGCCTCACGGATGTTTCCCTCGTCACTTGCCAACGGCTGGGTGGAGACGCGTGTCACCGTCTCGACGAAGAGCTGCCACGCCACCTGGCGAGCGTCATTGTTGACCACGAACGTGAACTCGCTCAGCTGGGGCACGGTGACTTTGACCTCGGAAAGCCGGGCGCCTCGCCCGTACGCCTCCATGACAAGAACGGCCACGAGGCCGGCCACGCTGCCGGTGATGATGAAGAGATTGCGACCGGTCACCTGTGTGGCGCTGAACAGGGCCAACCCCGTGAGTGCTCCGATGGCCATCGCACTGATGAGACGGGTCAACCGCTCCCGTCCCATCCAGGCGAACTTCTTCTGCTGCACGCTGGTTTGACGCATCAGCTCACCCCCTGAGCGAGGAATCTACCCGCCGGGGCGTGAGAGGGTGCGCGGAAGTGGCCGGGTTCTCACTCCATGGCTCCCCTGGCTCTCCTGCTCCCTTCGGATCCCTCTGGTTCAGCCGACGGTCACTTGCAGTTCCTTGATCCCGTTCAGCCAGGCCGAGCGCAGCCTCCGGGGATCGCCCGCCAGACGCAGGTCCGGCAGCACGTCCGCTATCGCGTTGAAGATCAGGTTGATCTCCATCACCGCGAGCGACTTGCCGAGGCAGAAGTGCGGGCCTCCGCCGCCGAAGCCGAGGTGCGGGTTGGGGTCGCGGGTGATGTCGAACCGCTCGGGGGCGTCGAAGACCTCGGGGTCGTTGTTGGCGGACGAGTAGAAGATCCCGACCCGGTCGCCCTTTCTGATCCGCTGCCCGCCGAGTGTGAGGTCCTGGGTCGCGGTGCGCTGGAAGGAGACGACGGGGGTCGCCCAGCGCACGATCTCCTCGGCCGCCGTCTCGGGGCGCTCGCGCTTGTAGAGCTCCCACTGGTCCGGATGGGTGAGGAAGGCGTGCATGCCATGGCTGATGGCATTGCGTGTGGTCTCGTTTCCGGCCACCGCCAGCAGGATCACGAAGAAGCCGAACTCGTCGTTGGAGAGGTTGCCCTCGTCCTCCGCGGCGACCAGTGTGCTGACGATGTCCTTGGCCGGGCACTCCTTGCGGGCCGCGGCGAGGTTCATCGAGTACGAGACGATCTCCATCGCCGCCTCGGCGCCGATCTCCTCGGTGATGGCGTACTCCGGATCGTCGTACGCCGCCATCTTGTTGGACCAGTCGAAGATCTTGGCCCGGTCCTCCTGCGGTACGCCGATGAGTTCGGCGATCGCCTGGAGCGGGAGTTCCACCGCGATCTCGGTGACGAAGTCGAAACTGCCGTCGCTCTTCGCGCCCGCCCGCGCGTTCTCCACGATGCCGCGGGCCCGTGAGCGCAGAGCGTCCTGGAGGGACCGCACGGCGCGGGGGGTGAAGCCGCGCTGGACGATCTGGCGCACCCGGGTGTGTTCCGGCGGGTCCATGTTGAGCATGATCAGCTTCTGGACCTCGATCTGGTCCCGGCTGATGGATTCGTTGAAGCGGATGACCGCGGTGTTGGTGTTGGACGAGAACAGTTCCGGGTGGGTCGAGACATGCTTCACGTCGGCGTGCCGGGTGACCGCCCAGTACCCCTCGTCCTGGAAACCGGAGATGCCGGCCGGCTGCGCGCACCACCAGACCGGTGCGGTCTGCCGCATCTGGGCGAACTCGGGGTGCGGGACGCGGGCTTGGAGCAGGTCGGGGTCGGTGAAGTCGAACCCTGCGGGCAGATGGGGGCAGTCCTTCGGCAGCTTCAACGTCAACTCCAGGGTCTCGCGGCGGGGTCCGGCGGGGTCCGGCGGCGGTGCCCGAGGGCACCGGATCTCTGACGACCCATCAGAATTGACCGAAAGCTAGTAACGAGTTCTACAAGTGGCAAGGGCCGCGGCGGGAACTGTTGCGCGCCAAGTCCGCAGCGGGGGCGTGCAAGGCCCTTGCGTACCGGGGGTAGCACTCATAAGACTTCTCAGAGAACTAGAACGCGTACTAGTTCTCGTGCGACGGCGCCGGGACGCCCCGCACATGTGGAGGAGAGGACGAGCTCATGGCCGCGGAACCCGTCATCGTCGAAGCCGTACGCACCCCCATCGGCAAGCGCGGAGGCGCGCTCGCCAATCTGCATCCCGCCTATCTCCTGGGCGAGACCTACCGTGAACTGCTCGGCCGTACCGGCATCCAGGCCGACTGCGTCGAGCAGATCGTCGGCGGCACGGTCACCCATGCCGGCGAACAGTCCATGAACCCCGCGCGCACCGCGTGGCTGACCATGGGGCTGCCCTACGAGACGGCGGCGACGACCGTGGACTGCCAGTGCGGATCCTCGCAGCAGGCCAGCCACATGGTCGCCAATATGATCGCGGCGGGCGTCATCGACGTCGGCATCAGCTGCGGTGTCGAGGCGATGTCGCGTGTGCCGCTGGGCAGCGGCTCCAAGCACGGCCCGGGCAAGCCGTTCCCCGACGAGTCGAACGTCGATCTGCCCAACCAGTTCGAGGCCGCCGAGCGCATCGCCCGCCACCGCGGGCTGTCCCGCGAACGCGTCGACTCGCTCGGGCTGCTGTCGCAGGAGCGCGCTCAGGAGGCCTGGGCCGAGGAGCGCTTCAAGCGCGAGACGTTCGCCGTCCAGGTGCCGACGACCGAGGAGGAGCAGGCCGCGGGGCAGGGCATGTGGCGGCTCGTCGACCGTGACGAAGGACTGCGCGACACCAGCATGGAGGCGCTGGCCCGACTGAAGCCGGTCATGCCGACGGCCGTGCACACGGCGGGCAACTCCTCGCAGATATCGGACGGCTCGGCGGCCATCATGTGGGCGTCGAAGCGGATGGCGAGGGCGCTCAAGCTGAAGCCGCGCGCCCGGATCGTGGCGCAGGCGCTCGTCGGCGCCGACCCCCACTTCCACCTCGACGGCCCGATCGACGCGACCCGCGCGGTCCTGGGCAAGGCGGGGATGTCGCTGCGGGACATCGACCTGGTGGAGGTCAACGAGGCGTTCGCGTCGGTGGTGCTGAGCTGGGCGCAGGTCTTCGAGCAGGACCTGGACAAGGTCAACGTCAACGGCGGCGGCATCGCACTCGGGCACCCGGTGGGCGCCACGGGCGCCCGGCTGATCACCACGGCGCTGCACGAACTGGAACGGCGTGACCGGGAGTTCGCGCTGATCACGATGTGTGCGGGTGGCGCGCTGTCGACGGCGACGATCATCCAGCGGCTGTAGCGGGCGGGACGGTCACGCGGTCGGGGCCCCTCCCGGGCCCCGACCCGGGTCCGGGGAGAGACCCGAGCCCGGGCCCCGGTCCGGATCTGCCGGTCCCTCGGACGCGATCGGACCTCCGGACGCGGCCGGCCCCGCGGGCCCGGCCGCACCCCCGGCCGCACCCTCGAACGCGACCGGCGCCTCGAACGCCGCCCGGCGCGTGGCACGGCGCAGCGCCTTGAGGACGGTCGAGCCGACCGTGAGCGTCAGGACGACCGTCAGCGCCGCCCGCCCGAGGTCCCAGCCGAACGACGTCGCCGCGCAATAGGCCAGAAAGCGCACCAGGTTGTCGTGGACCGGATCGCCCGGCCGGAAGGAGATCCCCGACGACAACCCGCCGATGTACGTCCAGCCCTGGAGGTTCATGATCGTGCCGTAGACGAACGCCGCGACCGCGCCGTACGCGCCGAGCATCAGCACCTCGGCACGGCCGCGCAGCCTCCCGGCTCCCGGCAGCAGCCCCGCGCCCATCGTGAACCAGCCCATCGACAGCATCTGGAACGGCATCCAGGGCCCGACCCCGCCGGTGAGCAGCGCGGACGCGAACATCGTGACCGAGCCCAGGACGAAGCCGAAGCCCGGCCCCAGCACCCTGCCGCTGAGGACCATCAGGAAGAACATGGGCTCCAGGCCCGCGGTCCCGGCGCCGAGCGGACGCAGCGCCGCCCCGACCGCGGCGAGGACGCCGAGCATGGCCACCGCTTTGGCGTCCATGCCGCTGTCCGCGATCGTCGCGACGACGACGGCCACGAGCAGCGGAAGCAGCGCGGCGAACAGCCAGGGCGCGTCCGCGGAGTGGGCGAGACCGGACCCGGGGTCGGCGAGCAGCGGCCAGCCGAAGGCGACCACGCCGACCGCACTCACCAGTGCGAGCGCGAGGATGGAACGGGGGCCGAGGCGCACCGGACGTGCTGTCGTCATCGCAGCGCTTCCCGGACCTCGGAGACGGTCAGCCAGGGCTGGGGGGCCAGGATCTTGGCGACCTGCGGCGCGAAGGCGGGTGACGAGACGACGACGTCGGCCGTCGGCCCGTCGGCGACGATCTCGCCGTCGGCCAGGATCACCACCCGGTGCGCCAGTTCCGCCGCCAGCTCCACGTCGTGCGTGGCCAGCACGATGCCGTGCCCCTCGCGCGCGAGACCCTGGAGCACACCGACGAGCCGGGCCTTCGCCGCGTAGTCCAGACCGCGGGTCGGCTCGTCGAGGAGCAGCAGCGGCGGACGCCCGGTGAGCACGACGGCCAGCGCGAGCGCGAGCCGCTGTCCCTCGGAGAGATCGCGCGGATGTGCGGCGTCCTGCACGCCGGGCAGCAGCGCACCGACCAGCGCACGGCAGGAGCCCGGCTCGGCACCCGCGTCGGCGTCGGCGGCCGCGCACTCGGCGGCGACGGTGTCCGCGTACAGCAGGTCGCGCGGCTCCTGCGGCACGAGCCCGACCTGCCGGATGAGCTCGCGGGGGCTGGTCCGGTGCGGGGTGAGACCGCCCACCAGGACGCTGCCCGTGGCCGGTTCGACCATGCCGACGAGGGCGGAGAGGAGGGTCGACTTCCCGGCGCCGTTGCGCCCCATCAGTGCCACGGTCTCGCCGGCGCCGACCGTGATGCCGACTCCGCGCAGCGCCTCCACGCGGCCGCGGCGCACGCCGAGCCGGGTGGTGACGGCGAGGTGGTCCGTCGGTCCTGCCTGCGCCGGGCCCGTCTCCCGGCCCGCGGCCGCGCCCCGGAGGGGCATGAGCTTCCGGCGTCCGGAAGCCCGGTCCGTACCGGAAGCCCGGTCCGTAGCGGAGGCCCGGTCCGGGCCGGGCCCCTCGGGACCCCGATCGCCCTCTTCCCGTCCGGTCCTGGTGGGGGAGAGGCCCGCCAGACGCTCCCGGAGGCCGGATGCCCGGCGCCGGGCATCCCGCACGGACAGCGGCAGCGGGTCCCAGCCCGCCAGCCGTCCGAGGCCCACCACGGGCGGGTACACCGGCGACGCCGCCATCACCCCGGCCGGTTCACCGATCACGGGAGCCATGCCGGGCCCGGGCAGCAGGATGACCTGGTCCGCGTACTGCACCACCCGCTCCAGCCGGTGCTCGGCCATCAGCACCGTGGTGCCGAGGTCGTGCACCAGCCGCTGGAGGACCGCCAGCACCTCTTCCGCCGCGGCCGGGTCCAGCGCGGACGTCGGCTCGTCGAGGACCAGCACGCGCGGGTGCGGGGTGAGCACCGAGCCGATCGCGACCCGTTGCTGCTGCCCGCCGGAGAGCGTGGCGATCGGCCGGTCGCGCAGCTCCGCCAGGCCGAGCAGATCCAGCGTCTCCTCGACCCTCCGGCGCATCACAGCGGGCGCGAGACCGAGCGACTCCATGCCGTACGCCAGCTCGTCCTCGACCGTGTCGGTGACGAAGTGGGCCAGGGGGTCCTGGCCCACCGTGCCGACGAGGTCCGCCAGTTCGCGCGGCTTGTGCGTGCGGGTGTCACGGCCGCCGACGGTGACGCGACCGCGCAGGGTGCCGCCGGTGAAGTGGGGCACCAGGCCGGACACCGCGCCCAGCAGTGTCGACTTGCCGACCCCCGACGGACCGACGAGGAGCACCAGCTCCCCTTCGGGAACGGTCAGATCGACACCGCTGATCGCGGGCGCCGCGGCATCGCCGTAGGTCACCGACACGTTGTCGAAGCGGATCACGGGGTCGACTCCTTGGATGCCTCGGGGACGGGCGCGACGAATGCCGGCAGCAGTCCGATCAGGATGCCGACCGCAGGCCACAGCGGCAGGGTGGGCGCGGTCAGCGGCACGACGCCCGGGTGCAGCGACTGGGGGTCCCAGGTGCCCGCGCGGATCATCAACGCCGCGACGGCCACGCCCGATCCGGCCACCAGCCAGGACCGCGGGCCGAACCGGTCGGGGCGGTAGCGGCTGCGGACGGAGCGCCGGCCGCCGAGCCACAGCCCGGCCATCGCGGCACCGAGCCCGCCGACGAGGACGGGCAGTCCGTACGCGGCGCCTTCCGCGGCCAGCAGCCCGTACGTGCCCGCGCAGACTCCGAGGAGCCCGCCGAGCGTCAGCACGGTCGTCGTACGGCGGACGGCGGGCGGGACCTGCGCACTGCGCCCGTACCCCCGCGCGTCCATCGACGCGGCGACCGCGACCGAACGCTCCAGCGCACCTTCCAGCACAGGCAGCCCGATCTGCGCGATCGCCCTGATCCCGCCGGTGGGGCGGCCGCGCAGCCGGCGGGCGGTGCGCAGCCGGACGACGTCGGACACCATGTTCGGCGCGAAGGTCATCGCGACGACGACGGCGACACCCGCCTCGTACAGCGCGGCCGGCAGCGACTTGAGCAGCCGGGCCGGATTGGCGAGGGCGTTGGCGGCGCCGACGCAGATGAGGAGGGTGGCCAGCTTCGCGCCGTCGTACAGCGCGAACACGATCTGCTCGGCCGAGACCCGGCCGCCGATCCGGATGCCGCGGACCCAGTCGGGAAGCGGGACTTCGGGAAGCGTGAGCAGCACGTGCGTGCCGGGGATGGGGGAGCCGAGCACCACGGAGAAGAGGACACGGATGACGATGACGACGAGACCGAGCTTGACGAACGCGCCGTAGGAACGGGCCCAGGGCGCGTCCGTGCGCCGGGCGGCGACGACATAGCCGGCCACGCCCACGAGCAGCCCGAGGAGCAGGGGGTTCGTGGTCCGCGATGCGGCGGTGGCGAGCCCGAGGGCCCACAGCCACCAGGCACCGGCGTGCAGGGAGTTGCCGCGGTGCGCCTCGGGCGCGCGCAGCCGGTGCCACGGGGAACGGTGTCCCTCCGCACCCGCCCTGTCCGCCGGTTCGCGCCGCACGCCGGTGTCCGTCCTCATCCGCGTCGGCGCCGGGACTGCCACACCGCCGCGGCTGCCAGCAGCCCGATCGCCGCCAGGCCCGCCACGAGTCCGAGCGACGGACCGCCGTCCGAGCCGGCCGAACCGTCGGAGGCAGCCGCGGTCGCGGAGGCGGCCGGTGAGGAGGAGGCGGCCGGATCCGCGATCTGCTCGCCGCAGCCCGACACCGGATAGCCCGAGATCCCGCAGAGCAGCGCCTGGTTGTTGTACCGCAGGGGCTTCGCCACCGACGCCAGCGCTTCCGCCGTCGTCGCGTCGGGTGCCACCCGGGCGCACGCGGCCCGCAGCGCGGGAGGTGCCTCGCCCGTCGGCGCGTCCTGCGGGGTGCCGGGGTCGATGACCAGCGCGATCCGCTTCGTGCCCGCCTTCGGGGCCGTGCCCGCGCAGATCGCCGCGAAGTCCGGCGCCTTCCGCGGTCGCGCCGAGTCCGAGCTGTCCTCGCTCACGGAGAACCGGAAGCCGTTGACCGCGCCGTCGTCGGGGCGCGCCGTCGCCGGTCCCTCGGTGGCGTACGCCCAGGTCCCGTCACCGGCGCCCTGCCAGAACGACCAGTAGCGGTAGCCCGCCGCATGGGCGGGCCCCGCGCCCAGCACCGTCAGCGCGGTGCCGAGCGCGAGGACCAGGGCGAGCAGTCGCGCCCGCATCACTGCTTCTTGCGGCGGCCGCTGAACAGGATGCCCACGCCGACGCTGGCCACGAAGAACGCGCCGACGATCCACCACACACCGATGCCGGAGTCGTCCTTGTCGTCCTTCTCGGACGCGTCGGACGACCCCGTCGACCCCGACGAATCCGACTTCTCGGCGCCGGACGCCTGCGGAGCGGGCCCGGTCGCGTTCAGCTGCTTCACGAGGTCGGCGCCGCCGAACTTCTGCGGGTCCGCGCCGACCGCGTGGGCGGCGAGGATCAGCTGCGCGTACGCCGCCGGTCCTGACGCCTTCGCCCAGGCCGCCGAGTTCTTCTCCAGCCACGTCGTCGTGGCGGCCGCCTGGTCGGAGTGTCCGGCGGCGGACAGGGCCGTCACCGCGTCGGCCGTGTTGCCGAAGTCGGGCTGCGGGGCCGGGTTCTCGGCCCCGGGCATCGGCGCCGAGTCGAGGTGACCGGTCTTCTTCAGCGCGCTCACGAGGTAGGCGGCACCGTTCTGCGCGGCCTGCTCCGGCGTGGCCCCTGCGGCGCACGCGGCGGGAGCCACCGGCTTCGGACCCTCGACCGCGAGGCCCTTGCCGAGCGCGCCCAGCACGCCCGCCGCCGTGGAGTCGGCGACTATGCCGGGCTGCTTCACCTGGAACACGAACGCGCCGGCGTCCTTGCCGGTGCAGGGCTTCGCGAAGGTCAGCAGAGCGTCGTACGGCGACTTCCCGTTCTTCGCCTTCACCGCGGCCGGCTTCTCGCCCACCGACGCGAGCGCGCCGATCACGACGGAGGTGGAGTTGGCGTCACTCGCGCCGCCGGGGTTGTAGCCCCAGCCGCCGTCCGCGTTCTGCACCGACTTCAGCCACGCGACGGACTTCTTCACCGTGGCGTCCTGGCCGCCGAGGGCGGCGAGGGCCTGGACGGCGGCGGCGGTGGCGTTGGAGTCCAGCGGGAGCTTGGCGTCGCACGGCTTGGAGGCGTCCGCGCGGTACGAGGGGAAGGCGCCGCTCGCGCACTGCTGGCCGGTCAGCCAGTCGACCGCCTTGGTGGCGGGCTTCACCTTCACCGTGTCCTGCGCGAGCAGGGCCAGCGACTGGCGCCAGACGCCGTCGTAGGCCGGGTCGGTCGTGCCGTAGAGACCGGAGGGCAGCACGGTGGACGGCGACGGCTTGGGGGCGGGAGTCGCGAAAGCTGCCGGTGCGGCGGCCGCGACGACGGCCATGCCGAGAACGGCGGATGCGGCGACCGCTGCGGTGGTGCGGCGAACGGGGGTCATGGCGGGCGGGCCTCTCCTGCGGGAGAGCCGGGCACGGGCACACGTGGGCACCAGGGCTCCGGCTCCGTATTCCTCGACGGTGCCGGCCACCGGCGGTTGCCGGGGCACGAGCCGGTCACGGCCGCGTACGGGGCAGTCCGGCTCACCGCCGGCGACGGCGGTTCACGGTTGCGGGTCAGCGCCGGATTTGCACCGGCTTCCCCCCGTACGGGTGTGATGACGACTCGCTCACTGTACCGGCCGGTCACCAGGTCACCTCCGGGCGGATCCCGCCCACGGCGGTGGGGGCCCGCCCGGGGGATCGGGGGCGGGCCTCTCCGGAACGGGCGGCCGGTCCGCGGGAAGGGGCGGCGGGGTGGTCCGGCGGTCCACCGGGGGCGGGGGCGGGCGGCCGGTCAGAGAGCGACGTACGTCGTGGGCGTTCCGGACAGCACCTCCGCGCGCCCGAGCTTGACCAGTCGGCGCAGATGCGCCTCGGCCTCCGAGACGGCGATGTTCCGCGAGCCGTAGGGGATCTCCTCCCACGGCCGGTTCCACTCCATCCGCTCGGCGGTCTGCCACGGCGTGAGCGGCTCGGCGAGCAGGTCGAGCAGCCCGGTGAGGCGCTCCTCGTGATGGCCGAGCAACTCCCGTACGCGGCCGGGGGCATCGGCGAACGCGTGCTGGTGCGCGGGCAGCACCTCGGCGGGCGCGAGCCGGCCGATGCGCTCCAGGGAGTCGAGGTAGTCGCCCAGCGGGTCGGTGACCGTGGCGTCGTCGGGGTCCTCGTAGAGCCCGATGTGCGGCGTGATCCCCGGCAGCAGATGGTCCCCGGAGAACAGTCGCCCGTGGCCCGGCAGCCCGGCCGGGTGGTCCTCCTCCAGATGCAGACAGACATGGCCGGGTGTGTGGCCGGGTGTCCAGATCGCCCGCAGCTGCCGGTCCTTCAGGTCCAGCAGCTCGCCCGGGACGATCTCCCGGTCGGGCAGCGCGGCCCGCAGTCCCGGCAGCGTCCGCATCCGCCCCTGCTCCCGGGCGGCCCGCAGGGGCGCGACATGCTCGTCCGGCGCCCCGGCCCGGCAGAGCTTGTCGGCGAGATAGTCGAGCCACCTCGCGGGCTCGGCCTCCCGGGTCCGGCGTACGACGTCCGCGTCCGCCGCGTGCATCGCGATCCAGGCTCCGGACACCTCGCGGACCTGCCCGGAGAGGCCGTGGTGGTCGGGGTGGTGGTGGGTGACGACCACCCCGTGGATGTCGGCGATCCGCACCCCGAGCGAGTCCAGTCCGGCATCGAGGGCGTCCCAGGAGGAGGGGTCGTCCCATCCGGTGTCGACAAGGACGGGCCCGCGGCCGGTGTCGAGGAGATGGACGAGAGTGTGCCCGAGAGGGTTGTCCGGGATGGGCACCTCGATGGACCAGACGCCGCCGCGGTGGTCGATCACCTGGGGCATGGGGGCCTCGTCTCTGTCCGGCGGCAGGGCCACGCCCTCCCACTATAACTAGAACGGGTTCCAATGGTCGCCCAAGTCGACCGGTTTCCCGTGGGGTTGAGGGCGCGCCTTCCCCTGGATCGGGGGTGTGCTGCCGCTGGCGGGCTTCTTCGTCGCCGCCATTGCTCCCCATAACTAGAACTGATATCAGTTCTGAAACAGTGTCAGAAACAGCCCGGGTGCAGGAGGCAGCAGCCATGACCGAGCTCGTGGAACACGGAAAACTGTTCATCGGCGGCGAGTTGGCCGACCCCGCCGGCGGCGGGACCATCGAGGTCGTCTCACCCCACACCGAGCAGGTCATCGGCCGCGTCCCGCACGCCTCGCGCGCCGACGTCGACCGCGCCGTGGCCGTCGCGCGCAAGGCCTTCGACGAGGGCCCCTGGCCGCGGGCGACGCTGGAGGAGCGGATCGCCGTCGTGAGCCGGATCAAGGACGCGATCGCCGTACGGCACGAGGAGATCGCCCGTTCCATCAGCTCGCAGAACGGCTCCCCCTACTCCTGGAGCGTCCTCGCCCAGGCGCTCGGCGCCATGATGGTCTGGGACTCGGCGATCGCCGTCGCACGGGACTTCGTCTACGAGGAGACGCGGGCCGGAGCGCTAGGGCCGATCCTCGTGACACGCGAGCCCGTCGGCGTGGTGGCGGCCGTCGTGCCGTGGAACGTCCCGCAGTTCACCGCCGCCGCCAAGCTGGGCCCGGCGCTGCTCGCCGGATGCACCGTCGTGCTCAAGCCGTCTCCCGAGTCGCCGCTCGACTCCTACATCCTCGCGGAGATGGCCCAGGAGGCCGGCCTGCCGGAGGGCGTGCTGTCGATCCTGCCCGCCGACCGCGAGGTCAGTGAGTACCTGGTCGGGCACCCCGGCATCGACAAGGTCTCCTTCACCGGTTCCGTCGCGGCCGGCAAGCGCGTCATGGAGGTCGCGGCACGTCACCTCACCCGCGTGACCCTGGAACTCGGCGGCAAGTCGGCGGCCGTGATCCTCCCCGACGCCGACCTCGACACCACGATCGCCGGGATCGTGCCCGCCGCCTGGATGAACAACGGCCAGGCCTGTGTGGCCCAGACCCGCATCCTCGCGCCGCGCAGCCGCTACGACGAGATCGCCGAGGCGCTCACGGCAGCGGCCGCCGCCCTGGTGGTCGGCGACCCGCTCGACCCGGCCACCCAGGTCGGCCCGCTCGTGGCGAGGCGCCAGCAGCAGCGCTCCCTCGACTACATCCGGATCGGGCAGGAGGAAGGCGCCAAGATCCTCACCGGCGGCGGCCGCCCGGCGGCGCAGGAGAGGGGCTGGTACGTGGAGCCGACGCTGTTCGGCGGCGTCGACAACTCCATGCGGATCGCCCGCGAGGAGATCTTCGGCCCGGTCATCTGCCTGCTGCCCTACGGCGACGAGACGGAGGCGGCGAAGATCGCCAACGACTCCGACTACGGGCTGAGCGGCAGCGTGTGGACCTCCGACGTCGCACGGGGCATCGACTTCGCCCGCCGGGTCAGGACGGGCACGTACAACGTCAACACCTTCAGCCTCGACATGCTCGGCCCGTTCGGCGGCTACAAGGACTCGGGCGTGGGCCGGGAGTTCGGCCCCGAGGGGCTCAGCGAGTACCTGGAGCACAAGATGATCCACCTGCCGGCCGGGCACGGGGGCGTCTGATGGGGGACCGCTGGCACGTCGAGGTCGACCGGGGCGTCTGCATCGGCTCGGGCCTGTGCGTGGGCAACGCCCCGGAGGGCTTCCGCCTCGACTCGGCGCGCCAGTCGCACGCCCGCGACACGGACACCGACGCGAACGAGCGGATCCTGGCGGCTGCGGAGTGTTGCCCGGTCGAGGCGATCGCGATCACGCTCCTGGACAGCGGGGAGCCGGTCTTCCCACCGGAGGAGTAGCCGGCCCGGCGGGGCCCGCTCGCGGGGTCCACGGCCGGCCGCCCTGCGTGATCAGTGACCGCGCCGCGGGTCCGTCAGGTCGATCAGTCTGCACACCGTCTCGATGTCGATCTTGACCTGGGCGATCGAGGCCCGGCCCGAGAGCCAGGTGATCAGTGCCGAGTGCCAGGTGTGCTCGATCACCCGGACCGCCGAGAGCTGTTCCGGGGTCGGGTTCTCCAGGCCCATCGCGTCCAGGATGATCGCCGTCGTCTGGCGCGAGACCGTGTCGACCTCGGGGCTCACGCTGCGGTCCGCGAAGGTCAGCGCCCGCACCATCGCGTCCGCGAGGTGCGGCTCGCGCTGGAGGGCGCGGAAGGCCCGCATCAGGGTCTCCGCGACCCGGTCGGCGGCGTTCTCCCCGGCCGGCGGGCGCTTGCGCAGTGTCGTGTGCATGTGCTGGAGCTGGTCCTGCATCGTGGCGACCAGCAGATGGATCTTGGAGGGGAAGTAGCGGTACAGCGTGCCGAGGGCCACCCCCGCGGCCTCGGCGACCTCGCGCATCTGCACCGCGTCGAAGCCGCCCCGGCTGGCGAGCTGGGCGCTGGCGTGCAGGATGCGACGGCGGCGCGCCTCCTGGCGCTCCGTCAGGGGCGGCGACGCCGGCCCCGCCGGCTTGGCTTCGGCTGTCATAGGTCCCGTTCCATGCGCGACTTCGGATCGCACAGCATGGCAGCGGTCCCGTCGTGGCGCGAATCACCTGATCCGGCTCTTACGGCGGTGCTACCAGCCGGTAGATTCGAAGCTCCTCGAACGATCAAGTCTGAAACTTGTTCTAGATTAGCGCGACCGGTTACGCTCCGGCGAAAACGCATGAGAAGGGGGCCGTGAGTGACCGCTGAGGCCATCGAGGCCGGCCCTCGCCGAGGGCCGTCCGGCGGCGGTGACACACCGCTGCGCATCGCGCTCCTCACCTACAAGGGCAACCCCTTCTGCGGCGGCCAGGGCGTCTATGTGCGACACCTCTCGCGCGAGCTCGCCCGTCTCGGGCACAGCGTCGAGGTGATCGGCGCCCAGCCCTACCCCGTGCTCGACGAGGGCGTGCCGCTCACCGAGCTCCCGAGTCTCGACCTGTACCGCAGCCCGGACCCGTTCCGTACGCCCCGCCGCGGCGAGTACCGCGACTGGATCGACGCCGTCGAGGTCGCCACCATGTGGACCGGCGGCTTCCCCGAACCGCTCACCTTCTCGCTGCGCGCCCGCCGTCATCTGCTCGCGCGCCGGGGCGAGTTCGACGTCGTCCACGACAACCAGACGCTCGGCTACGGACTGCTGGGCGACCTCGGCGCACCGCTCGTCACCACCATCCACCACCCGATCACGGTGGACCGGCAGCTGGAGCTGGACGCCGCGGACGGCCGCCGGCGCCGCCTCTCCGTACGCCGCTGGTACGGCTTCACCCGCATGCAGAAGCGCGTCGCGCGCCGGCTGCCGTCCGTCCTCACCGTCTCCGGCACCTCGCAGCAGGAGATCGTCGAGCACCTCGGCGTGCGCCGCGACCGCATCGACGTCGTCCACATCGGCGCCGACACCGACCTTTTCTCGCCGAATCCCGCCGTGGCCGAGGTGCCCGGGCGCATCGTGACCACCTCCAGCGCCGACGTGCCCCTCAAGGGCCTCGTCCACCTGGTGGAGGCGCTGGCGAAGCTGCGCACCGAGCACCCCGCGGCCCATCTCGTCGTCGTCGGCAAGCGCGCCGAGGACGGGCCGGTCGCCCAGTTGATCGAGCGGTACGGACTCCAGGACGCCGTGGAGTTCGTCAAGGGCATCACGGACGCCGAACTCGTCGACCTCGTGCGCAGCGCGCAGGTCGCCTGTGTGCCGTCGCTGTACGAGGGCTTCTCACTGCCCGCGGCCGAGGCGATGGCCACCGGAACACCGCTGGTCGCCACCACGGGCGGCGCGATCCCCGAGGTCGCGGGCCCCGACGGCGAGAGCTGTCTCGCGGTGCCGCCCGGTGACGCGGGCGCGCTGGCTGCGGCGCTGGGCAGACTGCTCGGCGACCCCGAGCTGAGAGCGCGTCTCGGTGCCGGCGGCCGCGAGCGGGTGCTGTCCCGTTTCACCTGGGCCAGAGCGGCACAGGGCACGGCCGAGCGCTACCGCGAGGCCATCGCCATGGGCCGTTCCACGGCCAAGGAACCAGGCCGCCCCGCGGCCCCAGTGGTGGGGAGCAACCACTCATGCTGACCGTCGACTTCTCCCGCTTCCCGCTCGCCGCGGGCGACCGGGTCCTGGACCTCGGATGCGGTGCCGGCCGGCATGCGTTCGAGTGCTACCGGCGTGGCGCGCAGGTCGTGGCGCTCGACCAGAACGGCGAGGAGATCCGCGAGGTCGCCAAGTGGTTCGCCGCCATGAAGGAGGCCGGTGAGGCCCCTCAGGGCGCGACGGCCACCGCCATGGAGGGCGACGCGCTCAACCTCCCCTTCCCCGACGAGTCGTTCGACGTCGTGATCATCTCCGAGGTGATGGAGCACATCCCCGACGACAAGGGCGTGCTCGCGGAGATGGTGCGGGTGCTCAAGCCCGGCGGACGCATCGCGATCACGGTGCCGCGTTACGGCCCCGAGAAGATCTGCTGGGCCCTCAGCGACGCCTACCACGAGGTCGAGGGCGGGCACATCCGCATCTACCGGGCCGACGAACTGCTCGACAGGATCAAAGAGGCCGGTCTGGAGCCGTACGGCACCCACCACGCCCACGCCCTGCACAGCCCCTACTGGTGGCTCAAGTGCGCGTTCGGCGTCGACAACGACAAGGCCCTGCCGGTCAAGGCGTACCACCAGCTGCTCGTCTGGGACATCATGAAGAAGCCGCTGGCCACCCGGCTCGCCGAACAGGCGCTGAACCCGCTGATCGGCAAGAGTTTCGTGGCCTATGCGACCAAGCCGCACCACCCGGAGGTCGGGGCGTGACTGTGCCCAGGCGCAGCCACGGCCGTACCGAACACCTGGTCCTGCCCGGGGTGCTCACCGCCGAACAGGCCGCCGAGACCGTTGCCGGGATCGTCGCCGTGCAGCGCGAGGACGGGGCGATCCCCTGGTTCCGCGGGCACCACCTGGACCCGTGGGACCACACCGAGGCCGCCATGGCGCTGGACGCGGCGGGTGAGCACGAGGCCGCCTCCCTCGCCTACGACTGGCTGCTGCGGCACCAGAACGAGGACGGCTCCTGGTACGCGGCGTACCACGACGGGGACGCCACCCTGGCGACCGACCGCGGCCGGGAGACCAACTTCGTCGCCTATGTCGCCGTCGGCGTCTGGCACCACTTCCTGGCCACCGGCGACGAGGCGTTCCTCGACCGGATGTGGCCGTGCGTCCAGGCGGCGATCGAGTTCGTCCTGCGGCTCCAGCAGCCCGGCGGGCAGATCGGCTGGAAGCGCGAGGCCGCCGAGGAGGGCGGCGCGGCGGTCACCGACGCACTGCTGACCGGCAGTTCGTCCGTGCACCACGCACTGCGCTGCGCCCTGGCGATCGCCGAGGAGCGCGAGGAGCCGCAGCCCGACTGGGAGCTGGCGGCGGGCGCTCTGGCGCACGCCATCCGCTGTCACCCCGAGCGCTTCCTCGACAAGAGCCGCTACTCGATGGACTGGTACTACCCGGTGCTCGGTGGCGCGTTGACCGGAGTGGAGGCGTCGGAGCGCATCGAGAAGCACTGGGACGACTTCGTCGTGCCGGGGCTCGGTGTGCGCTGTGTGCTGCCGAACCCGTGGGTGACCGGCGGCGAGAGCTGCGAACTCGCCCTGGCCCTGTGGGTCATGGGCGAGTCCGACCGTGCGCTGGAGATCCTTCAGGCCGTCGGTCATCTGCGGGCCGAGGGCGGTATGTACTGGACGGGGTACGTCTTCGAGGGCAGCCCGGCCGTGTGGCCGGAGGAACTCACCACCTGGACGGCGGGCTCCCTGCTCCTCGCGGTGGCCGCGCTCGGGGGGGACGAGGCGACCACCGCGGTCTTCGGAGGCGAGCGCCTGCCGCGGGGGCTGGCTCCCGACTGCTGCACGGCATAGGGCCTGTTGCCGGGCCCTGTCCGTACGGTGTGCTGGTGGTACGAGTGGACGGTGTGCTGGTGTACTAGTGGCGGCGCAGCCTGCCGGCCACGGCATGGCCGACGAAGAGGTAGACCACGGCTGCGAGGCCGTATCCGGCGACGACGCGTGCCCACGCCTCGTCGAAGGTGAACAGGTCGTAGGACCAGCCGGCGAGCCAGTGGGCCACGTCCTGGACGAAGTTGACCAGGTCGTTGGCGCGGTTGGCGTCCAGCAGGTACATCAGGATCCACAGGCCCAGGATGAAGGCCATGACATCCGCGACGATCGCTATGACCGTCCCGGCCTGGTTGCTTCCAGTGCGATGACGAGGACTCATAGCCCTCGGATTGCCGCTTGTGCCCGTGTGAAACCCACTGTTTCTCGAACACGTGGCGCAGCAGGTCCCGCAGGGCGGCAGTAGCCGTTGCTACAGGGCGAGTTCGGCGAGAACGCGCAGGGTGTGCGGATCCGGCGCGGTCACGAGCAGGTCGGTGACCGGTCCGGACCGCCACGCCTCCAGGCGTTCCGCGATCCGTGCGCGCGGCCCCACGAGCGAGATCTCGTCGGCGAAGGCGTCCGGCACCGCGTGCACCGCCTCCTCGCGCCGGCCCTCCGCGAACAGCCGCTGGACCTCACGGGCCTGGGCCTCGTAGCCCATGCGCGCCATCAGATCGGCGTGGAAGTTGCGGGCCGCGTGGCCCATGCCGCCGATGTAGAAGCCGAGCATCATCTTGACCGGCAGCAGGCCCTCGGCGAGGTCGTCGCAGACCTGCGCGCGGGCCATCGGCGCGATGACGAAGCCGTCGGGCAGGTCCGTGAGGGAGGCCTTGTACACATCGGTCCGCAGCGGGGACCAGTACAGCGGCAGCCAGCCGTCGGCGATGCGGGTGGTCTGCGCGATGTTCTTCGGCCCCTCGGCCCCGAGCAGCAGGGGCAGTGAGGCGCGCAGCGGATGCGTGATGGGCTTCAGCGGTTTGCCGAGACCGGTGGCACCGTCGCCGCGGTAGGGGTGGGCGTGGAAGCGCCCGTCGATTTCAACGGGGGCCTCGCGCCGCAGGACTTGGCGGATGACGTCGATGTACTCGCGGGTCGCGGTGAGGGGGCTGCTCGGGAACGGCCGGCCGTACCACCCCTCGACCACCTGCGGTCCCGACAGACCGAGACCGAGCATCATCCGTCCGCCGGACAGGTGGTCCAGGGTGAGCGCGTGCATCGCGGTCGCGGTGGGGGTGCGGGCGGCCATCTGCGCCACCGCCGTGCCGAGCCGGATGCGCGAGGTGTGCGCGGCGATCCAGGTGAGCGGGGTGAAGGCGTCGGAGCCCCATGCCTCGGACGTCCACACCGAGTCGTAGCCCAGGCGCTCGGCCTCGCGGGCGAGTTCGAGATGGCCGGGGTCGGGGCCGCGGCCCCAGTAGCCGAGAGCAAGTCCGAGTCGCATGTCAGACACCCTCCGGAGCCTTGTCCCACAACTTCTGACGGTGCGTCAGAATACGCCGGCGGCCCCCCGCCCGGGAAGGGCGGGGGGCCGCCGGTCGGGCCAACGGGCGGATCAGCCGCGCTGGATGCCCGAGGTGTCCTGGAGCACGCCGCGGCGGCCGTCCTGCGTCTGGGCGATCAGGCCGGGACCGCGCTGCTCGACCGCGAGGTACCAGGTGCCGGGCGCGAGCTCGGCGATCGGGGTCGGCGAACCGTCCTCGCCGTACAGCGGGCGGGCCACCGGCACCGCGAACCAGAACGGCGTGAACTCGGCACCGGACTGCGGCGCGGCCGGACCGGGCTGGGGCTGCCCCGCCTGCGGCTGCCCGGGCTGCGGCTGACCACCGTAGGGCTGCTGGGGCTGGCCGGGCTGCGCGCCGTACGGCTGCTGCTGGGCACCCGGGTAGCCGTAACCACCCTGCGGCTGGCCGCCGTAGGGAGCGGGGGCGGGACGCGGGGCGCCGAGGAGCGGGGCCCGGAAGGCGGGCACGATCAGCGAGCACACGGCGCCGGCCGCGAGAACGAGAGCGGCGATGAAGCCGAGGATCAGGCCGACGCCCGCGTCCACGCTCTCGCCGAAGTCCAGCGGGCCTGCCGGGTCGAAGATCGCGCCGATCGCGGTCCACGCGGTGAAGACCGCCAGCGCGACGCCGACCTGGCCGAGGTCCAGTCCGATGACCTTCGGCGGCTGGGGCAGCGCGTGCGAGAGAGCGATCAGCACCGCCGCGATGATGCCGGCCAGGTAGACACCCAGGAGCAGGGTCCCGTTGTCCCAGGCGGTCGGTACGTCGTCACAGTTGTTGCCCGAGCAGTCGAATGTGTCGAGGAACGAGGCGATGAACAGCAACACCGCTGCTCCGATCACCACGCCGTCGCCTCGAGTGAGGGAGCGGATGTTCACGTGAAAAGTCCTTCGTCGGTCGTCTCATCGGGGCGGTCGTCGCTGCCGCCGGTTCGGCGGTGTGCACAACGCGGAGCTCGGGGGTGACTCCCCATCGTAGGGATGAATCTATCGTCTGGCCGATCCGGTCGTCTGCCCGGTATCGGGACTTACCTCGTGAGGTAGCTGCCGATGCCGTCCGCGATTCCCTGCGCCGCCTTCTGACGCCAGCCGGAGCTTGTCAGAAGTGCCGCGTCCTGTGCGTCACGCATATTGCCGCATTCGATGAACACTTTGGGCACGGTGGACAGATTGAGACCACCGAGATCCTTCCGCACGTCCAACGCCGTACCGTCACCGACATAGTTGGAGGGTGCGCTTCCGGTCGCCCGGACGAACTTTCCGGCGATGCGCTCGCCGAGGTCGCGGGACGGGCCGACGATCGCGGTGGTGTCCGCGCCACCCGCGCTGACCAGGGCAGGAAGGATCACATGGAAGCCGCGATTGCCCGCGGCCGAGCCGTCGGCGTGGACGGAGACGACCGCGTCCGCCTTCGCCTTGTTGCCGATCCTGGCCCGCTCGTCGACGCAGGGACCGAACGCCCGGTCGTTGTCATGGGTGAATTCGACCGTTGCGCCCTGCTTTTCCAGCAGAGTGCGAAGACGTTGTGAAACATCACGGGTGAATGCGGCTTCGGTGTAGCCGTCATTGGTGGACGTACCCGTTGTGTCGCATTCCTTGCGGTTGGTTCCGATGTCCACGAGCTTGTTGATCTCGGACGTGTGCTTGAAGTTGCCGGGATTGTGTCCCGGGTCGACGACGACGACCTTTCCGGCGAGCGGTCCTGCCCCGCCGCCCTTCGGAGGCGCGGAGGGGGTCGGGGCGGGCGCCGAGGTGGCCGGCGGGGTCGGCGAGGGGGTGTCGGAGGCGTCCGGTCCCGGCTTGCCCACGGTGGTCCGCCCGCTCGGCAGCGGCAGCACCTTCGGCGGCTCGCTGTCGTCCGGACCGCTCATCGCCAGCCAGACCAGCCAGCCCGCCAGGGCGCTCGGCACCAGAGCGGCGATCACGATGGTGAGGGTGCCAAGGGTGCGGCGCGGGCGGGGGGAGTGCTGGTTCTCGTCGTACGACACGTTCGCGATGCTAGCCGGGCCGGTCAGCTTCCCGGTCCGGTACGCCGCAGGACGCGCAGGGAGTCGGTCACCGAGACCTCGGTGAACGCGCCGGACGCGAGTGCCCGCAGATACACGCGGTACGGGGCCTGACCGCCGTCCGCGGGGTCCGGGAACACGTCGTGGATCACCAGCAGCCCGCCGTCGGCCACATGGGGCGCCCAGCCCTCGTAGTCGCCCCCGGCGTGCTCGTCGGTGTGGCCGCCGTCGATGAAGACGAGGCCGAGCGGGGTGTTCCAGATACGGGCCACCTGGGGCGAGCGGCCGACGAGGGCGACGACGTACTCCTCCAGGTCCGCGTGGAAGAGCGTGCGGCGGAAGGTGGGCAGCGTGTCCATCCGTCCGACCGCGGGGTCGACCAGCTCCGGATCGTGGTACTCCCACCCCGGCTGCTGCTCCTCGCTGCCCCGGTGGTGGTCGACGGTGACGGCCGTCGTGCCGGCCTCACGGGCGACATCGGCGAGCAGGATCGTCGAGCGCCCGCAGTACGTGCCCACCTCCAGGAGGGGCAGTCCGAGCGCGGCGGCCTCGGCCGCGGCCGCGTACAGCGCGAGGCCCTCGTTCAGGGGCATGAAGCCCGTGGCGGCCTCGAAGGCGGCGAGGGTCTTCGGCGCGGGGGCGGCGGCCATGGGCGGATTCCTCCAGGTCGTACGGGTGTCCGGGGCTGCCCATGGTGCCGTACGGCGCGGGAGGCGGCCGACAGGAACCCCCGCATCTGACCTACCGTCAGATTGAAACGTGTTCTAGTCTGCCGCCCATGGGCATCGGAATCACGCACGAAGAACGGGAGTTGGCCGCCTCCGTGCGCGGCTGGCTGGCGCGCGCCGTGCCTCCCGGGGAGGTGCGGAAGCTGCTCGACGTGCCCTCCGGCGGACTCGGCAGGCCCGGGCACTGGGACGGTGCGGCGGGTCAGGGGCTCCTCGGTGTGCATCTGCCCGAGGAGCACGGCGGGGGCGGCGGCTCCCTCGTCGATCTGGCCGTCGTCCTGGAGGAGGCCGGCCGCGCCCTGCTCCCCGGGCCGTACGTGATGAACGCACTCGCCGCCGAAGTGCTCGGCCGCGCCGGCCGGCACGACCTCGTCCGCGCGCTCGCCGACGGCCGCCGGATCGCCTCCGTCGCTCTCGGCGCCGGCACCCTCACCGCCGTCCCGGCCGGCGACGGAGCAGTGCGGATCGACGGCTCCGCCCCGCCCGTCCTCGCCGGAGCACAGGCCGATCTCCTGCTGCTCGCCGCGGAGTCGGGGCACGGCACGGTGTGGACGGCGGTGGACGCGCAGGCCCTCGCCGTACGCGCCCACGACAGCGCCGACCCGACCCGGCCGACCGCCGAGGTGGCCGCGCATCACGTCCTCGTCCCCGGGCAGCGCGTCCTGGACGTCCCCGGGCCGCTCGTCGGCGACCTGGCGGCCGTGCTTCTCGCGGCCGAGGCCTGCGGAGTGGCCTCCCGCGCCCTGGAGACCGCCACCGAGCACGCGGGCGTGCGCGAACAGTTCGGCCGGCCCATCGGGCAGTTCCAGGGGATCAAGCACCTGTGCGCCGACATGCTCATCCGCCTCGAACAGGCACGGGCCCTCACCTGGGACGCGGCCCGCGCCGCCCGGGACGAGCCCGAGGCGCTCGGGCTGGTCGCCGCGCTCGCCGCCGCCACCGCGCTGGACGCCGCGTACACCTGCGCCAAGGACTGCATCCAGATCCTCGGCGGCATCGGCTTCACCTGGGAGCACGACGCGCATCTGTATCTGCGCCGCGCACTCGTGGCACGCCAGCTGCTCGGGCCGGGCGACAGTCACCGGCAGCGGGCCGTACGTCTGGCCGCCGGCGGGGTACGGCGTGCACTGCGCCTCGAACTGCCCGGAGAGGCACGGGCCCACCGTGACGACGTACGCGCGGCAATCGAGGCGGTCCGTGGGCTCTCCCCGCACGCCGCCCGCCGCGCCCTCGCGCCCACCGGCCTCGCCGCCCCGCATCTGCCACCGCCGTACGGGCGGGGCGCCGGACCGGTGCAGCAGCTCGCCGTGCAGCAGGAACTGGCCGACGCGGGCGTGGCGATCAGCGGACTGTCCATCGCGGCCTGGGTGGTTCCGTCGCTGATCGCGTACGGCACCGACGCCCAGAAGGAGCGCTATCTGCTGCCGACGCTGCGCGGCGACCTCCGGTGGTGCCAGCTCTTCAGCGAGCCGGGAGCGGGATCCGACCTGGCGTCGCTGCGGACGAAGGCCGAGCGGGTCGACGGCGGCTGGCGCGTCACCGGCCAGAAGGTGTGGACGAGTGCCGCCGGCCGGGCCGACCACGGCATCCTGCTGGCGCGTACGGACCCCACGGCGCCCAAGCACCGGGGCCTGACCTACTTCGTCGTCGACATGAAGCACACCGACGGCATCGACATCCGCCCGCTGAAGGAGATCACCGGCGACTCCCTCTTCAACGAGGTGTGGTTCGACGGCGCGTTGCTGCCGGACGACGCCGTCGTCGGTGCCGTGGACGACGGCTGGCGGGTCGCGCGCAACACCCTCGGCAACGAACGCGTCCACATGGCGGACCAGCTCACCTTCGGCACCGGCCTCGAAGCCCTGCTGGCCCGCGCGTCCGGCCTCGACGACGCGTACCGCGCCCGCGTCGGGGCGCTGGCCGCCGAGGCGCACGCACTCGGCTGCCTCGCCCTGCGGACGACGATGCGGCAGGTGTCCGGACTCGAACCGGGCGCGGGCGCCTCCGTACGCAAACTCGTCCAGACCCTGCACCAGCAGAAGACCGCCGAACTGGCCCTGGAACTCCTCGGGCCCGACGGCTCGGTGTGCGAGGGGCCGGGGGAGGCGGCGGTGCGCGAACTGCTGATGTCGCGCTGCCTGACCATCGCCGGCGGCACCACCCAGGTCCAGCTCAACGTCGTCGCCGAGCGCATCCTCGGCCTTCCCCGGGACTGAAGGAGCACGCTGTGAAGAGCTACATCGTCGGCGTCGGTATGACGAAGTTCGAGAAGCCCGGCACCCGCGCCTGGCAGTACTGGGACATGGCCGAGGAGGCGGGCACCAAGGCCCTCGCCGATGCCCAGGTCGCGTACGAGGACGTCGAACAGGCCCCCGTCGGCCACTGCTTCCAGGCGTCGACGGCCGCCCAGCGCGCGGTCTACGCGATCGGGCTCACCGGCGTCCCCGTCTACAACGTCAACAACAACTGCGCCACCGGCTCCACGGCCCTGATGATGGCGCGGCAGTTCGTCGAGGGCGGCATCAGCGACTGCGTTCTCGCCCTCGGCTTCGAGAAGATGGCCCGCGGCGCGCTCGGGGCCGGGGCGGACGGCGGGGACTTCGCGTCCTCGCCCGTCGCGCGGCACTACGGGATCATGGCCGCGGCCCACGGCTTCGAGGCGACACCGCCCACCGCGCAGATCTTCGGCAACGCCGCCCGGGAACACATGGAGCGCCACGGCACCACCGAGCGGCAGCTCGCGGCCGTCGCCGCCAAGAACCACCGGCACTCCGCCGACAATCCCAACGCCCAGTTCCAGGACGTCTGGTCCGTCGACGAGATCCTCGCCGCGCGCACCGTCCACCGCCCGCTGACCAAGCTCCAGTGCTCACCCACCTCGGACGGCGCGGCAGCGGCCGTGGTCGTCTCCGAGCGGTTCGTCGTCCGACACGGGCTGCACGAGAAGGCCGTGGAGATCGCGGGTCAGGCCATGACCACCGACACCGAGGAGTCCTTCGCCTCCGGCTCCTGCATCGACGTCGTCGGCAAGCCGATGTCCCGGGCCGCCGCCCGCCTCGCCTACGAGCGGTCCGGCCTGGGGATCGAGGACGTCGACGTCGTCGAACTGCACGACTGCTTCTCCGTCAACGAACTGCTCACCTACGAGGCGCTCGGCATGTGCCCGGACGGCGAGTCCGGAAAACTGGTGGAGAGCGGCGCGACCACCCACGGCGGGCGCTGGGTGGTGAATCCGTCCGGCGGGCTGATCTCCAAGGGGCACCCCCTGGGCGCTACCGGCCTCGCGCAGGCCGCCGAGCTGACCTGGCAGCTGCGGGGCGAGGCGGGCAGGCGTCAGGTCGAGGGCGCGCGGGTGGGGCTGGCCCACAACATCGGCCTGGGCGGGGCGGCGGTCGTCACCCTGCTGCGCAAGCCCTAGCCGCATCGACAGAGGCCTCAGGGCTGTCCCGTAATCCCCGGCGGGCGCACGACGACATCTACGGCACTCCCCCAAGCTCTTCGAGCAGGGGGGACCCCCACGCTGCGTTGTCGGATCGCCCGAATACGCCCAGTATGAGGACGACCTCCCCCAGCCTCCGGCGGGGGTGCCCCCATCGCCTTGCGATGCACCGCATCTGACGCCGCGCGCTGGTCCACCGGGGATTACGGGACAGCCCTAGGTCTCCCGGCACGGGGCGCGTACATCTTTATCCGGATGTACGGACCGTACGTCGGCTGAGACCATGACGGCCATGGTCCACGCCCGCTCAGACGCCCCCGAATCCCTCATACCCGCACCCGCCAAGAGCGCCCGCACCTGGCTGGTGGTGCTCACCGCGTGTGCCGGGCAGTTCCTCGTCGTGCTCGACGTGTCCGTCGTCAACGTCGCGCTGCCCTCGATGCGCGCCGACCTCGGGCTCTCCACGATCGGGCTCCAGTGGGTGCTCAACGCGTACTCCATCGCCTTCGCCGGGTTCATGCTGCTCGGCGGCCGGGCCGCGGACATCTTCGGCCGCAAGCGCACCTTCCTCGTCGGACTCGGCCTGTTCACCGCCGCGTCCCTCGCGGGCGGACTCGCCCAGGAGGGCTGGCAGTTGCTCGCCGCCCGGGCGGTGCAGGGGCTGGGCGCGGCCGTGCTCGCCCCGGCGACCCTGACCATCGTGACGGCCGCCGTGCCGCCGGGCCCCGCCCGCACCCGGGCGATCGGCACCTGGTCGGCGGTGGGAGCCGCGGGTGGCGCCGCCGGCGGTCTCGTCGGGGGAGTCCTCACCGATCTGCTGTCCTGGCGCTGGGTGTTGCTGATCAATGTGCCGGTCGGTGCGCTGGTGCTGCTGGGGGCGGCCGTCTGGCTGACCGAGAGCAGGAACGGGGCGGGCCGCCGCCTCGACCTGCCGGGCGCGGTCCTCGTCACGGGTGGCCTGGCCTCGGTGGCGTACGGCATCGTGCAGACGGAGGAGTCGGGCTGGACCGCTTCCGCCACTCTGCTGCCCCTGCTCGGCGGCCTGGCACTCCTCGGGCTCTTCGTCGCCGTCGAGGCGCGGACCAAGGCTCCGCTGATGCCGCTGAAGGTGTTCCGCTCCCGGGCGGTCTCGGCCGCCAACGTGACCATGATGGTGTGCGGTTCGGCGTCCTTCTCCATGTGGTTCTTCATGACGGTGTACGCGCAGAACGTGCTGGGGTACACCCCGCTCGAAGCGGGCCTCGCGCTGATCCCCAGCTCGGTGAGCGTGATCGTCGGCTCCAAGCTCGCGCCCCGCTTCATGGCGCGGGCGGGAGCCACCAACGTCGCCGTCATCGGTGCGCTGATCGCCGCGACCGGCTTCGGCTGGCAGTCCACGATGACCGCCGACGGCGGCTATCTGACCTCGATCCTCGGACCCGGCATCCTGATGATGACGGGTGTCGGCCTCGCGGCGACCCCGCTCGCCGCCCTGGCCACCGCCGGTGCCGAGCCGGCGGACGCCGGTCTGGTCTCGGGCCTGATCAACACCTCGCGCACGATGGGCGGCGCACTGGGTCTCGCCGTGCTGTCCACGGTCGCGGCGGCACGCACCGGGGGAGGCACCGGCCCGGGTGAGCTGGCCGCCGGATACGCGCTCGCCTTCCGTACGGGAGCGGGGGTGCTGGTGACCGGAGCGGTGCTGATGCTGCTCCTGCTGCCGCGCCGGGTGGAGCCGTAGAGCGGCCGTCAACGCCCGCCGGAGTACGAGCAGCCCCGGCACTCCGGGGAGTTCACAGCCAGCCCTGCCGGCGTGCCGCCCGGACCGCTTCCATGCGGTTGCGGGTGCCCGTCTTGCCGATCGCGGACGAGAGGTAGTTGCGTACGGTCGACTCCGACAGATGCAGGGTGCCCGCGATGTCGGCGACGGTCGCACCGTCCACCGACGCGTTGAGCACGTCCTGCTCCCGCGCGGTGAGCGGATTGGGCCCCGCGCTCAGCGCGGCGGCGGCGAGCACCGGATCGATGACGGTCTCCCCGGTCAGCGCCCGGCGGATCGCCGACGCCAGTTCCTCCACCGGCCCGTCCTTGACGAGGAAGCCCGCCGCCCCGGCCTCCATCGCCCGGCGCAGATAGCCGGGCCGCGCGAACGTCGTCAGGATCAGCACCCTGCAGTCGGGCACCTCGTCCCGCAGATCCGCCGCCGCGTCGAGGCCGCTGCGACCGGGCAACTCGATGTCCAGCAGCGCCACATCGGGCCGCCACTCCAGCGCCGCCCGGACGATCTCGTCGCCGCGGCCGACCTGGGCCACCACGTTCAGGTCCGGCTCCATGCCCAGCAGCAGTGCGAGAGCGCCCCGCAGCATGCCCTGGTCCTCGGCGAGAAGCACGCGGACGGACTTGGACGGACGGTGGTCCCGCGGCATCTCTTCCACTCCGTCATCGTATGTCCGACCAGCGCGAACGCCTCCTGTGCGACGCACCCGGCCCCCGGGCGTGGACACAGCGGGCCTGCCCGTGGACGTGGCCGTAGCGGTCCTGCCCCTGGACGCGGCACGGGTCAGAGCGCGGGTGCCGGGCTGTCGTCCTGCACCGGGAGCCGGGCGCGGACGCGGAAACCCCCACCGGTCGGGCCAGCCTCCAGGGTGCCGCCCACCGCGGCCAGGCGTTCGGCGAGCCCCCTGAGCCCGGTGCCCTCCGTCTCCGCGAGTGTGTCGACGGGAGCCCCGATGCCGTCGTCGGCGATCGTCAGCTCGACCCGCTCCGCCGCGGTCGTGAGGGTGATCTCGCAGGTGGTCGCGCCGCTGTGGCGTACCGCGTTGGTCACCGCCTCGCGCACCACCCAGCCGAGCAGCACCGCGGTCTCCGGTTCCGGCGGCGGCCCCGACCGGCGCACCACCGCCTCGACGCCGGCCGCGCTCAGCACCGAACGGGCCCGGTCCAGTTCGGCTCCGAAGCTGCCCCGGCGATAGCCCGTCACCGCCTCGCGGATCTCGGTCAGCGCCTGGCGACCCACCGACTCGATGTCCGAGATCTGCGCCAGCGCCGCGTCCATGTCCCGTGACCCCAGCCGCCTCGCGGCCTCGGACTTCACCACGATCACCGACAGCGTGTGGCCGAGCAGATCGTGCAGATCGCGGGAGAAGCGCAGCCGTTCCTTCTCGACCGCGGTGCGGGCCAGTTCCTGCCGGGTGTCGCGCAGTTCCCGCACCGTCTCGGACAGGGCCAGGATCGCCGCGGTCACCATCCCGGAGATGAGGGTGCCGTACGCGACGCTGATCGCGCCCCAGCCGTCCCGCAGCCCCGCCACCAGACCGGCGGCGACCGTCAGCGCGAGGACCACCACGCCGACCCGGGGGCCGCGCATCACGGCGCCCGTCGCCAGGCCCAGCAGCGGGAAGAAGTACAGCCACTCGCCGCCGTAGCCCCCCGCCAGGGCGAAGGTGACCGCGGCGAGCGCGAGAAGCAGCAGACGGGTCGTCGTCGTCTCCCGCGCCCTGCGGTCGAAGGCGCGGAAGACGAGGGCGATGTAGAGCGAGTTGAAGATCAGCACTCCGATGGCGCCGATCCAGGGATTGGGCGTCTCGCCGCGTACGAGATTGGCGATGGCGCCCATCCCCATCAGCAGCCAGGGCAGCATCGTGAATCCGCTCGGCGGACCGATGCCGTCCCGCGCCGGTCCGCACCTCTGTGACGGCCGCCGCTTCCGGAGGCCGATCCTGTGGCGTGTGCCGCACTCGCCGTCCGCTGTCTTCGTCATACGGACGACGCTACGGAGAGGACGCGCTTCTCGGCAGACACAGGTGTACGGACCCGGCGGTGACAAATGTCCCGGGCGCGGGCGCGGATGCCGGCCGAACGCGGATGCCGGCCGAGCGGACCGAGTCGCGTCCCGGACCGAGCGCCGCCCCGCCCCGACCCGGACCGAGCGCCGCCCCGCCCCGACCCGGAACGAGCCCAGCCCCCACCCGGACCCGAGCCCCCACCCGGACCGACAGCGACCGCGGCGGCACCCTCCCCAGTCGCCCCGTACCCGTTCCTGACTACCCGTCAATTCCCTTCACCGGTCTGGTGTCCGCGCTCTTCACATGTCCTGTGGCCTGCGTTATACATAGGGGCCACCGGCCCTAGAACGCGTTCTAGAACGGGGCGCCGGGCCGGTCCCACGCGACCTCGGTGCGGCCGACGGTGCGGACGGCCGTGCCGAGGTCTTCCCCTCCCCAAGGAGCCAGAGCCTCATGCCCATCGATCCCGCAAAGGCCGTCGCCGCGGAGCCCCGCAGCGCCGAGATCAGCTGGGACCGCAAGGACGTCCAGCTCTACCACCTCGGCATCGGCGCCGGCCTTCCCGCGACCGACCCCGCCGAGCTGCGCTACACCCTGGAGTCGAGGCTGCACGTCCTGCCGAGCTTCGCCACCGTCGCGGGCGCGGGCAAGGGTGTCGTCGGCGGGCTCACCGGACCTGGACTCGACATCGACCTTGCGTCCGTCCTGCACGGCGGACAGACCGTCCGGCTGCACCGGCCGATTCCGCCCGGCGGGACGGCCCTCTCCACGACACGGGTCGCCGCCGTGTACGACAAGGGCAAGGCGGCGGTCCTCGTACTGCGCACCGAGGCGGCCGACGACGACGGCCCGCTGTGGACGAACGACTCACAGATCTTCGTACGCGGCGAAGGCGGCTTCGGCGGCGACAGAGGACCCTCGTCCCGCACCGAACTCCCCGCGCGGGATGCGGACAAGACCGTGGAGAAGCGGATCCGCGAGGACCAGGCCCTGCTCTACCGCCTGTCCGGCGACCTCAACCCCCTGCACGCGGACCCGGAGTTCGCCGCCCGCGCCGGATTCGACCGCCCCATCCTGCACGGCCTGTGCTCGTACGGCATGACGCTCAAGGCCGTCGTCGACACCCTGCTCGACGGGGACGTGACCCGGGTCCGCTCGTACACCACTCGCTTCGCCGGGATCGTCTTCCCCGGCGAGACCCTGCGCATCAGGATGTGGCGCCGCACCGAGGGCACCGAAGGCATCGGGGTGTCGGTCACGGCCGTCGAGCGCGACGACGCTCCCGTACTGGCCGACACCACCGTCGAGCACGACTGACCGGACACGACACGAACCGAGGGAGCCGCACCGTGCGCGCAGCCGTACTGCACGAGACAGGGCAGGACAAGCTCGAAGTACTCGACGACGTCGAGGCGGTGGGCTTCGGCCCCGGCAAGGTCAGGATCCGGATCCGGGCCACCGGGCTCTGCCACTCCGACATCTCCGCGATGAACGGCGTCCTGCCGCAGCCCGCGCCGTTCGTCCCCGGCCACGAGGGCGCCGGCGAGATCATCGACGTCGGCGACGGGGTGGGCGGGCTGAAGCAGGGCGACCGGGTGCTGCTGTGCTGGCTGCCCGCCTGCGGCATCTGTCCCTCCTGCAAGCGCGGGCAGACCGAACTGTGCCTCGCGGGCTTCCTGAACGCGGGCACCCCCAACTTCAAGCGTCCCGGCGGCGATGTCTTCGGCTTCGCGGGGACCGGCACCTTCACCGAGGAGGTCGTCGTCGACGCGGCCTGCGCGGTGCCGATACCCGACGACGTGCCGTTCGACATCGCCGCGCTGATCGGCTGCGGAGTGACCACCGGACTCGGCGCCGCTATCAACACCGCCGATGTGGAGGCCGGTTCGTCGGTCGCCGTCATCGGCTGCGGCGGTGTCGGCATCTCCGCCATCCAGGGCGCTCGGCTCAAGGGGGCGGCGCAGATCGTCGCCGTCGACCCGGTCGCCACCCGTCGCGAGGCGGCCCTCAGGTTCGGCGCCACGGAAGCGGTCTCGCCCGACGAACTCGGCGACGCCAAGCAGCGGATCACCGCGGGCGAGGGCTTCGACTACGTCTTCGAGGTCGTCGGCAAGTCGGCCACCGCACGCACGGCCTACGAGACGACCCGGCGCGGCGGCACCCTGTGCATCGTCGGCGCGGGCGCCATGGACGACTTCCTCCAGCTCAACATGTTCGAGCTGTTCTTCGACGAGAAGCGCATCCTGCCGTCCATGTACGGCGGCGGGGACGTGCTCACCTCCTACGAGCGGGCGATCGCGCTGTGGCGGGCGGGCCGCATCGACCTCGAAGGGCTGATCACCCACCGGGTGCCGCTCGCGGAGATCAACGACGCACTGGCCCAGATGCGTACCGGTGAGGCGCTGCGCACCTGCATCGAGATCTGACACCGCCGGTACCCCCTACGGGAAAGGAACCCGATGTCTCTGCCACTCGACGGCCTGTCCGCGATCGTCACCGGGGCGGCCCGCGGGCTCGGCCGCGCGGAGGCGCTCGAACTGGCCCGCCTCGGCGCGGGCGTCGTCGTCAACGACTACGGACGCCCGGGCCGGGACGGCTCCGGTGAGGCCTCCGCGACCCCCGCGGAGGAGGTCGCGGAGGAGATCCGTGCGGCGGGCGGTTCGGCCGTCGCGCACCACGGCGACATCGCCGACTTCGACCGGGCCCGCGAGCTGGTCGACCTGGCCGTCGCCACCTACGGAAAGCTGGACATCCTGGTCAACAACGCGGGCATCCTGCGGGACCGGATGATCTTCTCGATGTCCGAGGGCGAATGGGACTCGGTGATCCGCGTCCATCTCAAGGGTCACTTCAACATGACCCACTTCGCCTCGGTCCACTGGCGTACACGCTCCAAGTCCGCCGGTGCGCCGGTCTACGGACGGATCGTCAACACCTCCTCGGAGGCGTTCCTCGCGGGCTCCGCGGGCCAGCCGAACTATGCGGCGGCCAAGGGGGGCGTCGTCGGTCTGACGACGTCGTCGGCACTGGCCCTCGCCAAGTACGGGGTCACGGCGAACGCGATCTGCCCGCGGGCCAGGACTCGCATGACCCAGGACGTCTTCGCGGGCTTCGAGGAGCCGAGGGACGGCGGGCTCGACCCGCTGGCGCCGGAGCATGTGGCACCGCTGGTCGGCTATCTCGCCTCACCGGCGGCCGCGGGGGTCAGCGGTCAGCTGCTCGTCGTGCACGGCGGGATGGTGGCGGTCGTGGAACGCCCCAAGGTCTCGGCGCAGTTCGACACCGCGAAGGAGAGCTTCAGCTTCGACGAACTGGACGCCTTGCTGACGCCGTTCTACGCGGACCGCAGCGCGCACGAGACGTTCGCGGCGTCGGAGGTGCTGGGCCTCAAACGCGGACGGGGCGGCCAGAACCTGTCCTGAGGTGTTCCGTCCGGGCAAGGGTGTCCGGCCGGATGCCGTGCTCGTACGCCGGCGGGGACGCGGCCCCGCCGGCGCGCGGGCACGAGGGGCGCGGGCCCCGGAGCATCAGTTCGTGCGGCCGTCCGGCTCGGGGCGGCGGTGCTTGCCGTGCGCGGGCGACGCGTAGTCCTCCGTGCGCGCCGCACCCCCTCGGTGCTTACCGGCACCCCCTGCCTCCGCCTCCTGCGGACGCGCGTCGGTGGTGTCGGTTCGGGCTTCAGACATGTGGGAAATTCCCCCGTTGAGATCGTCGACATACGTGTCCGGCCGGTGCGGTGTCACCCGCACCGGCGGCAGAGTTTATCCAGGGCCCAGTCGGCCGGTGAGAGGCGCCTGCTGCAAAGGAACCGGCTTGCACACAGCGGGAGTCCCGGAGCCCCCGGACGGTTCCCCACCTGCGTGTTCCGCTTGTGCCGGTTCGGTGACCGTCTCGTGCGCGAAGACCTCCGAAGCGTCGATCCGCGCCAGCGCGCAGGCCACGGTCCCGGTCGTGTACGGGAGTTGCAGCACCCCCTCCCGGCTCCACATTCCCGAGCCCGCCAGCCACCCGTCCGGCGCGGCCAGTTGATGCAGCCGGCGGCCCGCGGGACGCCAGATGCCGAGCCAGCTCCCCGCCGCGCCGTCGACGCGCAGCCCCACCGCACAGCTCTCCGGCACCAGCACCTGTCCGGGCTGCACGGCGAAGGGCGTCACCGCGCAGTCGGCGAGCCGCAGGCACTCCGGGAACCGCACCGGGCGCAGGCTGCCGAGCACACCCCATCCCAGCCGGTCGTGCCCCGCCGCGTCGGACCGGATGAGCAGCAGTCCGCTGTCCGGGTCCGCCAGCAGCAGCCGGTCGTTGCTGTCCTCCGTGATCTGGAGCAGTGGTGTCACCTCGCCGCCGCGCTCCAGGTCCACCGCGACCGCCTTCACCGGCGCCCCGGACTGCTGCCGGTCCAGCGCGAGCATCCGTCCCGTACGGTCCAGCCACACACCGCCGGTGCAGCGGCCCGGCACGTCGGTGACATGCTCCGGGCCGAAGGCGCCGCCCGCCACCAGCCAGATCGCGGTCGAGTGCTCACCGGGCGCGAGGGCATAGGCGCGGCTGCCGTCCGGCGACGGCGGAAGCATCGTCAGCTCGTCCGTCTCCACACCGCCGAGCGGCAGCTCGCCCGTCCCGGGACCGGTCGGGTACAGCAGCGAGAAGGCGTGCCGGTCCTCCACCCGCCGCCGGATGAGCACCCGCCCGTCGCTCAGCGGGTGCACGTCCGTGTCGCGTTCCTCGGGCTGGTCCAGGGGCAGCGGCACGGCGTAGGGCTCGGGACCGTCGAGCGTCCAGCGCTCGGGGTACAGGGCCTCTCCCTCGCCGGCCAGCCGGGCCGCGTAGGAACCGTCCACCGCGATCGTGATTCCCGTACTCCCCACCGCACCGTCCTCCGGAGCGGTCTCGATGGCACAGGCTGTCATCGGCACTTCACCTCCGGTAACGACGCTAAGTTTCGTACGTCCTGCCGAACAACGCGAGCTCTCTGTCTTCACACATAAGGGTGTTGATGCAACGGTTCTCCTGAGGTGGGCGAGGTGAGTGTGCTCGGCAGGTACCCCGGCGGTGCGGGGGGAGCCGATGGCACCCGCGGAAACGGCCGTGCTTAAAGTCAGGCATCCCTGAGTACCGGATCTGGAGCACCTCATGTCCCTACGCCGCCGCGGCACAGCCGCAGCCATCGCCTGCGCCGCCGCGCTCACCCTCGCCGCCTGCGGAAGCGGTGACACCGCGGGGAGCCCGTCCGGCAAGGCCGACGCCGACGGCAAGAAGGCCGTCGCCCAGGGCGGCAAGGGCTTCGGCGACGCCGCGGCGAAGACCGCCGCGATGGGGACGGACGCGAAGCCGGGCCAGTTCCCGCGCACCATCACCCACGCCCTCGGAAAGACCGAGCTCAAGGCCGCTCCCCAGCGCGTCGTGGTCCTCGATGTCGGCGAGCTCGACAACGTTGCCTCGCTGGGCGTCAAGCCCGTCGGCTACGCGCCCACCGAGGGCGACGAGGGCATCCCGGCCTACCTCGCGAAGGTGGCGGGCAAGCCCGCGAACGTGGGCACGATCAACAGCCTCAACCTGGAGGCGATCGCGGCCCTCAAGCCCGATCTGATCCTCGGCAGCCAGCTGCGCGCCGCCGACAAGTACAAGGAGCTCTCGCAGATCGCTCCGACCGTCTTCTCCATCCGCCCGGGCTTCACCTGGAAGGAGAACTACCTCCTCAACGCCGCGGCGCTGGACAGGACGGCCGCCGCGAAGGAGAAGCTCGCCGCGTACGAGAAGAAGGCCGATCTGCTCGGCACCGACATCGGCGCGACCAAGCCGACCGTCTCGATGGTCCGCTACATGCCCGGCAAGATCCGGCTGTACGCCCAGGCGTCCTTCATCGGCACGATCCTGAAGGACACCGGACTGCCGCGGCCGAAGAACCAGCAGATCGATGATCTCGCCGTCGAGATCAGCCCCGAGAAGATCGACGACGCCGACGCCGACTGGATCTTCACCGGGGTCTACGGAGACCCGAAGACGACCAAGCGGGACACCGCCCGGTCGAACCCGCTGTGGAAGAACCTCGAAGCGGTCAAGGCCGGCCGGGCCAAGGACGTACCGGACGAGACGTGGTATCTCGGTCTCGGTGTGACCGCCGCCGACCGCGTGCTGGACGATCTGCGCGGCTTCCTCGTCCCGTAGGTCCCGTCCCGGACGGGGCCCGGGAGCATCGTGGCCGGATGCCCAGGCCGGCGGGGCGCCGAGCGCGGGTAACCTGTTTCCGTGCCCCGTCTGTCTGAAGTCATCACCGCGCTCGACGTCCTCTGGCCTCCCGAGCGCGCGGAGGAGTGGGACGCGGTCGGTACGGTCTGCGGCGACCCCGGTGCGGAGGTCCGACGCGTGCTGTTCGCCGTCGACCCCGTCCAGGCGGTCGCCGACGAGGCGACCGAGCTCGGCGCCCAGCTGATCGTCACCCATCACCCGCTCTATCTGCGCGGGACCACGACGGTGGCGGCCGGCCATTTCAAGGGCCGGGTCGTGCACACGCTGATCAAGAACGACATCGCGCTGCACGTCGCGCACACCAACGCGGACACCGCCGACCCCGGTGTCTCCGACGCCCTCGCGGGCGCGCTCGACCTCCGCGTCGTCGGGCCCCTGGTGCCGGACCCGACAGATGCCTCGGGCCGCCGCGGCCTCGGCCGCATCTGCGAACTGGACCAGCCCGAGACGCTCGGCGCGTTCGCCGAACGGGCGGCCAAGAGGCTGCCCGGCACCGCCCAGGGCATCCGCGTCGCCGGCGACCCGGACGCGACCGTGCGTACGGTCGCGGTGAGCGGCGGTTCCGGCGACGGCCTCTTCGACGCCGTCCGCGCCGCGGGCGTGGACGTCTTCCTCACCTCCGACCTCCGTCACCACCCGGTGTCCGAGGCCACCCAGCAGTCCCCTCTCGGACTGGTGGACGCCGCGCACTGGGCCACCGAGTGGCCGTGGTGCGAGCAGGCGGCCGCCCAGCTCGACGAGATCTCCGACCGGCACGGCTGGGACCTGCGGGTCCACGTGTCGCGCACGGTCACCGATCCCTGGACCTCCCAACACTCTTCTCCTGGAGCCCCCAACTGAACGCCGCGCCCGCCGACCAGATCCGACTCCTCGACGTCCAGGCCCTCGACGCCCGTCTGTCGCGGCTCGCGCACCGGCGCAAGTCGCTCCCCGAGCACGCCGAGATCGAGTCGCTCACCAAGGACCTCACGCAGCTGCGCGACCTGCTGGTCGCCGCGCAGACCGAGGAGAGCGACACCTCCCGCGAGCAGACCAAGGCGGAGCAGGACGTCGACCAGGTCCGCCAGCGTGCCGTCCGTGACCAGCAGCGCCTGGACTCGGGCGCGGTCACCTCGCCCAAGGACCTGGAGAACCTCCAGCGCGAGATCGTCTCCCTCGCCAAGCGCCAGGGCGACCTGGAGGACGTCGTCCTCGAGGTCATGGAGCGCCGGGAGTCCGCGCAGGAACGTGTCGCCGAACTGACCGAGCGGGTCTCCTCCGTCCAGGCCAAGGCCGACGACGCGACCGCACGCCGGGACGCGGCCGAGCAGGAACTCGACGCCGAGACCGCGACACTGACCAAGGAGCGCGAGCTCCTGTCGGCCACCGTGCCCGCCGACCTGCTCAAGCTGTACGAGAAGCTCCGCGTCCAGCAGGGCGGGGTGGGCGCGGCCCGCCTCTTCCAGCGCCGCTGCGAAGGCTGCCAGCTCGAACTGAACATCACCGAGGTCAACGAGGTGCGCGCCGCGTCCCCCGACACGGTGCTGCGCTGCGAGAACTGCCGCCGCATCCTGGTCCGCACCTCCGAGTCGGGTCTCTGATGCCGCGGTTCGTCGTCGAGGCGGACGGTGGCTCACGGGGCAACCCCGGCCCGGCGGGCTACGGCGCCGTCGTCATCGACGCCGCCAGCGGTGAGACGCTCGCCGAGGCGGCCGAGTACATCGGTGTCGCGACGAACAACGTCGCCGAGTACAAGGGCCTGGTCGCCGGACTGAAGGCCGCGTACGCCCTCGCGCCCGACGCCTCCGTGCACGTCCGGATGGACTCCAAGCTGGTCGTCGAGCAGATGTCCGGGCGCTGGAAGATCAAGCACCCCGACATGAAGCCGCTGGCCGCCCAGGCGGCCAAGGTCTTCCCCGCCTCCCAGGTGACGTACGAGTGGATCCCGCGCGAGAAGAACAAGCACGCGGACCGGCTCGCCAACGAGGCGATGGACGCGGGCAAGCAGGGCAAACAGTGGGAACCCTCCCGCTCCACCGCCGAGTTCACCACCCGTGACGACACGGCGGCCCGGGTCGTCGGTGACGCGACGGCGGGTGCCGCGAAGGCGCGTGCCGCGCTGTCCGGCGGCGGCCGGGGAGATGCCGGGCTCCTCCCGGGCACCGAGAACGCCGGCGAGTCCGGTCCGACGGCCGAGAAGCCCGCCTCGCAGGGCTGGGGCGCCGACCTCGGCACCCCCACCACCTTCGTCCTGCTGCGCCATGGCGAGACCGCTCTCACGCCGGAGAAGCGCTTCTCCGGCAGCGGCGACCACGAGCTCTCGCCCGCCGGCCTGCGCCAGGCCGAAGCGGCCGCCGCGTCCCTCGCCGCCCGCGGCACGATCCAGGAGATCGTCAGCTCCCCGCTGAAGCGCTGCCGGCAGACCGCGGAGGCCGTCGCGGCCCGGCTCGGCCTCGACGTCCGTATCGAGGACGGCCTGCGCGAGACGGACTTCGGCGCCTGGGAGGGACTCACCTTCGGTGAGGTCCAGGAGCGCTACGGCGACGACCTCACGGCCTGGCTCGCCTCGGCGAAGGTGGCCCCGACCGGCGGCGGTGAGAGTTTCGCGACCGTCGCACGCCGGGTCGCCGCGACCCGCGACACGATGCTGACGCAGTCGGGGGGCCGCACGGTCCTGGTGGTCACCCATGTCACCCCGATCAAGACGCTGGTCCGGCTGGCGCTGGGCGCACCGCCGGAGTCCCTGTTCCGGATGGAGCTCTCGGCGGCGTCCCTGTCGGCGGTGGCCTACTACGCGGACGGCAACGCGTCCCTGCGGCTGCTGAACGACACCTCCCACCTGCGCGGGTGACCTGGCAACTCACCGGCGACGTCGAGGAGTTCCAGCGGGTCGCGGGTCCGTACCTGGCGGCCGACCCCGTCGGCACCACCGCGCTGATCACCGTCAGCGAGACGGTCCGGCGGCACGGCCCGTCGGTGTACGGGGCCGGCGGCCCGCCGCCCCGCTTCGGCTGGTGGCGGGAGGATCCCTCGGCCCCCGTCGAGGCCGCCTTCGTCCAGACCCCGCCGCACGCACCGATGTTCGGGAGCATCGACCCGGAGCACGCCCGGTCGCTGGCCCGGGTGCTGCGGGCGGCGGGCGACGAGACGCCGGTCAGCGGGGTGAAGGGCGCGGACGGCGGAGCGCAGGCGTTCGCCGACGCGTGGGCCGGACCCGGCTCCTGGTCGGTCGTCGTCCGGCTGCGGCTGTTCCGGCTGGGGGAGCTGACCCCGCCCGAGCCGCCCGGCCGTGCCCGGCGGGCGTGCGCCGGTGATGTGCCGCTGGTCGCTGCCTGGATGCGCGGTTTCGCCGCCGACATCGGCGGTGACGCGGACGCCGATCAGACGGCCAACGCCGCCCGGCGGATCGCCGACGGCTGTCTGTGGCTGTGGGAGGTGCAGGGCCTGCCCGTCTCCATGGCGTCCCGTTCCCCGGTGCTGGTCGGCCAGTCGCGCGTCTCGCCCGTCTACACGCCGGACGGTTTCCGCGGCCGGGGCTACGCCGGAGCCGTGACCGCGGCGGTCAGCCGGGCGGCCGTCGCGGACGGGGCCGAACTGGTCCTGCTCTTCGCCGATACGGACAACCCGACGAGCAGCGCCCTCTATCAGCGCCTCGGCTACCGGCCCGTCCAGGACTACGTCGACCTGGCGTTCACCTAGGTCGCGTCCGCACGGTCTCGTCCGGCGCGCGACGCCGAGCTCCCCCGTGGCCCTTCGGGAACGGTAGGTGCCCCCACGCTGCCTTGCCGATGCGCCCGCTCAGCTCCACCACGAGGGCGGACCGGCGCCTTGCGCTCGCACGCACCGGACGCCGCGAACCCCGCCCTCCGGGCGGACGACGACACTGTGCGGACCCTGAGCTGTGCGGACCCTGCGCCCTCAGCCGCGCAGCGCGGCCGCCCCGGCGGCCAGTTCCTCGACGCGGCCCCAGTCCTTCGCGGCGAGCGCGTCCGCCGGGAGCATCCATGTGCCGCCCACACAGCCGACGTTCGGCAGCGCCAGATAGGAGGGCGCCGAGGCGAGCGAGATGCCTCCGGTCGGGCAGAAGCGGGCCTGCGGAAGCGGCCCGGCGAGGGACCGCAGATAGGCCGTCCCGCCGGCGGCCTCGGCCGGGAAGAACTTCATCTCGTCGACCCCGCGCTCCAGCAGCGCCACCACCTCCGAGGTGGTGGAGACGCCCGGCAGGAACGGCACACCCGAGCGCTGCATCGCCTCCAGCAGCGTCGGCGTCCAGCCCGGGCTCACCAGGAACCGGGCCCCGGCCGCCATTGCCGCGTCCACACCGTGTGCGGAGATCACCGTCCCCGCGCCGACGACCGCGTCCGGCACCTCGTCGGCGATCGCGCGGATGGCGTCCGGCGCGGCGGGCGTCCGCAGCGTCACCTCGATCGTGGGCAGTCCGCCCGACACGAGCGCCCGTGCGAGCGGTACGGCATCGGCGGCGTTCTCGATCACGACGACGGGAACGACGGGCGCGAGGTCCAGCAGGGAGGTCATGCCGCCATCCTGCCCCGACGCCCGCACTCTGCGCAACGAGCGTTGCGCAGAGTGCAACGCGGGGGGTTGCGGCTCAGTGGATCTGCGTGACCACCACGTCCAGCGACCATGGCCGGCCCGCCCGGGCGGGAGGCTCGGCCTCCACCACGTAACCCAGGTCCCGCAGCGCCTCCACCAGCTCGCCGGGACCCTTCGGCCTGGCACCCGTCACCAGCAGGTCCCGCACCAGCCGGCCCTTCGTGGCCTTGTTGAAGTGACTGACCACCGACCGCTTCTCGACCCCGTCGACCAGCTGCGAGTGCAGCACCCGGACCGTCGCGGTACGCCCGGCCACCTCGCCCTTCGGCTTCCAGGCCGCCGCGTACGCGGACGAGCGCAGATCGAGGACGAGACCGCTGCCCGCCACCTCCGGCAGCACGGAGTCCATGGGTGTGCGCCAGTGCGTCCCGAGCGCGCCGAGCCCCGGCAGCTTCACGCCCATCGAGCAGCGGTACGGGGGAATCCGGTCGCCGATCCGCACCGCGCCCCACAGCCCCGAGAACACCAGCAGCGACGCGCGCGCCCGGCGCCGGGCGTCCGGCTCCAGCGTCCCGAGCCCCAGGGCGTCGTACAGCACACCGGTGTAGAGCTCGCCCGCCGGCCGGGCTCCCGCGGTCCTCAGCTGCACATTCTTCGCGATCTCACCGCGCAGGCCCTCGCTCAGCCCGAGGACCTCCCGCGCCTTGTCCTCGTCGGCCGCGCACAGCTCGACGAGCTCGTCCAGCACCGCGGCGCGGGCGTCGGCCAGACCGGGCAGCGACAGCGACTCGGGCTTCAGCGGAGCCCCGCGACCGGAAGCGGCCTTACCTTCCGACGGCGGCAACAGCACGAGCACGGCAAGTCTCCTTCGTACGTACGGGGGCGGGGGGTGCGGCCCCCGCGCCAGCCTACGGTCATCCGGGGTGCCGTCCGTCGCCCGCCGCCATACGCTCGGTCCATGCCCCGCCGCCCTCTGCACACCACCGGCGCAGCCGAGGCTCCGCTGCGGGCCGCACTGCGCGAGCTGCGCATCACTCTCGGCGTCCCGGGCGAGTTCCCGCCCGAGGTGCTCGCGGAGGCGGAGTCGGCCGCCGCGGCGCCCGCGCTGCCGGACACCGACGCGACCGACCTCCCGCTGTTCACCGTCGACCCCCCGGACTCGGCCGACCTGGACCAGGCGATGCATCTCGCCCGGCGGCGCGACGGTTTCCGCGTGCACTACGCCATCGCCGACGTCGCCGCCTTCGTGAAGCCCGGCGGCGCGCTCGACACGGAGGCGCACCGTCGCGTCCAGACCCTGTACTTCCCCGACGGGAAGGTGCCGCTGCACCCGGCCGTACTCTCCGAGGGCGCGGCCAGCCTGCTGCCCGGCCGGAGCGTGCCCGCGCTGCTGTGGCGGATCGATCTCGACGCCGAGGGCCGTACCGTCGCCACCGACCTGCGCAGGGCGCTCGTCCGCAGCCGGGCGAAGCTGGACTACGAGGGGGCGCAGCGGCAGATCGACGACGGCACCGCCGAGGAGCCTCTCGCGCTGCTGAAGACCGTCGGCCTGCTGCGCGAGGAGCTGGAACGCGAGCGCGGCGGGATCTCCCTCGGCGTCCCCGAGCAGGAGATCACCGAGCGGAACGGCACCTACTTCCTCCACTACCGCGCCCCGCGGCCGGCCGACGGCTGGAACGCCCAGATCTCCCTGCTCACCGGCATGGCCGCCGCCGACCTCATGACCGCGTCCGGCACCGGCATCCTGCGCACCCTGCCCACCGCACCCGACGGCGCGGTGGCACGGCTGCGCCGCTCCGCGAGGGCCCTGCACATCGACTGGCCCCACCATGTCTCGTACGCCGACGTCGTACGGTCCCTCGACCCGGGCAACGCCTCGCACGCGGCCTTTCTGCACGAGTGCACCACCCTGCTGCGCGGCGCCGGCTACACCGTCTTCAACGGCGGCGAACTGCCCGCGCACGCCGTCCACGCGGCCGTCGCCGCCGCCTACACGCACTGCACCGCACCACTGCGCAGACTCGTGGACCGCTACGCCGGCGAGCTGTGTCTGGCCATCAGCGCCGGGCAGGGCGTGCCGGAGTGGGTGCTCGCCGCGCTGGACGACCTCCCCCGGGAGATGGCGGACGGCGGGCGGCGGGCCAACACCGTGGAGCGTGAGTGCGTCGACATCATCGAGGCGGCCCTGCTGAAGGACCGGATCGGCGAGGTCTTCGAGGGTGTCGTGGTGGACGTGAAGGAGCACGAACCGGCCGTCGGCACCGTCCAGGTGGAGGAGCCGGCGGTGGTGGCCAGGGTCGAGGGCGGCGGCCCGCTGCCGCTGGGCGAGCGGCTGCGGGTGCGGCTCATCCAGGCGGAACCGGGCTCGGCGAAGGTGCAGTTCGCTCCTGCGCAGGCCTGAGCGCGGCGACCAGCGCCCTGGGATCGTCGGCGTTGAACCGGACGGTGTGCGCGGTGCCGACCCTGCCGAGCGGCCGGACGAAGGTGACGGGCGCGGCCAGCTGCACGGTCACGGTCGTCTGCCCGCCGACGGCCAGTTCCAGTGTGCCGTCGTCGCGCGCCGTGCCCCGACTGCCGTCCGGACAGCGGCGGTCGACGCCGGCCCGGACGATCTGCTCCGCGGGAATCCGCAGGTCGAACAGGGCCCCGTAGCGGATGCGCAGCGATCCGTCCGCCTCCACCACATGCGGCCGGGTGACACAGGCCGCGTGGAAACCGGTCAGCTGGACCACGCCGTAGACATCGATAAACAGCGTGATGGCATGCACCAGCGGCCAGGGGATCAGCACCGCCAGGGCCACCGTCTCGACGATCGCCACGAAGAGGAATCCGTAGAGCATCGCGGTCTGGGGCTCGGTGTACTTGGCGGTGTACGCGGCCGTCCGCACCCCGTGCCGGCGGCGCAGCACCCAGAGCGCCAGGCTGTGCAGGGCGCGCACCTCGTGCACGGCCAGACGGCGGAGAACGGTGGCGGATCTCATCGCAGCTCCTCGGCACGGGCGGAAAGGGTGGCCAGCATCTGCCGTACGACGGCGGCCTGCGCGGGCGAGAAGTCAGCGAGGAACGCCTCGCCGAACGACCCCTTGCTCTCCTCGAAGCCCTCGCCGCTCTCGTTCATCAGCGCGATCAACTCGTCCGGCATACAGGCGGCGAGCTCCTCGCCGAGCGGCCGGACGCGTGGGTCGTCACCGTCCGCGTCGGCGAGTTCGTCGAGGCGTTCGTACAACTCCTGGACCCGGGCGGAGAATTCGGGGTCGTCCGCGAGCGGTTGCAGCGCGGTGAACAGGCGGTCCCGGTCCTTCGGCTCCACCATCGAGTCCAGCAGCGCCAGATGGGCCCGGTCCTTGGCGGCGGCGGGGGAGTCGCTCGCGGTGAGCGAGCCGAGCAGCCGGGCCAGTTCGGGGGAGACCGGCCCCTCCGCGGGCAGGGTGCCGTCCTTCGCCTGCCGGATCAGCTCGGCGAGGCGGGCGCGCCGCTCGGCGATGGCGCTCTCCTGCTGCGCCAGATCGGCGTCGAGTTCCGCCAGCACCTCGGCGAGTTCGCGGCCGGCGTCGTCGGCGAGCACGTCGCGGACCTCGGCCAGCCCGAGACCGAGCTCGGTGAGCCGGCGGACACGGGCGAGCAGCACGGCGTGCTGGAGCCCGTAGTCGCGGTAGCCGTTGGGCCGGCGTTCGGGCTCGGGCAGCAGGCCGAGATGGTGGTAGTGGCGGACGGTACGGGGGGTGACGCCGGCGAGTGCGGCGATCTCTCCGATCCTCATGCGGCCAGTAGAAACCATGACGTTGCGGCAGGGTCAAGACGCGCCCGCGCGGCCCTGTCCGCCGGCTTCGGGGACGGGTCCCGGGGCGGCCCGCGGTCCGGGCCGCCGGCTCCACGGCGTTCCCGTCCGCCGGTGCCGGGTAGCATGGTCGGCACGGCAGACGAGCCGGGCGGACGGCCGCGTGGGGATCCTCGGATCCTCCCGAGGAACGTCCGGGCTCCACAGGGCAAGGTGGTGGCTAACGGCCACCCGGGGTGACCCGCGGGACAGTGCCACAGAAAACAGACCGCCGGGGACCTCGGTCCTCGGTAAGGGTGAAACGGTGGTGTAAGAGACCACCAGTGCCCAGGGTGACCTGGGCAGCTAGGTAAACCCCACCTGGAGCAAGGTCAAGAGGGAGCGCCTGTAGCGATACGAGGTGCTCCTGCGCGGACGTTCGAGGGCTGCCCGCCCGAGTCCGCGGGTAGACCGCACGAGGCCGGCGGCAACGCCGGCCCTAGATGGATGGCCGTCGCCCCGACGACCGCGAGGTCCCGGGGCACAGAACCCGGCGTACAGCTCGGCTCGTCTGCCGCCTCCGCGGGGGGAGCTGCGACGAGCGAAGGCGGCCCCGTGAACACGACGGCGCGGACGAACCACTACGAGGGCCCGTGCGCCGTGTGCGGCGCGACCGTTCCGGCGGAAACCGGTGTCGTCCTGCCGAAAAGCCACGGCGGCTGGGAGATCTACCACCCCGAGCACGCCCGCGAGCCCGGTCCGCCGCCCCGGGGCACGCACCCCGGCTGGCACCACCGCCGCCTGATGTCCCTGGACATCGCGTCGACCGGCCCGCGCACCGGCGTCGACCGCATCCTCGCCGTCGCCCTGCGCGTCTCGGACGGTCCGGGCCGGGACTGGCTGATCGACCCCGGGCCGGGACTCGCCCTCGATCCGCGGACCACGCACGGCATCACCCTGGACCGGGCCCGTGCGGACGGTCTCCCGCCGGAGCGGGTGCTGGACGAGACGGCCGACGCGGTCGCCGCGCATCTGGCCACCAAAGAACTGCTCGTGGTCTGGCACGCGCCGTACGTCCTGACCTTCGTGGAGTCCGAACTGCTGCGCCACGGGCTGCGACCGCTCGCCGAGCGCTGCCCGGCGGGGCTGTTCCCGCTCTGCGACCCGCTGGTCGTCGACCGCCACGTCGACCGGTACCGCAGCGGCGGCCGCTCCCTGCGCAAGGTCACCGCCTGGTACGGCGTCCCGCACGAGAACCCCGGTGACCCGGGCAGCGACGCCCAGGCCGCGCTGGTGCTGGCCGAGGTCCTCGGCGCCTGTCACCCCTCGCTGGCCCGGTTGTCGCGTGCGGCGCTGCACCACGAGCAGACGCTGTGGCGGGAGCGCCAGGCGAGTGACGCGGAGGCGTACCACCGGACAGGAGGCAGGACCACCGCTGGCCGCTGGCCACGGTCGAGGCGCTGCCGTGGGAGCCCCCGCCGGGCGGCTGAGCCGGTACCGGCGTCGGTCCCGCCGTCCGTGGCGACGGCCAGCGACCTGACGGCGGCCGCCGTCAGGAAGAGAGTGAGCGCGCCGCGACCTTGCGCAGATGCGCGCCGAACACCTCGGGTGCGTCCGGGGTCAGTGTGCGCAAGGCGACCATGGCCGTGAGGACCACGTCGCACAGCTCGGACTCGACGTCCCGCCAGGTGTGGGTGTGGCCCTTGCGGGGATTCTGACCGGTCGCGCCGACCACCGCCTGGGCGACCTCGCCCACCTCCTCCGAGAGCTTCAGTATGCGCAGCAGCACCTCCTGTTGCGCGGGAAGGGTCCGGTTCTCGTCCAGCCAGGTGTTGAGGCGGTCGACCGTGTCCCAGATGGGGTCGAGCGTGGCGTCCAGGGTGTGGTCCATGCGCGCTAGCCTCCCACGCCGCGGGGCCCCGCAGGGGGCGCGCGGGTGGAGCAGGCCGACAGGTGGGGGCGGACGCGGAGGTGTAGGCATGAAGAGGACCGCGCCCCCGGCGCACACCGGTACCGATACGGGCCGCAGGCCCGTCCCGCACCCGAAGGAGACCTCCGTGACCATCTCCGTGGACAAGCTCACCGAACCCGCCGTCCGTGCCTTCGTCGGCGCCCTCAACTCCGGTGACCGGGACAGATTCCGGACCACCCTGGCGCCCGGCGCGACGATGTCCGACGACGGCAACGACCGTGACATCGACGAGTGGACGGGGCGTGAGGTCTTCGACTCGCGTGGCCACATGGAGGTCGAGTCGCAGTCGGCGGACGGTCTCTCCCTCGTCGCCCGCTACCGCAACGACACCTGGGGCGAGATGCGGACGTCGTGGAAGTTCAGCATCGAGGGCGGCAGGGTCGCCCGCTTCGAGACCGGCCAGGCCTGAGCGCGGACCGGCCGGCGGTACCGGGCCGGTCGGGCCGGGCGGGTGCCGGGCGGGTCGGGACGGTCGGGTACGGGGCACGTCGGGCCGGTCAGCCGCTCGTCCGCAGGTCGACGACGGTCCGGTAGCGGGCACGGCCCTGGCGGACGTGATCGATGGCCTCGTCGATGCGTGCGGACGGGAAGACCTCCACCTCGGGGTGGATGCCGTGCCGAGCCGAGCCGTGCCGTGCCGCGAAGCCGAGGAGCCGCCGGGTGACGGCCGGAGGCCCCACCCCCGCCGAGACGAGGGACTTCTCGGCGGGGATGACGCTGAGAGGGCTGACGGTGATGGGCTCGGTCGGCAGGCCGACGACGCACAGCCTGCCACGGGGTCGCAGGGCGGCGAACCAGTCGTCCACCCGGTGATCGGCGTTCCCGCTCGCCCGGCGGTCGCGGCCCTTGTCCTGGTGTGCACTCCAACTCGTAGCCTCCTGCGCCATGGATGCAACGGATGCAGTACGGACGGCCGGCACGAGGACACTGGGACGCGCCGGCGGGATCGAGGTCAGCGCGCTCGGGTTCGGGTGCTGGGCCATCGGTGGTGAGTGGCAGGACGGCGCGGGCAACCCGCTCGGCTGGGGAGCGGTCGACGACGACGAGTCCGTCGCCGCCGTACGCCGCGCCCTGGACCTGGGCGTCACCTTCTTCGACACGGCCGACACCTACGGCGCGGGGCACAGCGAACGGGTGCTCGGCCGGGCGGTCGCCGGCCGGCGCGACGAGGTGGTGCTCGCGACCAAGTGGGGCAACCGGTTCGACGAGACGACGCGCACCCTGACCGGGAGCGACGCCGACCCCGGGTATGTGCGCCGGGCGCTCACCGGCTCGCTGACCCGGCTCGGCACCGACCGTGTCGACCTCTACCAGCTGCACCTCTCCGACGCTCCGCTCGATGTGGCGGCAGAACTACGGGACGCCTGTGAGGAGTTGGTCACCGAGGGGCTGATCCGGGCGTACGCCTGGAGCACCGACGACCCGGAACGTGCCGCCGTCTTCGCCGAGGGCCCGCACTGCGCGGCCGTGCAGCACGCCTGCAACGTGCTGGAGGACGCGCCGGCGATGCTCGCGCTCTGCGAGGAAAACGGTCTGGCGAGCATCAACCGCAGCCCGCTGGCCATGGGACTGTTCACCGGGAAGCACGCTTCCGGCAGCCGCGGCGCCGCGGGCGACATCCGGGCGACACCGCCGTCCTGGCTGCCCTGGTTCGGCGCGGGTGGGGTTCCCGAGCCCGAGTGGCTGGCGCGGGTCGACGCCGTACGCGACATCCTCACCTCCGGCGGCCGCACCCTCGCCCAGGGGGCGCTCGGCTGGCTGTGGGCGCGCAGCCCGCGGACCGTGCCGATCCCCGGGTTCCGGACCGTCGCCCAGGCGGAGGAGAACGCCGGCGCGCTGGCGTACGGCCCGCTGCGGCCGGAGCAGATGGAGGAGATCGACAGGCTCCTCTCCCGCACACAGCACCGACGACAGGATTGACGGACCGTCAGATCTGTGGGTTCCTCGGGATGTACCGCCACTGCGACGACATCCCGGGGAGCCCGGTCATGATCGATCTGCTCGAGGACACGTGGGCGCGCGAGGTTCCGCACGGGCAGTTCGCCCTGCTGCGGCGCGAGGATCCGGTGCACTGGCACGAAGTCCCGGGCAACCAGGGCTTCTTCGCGCTCACCCGGCACGAGGACATCGTCGCCGCGAGCCGCGACCCCGAGCTGTGGTCGGTGGAGCTCGGCTCGTTCTTCATCCGGGACCAGACCCCCGAGGCGTTGGAGAGTCTCGGCCTCACCCTGGTCGGGATGGACCCGCCCAAGCACACCCGCTACCGGCGCCTGGTGAGCTCCGCGTTCTCGCCGCGCATGGTCCGCAAGCTCACCGACGACATCCAGCGCCGGGCACAGGTGCTGGCATCGACGGTCTCGGCGAAGGGGTACGAGTCGGAGTTCGTCCAGGAGATCGCGGCCCGCCTCCCGTTGCAGATCATCTGCGAGATGATCGGCGTCCCGGCCGCGGACGAGGACCGCATCTTCGACTGGAGCAACCGGATGGTCGGCCACCAGGATCCGGACTTCCGTACGTCCCCCGAGGACGGGCAGAACGCGGCCGCGGAGATCTACGCCTACTGCGACGATCTGGCGGCCGTCCGCCGCGGATCACCGCGCGACGACATCATGAGCGCGCTGGTCCACGCGGAGGTCGAGGGGGAGCGGCTGAGCACCCACGAGATCGACATGTTCTTCGTGACGCTCGTCGTGGCCGGCAACGAGACCACCCGCAACCTGCTGGCGGGCACGATGCTCACGCTCGTCGAACAGCCGGCGGCACGCGCCGAGTTGGCCGCGGGGATCGACGACGACGCGCTGTGGGCGACGGCGACGGAGGAGCTGCTGCGCTGGAACGGCTCGATCCACAACTTCCGGCGTACGGCGACCCGCGACACCGAGGTGCGGGGCGTACCGGTCAAGGCCGGACAGAAGGCGGTGCTATACTACACCTCCGCCAACCGGGACGAGGCGGTCTTCGAGGAGCCGGACACCTTCGACATCCGCCGGACCCCGAACGAGCATCTGACCTTCGGCGGCGGCGGGCCGCATTTCTGTCTCGGCGCGGGTCTGGCCAGGACCCAGATCAAGGCCCTGACGCGGGAGCTGCTGCGCCGGCACACCGAGGTGGAGCTGACGGGCGAGCCGCGGCGGATGCGGTCGGACTTCATCAACGGCATCAAATACCTGCCGGTGCGGTTCGGAGGGTGAGCCCCGGGGCGGCCGCGACTCCGGCCGCCCTCCGAGCGGCCCGGGCTCGGGCGGAGCACCCGTACGCGACCCGGAGCCGGACCACCCGCACCCGCCCCGGACCACCCGCACCCGCCCCGGAGCACCCGTACGCGACCCGGAGCCGGACCACCCGCACCGACCCCCGGAGCACCCGCACCCGCACCCGCCCCCGAGCGTCCGCTCCCTCAGCCCCGCCCGATGTACGGCATCGCCGTCGCCATCACCGTCGCGAACTGCACATTCGCGGCGAGCGGCAGCTCCGCCATGTGGAGCACCGTCCGCGCCACGTCCGCCGCGTCCATCACCGGCTCCACGACCACCTCGCCGTTCGCCTGGAGAATCCCCGACCGCATGCGCTGCGTCATCTCGGTGGCCGCGTTGCCGATGTCGATCTGGCCGCAGGCGATCGCGTGGGGACGGCCGTCCAGCGACAGGGACTTCGTCAGACCGGTCATCGCGTGCTTGGTCGCGGTGTAGGGGGCGGAGTTCGGACGCGGGACGTGCGCCGAGATCGAGCCATTGTTGATGATCCGCCCGCCCTGCGGGGACTGGTCCTTCATCACCCGGAACGCGGCCTGCGCGCACAGGAACGCGCCGGTGAGATTCACGTCCACGACCGTGCGCCAGTCCTCGTACGAGAGGTCCTCGAAGCGGACACCCCGGGGACCCGACACCCCCGCGTTGTTGAAGAGCAGGTCGACACGCCCGAAATGCTGACAAACCGTGGCAAAGAGCGTGGTGACATCGGGCGGTGACGTCACATCAGTGGGAACACACAGGACATTCCCACCCGCCAGCGACGCCGTTTCCTCCAGAGCCTCAGCCCTTCTGCCCGCCACCGCGACCGACCATCCCGCCTCGGCCAGCGTCAGCGCGACGCTCCGGCCGATGCCGGAACCCGCTCCCGTCACCACCGCAATCCTCGTCCCAGTGTTCATGGACGCGCAGCGTAGCCGCGTACCTGTACGGGGAACTCATCCGACCGACATACGGATGTTGTGTACTCGACAACGCGGAGTCGTCGGCCCCTACTCCAATGCGGAAGGACAACATCCGTCATGGGAGGGGCACATGAGACCCGCATCGCACGCACCCGAGCTCCGGGCCGCCGCCCAGCACATCGGCCGCCGCAGGTTTCTCACCGTGACCGGTGCCGCCGCGGCGCTCGCGTTCGCCGTCGACCTGCCCGGCACCGCCCACGCAGCCGCACTGGACTCCAGGAAGATCACCGAGGACCCCTTCACGCTGGGCGTCGCGTCCGGGGACCCGCAGCCCGGCTCCGTCCTGCTGTGGACCCGTCTCGCCCCCCGCCCCTACGAGCCCGACGGCGGACTGCCCCGCGGCACGTTCACCGTGCGCTGGGAGATCGCCCACGACTCCCGTTTCGCGCGCATCGCACGGCGCGGCTCGGTCACCGCCCACCCCGAGTTCCACCACAGCCTGCACGTCGAGGCCGGCGGGCTCGACAACGACCGTCCCTACTACTACCGCTTCCGCACCGGCACCTGGATCAGCCCGGTCGGCCGCACCCGCACCGCGCCCGCCCGCTCCGCGCGCATCGGCGAGCTGAAGATCGCCGCGGTGTCCTGCCAGGCGTACCACGACGGCTACTTCACCGCGTACCGGCACCTCGCCGAGGAGGAGCTCGACGCCGTGTTCCACCTCGGCGACTACCTCTACGAGTACGCCGTGAACGCCGTCGGCGGCGCCCGCAACTACACCGACCGCCGGCTGCCCGCCCACTTCAACCGGGAGACGGTCACGCTCGAGGACTACCGGATGCGCTACGGCCTCTACAAGTCGGACCCCGACCTGATGGCCGCCCACGCCGCGCACCCCTTCGTCCTGACCTGGGACGACCACGAGACCGAGAACAACTACGCCGACGAGACACCCGAGAACGACGTCCCGCCGGAGGAATTCCTGCTCCGCCGCGCCGCCGCCTACCGGGCGTACTGGGAGAACCAGCCGCTGCGCAGGCCCCAGCAGCCCAAGGGGCCCGACATGCAGCTCTACCGGCGGCTGCACTTCGGCCGGCTCGCCCAGTTCGACATCCTCGACACCCGCCAGTACCGCTCCGACCAGGCGTACGGCGACGGCTGGAAGGTGCCGGGCCCGGAGTCCGAGGACCCGTCGCGCACCCTCACCGGTGCGACGCAGGAGCGGTGGCTCATCGACGGCTGGAAGCGGTCCGGCTCCCGCTGGAACGTCGTGCCCCAGCAGGTCGCGTTCGCCCAGCGCCGGGACGTCCCCACTGCCGCCTACAAGCTCAGCATGGACGCATGGGACGGCTACCCGGCGTCCCGGCAGCGGGTTCTCGCCGGCGCGCAGACCGCCGGCATCGAGAACCTGATGGTCCTCACGGGTGACGTGCACGTCGGCTACGGCTTCGACCTCAAGAAGGACTGGGCCGACCCCGCGTCCCGCACGCTCGGCACCGAGATCGTCGCCACGTCCATCAGCAGCGGCAAGGACGGCGCCGACAAGCCCGCCAACTGGGACAGCTTCACCCAGGCCAACCCGCACATGAAGTTCTACAACGGCCGGCGCGGCTATGTGACGGTCACCTACGGCGAGCGTCAGGCACGGGCGGACTTCAAGACCGTCAGCGCCGTCACCACCCCGGGCGCGCCGCTCACCACGGCGGCGTCGTTCGTCACCGAGTCCGGCAACCCGGGCCTCACCCCGGTGTGACGCTGCCCGCCTCGCCGGGATAGCGGACGCCGATGCGGTCCCGTACCGCGTCGAGCGTCCGCATCACCGCGAGCGTCCCCTCCAGCGGCACCAGCGGCGACTGCTTCTCGCCGGCCCGCAGACACCGCATCACCTCGGCCGCCTCGTGCCGGAACGGATGCGGGTCGGCCGGAACCGCGAACTCCCGCGGCTGTTCGCCCTCCCGGTGCAGGACGAACCGCTCGGGGTGGAAGAAGCCGCGCGGAAACTCGACGCGGCCCTTCGTGCCGGTCACCGACGCCGTCATCGGGGTGTCCGCCACGATCGAGCACGACAGCAGCGCGGACGCGCCCGACTCCCAGCCCAGCAGCATGCCCGTGTGCAGATCCACGCCCTCGGGCGCGAGCAGCGCGTGCGCCTCGATCCGGTCCGGCTCGCCGAGCAGCAGCTGCGCGAACGACACCGGATAGACACCGAGATCGAGCAGCGCGCCGCCGCCGAGCGCCGGATCGCGCAGCCGGTGGCCGGCGTCGAACGGGCCCGCGAGGCCGAAGTCGGCGGACACGGAGCGGATGTCGCCGATCGTGCCGTCGGCGACGAGCTCGACGAGTTGGCGCATCAGGGGATGGCAGTACATCCACATCCCCTCCATCAGGAACAGCCCGCGCTCGGTGGCGAGGTCCACGAGTTCCCCGGCCTCGGCCGCGTCGAGCGTGAACGCCTTCTCGCACAACACCGCCTTTCCGGCCGCCAGACAGAGCCCCGCGGCCGCCCGGTGCGCGGAGTGCGGTGTGGCGATGTACACCACATCGACGTCCTCGTCGGCGGCCAGCGAGGCCCAGTCGCCGTACGCCCGGGGGATGCCGAAGCGGTCGGCGAAGGCCTGCGCGGACGCCTCGCTGCGGGACGCCACCGCCACCACCTCGGCATCCGGCATCTGTTGCAGATCAGCCGTGAAAGCGGCGGCGATGCCGCCCGTCGCCAGTACGCCCCATCGCATGATTCCGCTCATTCCATCCCAGCCTGAAAAGGGACTCGACCACTCCGGACGAGCTGAGAGCATAGGGAGGGATTCAACAACATGGAGAGCCAATGCCGCAGCCGGAGACCGGCCAGGACCGTACAGAAGGACACATACCGGCCGCCGACCCGGTGACGGCGCCTGCTCCCACGGGACCCATCGCTCCCGTCGCACACCAAGCGGTCGCCGCCGCGCGCCGCGTCGGCCTGCTCGTCACCCTCGTCCTCGGCGGCCTCACCGCACTGCCGCCGCTCTCCATGGACATGTACCTCCCGGCGCTGCCCGCGGTCACCGACTCCCTGACCGCGCCCGCCGCCACCGTCCAGCTGACCCTGACCGCGTGCATCGCCGGTATGGCGTTCGGCCAGCTCGTCGTCGGCCCGATGAGCGACCGGTGGGGACGCCGCAGACCGCTGCTGATCGGCATGGTCGTGTACGTCGTGGCCACCGCGATCTGCGCGGTGGCCCCCTCCGTCCAGCTGCTCATCGGCTTCCGGCTGCTCCAGGGCCTCGCGGGCGCCGCGGGCATCGTCATCGCCCGCGCCGTGGTCCGCGATCTGTACGACGGCGTCGAGATGGCCCGGTTCTTCTCCACCCTGATGCTGATATCCGGCGTCGCCCCGATCATCGCGCCGCTCATCGGCGGCCAGGTGCTCCGGGTCACCGACTGGCGCGGCATCTTCGTCGTGCTCACCGGCGTCGGCATCCTGCTCACCCTCGTGGTGGTGAGGTGGCTGCCCGAGACCCTGGCCCCGGAGCGGCGGCACAGCGGCGGCGTGGGGGAGACCCTGCGCACCGTGCGGTCGCTGCTGGGCGACAGGGTCTTCAGCGGCTACATGCTCACCGGCGGGCTCGCCTTCGCGGCCCTGTTCTCCTACGTCGCGGCCTCGCCGTTCGTGGTGCAGGAGATCTACGGCGCGTCCCCGCAGACCTTCAGCCTGCTCTTCGGCCTCAACTCCGTCGGCCTGATCGCGGTCGGCCAGATCAACGGCAGAGTGCTGGTGGGCCGGGTCAGTCTGGACAAGGCGCTCGGCTTCGGACTGGGCATGATCACCCTGGCCGCGACCGGGCTGCTGCTGATGACCTCCGGCGTCTTCGGCAGGGCGAGCCTGTTCGCCGTGGCCGCAGGACTCTTCGTGCTGATGTCCGCCATGGGCCTCGCGATGCCGAACACCAACGCCCTGGCCCTGATGCGCACTCCGCACGCCGCCGGCTCCGCGTCCGCGCTGCTCGGCACCTCCGCGTTCCTGCTGGGCGCGGTCGCCTCACCTCTCGTCGGGATCGCCGGCGAGGCGACGGCCGTCCCGATGGCCGCGGTCCAACTGACCTGCGCGCTCGGCGCGGTGGGCTGCTTCCTCGGGCTGTGCCGGCCGTGGCAGCGGCGAGCCGAAGCGATCGCCTGAGCGCGGTCGCCGACCGCCCACCGCCCGCCGTGATTCGGGGCGTACGGGCGCGCTTCAGGGCGTACGGGCCGGATGCCCGCTCAGCCGGGGCCGGTCCTGGGCGTCCGTCCAGCCGAAGAGGCCGACGCCCGCGGCCTCCGCGCCCGGCAGCCGGACCCCGGACGCCAGCGGCTGCGGCACCCCCGACGCCAGGTCCAGGGCGATGGGTGTGCCGCCGCCCGCCAGCGCGTCCGCCGGGCCGCGGGCGCTCGTCGCGCCGTACGCGAGACCGGCGTCCGTCACGGTCGTCAGCGTCAGCGGCTTGGAGCCGTCCGACTCCTCGAAGCAGCGGCCCTCGCGCCGTTCCAGGTCGAAGGCGAGGTTCCCGGCGACCAGGAAGCCGCCGCCGGGCGCGAGTACCGCCTGCGGGTACTCGCCCGGCTCGATCGCCGGCCGCCGGCACCGCACCTGGACCAGCGGACGGCCGGACGCCGAGTCGTGCACCGCCCAGATGTCGTGCGTGGCCGCGTCCTTGGCGCCCTTCGCGGGCCGCCACACGGCGAGCAGCCGGCCCGCCACCACCGACGTCGGCACCCCCGAGGCGCGGTCACTGCCCGCCGGGGCGACATCGCGGCTGTACCAGCCCCCGCGGACCCAGAAGCCCGACTCGCCGCTCAGCAGCAGCCCCTTGGCGGTCAGGGCGCGTACCTCGGTCAGCCGCCGGCACCCCGCGCAGCCCTTCGGATGGCCGAGCGATGTCTCGGGCACCTGCGTCACCGTGCCGGACGCGGGGTCGACCACGGCGCTGCGGGTGCGCCCGTCCCCGATGAGGATGCCGGGACCGGTGCCGGACACGGTCGGCGCGGTCGGCCATGGGATCTCCACCCGCCGCCGGGTGCCGTCGTCGGCGCCGTACACATCGAGCACGACGAAGGTGCCGGCCGTGGTCAGCGAGTCCTCGCCCGCCCGGCCGAACGTCCAGGTCACGAAGTACTCGCGGCCGTCCCTGGCGACGGACAGCAGCCGGGGGAGCGGACCGTCTGAGGCGGGCGGACGCCACGGGCGGCCGGTCCAGCCGGCCCTGCCGGTGGCCGCGTCCAGGGTCCGCAGCCGGAAGCGGTCGCCGCCCGTGCGCTCCAGATAACCGATCCGGCCGGCCTTCCGCGCGATCGCGTACTCCGCCGACGCCATGGCGATCTCCCAGCCGGGCCGCGGATCGTAGCCCGCGGGCACGGTGAGCCGGGGCTGCGTCGCCGCGGAGTGCCGGGCGGTGCGCGGCTTGTCCTCGGAGGTCCCGCCCTCGCCGCCGCGCAGGCTCAGTGCGAGGAGCAGCGCCACGGCGGTCACCCCGGCCACCAGAGCCAACCGCACGACCCGCTGTCTCATGGTCCCCCCGGAAGCCACGCCTCACGTTCCGTGTGCGGCGAGGGCCACAGCGTAGCAACCGCCCCTGAGGCCACAGCAGTTCGATCCCGTACCCGGTGCGGTGGCCCCGCCATGCCCCCGGGCTGGCCGGTCGGCCGACCGGCCAGGGCCTAGAATCGCTCGGTGAACGCCACCCTTCCCACCGCGGACGCCCTGCGCAGCGCACTCGCCGGTCTGCTGGACGGGCTGCCGCCCTCGCAGGCCGTGCAGGCCGTCGACCGGCTGATCGCCAACTACCGCGGGACGACGCCGACCGACGCCCCCGTGCTGCGCGACCGCTCCGACGTCGCCGCCTACGCCGCGTACCGGATGCCCGCGACCTTCGAGGCCGTACGGTCCGCGCTCGGCGCCCTGCGCGACGCGGCGCCCGGGTTCACCCCGGCCACCCACACCGACATCGGCGGCGGCACGGGCGCGGCGACCTGGGCCGTGGCCGAGGCCTGGGAGGACGAGGCCCCGCACACCACGGTGCTGGACTGGGCGGAGCCGGCGCTGGCGCTGGGCCGGGAGCTGGCCGCGGCGTCGGGCGTGCCCGCGCTGCGCGCCGCCCGCTGGGAGCGCTCACGGATCAGCGCGTCGCTCCGGCTGGAGAGCAGTGATCTCGTCACGGTGTCCTATGTCCTCAAGGAACTCACCGAGGCGGACCGGGCCGCCGTGGTCACCGAGGCGGCGCGCACCGCACAGGCCGTGGTGATCGTCGAGCCGGGCACGCCGGACGGCTATGCCCGGATCATCGAGGCCCGCGACGCGCTCATCGGGGCGGGACTGACCGTGGCGGCGCCCTGCCCGCACAGCGGGGACTGCCCGATCGTCCCCGGTACGGACTGGTGCCACTTCGCGGCCCGCGTCAGCCGCTCCTCGCTGCACCGGCAGGTGAAGGGCGGCTCACTGCCGTACGAGGACGAGAAGTTCAGCTATGTCGCGGCCACCCGCTTCCCGCCGGAGCCGGCGTCGTCGCGGATCGTCCGCAAGCCGCAGATCCGCAAGGGCCTGGTGCTGCTCGACCTCTGCGAGCCGGAGGGGGCCCTGACCCGTACGACGACGACCAAGCGCCACGGCGAGCTCTACAGGGCCGCACGGGATGCGGCGTGGGGCGACGCCTGGCCACCCCACACCGGCTGATCTCAGGGGCGCAGCTCCTGTGTGCAGCACTTCACGCTGCCACCGCCCTTGAGGAGTTCACCCAGGTCCATGCCCAGGGGTTCGAAGCCGCGGTCGCGCAGCGGCTCGTAGAGGCCCACCGCCGCCTGCGGCAGCAGTACATGGCGCCCGTCGCTCACCGCGTTCAGACCGAGCGCGGCGGCGTCCCGTTCCTCGGCGATCAGCGCGTCGGGGAACAGCCGTTCAAGCACCTTGCGGCTGCCCGGGGAGAACGCGCCCGGGTAGTACATGATCTCGTCGGCCGCGTCGTCCAGCACGCTCAGCGCGGTGTCCAGGTGGTAGTAGCGCGGATCGACCAGCTCCAGCCCGATCACGGGCCGGCCGAAGAACTCCTGCGCCTCGTCGTGCGAGAGCGGACTGGAGCGGAACCCGCGGCCCGCCAGCACATAGGACGAGGTGACCGCGAAGTCCCCCTCGCCCTCGTTGATGTGCAGGGGTTCGTGGATCTCGGTGTAGCCGGCCGCGCGGAACCACGCGAGGTGCGCGGCCGCCTCGGCCTCGCGTTCCCGGTGGGCGAACCGGGCGCCCAGCACCCGGTCGTCGATGACGGTCGCGCCGTTCGCGGCGTAGACCATGTCGGGCAGGTCGGGCTGCGGTTCCAGCAGCTCGACGGTGTGGCCGAGCGCGCGGTAGCGGTCGCGCAGGTCCTCCCACTGGGTCAGGGCCAGCGGTAGGTCGACCGGTTTCGCCGGATCCATCCATGGGTTGATGGAATACGTCACCTTGAAGTGCACGGGTGGGCACATGAGATAGCGACGCGGCGATGCGTCACGAAGCGATGAGCGCAATGAGGGCTCCTCACGAACGAACAGGGGCACGCGGTCTGCGTGCAGCCATGGTGCGGCCTAACCGGCCGCTTCGCAGGAGATCGACCACGTGGTTCACCGATTTGTGAGGTAAGCGCAGGCCGGCGTACTCCACCGTGTCATGCGAACCGACGAATCGAGACGATACGTATCGGTTTGTGGTTGCCCGGAACGGCACCTAGATTGACGGGATGACCGACACCAAGGCACCCGACGCCGGCCGTCGCAGCGAACGATCCCGCCGTGCGATCTACGAGGCCGCCCTCGCCCTCGTCACCGAGGAGGGCTACACCCGCACCACCATCGAGGGCATCGCGGCCCGGGCCGGTGTCGGCAAGCAGACGATCTACCGCTGGTGGCCCTCCAAGTCGGCCGTGCTCCTCGAAGCCTTTCTCGACCTGGCCGAGCAGGCGGCCGCAGGGGAGGCCGACATCCCCGACACGGGCGACCTCGCGACCGACCTCAAACTCGTGCTGCGCGCCACCGTCGACGAGATGAACAGCCCCGCCTACGACGGACCCGCACGCGCGCTCGCCGCCGAGGGGGTGATCGACCCGGTCCTCGGGGCCCGGTTCGTCGAGAAGCTCCTCGACCCCCAGCTGGAGCTCTACGCGACCCGTCTGCGCTCCGCCGAGGACGCGGGCCAGGTACGAGCCGGGACCGACCTGCGGATCGCGCTGGAACTCCTGGTCGGACCGCTGACCCACCGCTGGCTGCTGCGCACGCTGCCCCTCACCCACGCGTACGCGGACACCGTCGTCGACTACGCCCTGAACGGTCTCGCACCCCGTACGCCGTGAACGGTCTCGCACCCCGCGGCTGACCCCCGCGGAATGCCCGGGTCCACCCCCCGGTTGAGCACTGTGGCCACCCGGGGAGCAGGATGGTGGGACCATGGCAGAGTCCGCCGGTGCCGAGTGTGAGGTGTGAGGGGATAGATGGGCGACGGTAAAGGCCGCTACCGCGGCACGGAGAACAGGCTCCCCCGCGAGAGCCGGCTGCCCCAGTGGCTGCGCCGGCGCCCCCGCGACACCGAGCCGGAGGACTCACGCCGTGAGTCGCTTCTCCTGGCCGCCGCCGGAGCAGGACTGCCGCTCGCGCCCGCCGCGTATCCCGTCGCGTACCGCTGTTCCTGCGACCGCATCGGCTGTCCGACGCCCGCGATGCACCCCGTCTCCTTCGCCTGGCAGACCCAGTCCACGACCGACCGCGCCCAGATCGAGCGGTGGGCCCAGGGCCAGCCCGAGGCGAACTTCATCACCGCGACCGGCATGGTCCACGACGTCCTCGACGTCCCGCTGGAAGCCGGGCTCGACGCACTCGAACGCCTTCTGGAGCGGGGCATCGAGGTCGGTCCGGTCGCCGAGTCCGGCGGCACGGGCGGCGACGGACGGCTGCTGTTCTTCACCGCCACCCGCGGTACGCCCGAGGACGAGGACGAGTGGTGGCCCTGCGAGCTGGACTGCCACCCCGAGACGATGGACGAGCACCCGGGGCTGCGCTGGCACTGCCGGGGCAGCTACGTACTCGTACCGCCCGCCCGGCTTCCCGGTGATCTGGCAGTGGAGTGGGTACGGGGCCCGGAGCATCCGCTGCCGGACCCGCTGACCCTGCTGGAGACGCTCACCGACGCGTGCGCGCGCTACGCGGGTGACGACGAAGAACTGAACCGGCACGCGCCGGCCTGGCCGCTGGGCCGCTGAGCCGCGGCGGCTGCTGGGCCGCGACCCGGGCCCGCCGTTCGGTCCGCGCCGGACCTTGCCCGGGCCCGCCGTTCGGTCCGCGCCGGACCCTGCCGAGGCCTGTCGTTCGGTCCGCGCCGGACCTTGCCGGGGCCTGTCGTTCGGTCCGCGCCGGACCCTGCCGAGGCCTGTCGTTCGGTCCGCGCCGGACCTTGCCGGGGCCTGTCGTTCGGTTCGGGCCGGACCCGGGGCCTGTCGTTCGGTTCGGGCCCGACCTCGCCGGGCCCGAACCGCCTGTCTACGACCCCTTCGCCGAGGTCAGACCCGTCAGCCGGCCAAGGACGTCGACCTTGCCGACGCCGGAGGCCGGGACCGCCACCGCCTGGCTCGACACCCGCTCCTTGGTGATCGTCTGCTTCACCTCGCCGGTGAGCAGCGCCTTCACGTCCGGGTGCACCTTCAGGCGCACACCCTTCGCCGCGGTCTGCCGCTCGTAGTTGCGCACGGTGAAGAAGACCAGCGCCCCGCCGTCCCGCGTCGCGAGCGCCAGCGGCGCGAAGTCACCGCTGTCCAGCGGCTGGTCGATGTACTGCGTGGACATGCCCGGGAGGTTCTCCTCCTTCTGCCGCGAGGCGCGCCAGTCGGAGGTGTGCGGTCCGTCCTTGAAGTTGTCCGGCTGCCCGCTCTGCATGTACGAGGAGTAGTCCCCGCTCAGATCGCGTGGGGCGACCGCCAGCTCACCGCTGTCCACGGCGACCGGCTCGGCGTAGCCGTCCTGGTCCGTCTTCAGCTCCGGAATGCGGCCGGGGGTGAGGATGGTCAGATACGTCGCCTTCCACACCTCCGCCGGACCGTTGCGCACGAAGATCAGCACCCAGCGGTTGTCCTCGCTGCCCCGGTCCCGGTCGCGGTTGGAGTCGACGTCGGCCAGGAAGAAGCGCGGCCAGCCGGCCTTCTTGGGAATCGTGATCTTCGGGTCGCTGAGCTCCAGCGGCACGTGCTGCGGATTGCCGTCCGGGTAGTTGACGCTGCGTGCCTTCAACCCGGCCTGGTTGATGGCTCCGAGCGCACCGGTGACCCGGCCCGCGTCCAGAGCCGGGTCGTACGCCTTGTCGGCGGCGTTGTAGGCGGCGGTGAACTGCTTGACGGCCTCGACGGCCTCAGCCTTCGTCACCGACGGAACGATCTCCCGTTCCCCGTGCACCGTCACGCACCCGCTCGCCGTCAGGGCCAGCGTCGTCATCGCCACGAGGCCCGTCGCCGCCCGGCGCGGTCCTGTCACCCGAATCGGACTTCTCATCGGCTGCCTTCTGCTCCTCGACCCCCACTGACCGTCCGAACCCTACCGGGGCGAGGAAGAACCCGAGTGCCGGGATCAGATACAGGGCCCACACCACGGTCTGGAGAACGGTCGGATCCGGCTGGAAGTTGAAGACGCCCTTCAGCAGCGTCCCGTACCAGCTGTCGGGCGGAATCGTCGTGCTGATGTCGAAGGCCTTGTTCGCCAGACCGCCGAGGAAGCGGGCTTCCTGCAGGTCATGGACGCCGTACGCGAGAACACCCGCGGCCACGACCACGAGCATGCCGCCGGTCCAGGTGAAGAACTTGGCGAGATTGATCTTCAGGGCGCCGCGGTAGAAGAGCCAGCCGAGCAGGATCGCGGTGGCGATACCGAGGAGCACTCCCGTCAACGGGCCCTGTGAGCCCGCCTCGTCGGTGGCGGCCCGTACGGAGGCCCAGACGAACAGCGCCGTCTCCAGGCCCTCGCGGCCCACCGCCAGGAACGCGGTGGCAACCAGCGCGCCCGTGCCCATCTGCAGGGCGGCGTCAAGCCTGCCGTGCAGTTCGGAGCGCAGGTGCCGCGCGGTGCGCTTCATCCAGAAGACCATCCAGGTCACCAGGCACACCGCGACGATCGACAGCGAACCGCCGAGCAGCTCCTGTGCCTCGAACGTCAGCTCCTGCGAGCCGTATTCGAGGGCGAAGCCGAATCCGAGCGACAGGGCGACCGCGACGCCGATGCCGGTCCAGATCGGCCGCAGCGCGTCCCGTCTGCCGGTCTTGACGACATACGCGACGAGGATGCAGACGACGAGGCTTGCCTCCAGGCCCTCGCGCAGGCCGATCAGATAGTTGCCGAACACGGCCGGTCCCTTCTGGTCATGAGAACAGCGCCCGTCCCCACCAGTCGTCCGTGTCCCGGACGCCCGGCGGGACCGCGAACAGCGCCGAACCCACGTGCTGGATGTACTCGTTGAGGTCGTCGCGCGCGAGCGAGCGCTGCACCGGGACGAACCCCTTGTCGATGTCGCGCTGGTAGGCGAGGAAGAACAGCCCCGCGTCCAGGCGGCCGAGACCGTCCGTGCCGTCCGTGAAGGAGTAGCCGCGGCGCAGCATCCTCGCCCCGCCGTTGGAGTTCGGGTGGGCGAGCCGGACGTGCGAGGTGGGCAGCATCGCGGGCAGGAACGGCTCGTCGCGCTCGTTCGCCTTGCCGACGGGGGCGCCTTTGCCCTTGTCCCGGCCGAAGATGTCCTCCTGCTCCTGCAGGGAGGTGCGGTCCCAGGTCTCGACGTTCATCCGGATCCGGCGGGCGACGAGGTAGGAGCCGCCGGCCAGCCACGCCGGTCCGTCCTTCTGCGCCACCCATACGTGCTTCTCCAGTGCCGGGGCGTCCGTGCCGGCGATGTTGCGGGTGCCGTCCTTGAAGCCGAAGAGGTTGCGGGGTGTCTGCGCGTCGGGGGTCGTCGACGACGTCTTGCCGAAGCCCAGTTGCGACCAGCGCACCGCGACTGTGCCGAAGCCGATCCGGGCGAGGTTGCGGATGGCGTGCACCGCGACCTGGGGGTCGTCGGCGCAGGCCTGGACGCACAGGTCGCCGCCGCTGCGTGCCGGGTCGAGGTTGTCGCCGGAGAACTTCGGCAGCTCCGCCAGGCCCTTGGGTCGGCGGCCCTCGAGTCCGAAGCGGTCCTTGGTGAACAGGGAGGGGCCGAAGCCGATGGTCAGCGTCAGCCGGGACGGCTTGAGGCCCAGTGCCTCGCCGGTGTCGTCCGGCGGTGCTTCGGCGAGGCCGCCGAACGCGCCCTCGCCGACGGGCAGTCCGGCGGTCATGCGTTCCGCGGCACGCGTCCAGTCCTTCAGCAGCTGGACCAGCTCGGCACGGTCCTTCGTCTTCACGTCGAAGGCCGCGAAGTGCAGCCGGTCCTGCACGGCGGTGGCGACACCGGCCTGGTGCACCCCGTGGAAGGGCACGGCGGAACCACTCGCCGCCGCGGTGGCGGTCTCGTCCCCGCCGCCGAGCGCGGCCACCGTGCCGCCGGCCGCGGCGGCACCGAGCGCGAGACCCGCACCGCCCCAGCCGAGCAGCGCACGCCGGGACGGCGTACCGGTGCCCGTGCCGGGCTCCCCGGGGCCCGCGGCCCCGGGCGTCGCGTCGGTCTGCTGGTCGTCGGAAGCCGACATCACGGTCCCCTTACTTGACGACCGCGGCGGCGAGCTTCGACAGCGGCTCGGCAAGGGCGTTGACGCCGTCGCTGAGCTCCTTGCGCTGGTCCTTGCCGACGGTGTCGTACGAGGCGAACACGTAGGTGGTCTTGTCCTTGCGGTACTTGTCGAGCAGCGTGTTCAGCGCGGCGAACTGCTTGTCGAGCTCGGCCACCAGCTTCGGGTCGTTCTTCGACGCGACCGGCTTGAGCAGCTCGTACGAGGTCTGCGCACCCTCGACGTTGGCCTTGAAGTCCACCAGGTCGGTGTGGCTGTAGCGCTCCTCCTCACCGGTGACCTTGCCGGTGGCGACCTCATCGAGGAGTTCCTTGGCGCCGTTGGCCATCGAGGTCGGCGTGATCTCGGCGGTGCCGACCTTCTTCTGCCAGACCGTGAGGTCCTTGATCAGGGTGTCGGCGAGCGCGGTGTCGGCGGGGCCGAGCTTCTTGTCCTGCCACAGGGACTTCTCCAGCCGGTGCCAGCCGGTCCACTTCTGGCCCTTCTCGACACCGTCCTCGCGCAGGTCGACCTTGGGGTCGATGTCGCCGAAGGACTCGGCGACCGGCTCGGTGCGCTCCCAGCCGATACGGGACTCGGCGTACGCCTTCTTCGCCGCCTCGATGTCACCGGCCTTGACGGCGTCGGTGAACACCTTTGCCTTCGGCAGCGTCTCGTCGGCCTGCGCCTGGACGTACTTGCGGTAGCCGGCGACCGCGGCGTCCATCTCCGGGCTCCGCTCGACGGCCTTGCCGCCCGTCGCGGTGACCTTCTGACGGATGCCGTCACCCTTCATACCCGGCTTGCACGCGATCTCGTACGAACCGGACTTCACCTCGGCGGTGAGCCGGGCCTTGGTGCCGGGACCGATGTTCTCCCGCTCGGTGACGATCCGGTCGTCGGGGAACAGGATGTAGACCTCGGTGACCTTCCCGCCCTTGTTCTCGATGTCGAGCTGGACGTGCCCGGCGGCGAACTCCTTCTTCGACACCTCGCAGGAATCGTCCTTCGCGGTGACCTTGATGGCGCCGCCGTCACCGGCCTTGTCGTCGGCCTTCTCGGCGCAGCCCGTGACGGCGGCCAGAGCGGCCGCGACGGCGGTGGCGGTAGCGACGGAAAGACGGACTCGCATACGGACTCCATGCGGCAAGAGGCCCGGCGGAGACGGGCTGAGGGTGGGTGAGGCTGACCTAACTTAACCGAGCCTTACCTCGGCGGTACCCACCCGTGCAGTGATCTGGGACTCATGACGTACGTCCGGAAACGGACGGGTCACAGGCTGCCCATCGGGACCCCAGGACTCGGTCAAGCAGAGGTCAACCGGCCCGTTGCGGAAGCACCACGGGGACGCCGGAGCGAGGGTGCGGGAACACTTCGACGGGCTGCCGGTAGACCCGGCTCAGCAGCACGTCGTCGAAGACCTCGGCGGGCGGGCCCTCGGCCGCGAGCCGGCCCTCGTGCAGCACGGCGACGCGGTCCGCGTACGCCGCGGCGAGACCGAGATCGTGCAGCACGACGACCACGGCGTCACCGGCGGTGGCACGCTCGCGGCAGATGCGCAGCACCAGTTCCTGGTGGCGCAGATCCAGAGCGGCCGTCGGTTCGTCGAGGAGCAGCAGCGGGGCGCGCTGGGCCAGGACGCGGGCGAGGGCGACCCGGGCGCGTTCACCGCCGGAGAGCGCGGAGAAGGGGCGGGCCGCGAAGCCGCCGACCTCCGTGACGGCCATCGCCTCGGCGACGGCCGCGTCGTCCTGCTCCTGGAGCGCGGTCCCGGCCCAGGGTGCGCGCCCCATCCGTACGACGTCCTCCACCAGGAAGGGGAAGGAGAGCGCGGCGGCCTGGGGCAGCACGGCGCGGCGCAGGGCGAGTTCTGGAGCGGTCCAGCCGTCGGCCGGCCGGCCCGCGATGTTCACCGAGCCGCCGTCGGCGGGCAGATCGGCGGCGAGAGCGGCGAACAGGGTCGACTTTCCGGCGCCGTTCGGCCCGACCAGCGCCAGTACCTCGCCGGCGTGTGCGGCGAGCTCCACCCCGGCGAGCACCTCACGGCCGCCGAGGCGGACATGGAGACCCCGGGCCTCGGCGACGACGGAACCGGGCTCGGGGCGTGCGGGCAGCTCCCGCCGGCGCATCCCGAACAGACGGGTCACGGACCTCATGCCCAACCACCTTGCCTACGACGGGTCCTGACCAGCAGCCAGAAGAAGAACGGGCTGCCGAAGAGTGCGGTGAGCACGCCGAGGGGGAGTTCGGCGGGCTCGGCGACGGTGCGTGCCGCGAGGTCTCCCGCGACCAGCATCAGCGCGCCGCCGAGTGCGCTGCCGGGCACCAGGAAGCGATGTCCGGGTCCGTGCGCCATCCGCAGCAGATGCGGGACGAGCAGCCCGACGAAGGTGATGATCCCGGCGACGGCGACCGCGGCAGCGGTGAACAGGGCGACGACGAGGACGAGGACGATCCGCAGCCGCTCGACGTCGATGCCGAGATGCCGCGCCGGCCGCTCGCCGAGGGCGAGCAGGTCCAGCTTCCGTGCGTACAGGGGCGCGACGGCGAGACCGAGGAGCGCGCACGGCAGCACGGCGAGCACCTTGGGCCAGGTCGCCTGGGAGAGCGAACCCAGCTGCCAGAAGGTGATCTGGGTGATCTGGGCGTTGTCCGCGAAGAAGATGAACAGACCGATGAGAGCGCCGGCGAAGGCGTTGACGGCGATGCCGGTCAGGATGAGGGTGACGACCTCGGTCCGCCCTCCCGAGCGGGACATCGCGTACACGAGGAGCACGGTCACCAGGCCGGCGACGAACGCGCAGGCGGTGATGGTCCAGTTGCCGAGAAAGCTCAGCCCGAGCGCGATGGACGCGACGGCGCCGACGGCCGCACCGGAGGAGATGCCGATGATGCCGGGCTCGGCGAGGGGGTTGCCGAAGACGCCCTGCATCAGGGCCCCCGCACAGCCGAGGGACGCGCCGACGAGGAGCGCGAGGACGACACGGGGAAGGCGGACGTTCCACAGCACGCTCTCGCCGACCCGGTCGAGCGCGTGCCCGCCGAGCCCGGCGCGGTGCTGCACCGAGGCGATGACATCGGTGACGGGGATGTCGTACGCGCCGTAGGCCGCGGACACCAGGGCCAGGACGATCACGCCCGTCAGGAGTCCTCCGGCGAGCAGTCCGGCCCCGGTGCGGGTGCGGGCCAGAGGGACGGCGTCGTTGGTGTCCTTCGGGGTGCCCGGGTCGGAAGTGCTCCGGGAGCCCTCAGGGGCCTCACGGCTCTTGCGGGCCTCGGAGCGCTCCGGGACCTCACGGCTCTCGGGGCCGCTCGGTCGGTCCCGGTCCCGGTGCTGGTCCCGGTCCGGTTCCGGGTCCCGGTCGCGCGGGCGGGCGGGTGAGGGGGAGTGGTCAGCGTGCGTGGCCATCGTCACCGGCCGCCCGGGTAGAGCTGGTCCACCAGCGACCGGAGCACCCGGTCGGTGCGCGGTCCGTAGTTCAGCAGGACGCCGTCGTCCACGCTCACCACGCGGCGGTCCATTCCGGCCGGGGTCTGGGCCACGCCGGGAATCTTGACCAGACCGTCGATGCCGCCGACCGACGTCAGACCGTCCGTCATCACCAGCATGGCGTCCGGCGCGGCCTTCGCGAGGGCCTCGGCGGTGATCGGGGTGAAGTCCTTCGCCAGCCCCGACTCCTTGCCGGCGTCCACGGCGCCCGCCGCCTCCAGCAGCGAGGCGGCCCCGGACTCGGCGCCGCCGATGAGGTAGACCGACGCCGAGCCCCGCAGATAGAGGAAGGCGACGCGGGGCTGCTTGCCCTCGGCGGGCTTCGGGATGTCCTTCTGCACCGCCGCGATCCGCTGTGCGGTACGGGTGTTGAGCCGGTCCCCGGCCGCCTTGACCCCCAGCGCGCCGGCCACCGCGTCGATCCGCGTCCGGACGTCGGCAAGGCTCTTGGGCGCCTTGACGACGACGAGCGGGATGCCCGCGGCGCGTATCTGGGCGATGGCCTCGGCCGGGCCGGTCGTCGAGTCGGCGAGGACGAGCGTCGGCTTCAGCGACAGCACGCTCTCGGCGGAGACGTCGTGTCCCCGGGTCACCACCGGCAGCGCGCGGGCCTGTTCGAAGGTCGCGGTGATGTCGCGCGCCACCACCTGCTTGCCCAGGCCGAGCGTGTAGACGATCTCGCTGAGCCCACCGGACAACGGCACGATCCGGTCCGCGGCGGAGACGGTGACGCTCTTGCCGTCGGCCGAGCGCACGGTGGCCGGGAGTTCGGGCTTCGGTGTCGCGGCGAGCGGCTCGATCCGGTCGGCGGCCACGGAGGCCTTCGGCTTGCCCGTGGCGGCGGGCGACTCGTCGCCTCCGCCGCAGCCGGTCGCCGTCAGGGCGAGGGCGAGGACCGAGAGGAGAGCACCTGCCAGGCGAGGTGTGCGCACCGGGACACCTTTCTCTTGTTCACTGTCTAAGACGGTTACCGCGGCAGTCTGCCATGGGTGGACGGGGAGTTGGTCGATGTTTCGGGTGGGTGGGGTCTTCCGGACCGCACGGATCAGAGCTTAGGTTAGCCTTACCTCACTGACCAGTGCGTTGTGCCCCGGAGGATTCGTCATGCTGCCCTTCAGACCGGCCCGCGCGTCCGCCGTGGCGCTTCTCGCGGTCCTGCTCGGAGCCCTGCTCCCGGCCGGCACCGCACAGGCGGCGGACCGCACGGTGCAGGGCGGCAGACTGGACTGGGGCATCAAGTCCTCGTTCCAGCGGTATGTCACCGGCCCCATCGCGCACGGCAGTTGGCGGCTCACCGGCGGAGCGGCCACCGTCGGCGGCAGTCAGTTCCGCTTCCACTCCGCCACCGGTACCTACGACCCCGCCACCGGCTCCTTCACCTCCCGCTTCTCGGGCGGCGTGCATTTCCTGGGCCACCGCAAGGCCGACGGCAGCCATGAACTCGACCTCGCGCTCAGCCGCCCCACGGTGAGAATCTCCGGCGGACAGGGCACGCTCTTCGCGGACATGGTCAGCAGGGCCCGGTCGACGGGCAGGGTCACCACGTCGAGCCAGGTCCCGTTCGCCTCGCTCAACCTCTCCGGCATCTCGATGAAGGGCGGCGCGGGGCCCATCGAACTGCGCACCGTCCCCGCCACGCTGACCTCGCAGGGCGCCACCGCGTTCGCCGGCTACTACACCGCGGGCACCCCGCTCGACCCGATCAGCCTGCGCGTCGATCTCGCGCCCGCCCGCACGAAGCCCTCCGCGCGGCCGTCCGCGACCGCCACCCCGCCCGCCGCCAAGGCCGGTTCGCTCCAGGACGCCGCCGTCGACTGGGGCGTACGCCGCACCTTCCGCGAATACGTCACCGGCCCGGTCGCGCAGGGCCGTTGGACCCTCACGGACGGCGCGCAGGACGGCGGGGCGCTCTTCCGCTTCCCGCGCGGCAAGGGCAGCTACGACGCCGGACGCGGAACCCTCGCGGCGTCGTTCGCCGGTTCCGTCCGGTTCACCGGCGACGGACTGGACCTCCGGCTGAGCAAGGTCAGGGCCACGGTGTCGGCCGGCCGCGGCACGCTGACCGCCGATGTGGCGCGCGGCGGCACGACGCTCGGAGCCGTACCCCTGGTGACCTTCGCCGCCCCGCGTCTCGTACCGAAGAAGGGCCTTGCCGCCGTCACCGAGGCACCGGCGACCCTCACCGCGCAAGGTGCCGCGGCCTTCGGCGGGATGTACGCCGCGGGCACGGTCATGGACCCGGTCTCGCTCGCCGTGACCGTGGACCGGGCCGCCCGCCTGCCCGCCCTGCCCGACCTGGGCAGCGAGGCCGCACCGTCACCGCGACAGACCACGACCGCGCCCGCCACCGCCTCCGGGCCGGCGGCGGCCACCGCGTCGTCCGACACCTCGTCCCCCACCGGGACCTACCTCGCCGTGGGCGCCGGAGCCCTCGCCGCCGCGGCCATCGCCCTGTATGTCGTCCGGCGCCGCCGGACGGCCCAGCACTGAGGAGACCAACGACCATGGCAGCCACTCGCCGCCCCATCACCCTCGCCGCCGCGACAGCCGTCGTGGCCGCGCTCGGCGCCACCGCCTTCGCCCTTCCGGCGCTCGCGGCCGGCAGCGGTTCCGCCGCCCCCGGCGCCCCGAAACTGGAACTGAAGGACGGCACCCTGGACTGGGGCTTCAAGCAGTCCTTCCGCTCGTACGTCATGGGCATGGCCAAGGGCACGATCGTGGCGGCGGACGGCGCCACCCAGGCGCCGGACAACGGCCCCTTCACCTTCACCGGCGGTACGGGCACCTACGACACGGGCACCCACGCCACCGACACCGCCTTCAAGGGCAATGTCCTGTTCTCCTCCACCGCCCACGGCTTCGCCATCAAGCTCGCCGATGTGAAGGTGCTGACCGCGGGCACCACCGGCAGCATCCAGGCCGACGTCACCCTCAACGGCACGACGCAGGACGACATCGCGGTGGCGAAGCTCGATCTGTCGAAGGTCGCCCCGGGGCAGGGCGAGGGCGGTGCGATGGTCTTCAAGGACATCCCGGCCGCGCTCACCGCAGAGGGCGCGAAAGCCTTCAACGGTATGTACAAGGAGGGCGACGCGCTGGACCCGGCGACCCTCTCGGTCAAGGCGGTGAAGCCGGCCCCGTCGGCCACGCCGAGCGTGACCCCGCCGGTGACGCCGACCCCGACGGCCACCGCGACCGCGACGGCGACCGCGACGACCGACCCCACCGCGACGCCGTCCCCCACCGACACCGCGACCGGTGACCCCGAGAACGGCGACGGCTCGGTCGTGGACGGCAATCTCGACTGGGGTGTCAAGAAGCGGTTCCGGGACTACGTCACGGGCCCGATAGCCCACGGCAAGGTCGAACTGTCCGGCGGCGCGGCGAAGTCGGGCGAGGGCTACCGCTTCCCCGAGGGCCGCGGCTCCTACGACGCCGGCACGAAGACCCTGGCGGCCTCCTTCGACGGCGGCGTCCGCTTCCTCGGCCACCTCACCGGCGGCCAGTACGTCCTCGATCTGAAGCTGAGCGGCGTCGAGGTCGAGGTGAACGGCACCCGGGGCACCCTGGTGGCCGACGTCAGCACCAAGGACCGGGAGACCGGCAAGGTCGCGACCTACCAGAACCTGGGCATCGCCTCCCTGACCGTTTCGGCCGGCGCGCTCACGGCGCAGGCGGACGTGGTCAAGCTGACGGGCGTACCGGCGAAGCTCACGGCGGAGGGCACCAAGGCGTTCGGCGGCATGTACCCGACCGGTGAGGAGCTGGACCCGGTCACGGTCGCGGTCTCCCTCGACGAGGACGCCGAACTGCCCGAGGGCTCCGGCGGCACGAGCGGCTCCGGCGGTTCCGCGGGCGGTTCGACGGAGGGCGGCTCGGCCGGTACGACCACCGGGGGCGGCACCGTCGGCGGCACGGGCGGCGCCCTGGCCTCCACGGGCTCCGAGGTCCCGACGACCGCGCTGGCGGCCGCCTCGGCGGGCATCGCGGTGGCGGGCGCGGCCGTGGTCTTCGCGATCCGGCGCCGGGAGGCGACCCGCTCCTGACCCACGGGTCCCGCGTCACGGGCCGCACCGGCAGCAGTCGCCGCCGGTGCGGCCCTGTCGTACCGGGATGCTTGAATGCCGGGGTGAACGAACTCGACGTACTGGACGTGCTCCACGTCTTCTGCGGGGCCGACGGGGGCCATGGCAACGCCCTGGGAGTCGTACGCGACGCCCGGGCCGTTCCCGACCCGGCGTCCCGGCAGGCGCTCGCGGCCGAACTGGGCTTCAGCGAGACCGTGTTCGTCGACGACCCCGAGCGCGGGGTCGTGGACATCTACACCCCCGGCCTGAGGCTCCCGTTCGCCGGGCACCCGCTCGTCGGAGTGGCCTGGCTGCTCGACCTGGAGGCGGTGAACCCTCCCGCGGGCGAGGTGTGGGCGCGCAGCGACGGCGAGTTCACCTGGATCACCGCCCGCGCCGAATGGGCCCCGCCGCGCACGCTGCGGCAGTACGCCTCACCGGCCGAGGTGGACGCGCTGCCCGCGCCGCCGCCCGGTGAGGGCTGGCTCTACGCCTGGGCCTGGGAGGACGAGGCCGCGGGCCGGGTCCGGGCCCGCGCCTTCCCCCGGCGGGACGACGGCATCGTGGAGGACGAGGCGACCGGCGCGGCTGCCCTGCTGCTCACCGACAGCCTCGGGCGCGCGCTGAACATCACGCAGGGCCGCGGGTCGCAGATTCTGACGGCCCCCGGCCCCGACGGCACGATCGAGATCGGCGGGCGGGTGCGCCTCGCGACGCCCGTGCCGGCCGCCCGCCGGATCTCGCTCATGCGCTGAGCGGGAACTCCTCGCCCAGCTCGCGGAAGACTGCTCCGTTGAAGTCGAAGGCCCGCTTGCACTCCTCGACGATCCGCTTCTTCTCCAGCTCGTCGGCGTTCACCGCGTCCAGCAGTTCGCGGTAACCGCGCTTGAAGGCGGCCGGGTTGTCGATCTGCTCGAAGACGTAGAACCGGACCCCGTCGCCCTTGCGCGCGAAGCCCCAGGTCTTCTCGGCGCGGTCGCGGATGATCTGGCCGCCGGAGAGGTCACCGAGGTAACGGGTGTAGTGGTGCGCGATGTACCCGGCGGGCCAGGTACGGGCGCACTCCTCGACCCGGGCGGCGTACGCCTCGGTCGCCGGCAGCGGAGCGGCGCCCGCGCGCCAGTCGGCGCCGCGCAGATGCGCGAGGTCGCGTTCCAGCGCGGCGGTACGCATCAGCTCCGGGCGGATGAAGGGCCCCGCCACCGGGTCGTCCTCCAGCGCGCCCGCGGCACCTTCCAGTGCCCGGTACACGAACCAGAGCTGCTCGGTGTAGCGGGCGTAGGCCTCGACGCCCAGCCGGCCGCCGAGCAGATCGCTCATGAAGGGCGAGGTCTCGGCCTCGGTGTGCTGCTCGTGCGAGGCAACACGGATGAGTGTCGAGAATGGCGTGTCCAAGGCGGACCTCCGGGGGACCGATGGGGACGGGAACCGGTTAAGATCCTGCTACTTAGGCTTACCTAAGTCAACTGGTTCCCGACGACCTGTCGGTAAAACGCTACCCCCGAACGGCGTCAGGGCAACGTGAGAATCTCGGCGCCGCTCTCCGTGACCACCAGCGTGTGCTCGAACTGCGCGGTCCGCTTGCGGTCCTTGGTCACCACGGTCCAGCCGTCGTCCCACATGTCGTACTCGTACGTCCCCAGCGTGAGCATCGGCTCGATGGTGAACGTCATGCCCGGCTGCATCACGGTCGTCGCGTGCTGGGCGTCGTAGTGCGGAATGATCAGCCCGGAGTGGAACGAGGAATTGATCCCGTGGCCGGTGAAGTCACGGACCACGCCGTAGCCGAAGCGCTTGGCGTACGACTCGATGACCCGCCCGATGACATTGACCTGGCGGCCCGGCTTCACGGCCTTGATGGCCCGGTTGAGGGATTCCCGGGTCCGCTCCACGAGCAGCCGCGACTCCTCGTCGACGTCGCCGCAGAGGTAGGTGGCGTTGTTGTCGCCGTGCACACCGTTGATGTACGCCGTGACGTCGAGGTTCACGATGTCGCCGTCGCGCAGGACGGTGGAGTCGGGGATCCCGTGGCAGATCACCTCGTTGACCGAGGAGCACAGCGACTTGGGGAAGCCGCGGTAGCCGAGCGTCGACGGATAGGCGCCGTGGTCGCACATGAACTCGTGCGCGACCCGGTCCAGTTCGTCGGTCGTCACGCCGGGGGAGATGTGCTTGGCGGCCTCCTCCATCGCCTGCGCGGCGATACGGCCCGCGATGCGCATCCGCTCGACGGTGTCGGCGTCCTGCACCTCCGGCCCGGTGTACGGGGTCGGCGCGGGCTTTCCGACGTACTCGGGGCGCCGGATGGAGCCGGGGACGGAGCGGGTGGGGGAGAGCTCGCCTGGTACGAGCAGCGACTGGCCAGACATGCCGCGAGTCTAACCGGGGGCCCGGCACGCCTCCCGGGCGTAGGGGGACGTCCTTGGGGCAGCATGGCGTCAGAGGAAGGAGCCGACGATGGCCCTGTTCAAGAAGCGTACGGCCGGCAAACCGGGCGAGTGGTTCTACTGCCTGGAGCACAAGAAGGTCGAGGAGGGCCCGGAGTGCCCGGCGAAGGACCGCTTCGGCCCGTACGCGAGCCGTGAGGAGGCGACCCACGCGATGGAGACGGCGCGGGAGAAGAACCTCGAATGGGAGAACGATCCGCGCTGGCACGACGCGCCGAAGGGCGAGTAGTCCTCACGGCGGTGGGCCACGGGGTCGCGCCCGTTGTGCGCGCGCTCGTTCAGCCGGTCCCGGCGATCGAGGCGGGTGCGGGACGTGCGGGCCCTTCGCGGGGCTCTGCCCCGGGCCCCGCGCCTCAATCGCCGGCGGGGCTGGGTTTGCCGGGTGGTTGAAGGGCGCGCCCTCGCGGGGTGGGCGCGTACCCGTGGGTGCGGGCTGTTCGCGGGGCTCTGCCCCGGGCCCCGCGCCTCAATCGCCGGCGGGGCTGGATATGGCCGCATGTGGTCCGCAGGTTCAGCCCCGTCCGGCGCGGCCGGATGTGGTCCTCAGCCTGCCCGGCGGGGCTGGGTTTGCCGGGTGGGTGAGGGCGCGCCCTCGCGGGGTGGGCGCGTACCCGTGGGTGCGGGCTGTTCGCGGGGCTCTGCCCCGGGCCCCGCGCCTCAATCGCCGGCGGGGCTGAATACGGCCGCATGTGGTCCGCAGGTTCAGCCCCCGTCCGGCGGGGCTGGACGTGGTCCTCCGCCTGCCCGGCGCGGCCCGTGCGCGAAGGCTCACGCCTTCGTCAGCGCCTCCTGCTGCGCGCGGCGGCGCAACGCGTCCTCGTCCGTCGAGGCGTCGTATGTGATCAGCTTCGGGAGTACCGCGGCCAGCAGGCCGACCGAGGCCACGCAGGCCACGCCGCCGGACCAGATCGACGCTCGTGTGCCCGTCCATCCCGCCATCGCGCCCGCGCGGACCTGGCCCAGCTGCGGGCCGACGCTGTACGACAGCACCTCTATCCCCGCGAGCCGTCCCCGCAGCTCCTCCGGGATCGTCTGGTTCCAGATCGTCGAGCGGCCGAGGCCGCTGAGCATGTCGCCCGCGCCCGCGAACGCCAGGCACAGCAGGACCAGCCACACGTTCGAGAACCATCCCGCCGCCGCGATCGCCAGGCCCCAGGCCGCCGCGCCGAACACCACGAACAGGCCGTGCCGCCGCACCCGCGACGTCCAGCCGCTCGTCATGCTCAGGGCCAGCGATCCGACCGAACCCGCCGCGTACATCAGGCCGAGTGACCACTCCGCGTCCAGGTCGTCCGCCAGGAACGGGAAGATCGTGTTCGGGAAGGCGAAGAACATCGCGGCCAGGTCGATCGCGTACGTCCCCAGCAGCACCGGGCGGGACCACGCATAGCGCGCGCCCTCCGCGATGCCCCGCAGCGAAGGCTTCTGGGCATCGTGTGCCGCCGGGGCCGGGGCCGGGGCCAGGCGCAGGCACAGGACGACGGACACCGCGAAACCGGCGACCGTGACGCCGTACGCCGTGGCGTGGCCCGCGTAGGCCACCACCAGACCCGCCAGCGCGGGCCCCGCGATCGCGCCCAGCTGGTAGCGCAGGGCGTTCAGCGCGGCCGCCGCCGTCAGCTGGTCGTGCGGGACGATACGGGCCATCAGCGAGTCGAGCGCCGGGCGTTGCAGACCCGCCAGCGCCGAGACGCCGGCCGCGACCAGGTACAGCGGCCACAGCATCGGATCGGGCAGCATCGCGTTCACCAGGAGGACGACCGCCAGCACGCCGAGCCCGGCCTCCGTGCCGAGGATCAGCTTCCGGCGGTCGGCCGAGTCCGCGAGCGCCCCGCCGTAGAGGCCGAACACCACCAGCGGCACCAGCTCCACCGCGCCCATCACGCCCACCGCGAGCGGCGATCCGGTCAGGTCCTTGATCTGGAGCGGCAGCGCGATCATCGCCATGAAACTGCCGAAGTACGTGACCACGCCCTGCACCCACAGGAGGCGGAAGTCGCGGGACGAGCGCCACGGAGAGAGGTCGGGCAGCAGCGCGGAGAGCTTGGAGGTCACAGGAGGCCATGTTCCGGGCGGCCGGTAGCCTGCGGCAACCGGATTTCCTGGGAGGCGACGGACTACCAGCGAGGCGGCGGCGGCGAGGTCAGCTGGTCGGCGAGGCGCGAGAGCCGGTCCCGCAGGCTCCGCCGGCCGCGTGCCACCGGCAGACTGTTCTCCCCGGCCGCCGCGCTCACCAGATGCTGCACGGTGTCCAGATCGACCTCGTCCGCGGCCGCGGTCACCGTCAGCGCCTCGTGCGCGAGCCCGTGCACCTCCGGATCCCCGCCGTCCAGCGCCAGCACCGTCGCACCGGCCCGCCGCGCGTCGTGCACCCGCTCCAGCAGCTCCGCCTCCGGCTGCCCCGGCGCGACCACCAGCAGCGTCTCGCCGCGGCGCGCCGCCTCCAGCCGGCCGAGTCCCACCGCGAGCTGCGGCGGGTCCCCGGGCCGGACCCGGTGGCGTACCAGCGTCGGCGTCAGTTCCGGCTGCCCCGACCACGCGGCCTCGTCCACCAGATGCGCCGCGAGATGCCAGGGCTCGTACGCCTCGGTCCCCACCAGCAGCAGCCCGCCGCCCTGCGGGACCACGGACGACCGCAGGACCCCGGCGAACCGCCGGGTCGCCGCCGGCCACTCGGTACCCGCGAGGACTTCGCGCAGCAGCGCGACGCGTACGGCATCCATGGCCCCGCATCCTGCCCGACACCCCGCGCCGGCGGGCGGGCTTCGGTGCGGCTCACCCGTTCGTGAGCCCGATACCAGCAAGTAAGGTCGGCTGCATGACTTCTACTGACAACGCAGGCACGGCGCCGAAGCCCGCGGCCAAGGACCCCTGGGACCTCCCGGACGTGTCCGGCCTGGTCGTCGGCGTGCTCGGCGGCACCGGGGACCAGGGGCGCGGGCTCGCCTACCGCCTCGCCCGGGCCGGGCAGAAGGTGATCATCGGATCCCGCGCGGCGGAGCGCGCCGAGACCGCCGCCGCCGAACTGGGCCTCGGCGTCGAGGGGGCGGACAACGCGGAGTGCGCGCGCCGCAGTGACGTGGTGATCGTCGCGGTGCCGTGGGACGGGCACGCCAAGACGCTCGAGACCCTCCAGAAGGAGCTCGCGGGCAAGCTGGTCGTCGACTGCGTCAACCCGCTCGGCTTCGACAAGAAGGGCGCCTACGCGCTCAAGCCGGAGGAGGGCAGCGCCGCCGAGCAGGCCGCAGCCCTGCTGCCGGACTCCCGGGTGACCGCCGCCTTCCACCATCTGTCCGCGGTGCTGCTCCAGGACGAGTCGATCGAGGAGATCGACACCGATGTGATGGTGCTGGGCGAGTCGCGCGAGGACACCGACATCGTGCAGGCGATCGCGGCACGCATCCCCGGGATGCGCGGAGTGTTCGCGGGCCGGCTGCGCAACGCCCACCAGGTCGAGTCCCTGGTCGCCAATCTGATCTCGGTGAACCGGCGCTACAAGGCACACGCCGGGCTCCGCGTCACCGACGTGTAGTCGCGCGGGGGCATGGGGGACACTGGGCGGGACGAATCACCCCCCGACAGGAGCCGTACCCCATGCCCCGCCTCGCTCTCTACGCCCTCATCTTCTGCGTGCTCGCCGTCGTGGCGGCCGTGGTCTCGTTCGTGCAGGGAAGCTGGCTCGGGATCCTCTGGGTGCTGATCGCCGGCCTCACCTCGAACATGGCGTGGTACTACTTCCGCCGCGCTAAGGCGGAGCGCGCCGCCGGCTGACCCGCGCGCCCTTGCCGCCCCGGCCTCGCCCCCGTCACGCCGGGCAGGCCTCGGGCGTCCCCTGCCAGAAGCGGTAGTAGTCCAGCCCGCAGCCCGGGAACCCGGTCTCGACGCCGAGCCCGCGCAGGATCGCGTCGACCGCGTCGAAGAACAGCCCGTTCACCTCGGGGATCCACAGCAGACCGAACACCGCGATCAGTCCGAACGGTGCGAACGGCTCCACCTGCCGGCGGATCTTGTACGAGAGCCAGGGCTCGATCACGCCGTAGCCGTCGAGGCCCGGCACCGGCAGGAAGTTCAGGATCGCCGCGGAGACCTGGAGCAGCGCGAGGAACCCCAGCGCGTACTGGAACACCGGCGGCACGCCGTCCAGCGCGTCCAGCCAGAACGGGGCGGTACAGGCGACCGCGAACAGGACGTTCGTCAGCGGCCCGGCGGCCGAGATCAGACTGTGCTTCCAGCGGCCGTGGATGCGGTTCCGCTCGATGAAGACCGCGCCGCCCGGCAGACCGATACCGCCCATGATCACGAACAGCACCGGCAGCACGATGCTCAGCAGCGCATGTGTGTAGGCGAGGGGGTTGAGGGTGAGATACCCCTTCGTCCCGATGGAGATGTCGCCGCTGTGCAGCGCGGTCCGGGCGTGCGCGTACTCGTGGAGACAGAGCGAGACGACCCAGGCCGAGGTGACGAACAGGAACACCGCGAGGCCCGTGCTCGCGGAGAACTCCGTCCACACCGCCCAGCCGGTCACCGCCATCACGGCGACGATGCCGAGGAAGACGGGACTGATGCCCCGGCCGCTGTGGCGGGAGGTGGCGGTGGTCATGGGTGCGGCTCCTGGGGATGCGGGGACGTGCGGTCGACCGTACCGGTGACGGAAACAGAACGTTCCGGGACGGCCCGGGGGTTCCTGCCGCACGGGTCCGCGGGCGCGGCAGGGACAATGGGCGGGTGCGCTTCTCGCTACTCGGCACCACTCAGGCATGGCACGACGACGGAACACCCGTCGCGCTCGGCGGTGCGCGGCTGCGGACGCTGCTGACCGTCCTGGCGCTGCGGCCCGGTCGTACGGTCCCCGTCACCACCCTCGTGGACGAGGTGTGGGACGGCGATCCGCCGGCGGACGCGGTCGGCGCGGTCCAGGCGCTCGTGGGCCGGCTGCGCCGGGTGCTGGGCCGCGAGGCGGTCGCCTCACCCGAGGGCGGCGGCTACCGGCTGTGCGCCGACGGGGACGACGTGGACCTGCACCGCTTCGACCGGCTGGCGGGGGAGGGGGCGCGGGCGCTGGAACGCGGCGACCCGGTCAAGGCCGCGGCCCTCCTCGACGACGCCCTCGCTCTGTGGCAGGACCCGGTGCTCGCGGACCTGCCCGCCCGCGCGGCCGAATCGGCCCGCTGGGAGGCCCGCCGCCTGGACGCCCGGCGTACCCGACTCGCGACCGCGCTGGCCCTCGGCCGCGCCGAGGAGGCGCTGCCGGAGCTGGTGGCGCTCTGCGAGGACCATCCGATCGACGAGTCGCTCCAGGCGCTGCGGCTGCGCGCGCTGCGGGCCACGGGCCGCCCGGCGGAGGCGCTGGCCGCGTACGACACGGTGCGCAGATCCCTCGCCAACCGTCTGGGCGCCGATCCGGGGCCCGAACTGCGCTCCCTGCACGCGGAGTTGCTGGCGGACCCGGCCGCCGACACCGCTCCCGCGCAGACGGCGGGCAACGGGCGGCCGGACGTGGACGGCACGGACACCGGTCCCGTGCGCGGCGCGGGCAACCTCCGCGCACGGCTCACCTCCTTCGTCGGCCGCGACGCCGACATCGACGCCATCCGCCAGGACCTCGGCGCCGCCCGGCTCGTCACCCTCCTCGGGCCCGGCGGGGCCGGGAAGACACGGCTGTCGCAGGAGGCCGCCGAGCACGCCGCGCCGCACATGGCGTGGCCCGACGGCGTCTGGATGGCCGAACTCGCCCCCGTGGACGACCCCGACAACGTGCCGGACGCCGTTCTCACCGCCCTCGGCGGGCGCGAGACCGTGCTGCGCGGCGCCGGTGCGGAGGAGTTGCGGGCCGCCGAGCGGCACGGCGACGACCCGCTCGTCCGCCTCGTCGAGCACTGCTCGCACCGCCGCATGCTGCTGCTGCTCGACAACTGCGAGCATGTGATCGAGGCCGCCGCCGTGCTCGCCGAGCGGCTGCTCCAGCACTGCCCGGGCCTCACCGTGCTCGCCACGAGCCGGGAACCCCTCGGTGTTCCGGGCGAGTTGGTGCGACCGGTGGACCCGCTGCCCGATCCGATGGCGCTGCGGCTCTTCGCGGACCGCGGCACGGCCGCCCGCCCGGGCTTCCGGATCGAGGACGACAAGGAGGCGGCCGCGGAGATCTGCCACCGCCTCGACGGACTGCCGCTGGCCATCGAACTCGCCGCGGCCCGCCTGCGTATGCTCACCCCGCGGCAGATCGCCGACCGTCTCGACGACCGCTTCCGGCTGCTGACCGGCGGCAGCCGCACCGTCCTGCCGCGCCAGCAGACCCTGCGCGCCGTCGTCGACTGGTCCTGGGACCTGCTCGACGACGCCGAACGGACCGTCCTGCGGCGGCTGTCGGTCTTCGCCGGCGGCTGCGACCTGGCCGCCGCCGAGGCGGTCTGCGCCGACCCGGAGGACGCCGGCCCGGACGGCGCCCGGCCCGGTGCCCGTCCGTCCCACCCCGGTGACGTCGCCGACAGCCTCGGATCCCTCATCGACAAGTCGCTCGTCGTCGCCGCCCCCGCCCCGGACGGCCTGATGCGCTACCGGCTCCTGGAAACCGTGGGTGAGTACGCCGCCGAGCGTCTCGACGAGGCCGGCGAGCGGTCCGCCGTGGAGTGCCGCCACCTCGTCCACTACCGGGAGGTGGCCCGGACGACGGACCCGCTCCTGCGCGGCCCGGACCAGCGTGCCGCCATCGACCTCTTCGAGCGCGAGTACGAGAACCTGCGCACCGCCATGCGCCGGGCCGTCGCGGCCCGCGACGAGCAGGAGGCGCTGCACGTCGTCCTCTCGCTGGCCTGGTACTGGCAGATGCGGGACCTGCGGTCGGAGGCCCGGCACTGGGCCTCCGCCGCCGGTGCGCTCGGCCCGGATCCGTTCCTGCCGCCGGCCGAGCCCGCGCCCCCGGTCTTCGAACGGTTCACGGACGCCCCGCCGCCCATGGGGCCCGAGCTGCTGCAGGAGGCCCGGCGCTGCGTCGCGCTGATGCGCATGGTCTTCATGAACCACGACCTCGACGCGTGGACCACCCCCGAGGCCATGGACTGGCTGCGCAGCGTCACCCGGGTCTACGCCCCCGGCCTGCCGCAGACCTGCCGCTCGCCCGGCGCGCTGTGGTTCTTCGCCGTCCTGATGACCGGTGACATCAACAGCCTGAAGGCGCTGCTGGACGAGACCGTCAGCGCCTGCCGCGCCTACGGTTACGAGTGGGAGCTCGCCGCCGCACTCCAGAACCGCGCCAACGTCCTGGCCAACCGCACCCATTGGGCCGGCGACGCGACCCGCGACGCCGACGAGTCGCTGGAGATCTTCGTCCGGCTCGGTGACGCCTGGGGCGCGGCCGAGTCCCTCTCGGCGCGCGGTGAGGCCCAGGAGCGGCGCGGCGAGTACACGGGCGCCGCCGAGGACTTCCGCGCGGCCATCGGATACGCCGAACGGATCGGCGCGCAGGCGCAGGTGGCCGTCCTGCGGTGCCGGCTCGCGGGGATCATGATGGAGATCGGCGAGGGCGAGCAGGGCGAGCGGATCATCCGCGAGGTCCTCGCCGAGAACCGCGGCCTGGAGAACGAATCGAGAGCCGTCGCCCGGCTCTTCCTCGCCCTGCGGCTCGGCAGCACCGGCCGAAGCGAGGAAGCGCGGGTCGAGATCGCCCATCTGATGGAGCAGTTCCGCTCCAACACCCTGGCCATTTTCGAAGGCATGGTGATCGGGTTCGTCGCCTGGCTCGATCTCGTCGACGGCTTCTACCCCAAGGCGGTGGCAGGCGCGCGCACGGCGCTGGAGCGGGCACGCGACCCGCTGAGCATGATGGTCGCCCCTCAAATGCTCTCCATGCATCTGGTGACGGCCGCCCGGGCGGTCGCGCTGGACCGGCCGGAACGCTCGGCGGACGCGGCCCGGATGCTCGCGGTGGCCGACGCCCAGCTGCCGCCCCGTCACTTCGCGGCCCTGCACGAGCGGGAGAACCGCGCCGAGTGCGAGACGGTCCTGCGCGGACAACTCGGCGACGAGGGCTATGAGCGCGCCTACGCCGAGGGCGACGGCCTCACTGTGGACGAGGCCGCCGCCCTGATCTGATCCGCCGGCCCCACCGGGCCGCGGACTCAGGTCTTCTTGCGGAACTTGGCGACCGCGAGCGGCGCGGTCACCACCGTGATCGCGGCGGCCCAGGCGAGCGTCATCCACACCGAGTGGGCGACCGCACCGCCGTTGATCAGGGCCCGTGCCGCGTCCGCGAGGTTGGACAGCGGGTTGTAGTCGGTGAAGCTCTCCAGCCAGCCGGGCATCGTCGTCGGCGGGGCGAAGATCGACGACCCGAACTGGAGCGGCATCAGTACGAGCATGGCCACTCCCTGGACGGCCTGTGCCGTCTTCATGGTGAGACCGAGCAGAATGAAGATCCACATCAGCGAGGCGCCGAAGATCGTGGACAGACCGATCGCCGCGAACAGGTGCAGCACCGAGGTCTTGATCTCCAGGCCGAGCGCGAAGCCCATGCCGAGCAGGATCGTGGTGGCGACCAGCATGCGGCCGACCTCGACGACGATCTTGGCGATGAGCACCGAGGACCGTGCGATGGGCATGGACCGGAAGCGGTCCATCACGCCCTTCTTGAAGTCGTCGTTGACACCGGTGCCGACGGCCATGGCGATGTTCATGCCCATCATGGCCATCAGGCCGGGGATCACGTAGTTGACGTACGCGTCCTGGTTGCCCTTGCCGGAGATCGCGCCGCCGAAGACGTACACGAACAGCAGGGTGAAGATGATCGGCATGAGCACGGCGTCGAACATCGACTCCGGGTCCTGCTTGATCTGGAGCGCGTTGCGGCGCACCAGGGCGCCGATGTGGCGCAGATTGCCGCGCAGGCCGATCCGGCCCTCGCCGGCCGGCGCCTCGGGGCGTCGGGCGGGCGCTTCGGTGGGCGCGGGGGTGGCAGTTGCCGTGCTCACGCGGCGACCTCCTCTTCGATCGTGTCGGACACGGACGTCTTCTCGCCCGTGATGGCCAGGAACACCTCGTCGAGGCTGGGCAGATGGGTGCCGATGTGGGCGATGCCGAAGCCGTGCGAGCCCATCAGGCCGACGACTGCGGTCAGTTGGGCGTCGCTGAGGATCGGCACGTACAGCAGGCCCTCGTCGGGCACGACGGTGGCGCCGGAGACGCCGTCGAGTCCCGCCTCGGCGAGGACCCGCGCCATCGCGGGCAGCTGAGCGGGGTCGGACGGCCGGATCTGCAGGGTGCGTCCGCCGACCTTGGCCTTGAGCTCGTCCACCCGGCCGTTGGCGATGACCCGCCCGCGGTCGATGACCGTGAGCTCGTTCGCGAGCTGCTCGGCCTCTTCCATGTACTGGGTGGTGAGCAGGACGGTCGCCCCCTCCGCGACCATCCGCTGCACCTCGTCCCAGACCTCGTTGCGGGTCCGGGGGTCGAGTCCGGTCGTCGGCTCGTCCAGATAGAGCACGGCCGGCTGCCCGATCATCGAGGCGGCGAGGTCGAGACGCCGGCGCATACCGCCGGAGTACTGCATCGCGGGCCGCTTCGCCGCGTCGGTGAGCGAGAAGCGCTCCAGCATCTCGTCGGCGCGCTGCCGTGCGGCCCTGCGCGGCAGATCGAGCAGCCGCCCGATCATGTAGAGGTTCTCCCAGCCGGACAGCTTCTCGTCGACCGAGGCGTACTGACCGGTGAGTCCGATGGTGCGGCGCAGCTGCCGCGGCTGCTTCACCACGTCGTAGCCCGCCACGATCGCGGTGCCGGCGTCGGGGGTGACGAGGGTGGAGAGGCAGCGTACGAGTGTGGTCTTGCCGGCGCCGTTGGGGCCGAGCACACCGAGCACGGTGCCCTCGCGGACGTCCAGGTCCACCCCGTCCAGCGCCTTGGTCTCGCCGTAGTGCTTGACCAGCCCCCGCACCTCGACGGCGTTGTCCTTGCCGCCGTCCGGGTTCTTGTCGATTCGCGTCATGGCGTCAACAATGCAGGGTCCCACCGACAGCCCACCGACAAGCCGCCGACACCTTGTCGACGGCCGGTCGACGGCCGGTGTCCGGCTGCTCGGGGAGGGGCCGCCCCCGCGCGGGCGATTTCTGACGTGAGCATGCCGACAGCCCGCCGACGGGGGAAGATCGGCGGGCTGTCGTCTGTGCCGGGAGTGGCTAGTGGAAGGTGTGCTCTTCCTGCGGGAACGCACCGCCGACGACATCGTCGGCGAAGGCCTTCGCGGCGTCGCCGAGCGTCCGGCGCAGATCGGCGTACTGCTTGGTGAAGCGCGGCACCTTGCCGCCCGTGAGGCCCGCCATGTCCGTCCAGACGAGGACCTGGGCGTCCGTGTCGGGCCCGGCGCCGATGCCGATCGTCGGGATGTGCAGGGACCGGGTGACCTCGGCGGCCAGCTCCGCGGGGACCAGTTCGAGGACGACCGCGAAGGCGCCGGCGTCCTGCGCGGCCTTGGCGTCGCGCACCAGCCGGTGGGCCGCCTCGTCGCCGCGGCCCTGTACCCGGTAGCCCATGGTGTTCACGGACTGCGGGGTCAGGCCCAGGTGGGACATCACGGGGATGCCGGACTGGACGATCAGCTCGGTCTGCGGCAGCGAGCGCTCGCCGCCCTCCAGCTTGACCGCGCCGACGCCCGCCTCCTTGACCAGCCGGGTGGCGTTGCGCAGGGCCTGGACGGGCCCCTCCTGGTACGAACCGAACGGGAGGTCGCCGACGATGAGGGCGCGGCTGGTGCCGCGGACGACCGCCGCGGCGAGCAGGGTCATCTCGTCCATGGTGACCGGCACGGTGGTGTCGTAGCCGAGGTGGGTGTTGCCCATCGAGTCGCCGACGAGCATCACCGGGATACCGGCCTCGTCGAAGACGGAGGCGGTCATCGCGTCGTAGGCGGTCAGCATGGGCCACTTCTCGCCGCGTTCCTTGGCGGCGGTGATGTCGTGGACCGTGATGCGGCGAGTGCCCTTGCCGCCGTACAGCGCCTTGCTGCTGTCGGTGGGCTTCTGGGCAGCCTGAAGCGTCATGGCTAACGGCTCCTTCGTCATCTCGAGGCACCCTGACGGCGTCCCCGGATCAGCTCCATGGTGGCACCTCGTGCCGTCCGGACGGAAGGGGAGGGGGCCGGCCGGGTGTCGGCCTGCCATACGAGACGATTTCGTATCGAAATGGGATATTCTGCGCCGATGGCCACACCGCCGGGTCGTGTCGCACCCTCCGTCCCCGAAATCGTCCACCGTCGACGCTGGGCGATCCTCACCGTCCTGACGTTCAGCATGCTCATCGTGGTGCTGGACAACTCGATCCTGAATGTGGCGGTCAAGACGATCGCCACCCCCGCACCCACGGGCATCGGCGCCACCCAGAGCGAGCTGGAGTGGGCCATCAACGCCTACACGCTCGTCTTCGCCGGCCTCCTGTTCACCGCCGGCCTGGTCGGCGACCGGTTCGGGCGCAAGAACGTGCTGCTCCTGGGCGTCCTGGTGTTCGGCACGGGCTCCGCGCTCGCCGCCTTCTCCGCCACCCCCTCGGAACTCATCGTCTACCGGGCGATCATGGGCCTCGGCGCCGCCTTTGTGATGCCTGCCACGCTCGCCGTCCTGATGAACGTCTTCGAGCGCGACGAGCAGGCCCGGGCCATGGGGATCTGGACGGGCAGCGTGGGCGTCGCCATCGCCATCGGCCCGTTCACCGGCGGAGTGCTCCTGGAGCACTTCTGGTGGGGCTCGATCTTCCTGATCAACGTCCCCGTCGTGATCGTCGCGCTGATCACGATGGCGATCCTGGTGCCCGACTCCAAGGACCCGAATCCCGGCCGTCTCGACCCCGTCGGTGTGCTGCTGTCCATCGTCGGCCTGGTGCTGCTGGTGTACGGCATCATCCGCGGCGGCGAACTCGCCGACTTCACCGCCGCGTCCGTGCTGCTCCCGCTGGTCGGCGGCCTCGTCGTGCTGGCCCTCTTCGTCCTGTACGAGAAGCACATCGACCATCCGGCGCTGGACCTCTCCTGCTTCGCCAAGCCGGCCTTCTCCGCGGCGATCGCCGCCATGGCGCTGGTCTTCTTCGCGGTGATGGGCGTGACGTTCTTCTCCGCCTTCTACCTCCAGAGCATCCGCGGCTACAGCCCGCTGCGCGCCGGCATGCTCGTCCTGCCGCTCGCCGTCGCCCAGGTGGTCTTCGCCCCGCGGGCCCGCCTCGTCGTCGACCGGTTCGGCGCCCGTCCCGTCTGCGCCGTCGGCATGGTGATGGTCGCGGCCGGACTCGCGGCCTTCGTCTTCTTCGACGCGTCCACGCCCCTGTGGGTCGTGGAGTTCATGCTGTTCGTCCAGGGCGTGGGAATGGCGCACATCATGCCGCCGGTCACGCTGTCCGTGATGCAGGCGCTGCCCCGCGAGAAGGCCGGGTCCGGCTCCGCGATCAACAACACCTTCCGCCAGGTCGGCGGAGCGCTCGGCGTCGCCGTCCTCGGCTCACTGCTGTCCACGCGCTACCGCAGCGAGATCGAGGGGCACCTGCTGAGCGTGCCGGCGGACGCCCGGAGCGCGGCAGGGGAATCGATCGAGGCCACCCTCGGTGTGGCGGACACCATGGGTCCGGCGGGCAGGGCGCTCGTCGGCCCGGCGCAGGACGCCTTTCTCGACGCCATGCATCTGACAGCCGCCTGTGCGGCGGCTGTGGCCGTCGCCGGAGCGGTCGTCGTGGCGCTCTTCCTGCCGGGCAGGGCCCCGGCCCGGCAGGCCCCCGAGCCCGACGCGCTGCCCGAGCGGGAGGGCGCCGGACGCTGACCCGCGGCCCGGCGGCGGACGGACGGCGGCGGCGAATCGGGCCGCGACGAACCGGGTGGCGGCGGTCGGTGACGACAGTGAGAGGCGGTGCGGAGATGCCCGTGCAGGACGGCCAGGCGCGCCCCGGCCGTGAGTCCCCCGGCCCCGCACGGGCCGCGCGTCACGCCGAGCCCCGCACCGCCGGCGGATCCGCGCCGGTGGTCCGCCGCGGCCGGCCGCGCAGCGAGGCGGCCGAACGGTCGATCATCGAGGCCGTGGTGACCCTGCTGGAGGAGGGCCTGCCGCTCTGCGAACTCTCCGTCGACCGCATCGCCCGCACCGCCGGCGTCGGCAAGGCCACCGTCTACCGCCGCTGGGCGGGCAAGGAGGCGCTGTTCGTCGACGTCGTCCGCTCCATCGAACCGGTGGACCCGCCGCTGCCCGGCACCTCGGTCCGGGACGACCTGGTCGCGATGGTGGAGACCGTGCGCCGGCGCGGACTCGACAAAGGGGCTTCGGCCCTGCTGCACAACGTCTTCGCCCAGATGCAGAGTTACCCCCGGCTCTGGGACATGTACCAGCGCACCTCGGTGGCACCCCGTCGCCGCCGGATGGACGAAGTGCTGCGCCGGGGCGTCGAGATGGGCGAGATCCGTGACGACGTCGACGTCGATCTGCTCGGCGACCTGTTCCTCGGCCCGATGCTCGTACGGACCGTGCTGCGGTCCGGGGGAACGCCGGGCGCGGGCAGCGCGGAACGGATGGTCGACGCGGTGCTCGCCGGGGTCCGCGGGCCCGTGTGACACGCCGGGCCGAGGTGTTGCCCGAAGTGTGCGTGTTCTGTCACAGCGCCCCAACCTGGCCCGATACCAGGAACCCCGTGCGCCACGCTGTCGTCTCCGAAACAGTACGGCCGCCCCGGGGCGGCAGGGAAAGTACCGTCATCGCCTAGTGTCGACGCCGAGGCTGGTGTGACGGCAAGGCAGTGAGGACAGCTCCATGGTGCAGGCGTACAAGACGGAGACCGGGAACGGCGGCCCGGGGGACCGGTTCACCTCATCCCGGGTCCGGCGCCTCCTGGAGCGCTGGCGGGGTGACAGCGGCATCTGGCGGCGCGGTCTTCTCCTCGCGTCGTGCGCCGTGGTGATCGCGCTGCTGATGATCCTGCACGCGCAGATGCCCAACAGGATCGGGAACCTCGGCAGTCTCGCGGAGACGTTCCTCCCGTGGCTGGGCGTCTTCATCCCGGTGATCCTCGTCGCCGCCGTGTGGCGGCGGTCGGCCACCGCGCTGATCGCCCTGCTGCTTCCGACGATCGTGTGGCTGAACCTCTTCGGCGGGCTGCTGACCGACAAGTCGGTCGCCGGCGGCGATCTGACGGTCGCCACGCACAACGTGAACGCGGGCAACCCGGACCCCGGGGGCACCGCCCAGGACGTGGCCGCCTCCGGCGCGGACGTCGTGGCCCTCCAGGAACTGCCCCAGGGGCAGGTCTCCACCTACGAGGAAGCGCTCGCGGGGACGTACAAGTACCACTCGGTGCAGGGCACGGTCGGACTGTGGAGCAAGTACCCCCTGAGCGACACCGCGCCCGTCGACATCAACATGGGCTGGACGCGCGCGATGCGCTCCACCGTGCAGACCCCGCAGGGCGCGGTCGCGGTGTACGTGGCCCACATGCCCTCGGTGCGGGTGAAGCTGAACGCCGGCTTCACCGCCAACCAGCGGGACAACAGCGCCGACGCGCTCGGCGAGGCGATCGCCCGCGAGCCGGTCACCAGGGTCGTGCTGCTCGGCGACCTCAACGGGACGATGAACGACCGCTCGCTGAAGGCCATCACCTCGCAGATGCGCTCCACCCAGGGCGCGGCGGGGGACGGGTTCGGGTTCAGCTGGCCGGCGTCGTTCCCGATGGCGCGGATCGACCAGATCATGGTGCGGGGGATCGACCCGGTCTCGTCGTGGACGCTGCCGCAGACGGACAGCGACCATCTGCCGATCGCGGCGCGCGTCAGGTTCTGACCGCGGTCTGCGGTCCGCGGGGTCCGCGGGTCCGCGTGGTCCTCAAGGTCCGCGAGGTCTCCGGGTCCCCGCGGGCCCGCCGGGGACCCCGGACCGAAACCCGGCGTTCACCCGGGGGACCCAGCTCGTGAGACCCTTTGTTCAGTAAAGGAACTTACGTGTTGTGAAAGGCCCACCCCCATGCCCCTGGCGCTGCTCGCGCTTGCCGTCTCCGCCTTCGGCATCGGCACCACAGAATTCGTGATGATGGGCCTGCTGCCCAACGTCGCCGACGACCTCGGCACCTCCGTCCCCACCGCGGGGTATCTCGTCTCCGCGTACGCGATCGGCGTCGTACTCGGCGCGCCCCTGCTCACCGCCGTCGGCTCACGCATCCCGCGCAAGAAGATGCTGCTGCTCCTGATGGCGCTCTTCGTCGTCGGCAACCTCGCCTCCGCGCTCGCCCCCGGCTTCGGCTGGCTCGTCGCGGGCCGGGTGCTCGCCGGTCTTCCGCACGGGGCGTTCTTCGGCGTCGGCGCCGTCGTCGCAGCCCGGCTGGTCGCCGACGGGCGGCAGGCGCGGGCCGTGGCCACGATGTTCCTCGGCCTCACCGTCGCCAACATCGTCGGTGTTCCCGCCGCCACCCTCCTCGGCCAGCACCTCGGCTGGCGCGCCACCTTCCTCGTGGTCACCGTGATCGGACTGGTCGCCATGGCGGCGCTCGCCCGGCTCGTCCCGCGGATACCCGTCGACGACCACCAGAGCCTCGGCCGGGAGATGCGCGCCCTCGGCAACCGCCAGGTGCTCCTCGGCCTGCTCACCGCCGTCTTCGGCTTCGCGGGCGTCTTCGCCGTCTACTCGTACCTGGCCTCGATGACCACCGAGGTCATGGGCTTCGGCGAGTCCTCCGTCACCCTCGTCCTCGCGCTGTTCGGCATCGGCATGACGCTCGGCGCGCTGGCCGCGGGACCGCTCACCGACCGGGCGCTGCGCCCCACGCTGTACGGATCGCTCGCCGCCCTCGCGATCGTGCTGGTGGCGTTCCGCTTCACCGTGCACCACCAGGCGGCCGCCCTGGTCACCGTCGTCGTCCTCGGCGCGGTCGGTTTCATGACCACGACCCCGCTGCAGATGCTGGTGATGAACAAGGCCAAGGACGCACCGACCCTGGCATCCGCCTCCAACCACTCCGCGTTCAACCTCGCCAACGCGGGCGGCGCCTGGCTCGGTGGCGCGGCCATCGCGGCGGGCTGGGGCTGGACGTCCCCGATGCTGGTCGGCGCCGTGCTCGCGGTGGCCGGACTGGGCATCGCCGCGGCCGCCGGACTGCTGGACCGTACGGCGAAGGGGACCTCCCGCGTCATCGCCGCGGGAAGCCCCCCTCAGTCCGGACAGCGCGAGGTCAGCCCGTCGTCTCGCGCCAGCGGTTCGTGATCGGCAGCCGCCGGTCCTTGCCGAAGCCCTTCGCCGAGATCTTGGTGCCCGGCGGGTACTGGCGTCGCTTGTACTCCGCCGTGTCCACCATCCGCAGCGTCTTCGCGACCAGCTCCTCGTCGAACCCGGCCTCGACGATCGCGTCCTTGCCCTGGTCCCGGTCCACGTACATCGCGAGGATCCGGTCCAGCACGTCGTAGTCCGGCAGCGAGTCGGTGTCGACCTGGCCGGGGCGCAGTTCGGCGCTCGGCGGCTTGCTGATCGAGGCCTCCGGGATCGGCGGCACCTGACCGCGCTCCTCGGCGGCGCGGTTGCGCCACCGCGCGAGCCGGAACACGGTCGTCTTGTAGACGTCCTTGATCGGCCCGTACGCGCCGACCGAGTCGCCGTACAGCGTCGAGTACCCCACCGCCAGCTCGGACTTGTTGCCCGGCGCGAGCACGATGTGACCCTCCTGGTTGGACAGGGCCATCAGCATCGTGCCGCGCAGCCGTGACTGGAGGTTCTCCTCGGCGAGGCCGGTGAGGGAGAGCGAGCCCATGTACGCGTCGAACATCGGCTCGATCGACACCGTGCGGAAGTTGAGCCCCGTGCGGCGGGCCAGCTCGGCCGCGTCGCCCTTGGAGTGGTCCGAGGAGTACTTCGACGGCATGGAGACGCCGTACACGTTCTGCGCGCCGAGCGCGTCGCAGGCGATGGCGGCGACGAGCGCCGAGTCGATACCGCCCGACAGCCCGACCAGCACCGAACGGAAGCCGTTCTTGGCGGCGTACGCGCGCAGGCCCACGACCAGCGCGGAGTACACCTCCTCGTCGTCCTCCAGGCGCTCGGCGTACCCGCCCGGCACCTCCGCCTCGTAGGCGGGCAGCGGGTCCTCGGAGACGACGACGTGGTCGATCCGCAGCCCGTCGTCCACCACCCCCGACGGCACCTCGCCCGCGGCGGGCAGCTCCAGGTCGAGGACGACACAGCCCTCCGCGAACTGCGGTGCACGCGCGACGACTTCACCCCGCGCGTCGACCACGATCGAGTCACCGTCGAAGACCAGCTCGTCCTGTCCGCCGATCATCGCCAGGTACGCGGTGGTGCAGCCGGCCTCCTGGGCGCGCTTGCGCACCAGTTCCAGCCGGGTGTCGTCCTTGTCCTGCTCGTACGGCGAGGCGTTGATGGAGACCAGCAGCCCGGCACCGGCGGAGCGGGCGGCCGGTACCCGCCCGCCGTCCTGCCAGAGGTCCTCGCAGATCGCGAGCGCGACATCGACGCCGTGCACCCGGATCACCGGCATCGTGTCGCCGGGCATGAAGTAGCGGAACTCGTCGAAGACGCCGTAGTTGGGCAGGTGGTGCTTGGCGAACGTCAGCACCACCTCGCCCCGGTGCAGCACGGCGGCCGCGTTCCGGGGCGCCCCCGCCGGCTGGCCGTACTTCGGTTGGGCGTGCTCGGCGCGGTCGAGAAACCCGAGGATCACGGGCAGTTCGCCGAAGCCCTCGTCGTCGAGCCGCACCGCGAGTGCTCGCACGGCGGCCCGGGACGCCTCCACGAAGGACGACCGCAGGGCCAGGTCCTCGACGGGGTAGCCGGTCAGCACCATCTCGGGGAAGGCGACGAGGTGCGCCCCCTGCTCGGCGGAGTGCCGGGTCCAGTGCACGATCGCCTCGGCGTTGCCGGTGAGGTCGCCGACGGTCGAGTCGATCTGATTCAGAGCGAGACGTAGTTGAGGCACGCGGCCCAGTGTAATCGTCTTTCTGACGCGATGTCCTGGGGGAGGCAGAGATGCGCTGCAGCGCGGGGGTGAGGTGCCACCGCCTCGTGCCGTTGCGGAGCACCGGCCGCACCCGCTCGCCCGCGCGGAACGGGCGGCGCCGGCCGGGGTGCGGGGCCGACCGGCCGCCGCTCGTGGCAGGCTGGCGGGAAACTCACGTGCCGTCATCGGCAGGGGCGGGGAGAGGCGGGGCGCAGTGACGTTCGTACGGGTGGGCGGGGTGGCGCACCATGTGGTCGTCGAGGGCAGCGGCCCGGTCTGCGTCCTGAGCGCCGGCCTCGCCATGAGCTGGTTCGACTGGGACCCCGTCGTACCCCTCCTCGCACCGCACCGCACGGTCGTCCGCTTCGACCGGCCGGGACACGGGCTCAGCGCCCCCGCCGCCGTGCCGCCCTCGGCCGCCGGCGAGGCCCACCGCATCGCGGGCCTGCTCGACGCGCTCGGGACCCACGGGCCGGTGACGGTGGTGGGCCATTCGATCGCCGGGTTCCACGCCGAGGCCTTCGCCCGGCTCCACCCCGCCCGTACCGCGGCCGTCGTCCTCGTCGACTCCAGCATCGAGGAGGGTGCGCGCAGACCGGCCGCGCCCGCTGTACGCACCGCGGTCACCGGCGCGGTCGGCAGGGCGCTGGGAGTCCTCGGGGCACCGGCCGTCCTCGGCCCGCCGACCCGGCGCGCGGCCGTACGGCTGTCCCGCACGGGCGGTGGCGACCCGGCACCCGCGGATCTCGTACGGCGCTGCTACGGCACCTCGCGCGTCCTGCGCGGCGCGCTGCTGGAGAACACCCACTACCGCGCGGTCGCCGCCGAACTCCTCGACCTGCGCGAGCGGTACGCCCTGCCGGAGGTACCGGTCACCGTGCTCGCCGCCGACGCGGCGGGGAGCCGGTGGACGGCCCGGCAGCGGGCGTTCGCGGAGCTGCTCGGCGCCCGGTTCCAGGAGGTCGCGGCCGGCCATCTGATGATGCTCGACCGGCCGGCTGTGGTGGCCGCGGCCGTACTCGACAGCCACCAGGAGGTCCCGGCATGGCACGGCTGACCCTGCGGATCACGGGCCGCGAGCTGCCCGGCAGCGTGTGCGGCGACTACCGCGACATCCATGTGGGCACCCAGCGCGGCCGCGAGCCGGACCAGTTGGTGCGGGCCGACGAGGCCGAGGCGGTGTTCCACATCCCGGTCGAGACGGTCGAGGCCGCCGACGGATCGGCCGACTTCCGCGGCCCGTACGTCCAGGGGCGGCGCGGGGAGCGCTTCGTCTATCTGACGTGGGGCGAGCTTCCGGACAGCGGCGAGTTCGCGATGTTCCGCCGGGCGAAGTTCTTCCTCGCCGATCTGCCGGAGGGGGCGGCGTCCGGCGGTACGGCGGAGACCGCGCTCGCCCTGACGGACAGCTGCGGAATGCCGCTGTGCGCGGCGGTCCGCCCGCCCCGGATCACCTGGCGGCTGACGGGGCCGGACGGACACTGAGGCGGGCGGGACCGCAGGCGGGGGAGCGGGCGCGGTCGGGGTCGCTGAGACGCGTGCGTACGGCATCGGTGTGGGCCGGACGGACCCGCCGCGGCGGCCCGTCCCGAGCGACCCGGCCGTCCGGTACGGACCCGGGCGGCCCGTACCGGAGGCATCCGCGCGGCAGGCCCGTACCGGACCGGGCCAGGTCGTACCGAACCCACCCCCGCGGACCGGGTGTTCAGGACCGGGCGTCCGCGCCCCGCTTGTGCAGCAGGTCCACCATCAGGGCGACCTCCGACTCCTGCGCGGCGACCATGCCCGCCGCGAGGTCCCGCTCCGCACCGACCGTGCACAGCTCCACACAGCCCTTGGCCATGGAGATCCCGCCGTTGTGGTGGACGATCATCAGCTGGAGATACTCGATCTCCGCCTGCTTGCCCACGGCCTTGTCCAGCCGCTCCACATCCGCCTTGGTCGCCATGCCTGGCATCAGCGAGCCGTCCTCGGCCTGATGACCGGTCCCGCCGTGGCCGCCGTGGCCGCCCTTCGCGTCGCCGGCCATCCAGGCCATCGGCTCACGGTCCGCCGCGACCTTCGGCAGGCCCCACAGATCCAGCCAGCCCAGCATCATGCCGCGCTGGTTGGCCTGGGTGTTGGCGATGTCGTACGCCAGCCGGCGGACCTCCTCGTCCTGCGTACCGTCGCGCACGATGAACGACATCTCCACCGCCTGCTGGTGATGGACCGCCATGTCGCGCGCGAACCCGGCGTCCGCCGAATCCGCCGTCGGCGTCGCGGCCATGGCGGAGTCACCACCACCCGCGGAGGCCACCGTGGCGGCCCCCGCGAACAGCAGTGCCAGGACGACCGCCACGACGGCCGCCCAGTGCGTACGGGTCATACGGATCACTTGCCACCCAGACCGTTGGTGCACGCGGCGCCCGGCTCGGGCGTCTGCGGGCCCTGCACGTACTTGGTGAAGAACTGGCTCACGCGCTTGTCGCTCGCGCTGTCCACGGTGACCTGCTTGCCCCACGCGGAGATCATGATGGCGCCCGCCTGGTCCTTGACCGGGCTCATCATCGTGTACGGCGTCTTCTTCACCTTGTCGGCGAGCTTGCTGACCTCACCGGCCGGGGCCTTGTCGTTGTACGTCACCCACACGGCGCCGTGCTCCAGCGAGTGCACCGCGTTCACGTCGGGGACGGGCTCCGTGTAGACGTCGCCGTTGCAGTTCATCCAGACCTGGTTGTGGTCACCGCCGACCGGCGGCTTCATGGGGTAGCTGACGGCCTTGGCGACATGGTTGCGCCCGAGCTTCTTGGCGTCCCAGGACTTCTCGCCGGTGACCGGCGCCTTCGCCTCGGCGACCTGCTGGTCCTTCTTCTCGGACTCCTTGTTGAGGACGAAGACGCCGAAGCCGACCAGACCGGCCACGACGACACCGCTGATGGCGATCGTGATGATGCGCCCGCGGCGCTCGCGCGCCTGCTCGGCGCGGCGCATCTCCTCTATCCGGGCCCGGCGGTCGTTGGTGCGGGAAGCCATGATGTGTCGTCCTTCGTCAATGAAGTGATCAGTGGGGGCGGGGGAGGTGCGGGACGACTCAGGTCCGCAGCACCTGAAGGACGTGCAGGCTCGGAGCGCGGGGCAGCGCGGTGGCATGGGGAGGCCGGGCCGTGCCGGCCGGGCGGTCCAGCCGCGGCAGCTGCTCCTCCGCGGCCTGCGGAGGGTCGAGCGGCGGAGCCGTGAGCACGGCGGGGCTGACCATGGGCAGCAGCCCGCAGGCACCGTCGTCGTACGGGCACGAGTACGCGGCCACCGTCGTGTCCGGCACCGCGGTGTGGTGGTCGGCCGACGCGCTCGGGCAGATGAAGAGCGCGCCGAGGAGCGTCGCCACGGCACTCAGCAGTGCCACGGGACGCATGGTGCGCGTGAGCCGAGGGCCCCCCATGGCCGCGATCGTAGCGAGCGGGGCGGCCCGCCGGAACGGGGGCTCCGTTCCCGGCCCCCGCGACCGGCCGCTTCCGGCCCTCGTGACCGGCCTCCGGAGCAGCCCTCCCACCCCGGTCGCGGCCCGCGGAACACGCCCGCCACAGGTGAGAGGGGACTCAGGGTCGTCTCCCGGTGTGCCCTGACCCACAATGGGCTCAGCCCGGGTTCGCAACCTGCCTGAAACCCATGGGTGGGATGCTCGCGGTAGCAGGCGGCTTGACCAGCAAGGATTGGGTTGACATGGATAAGCAGCAGGAATTCGTGCTCCGTACGCTCGAGGAGCGCGACATCCGCTTCGTGCGCCTGTGGTTCACCGACGTACTCGGCTTCCTGAAGTCGGTCGCGGTGGCCCCGGCCGAGCTGGAACAGGCCTTCGACGAAGGCATCGGCTTCGACGGCTCCGCCATCGAGGGCTTCGCGCGCGTCTACGAGTCCGACATGATCGCCAAGCCCGATCCGAGCACCTTCCAGATCCTGCCCTGGCGCGCAGAGGCCCCCGGGACCGCCCGGATGTTCTGCGACATCCTGATGCCCGACGGCTCCCCGTCCTTCGCGGACCCGCGCTTCGTCCTCAAGCGGATCCTCGCGCGCACCTCGGACCTGGGCTTCACGTTCTACACGCATCCCGAGATCGAGTTCTTCCTGCTGAAGGACAAGCCCCTCGACGGGACGCGCCCGGTGCCCGCGGACAACTCCGGCTACTTCGACCACACCCCCCAGAACGTCGGCATGGACTTCCGCCGGCAGGCGATCACCATGCTCGAATCCATGGGCATCTCGGTCGAGTTCAGCCACCACGAGGGCGCGCCGGGCCAGCAGGAGATCGACCTGCGGTACGCGGACGCGCTCTCCACGGCGGACAACATCATGACCTTCCGCCTGGTCATGAAGCAGGTCGCGCTGGAACAGGGTGTTCAGGCGACCTTCATGCCCAAGCCGTTCAGCGAATACCCGGGCTCGGGCATGCACACCCACCTCTCGCTCTTCGAGGGCGACCGGAACGCCTTCTACGAGTCGGGCGCGGAGTACCAGCTCTCCAAGGTCGGCCGGTCCTTCATCGCGGGCCTGCTCACGCACGCGGCCGAGATCTCGGCCGTCACCAACCAGTGGGTCAACTCCTACAAGCGCATCTGGGGCGGCTCGGCCCGCAGCGCGGGCGCGGGCGGCGAGGCCCCCTCGTACATCTGCTGGGGCCACAACAACCGCTCGGCCCTGATCCGGGTCCCGATGTACAAGCCGGGCAAGACGGGCTCGGCCCGCGTGGAGGTCCGCTCGATCGACTCCGGCGCGAACCCGTACCTGACGTACGCGGTGCTGCTGGCGGCGGGTCTGAAGGGCATCGAGGAGGGCTACGAACTCCCGGCCGGCGCGGACGACGACGTGTGGGCGCTCTCGGACGCGGAACGCCGCGCGATGGGCATCGAACCGCTGCCGCAGAACCTGGGCGAGGCGATCTCGCTGATGGAGCGCAGCGAACTGGTGGCGGAGACGCTGGGGGAGCATGTGTTCGACTTCTTCCTGCGCAACAAGAAGTCGGAGTGGGAGGAGTACCGCAGCGAGGTCACGGCCTTCGAACTGCGGAAGAACCTGCCGGTGCTGTAGACGCGGGTCGGTTTCCCGTTCGTGAGTCGGCTCCGGGCCGGTGGCAGTACGCCACCGGCCCGGAGCCGTTCCGTGCCCCGCCCGGCCCGGCGCGCCACGGCCCTGTCGACCAGTGAGGAACATCCGTGCACACGACCATCAGCCCGTTCACGCTCGCGTACCGGAAGGAGAAGCCGCCCGCCGGGCGCAGGACGTCCTGCTGGCAGGGCACCTCGCCCGAGTTCGGCGAGATACGGGTCGTCCATCCGGCGGGCCCGGACCTGCCGAACGTGATCGTCACGGAGGCGCGCGGCGGTCTGATCCCCACGGCCGCCTTCGAGACGCGGGGCGTGCACACGGACGTCGTGGCGATGCCGACCCTGAACCGGGCGACGCTCCGGGTGGGCGACGGGCTCGTGCGGATGAGCCGGAACCGGTGGGCGCCGACGCACCGGGGGCGGTGCCTGCACATGAGGTATCTGGGTGACGCCTACCGGCTCACGGCGATCAACCGCCGGGCGTACACGCTGTCCCGGCGGGCCGACGCCGAGGACCCGGGTGTCGTCGTCACGGTGCGGCAGTCCGGCCTCGGGAACGGCAGGAAGGTCACCGTGCACGCGGCGGGCCGGGTGCTGCCCGCCGACGTCTCGCTCGCGGTGCTCTTCTGCGGAGTCGACCGGTCCGTCCTCACGCGGCGCGGTGCCGTACGGGCGGGGATCTCCAGGATCTTCCAGTTCTGGGCCGAGTCGCAGGCCTGAGCGGGCTCCGCCGGCAGCCCTTTCCTCCTCCCGGCGGGCGCTCCTCGGCGCACCGGATCCGGCGCCCGGGACCCCTCGCAGGCCGGCCTTCTCCGCCACTCGAATGGCCCCATCGCGCCGCCCCGTGAACACCCGTCGACGCTCCGTACCAGGAACGCCTGAACAGGGGCGACTTCAGCCCTCACCCGTACGGGCGACCCCTCGTGGGAGGCGCCGTGGCCCCATGGCGCCCTCCCCGCGGTGGAGTTGCAGCGGCGCTGGGCCCATGAGTCGGTAGGAGGCGTGTCCCAGCAGAGCTCACCCACCAGGAGGAGATATGGGCACTGTGCAGAACGGCCATTCGGCCGACAGGCTTTCCGTCGTCTTCGCCGTCCAGGTCACCGAGGGCTGCGAGGAAGGGTTTCTGGAGATGTACGACCAGATCCGGAAGTCCGTCGCCCGCACTCCCGGTCACATCATCGACCGTCTCGGAGAACCCGTGGAGGAGGGCTCCCGTCAGTGGGTCATCACCAGCGAGTGGGAGACCCCTGAGGCCTTCTTCGCCTGGCAGCAGAGCGACGAGCACCAGGAGATGGTGGCTCCGCTGCGCAAGTGGGTCGACTCGACCCAGTCGCTGCGCTTCCGCGTCGTCAAGGAGACCGCGGAGGTGAAGTCATGACGCCCACCCAAGGACCCGTCGCCGTGCTCGGACTCGGCACGATGGGCGCCGGCCTGGCCGGCCGCCTGCTCGACCAGGGCGTGCAGGTGCGGGTGTGGAACCGCACCCCCGAGCGCGCCGAACCGCTGACCAAGGCCGGTGCAGTCGCCGCGGCCCGACCGATAGAAGCCGTCGAGGGCACGAGCGCGACCATATGCACCGTGGCCGACGGCGAGGCGCTCCGCGCGGTGCTGCGGGGACCCGACGGGGTCCTGGCCGGGGGGTCGTACCCCGGAGCCATCATCTGCGCGAGCACCGTCTCTCCGGACGAGGTCGTCCGCCTGGTGGGCGACGAGCCCTCCGTGCTGGACGTCGGCATGCTCGGCAACCGCGACCACGCCCGCAGCGGAGACCTGCGGCTGTTCGTCGGCGGTGAGGAGCGGGTCTTCACCGCCGGCCGGCCGCTGCTCGACATGCTGGGCAAGGAGGTCGTCCACCTCGGCGCGCTCGGCTCGGGCATGAGGATGAAGCTGCTCCTCAACCTGCTGATGGGCATCGAGGTCCAGGCGATGGCCGAGGCCGCCGAACTGGCCGCCGTCTGCGGACTCGACCGGAAGCAGGTCCTCGCGACCATCGCGGGCAGCGGTTTCGCCTCGCCGGTCATGGCCTTCAAGTCCAAGCGCCTGGCAGCCGGGCGGTACGACAAGCCGGACTTCCGGCTGCGTCTGATGGCCAAGGACCTCGCGCTCGCCACGGAGCAGGCCGCGGCCGCCGGGCTGCACCTGCCGCTCACCGCCGCTGCCGCGGAGACCCACCTCCGCGCCACCGAGCAGGGCCTCGGCGACGAGGACTGCGCCGCGGTGACCCGCGCGATCGTGCCCGACACGGGAGTGGGCGCATGATCATCGACATTCACGGGCACCTGTCCCCGCCCGAAGCGGCACAGCGCTTCCCGATGCCCCCCGCCCTGACCGACGTCGACGGCATGCTCGCCGCCCGCGCCGAGGCCGGGATCGACCTCACCATCATCGGCAGCCCCGTCGGGGCGGGCGCGATGGCACGGGTCCCGGGCGTCGACAACTACGCCCAGCCGCGGGACCGGCTGCGCAGCTTCCACGCCTGGATGTCGGGCCTGATCGCCTCGTTCCCGGACCAGCTGCGCGGCTACGTGTACGCCAATCCGTTCGGCGACGACGACCATCTGGAGGGCGTCAGGGAGACGTTGGCGGACCCCGCCTTCGTCGGTCTGATCACCACCTCCAGCGTCCACGGCGAGCTGCTCGGCTCGCCCCGGGCCGACTCCTTCTTCGCGCTGGCCGCGGAGGCGGGGGTGCCGGTCCTGGTGCACGCCCCGGCCGAACCCGTCGGCACGGAGCACGTCCAGAACATGGGCTTCGTCGAGCAGATCGGCCGCTTCGGCGACCTGACCGTGGGCATGGCGATGCTGGCGTTCGCCGGGTGGCTGGAGAAGTACCCGGATCTGCGGCTCATCGGTGCCACCGGCGGCGGTGCGATGGCGCTGCTGGCCGATCGTCTGCAGACGGCGGCGCGGCCCCGGCACTGGGGTCCGCCCGCCGGGGCCCCGGGCGGAAAGCCGGGAGCGGCCGGCGCACCGCCCATGGAGCCCGCCCTCGCGCCCGCCGCCGACCCGGGCGCGGCCCTCCAGCGGATGTACGTCGACACCAGTCCTCTCAGCGCGGCGCACCTGAGCCTCAACGCGGAGGTCCTGGGGCCCGAACGGATGTTGTTCGGCACCGACTCGCCGCCGATGGCGATGCCGCTGACGGAGTGGGTCCGCATGATCGAGAAGCTGCCGGTCGACAAAGCGGCCCAGCAGCGCATCCTCGGCGGCAACGCCGAGGCCCTCTTCGACCTCAGGAGTCGTCCGTGACCACCACGCAAGACCCCGCCGCCGCAGCCGAGCGGTGTACTCCCGAGTTCCGGCGGAACCCGCACCCCGTCTATGAACACCTGCGGGACAACCAGCCCGTCTGTCCGATGAAGCCGCCGCACGGCATCGACACGTACCTCATCACGCGGTACGAGGACGCACGGGCCGCTCTGTCGGACCCGCGGCTGAGCAAGGACATGTACGGCGCCATGGACGCGTACCGGAGAATCTTCGGCGACTCGTCGGTGGCGCTGGACGACCACATGCTCAACGCCGACGCGCCCAAGCACACCCGGCTGCGCAAGCTGGTCAACTCGGGGTTCACCCCCCGTCGTGTGGAGGCGCTGCGGCCGAAGATCCAGGGCATCACCGACATGCTGCTGGACGCGTGCCCGAAGCGGGAGGCGTTCGACCTGCTCCCCGCCTTCGCGTTCCCGCTGCCCATCACGGTGATCTGCGAACTCCTCGGTGTACCGGAGAACGAGCGGTCGGACGTCCAGACCTGGTCCACGACGGTGGCCCAGACCGGCTTCAGCGAGGAGTCCAAGCGCGCTCAGCAGCAGGCGGAGGAGAGCCTCCACCACTACTTCTCGGACCTCATCGCGCGCAAGCGCAGCCACCCGGAGGAGGACCTGCTCAGCGCGCTCACCGAGGCGCGGGACAAGGACGGCGGCCTCACCGAGAACGAGCTCGTCTCGACGGCGTTCCTGCTGATGTTCGCGGGTCACAAGACGACCGCGTACCTCATCGGCAACGCGGTCCAGCACCTTCTCTCGCACCCCGCACAGCTGCGCGCCGTGCAGGACGACCCGGAGCTGATGGGCCGGGCGGTGGAGGAAGTGCTGCGCTACGACGGCTCGGTGGAGAGCGCGACGTTCCGCTTCGCGACCGAGGACGTGGAGATGTCCGGGACGCGGATCCCGAAGGGGTCGCTCGTGCAGATCGCGATCACCTCGGCCAACCGCGATCCGCGGAAGTTCGACTCCCCGGACGAGTTCGACGTGTCCCGGCCCGACAACGCGCAGAACGCCCACATCGGGTTCGGCAACGGCAGTCACTACTGCCTCGGAGCGCCGCTGGCCCGGATGGAGACGCAGATCGCCCTCACGAGCCTGCTCGGCCGCTTCCCGCGGCTGGCCTTCGCCGACCCGGCGCAGGAGCCGGCCTGGCTCCAGGTCCCGTTTCCGGCGTTCCGCGGCCTCTCGGCACTGCCGGTCGTGCTGGAGCCGTAGCGGTCACCACGGCGCCGCCGTCCGCTGTTCCCGGCCCACGGGCCGCTTCAGGACAGCGGGCGGCGGCGTTCGCTGCGATCGGGTGACGCGTCGGGCCTTGCCGGTGCGCTCCACAGGAGCACACTGGCCGTATGGCCCTCCCCAGAACGCATCACTGTCAGGCATGCTCGGACACCGCTGCGCAGGAACCGGTCCTGCACGAGGACCTCGTCGTCGGCGCGCCGCTGTCGATGGAGGATCTCACCGACGAACAGCGCCTCGACCGCTTCGCACTCAAATACGCCCACGACGGCTGCCGCGTCACGGAAGTGCGCCGCGTCCCGCACGACAACCTGAGCGGCTACGCCTGGTCGGTGCGCTTCACGGCGGATTCCTGACCGACCCTGACCGGCCCTTTCTGTTCGTGAGCCGCGAGTTCGTGCCGGTCGCCGAGGAAGGCGCGGCCGCAGCCGGGCGGCAGCAGCCGCGCCACCAGCGCGACTGCTGCTTCCGCGGTGCCGGCCTCTCCGACGGTCTGCGACCGCGACGGACCGGCCACGAGGAAGCCGCCGCCCTTTCGCGGGGTGATGTAGGGGACGTCCCACGTCGGCGGATGCTCGGTGCAGCGGCTGAAGTGCAGCTCCCACATGCCGGTCCAGGGGAACAGCTGCCGGAGTCGGGGCTGCGCGTAGGCGGCCCGTACCAGCGCCGGGTCCACGTCGTCGCCGGCCAGCAGGTCCTGCCACGCCGCCTCGACGACGGGGCTGGGTCGGCGATCGTCGCTCACGCCGCTCCCGTCTTCGCCAGGATCTCCATGTAGTGGACGTTCGTCATCACACCCAGCACATTGCCGAACGGGTCCACGACCGTCGCCGTCACGAAACCCGGGCCGTGGACCCGCAGCGGCTGGTACTCCTTCGCACCGAGCGCGAGGAGCCGGTCGACCGTCGCCTCCAGGTCGTCGACCGCCCAGTGGGCGATGGCTCCGCCCGGGGTGGCCGCCGCTCCCGGCGGGGCGTAGGACGCGTCGACGATGCCCAGTTCGTGCTGGTAGTCGCCGATGCGGAATTCGATGTATCCGGGGCGCTCGAAGTACGGCTCGATGCCGAGCAGATCCGTGTACCAGGCCTTGGCCGCGGCCAGGTCGTCGGCCCAGAAGTTGATGGTGGCGAGTCCTCGGAGCATGGTCGTCGTCCCTTCGTCCCTGCGGTTTCCCTGACGGAACGATAGGCGCCCACTAGGCCAGATCCTGTCCTAGTGGGCGGCCCTGTCGGGATGCGAACCCGGCGGTGTGCGGTGACCCTGGAAGAGCGGGGGGCAACGCGGCGAAAGGGATGTCCCATGTCCGTGATGGACAAGCTCAAGCACATGCTCAAGGGCCACGAGGACCAGGCCGGCAAGGGTGTGGACAAGACCGGTGACATGGTCGATGGCAAGACCCAGGGCAAATACAGCGGTCACGTCGACACGGCGCAGGACCGGATGAAGGACCAGCTCCGCTCCGACCGCGACCAGGGCGGCCCGCCTCAGACCTGACCGCAGGCCGGTCTCTCTCCACGCCTCTCACGCCACTCACGGCCGGACGGCCCGGGCGCCCAGCGCCGGAGCCGTCCGGCCGTCGGCATGAAGAGCCGGCAAGGGACGAAAGGGGTCGGTAGGTCAGGGCGCGGGCGCGAAGGCCCGGTGCTCAGCGCTCCGAGAGCGGGGCCGGAGCCTCCTGGACCACCCAGCCGTTGCCGTCCGGGTCCTTGAAGAACATGAAGGCGTTCCATGTGTCCCCGCGGCCCTCCTCCCACGAGCCGCTCGCGCCGACGTGCTGCACGTTGCTCACCTCGACGCCCCGCTCGAGCAGTTCCGCGTGCGCCTGGTAGATGTCGGTGACGCACAGCTGGAGCCCCTGGACCGAGCCGGGCGCCATGTCGTGCTGGCCCGGGGCAGGCGGGAGACCGCTGGAGAGGGCGATCGAGCAGCGGGAGCCGGGCGGGGTCAGCTGGACGATCCGCATGCCCGGGCCGATCTCGGTGTCGGTGTCGACCGCGAATCCGCAGGTGTCCTCGTAGAAGCCCCGTGACCGGTCCAGGTCCGCGACCGGGAGGATGACGACTTCGAGTGTCCATTCCATCGGGGTGCCGTTCCCTTCACTGGGTGAACTGCCACCGCGTCTGGCTGTAGGGGCTCTTGGCGAACCCGAAGGCCGTACGCGGCTCCACACGGAAGACCAGGGCTGTCCCGCCGTCGCCCACGAAGGCGCCGTCACGGACCTCGAAGGTCCAGTCCGCACCGTACTTCTCGACATACGCACCGGCGAGCGCACGCAGCCGCGCCTCGTCGCTCACGGTGGCCGCGGTGCCCTCCAGCACCAGGTCGTAGCCCTCGTTCAGGGCGTTCGCGCCGGTGGTGAGGACCACTTCCTGATTCTCCCGGAGGTTCTTGGCCTTGCGCTCGTCGGGACCGGTGCAGAAGTGCAGTCCGCCGTCGTGCCACACCGCGATCAGCGGGGTGACGTGCGGGCGGCCGTCCGGGCGTACGGTCGACAGCCAGAACACCTCCGCGGTCCTCAGGTGGTCGACGGCCTCCGACCAGTCCGAGGCGGTGGCCTTCTCCTCGCTGTAGCGGGCGTCGAGTTCGGTCACGGGGCTGTTCGCGGCCATGGCACGGTCCTCTCGGGTCGGATGCGCGTCGGGTCCTGGGGGCCCCCACAGTGGTGACTGCGAGCCTCGCCCGTATTCATCGGTGGGGCGCGTCGGGCGGGTGGACAGGCCCTCGAGGGGTCCCCCGCGGCCCCCGGCGGCTACGCTCGAATCCGGACCTTGATCGGATGCTCGACAGCTCGTACGCACGACAGGAGACCGCGGGATGACGGTGCCGGGGCGCAGAAGCAGTACGTTCACCCGACTGCTGCGGCACGGCTTCACCGACCCGGGGGAGGCCGAGCGGTTCCTCGAACTCCCCGACATGGCATCCGTACGGACCGACCCGGTGCTCCTGGAAGCGCTCGGCGCCGTCGCCGACCCCGACCTGGCGCTGCGCAGCCTTGTACGGCTGGTGGAGGGACAGGAACCGTCCGACCGCAGCGTCCTGCTCGACACCCTGGTCAGCGCGAAGCCGCTGCGCGACCGGCTGCTCGGCGTTCTGGGTGCCTCCGAGGCGCTCGGCGACCACCTGGCCCGGCACCCGGGCGACTGGCGGGCGCTGGCCACGTACGAGTCGGCGGACCTGCACCCGGGTGTCGAGGAGTTCGAGCGGTGTCTCGCCGACGCGGCCGACCCGGTGACGCTGCGGATCGCCTACCGGCGCTGTCTGCTGTCCATCGCGGCCCGTGACGTGTGCGGGACGACCGATGTCGCGCAGACCGCCGCCGAACTGGCCGACCTCGCCACCGCCACCCTGCGCGCCGCGCTCGCCATCGCCCGCAGCGCCGCCCCCGCCGACGCGGCCCAGTGCCGCCTCGCCGTCATCGCGATGGGCAAGTGCGGCGGCCACGAGCTCAATTACGTCTCCGACGTGGACGTGATCTTCGTGGGGGAGCCTGCCGACGGCGCCGACGAGAGCAAGGCGATGCAGGCCGCGACCCGGCTGGCCTCCCACCTCATGCGGATCTGCTCCGAGACCAACGTCGAGGGCACGATCTGGCCGGTGGACGCCAATCTGCGGCCCGAGGGCCGCAACGGGCCGCTGGTGCGGACGCTGTCCAGCCATCTCGCGTACTACCAGCGCTGGGCCAAGACCTGGGAGTTCCAGGCGCTGCTCAAGGCCCGGCCCGTCGCCGGTGACCCGTCCCTCGGCGAGGACTACATCGAGGCCGTCTCGCCGCTGGTGTGGCAGGCCGCGGAGCGGGAGAACTTCGTCCCCGACGTGCAGAAGATGCGCCGCCGGGTGGTCGACAACATCCCGGTGGCCGAGGTGGAGCGCGAGCTCAAGCTCGGCCCCGGCGGACTGCGGGACGTTGAGTTCGCCGTGCAGTTGCTCCAGTTGGTGCACGGGCGCAGCGACGCCACCCTGCACAGCGGCAGCACCCTGGAGGCCCTTCAGGCGCTGGCGGCGGGCGGATACGTCGGCCGGGTGGACGCGGCACAGCTGGACGAGGCGTACCGCTTCCTGCGTGCCATGGAGCACCGGATCCAGCTGTACCGGCTGCGGCGTACGCACCTGGTGCCCGAGCAGGAGGCCGATCTGCGGCGCCTCGGACGCTCGCTGGGGATGCGTACCGACCCGGTCGCCGAGCTCAACAAGGAATGGCGGCGGCACGCGTCGGTCGTGCGCCGGCTGCACGAGAAGATCTTCTACCGGCCCCTGCTCGACGCCGTCGCCCAGCTCACCCCCGGCGAGACCCGGCTCAGCCCGAAGGCGGCGGGACAGCGGCTGGAGGCGCTCGGCTACGGGGACCCGGCCGCAGCGCTCCGCCATCTGGAGGCCCTCGCCTCCGGGGTCACCCGCAAGGCGGCGATCCAGCGGACCCTGCTGCCCGTCCTGCTGGGCTGGTTCGCCGACTCCGCCGACCCGGACGCGGGGCTGCTGGGCTTCCGCAAGGTGTCCGACGCGCTCGGAAAGACGCCCTGGTACCTGCGGCTGCTGCGGGACGAGGGGGCGGCAGCGGAGAATCTGGCGCGCGTGCTATCCGCCGGGCGTCTCGCGCCCGACCTGCTGCTGCGGGCGCCGGAGGCGGTCGCCATCCTCGGTGACCCGGAGGGACTGAAGCCGCGTGGCCGGGACCACCTGGAACAGGAGATCCTGGCGGCCGTCGGGCGCGCCGACACCGCGGAGGGCGCCGTCGCCGCGGCCCGCGGGGTGCGCCGGCGGGAGCTGTTCCGCACCACGTCCGCCGACCTCATCGGCTCGTACGGCACCGAGGAGAGCCCCGCCGAGACGGACACGGGCGCGCTGGTCGACCAGATCGGGGGCGCCGTCACCGACCTGAACGCGGCGACGATCGCGGGCGCGCTCCGGGCGGCCGTACGACAGCAGTGGGGCGACGAACTGCCGACCCGGTTCGCGGTCATCGGCATGGGGCGCTTCGGCGGGCACGAGATGAGTTACGGCTCGGACGCGGATGTGCTCTTCGTGCACGAACCGCGCGAGGGCGTGGACGAGCAGGAGGCCGCCCGGGCCGCGAACGCCGTGGTCCTGGAGATCCGGCGGCTGCTCCAACTTCCCACGTCGGACCCGCCGTTGCTCATCGACGCGGATCTGCGTCCGGAGGGCAAGAGCGGGCCGATGGTCCGCACGCTCCGCTCCTACGAGGCGTACTACCGCCGGTGGGCCCTCGTGTGGGAGAGCCAGGCGCTGCTGCGGGCCGAACCGATGGCGGGGGACCGGGAGCTCGGCACCCGCTTCATCGAGCTGGTCGACCCGCTGCGCTATCCGGCGGAGGGCCTCGGGGACGACGCGGTCCGCGAGATCCGCAGGCTGAAGGCGCGGATGGAGTCCGAACGGCTGCCGAGGGGCGCGGACCCCACACTGCACACGAAACTCGGGCGCGGCGGTCTGAGCGATGTCGAATGGACGGTCCAGCTGTTGCAGATGCAGCACGGCTGGGCGGAACCGGGACTGCGGACGACCCGCACCCGCGAGGCACTGGCCGCGGCGCACGCGGCGGGCCTGATCGGCACGGAGGACGCGCAGATCCTCGACGAGGCCTGGGTCCTCGCGGCCCGCGTCCGCAACGCCGTGATGCTGGTCCGCGGCCGCGCCGGCGACACGTTCCCCTCGGAGAGCCGCGAGCTGGCGGCCGTCGGACGGTACCTGGGGTACGGACCGGGGCACGTGGGCGACATGCTCGACGACTACCGGAGGATCACGCGACGGGCGCGGGCGGTCGTGGAGGTGCTGTTCTACGGCGCGTGAGCGGTCCCGGCGGCCCCAGGCGCGGCTGCGTGCAGCCGAAGGCCCGCGTGCGTCTGCGGAGGTGGGCCCGCCGAGCCGGGAGCGGCCGGATCAGGCCCGGGCGGGGAGCAGGCGCTTCCTGCTCCCGCTCTCCGGCAGGCGGGGCAGCCGGTGCGGCGCAGCGCCGAACCAGACGTACGAGAGCGCGAAGCCGAAGGCCAGGCAGAGCATGCCGCCGACCGCGTCCAGCCAGAAGTGGTTCGCCGTCGCGACGATGACGACCAGCGTCGCCGTCGGGTACAGCAGGCCCAGGATGCGTGCCCAGGGGGCGGTCGCCACCGCGCAGATGATGAGGCCGCACCACAGCGACCAGCCGATGTGCATCGACGGCATCGCCGCGTACTGGTTCGACATGTTCTTCAGGTTGCCCGAGGCCATCGAGCCCCAGGTGTGGTGGACGAGCACGGTGTCCACGAAGTCCTGGTTGCTCATCAGCCGAGGGGGTGCGAGCGGATACAGGTAGTAACCGACCAGGGCCACACCCGTCGTCGCGAACAGGGCGAGCCGGGCGGCCGCGTACCGTCCCGGATGCCACCGGTACAGCCACACCAGCACCCCGATCGTCACGATGAAGTGCAGCGTCGCGTAGTAGTAGTTCATCGAGACGATCAGCCATGTCACCGAGTTCACCGCATGGTTGACGGACTGCTCGACCGCTATGCCGAGTGTCTGCTCGACGCGCCAGATCCAGTCGGCGTTGTGCAGCGCCTGCGTCTTCTGCTCCGGCACGGCGTTGCGGATCAGCGAGTACGTCCAGTAACTGACCGCGATCAGCAGGACTTCGAACCAGATCCGGGGCCGGCGCGGCGACCGGAGAGTCTGCAGTCGGGTACGCCGGACATGCGGCGTTTCGGCTACCTCGTCCGTCATGGGTGACGGAGTGGCCGTCCGGCCTTCCAAACTCTTCACGGTCGTTTCACCCATGGGACGAGAGTCTGCCAGATGCGCGCCCACCGACCGATCATCCCCCGGTCTGGTTCCCCTCGCACCCGGTCCGACTCAGGGAGGAGTCAGCCCCGGACAGCGGCTCCGGGGCCCGACGCCGTCGACCCGCGAACCACCAGCTCAGGCATGAAGATGAACTCGCTGTGCGGGGCGGGGGTGCCCCCGATCTCCTCCAGCAGGGTCCGGACGGCTGCCTGTCCCATGGCCTGCACGGGCTGCCGGATCGTGGTCAGCGGCGGATCCGTGAACGCTATGAGCGGGGAGTCGTCGAAACCCACCACCGAGACGTCGCGCGGCACCTCCAGGCCCAGCCCGCGGGCGGCCCTGATCGCGCCGAGCGCCATCATGTCGCTCGCGCACACCACGGCGGTGCACCCCTCCCCGATCAGGGCGCCGGCCGCCGCCTGACCGCCTTCGAGGGTGTAGAGGGAGTGCTGGATGAGCTCTTCCGATTCCTCGGGGGCGAGTCCGAGCTGGATTTCCATGGCCTGCTGGAAACCCTCGATCTTCCGCAGCACGGGAACGAACCGCTTCGGGCCGACCGCCAGGCCGATCCGGGTGTGGCCGAGCGAGGCGAGGTGGGTCACGGCCAGATGCATCGCCGCCCGGTCGTCGGGCGAGACGAAGGGTGCTTTCACCTTGGGGGAGAAGCCGCCCAGGAGGACATAGGGCACGCCCTGTCCGCGCAACTGGTCGTAGCGCTGCATGTCCGCGGTGGTGTCCGCGTGCAGTCCCGAGACGAAGATGATGCCGGACACGCCCCGGTCCACCAGCATTTCGGTGAGTTCGTCCTCGGTGGAGCCGCCCGGTGTCTGGGTGGCCAGGACGGGGGTGTACCCCTGCCGGGTCAGTGCCTGGCCGATGACCTGGGCAAGAGCCGGGAAGATCGGGTTGTCGAGCTCCGGGGTTATCAGACCGACCAGTCCGGCGCTGCGGTGGCGCAGGCGCACCGGGCGTTCGTATCCGAGCACGTCGAGCGCGGCGAGTACGGATTCGCGGGTGGCTGCGGCCACACCGGGCTTGCCGTTGAGCACGCGGCTGACTGTGGCTTCGCTGACCCCCGCCTGGGCTGCGATGTCGGCAAGCCGTGCGGTCACAGGATTGGACTGTACCGGGCGCACGTCAGATTGCCCACCACGCACAGGAATCAGCCGGAATACGGGCTGTGTCGCCCGGCTGGTCCATGGCATCGGAGGAGATCAGCAGCCGTCCCGGCGTGGGGAGTTCGACCGTCGACGCGGTGGTGTTGAGGGTGCAGACCAGGCCGTTTCGAGCCAGTACGAGCAGTCCGTCCGGCCCCGGCAGCCACCGCATCGGGCCGCCCGGCAGCTGACGGCGCAGGGCGAGGGCCGAGCGGTAGAGCTCCAGCGTCGAGAGCGGGTCGCCGGTCTGGGCCGCCACCGAGAGTGCGCCCCATTCGGCGGGCTGCGGAAGCCAGCTGCCGCCCTCGCCGAAGCCGTACGACGGGCCCTTCGCGGTCCACGGGATCGGCACCCGGCAGCCGTCGCGGAAACCGTCCTGCCCGGCCGCCCGGAAGAACGCGGGGTCCTGGCGCACCTCGCTCGGCAGGTCGGTGACCTCGGGGAGTCCGAGCTCCTCGCCCTGGTAGATGTACGTCGAGCCGGGCAGCGCGAGCATCAGCAGCGCCGCCGCGCGGGCGCGGCGCAGTCCCTGTGCGCCGCCGCCGTAGCGGGTGGGGTGGCGGACCACGTCGTGGTTGGAGAGCACCCAGGTGGTGGGCGCTCCGACCGATGCGGTGGCGGCCAGCGACTCGTCGATCACGCTGCGCATCGCCGCCGGCTCCCACGGGCACCGCAGGAACTGGAAGTTGAAGGCCTGGTGCAGCTCGTCGGGCCGTACGTACAGCGCCAGCCGTTCCGCGCTGGGTGCCCAGGCCTCGGCGACCCCGATCCGCTCGCCCGGGTAGGAGTCGAGCAGTCTGCGCCAGCCGCGGTGGATCTCGTGGACCCCGTCCTGATCGAAGAAGGGCAGTGTCTGGGAACCGATCAGGCTGGCCTGTTCCCCGTGGCCGATGTCCGGCATCCCGGCGGCCTTGACCATGCCGTGCGCGACGTCGATGCGGAAGCCGTCCACACCGAGGTCCAGCCAGAAGCGCAGGACGGAGTCGAACTCCTCGTGCACCTCCTGGTCGTCCCAGTTGAGGTCGGGCTGCTCGGGTGCGAAGAGGTGCAGGTACCAGGCGCCGTCGGGGGTGCGGGTCCAGGCGGGTCCGCCGAAGACGGATTCCCAGTCGTTCGGCGGCAGCTCGCCGTGCGCGCCCCTGCCGGGCCGGAAGTGGTAGCGCCGGCGGGCGCCCTCCGGGTCGGGGTCCGCGAGCGCGGCCAGGAACCACGGGTGCTGGTCCGAAGTGTGGTTCGGGACGACGTCCACGATCACCCGCAGGCCCAGCTCGTGGGCGGTGCGCACCAGGTCGTCGGCGTCGGCGAGATCCCCGAAGAGCGGGTCGACGGCCCGGTAGTCGGCGACGTCGTAGCCGCCGTCGGCCTGGGGGGAGGCATAGAAGGGGGTGAGCCATACGGCGTCGACGCCCAGCTCGGCCAGGTGCGGCAGGCGTTCGGTGGCGCCGCGCAGATCGCCGATGCCGTCGCCGTCGCTGTCGGCGAAGGAGCGGACGTACACCTGGTAGATGACGGCATCGCGCCACCAGTCGCGGCCCTCGCTGGAAGAGCTTGCAAGGCTCTGTCCCTCGGCGGCCGTGGGCGCGGGGAGGCCGACGGCGGGAGCGAGTTCGTGGGTCATGAGTGGGTCCCTCTCGTACGGTCCGGAGGCGGGGGGACGTACAACCAACGAGGTCAACGTGGGTGCGGGCGCTTGGTGACGGTGCTCGGGAATCAAAATATCAGCTCTGCAAGATCTTGCGGAAGTCATTGCGGGGGCGCACGGAAGCGGTCGGAGGAGCCACCGTCAAGCGATACAACGGCAACTCTCCGGACACGTGGATGTAACGATCCTCCGTCCTTGCAGAAAATTGCCGCAAGGTCTTTCCGCTTCCTTTCATCCTTGTTACGTTCCTGCCGAACCCGGCGCCGCGAGGGAGCGGTCGGCGGGAGGCCCCCGGCCTCCGCCATCTCGGGCATCTCTGAAGGAGTTCACATGCGGCGTGGCATAGCGGCCACCGCGCTGGTAGCGGCACTGGCACTGGCAGCGACGGCGTGCGGCGGGGACGACAGCGGTGACGAGGCCGGCGGCCCGGTCACCCTGACCTGGTGGGACACGTCCAACGCGACGAACGAGGCGCCGACGTACAAGGCGATGATCGCCGAGTTCGAGAAGGCCAACAAGGACATCAAGGTCAAGTACGTCAACGTCCCGTTCGACCAGGCGCAGAACAAGTTCCAGACCGCGGCCGGCAGCAAGGGCGCGCCGGACATCGTCCGCGCCGAGGTCGGCTGGACCGCCGCCTGGGCCAAGTCGCAGTTCCTCGCCCCCCTCGACGGGACCGACGCCCTCAAGAACACCGAGGACATCACTCCCTCGCTCCTCAAGCAGGCCCAGTACGAGGGCAAGACCTACGGCGCCCCCTTCGTCACCGACTCCCTCGGCCTGATGTGGAACAAGGAGATCCTGAAGAAGGCCGGCTACGACAAGGCGCCCGCCACCTGGGACGAGGTCAAGGCCGTCGCCAAGGCGGTCAAGGAGAAGGCCAAGGTCGACGGCTTCACGCTGCGCGCCGACGCCTACTTCGAGCTGCCCTTCCTCTTCGGCGAGGGCACCGACATGGTCGACGCCGAGGCGAAGAAGATCACCGTCAACTCCCCCGAGGCCGTCAAGGCCGTGGACGCGAGCAAGGACCTCCTCAAGGCCCCGGGTGTCTCCAAGCTCGACGTGACCGCCGACTCGTACGCCCACATGATGGACGCGTTCAACACCGGCAAGGTCGCGATGATCCTCCAGGGTCCCTGGGAGCTCACGAACATCTACAAGGGCGCCGCGTTCAAGGACAAGGCGAACCTCGGCATCTCCGGCGTCCCGGCCGGCGCCACCGGCAAGGCCGGCGCCCCGACCGGCGGCCACAACCTCTCCGTGTACGCCGGCTCCGACAAGGCGCACCAGGCCGCGGCCCAGAAGTTCGTCGGCTTCATGACCTCGGGCGAGACCCAGGCCAAGATCGCGCTGAAGAACGGCACGCTGCCGACCCGTACCTCCGCCTACACCGCCGAGGTCAAGGCCACCCCGGGCATCACCGAGTTCCAGGCGATCCTCGCCGGCTCCGCCCGCCCGCGTCCCGAACTGCCCGAGTACAGCTCGCTCTTCGCCGACCTGGGCACCAACCTCACCGCGATCCTCCAGGGCAAGGTGAGCACGCAGAAGGGTCTCGACACCACCGCCGAGTCCTACAAGAAGCTGCTCAAGGACTTCTCCTAAGGCCGTCGGCCGTCCGGGACCGGCCCCGACAGGGGCGGGACCGGACGGCCGCCCGTCGTGGTGCGGCCCGGAACCGGGCCGTGCCACCACGCCGTACACCCTGCTGAGAATCTGTCGTAAAGGTGTCGAAGATGACCGTCGCCGTCGAGGGCGGAAGCGATAAGACCCGGCGTGGCGCTGGGCAGCGTCCCGGGCCGATGAGCCGTATCAGGCAGTCGTACAACCGGAACTGGTACGCCTGGGCCATGGTCGCCCCCGTGGTGGCGGTCATCGGCGTCCTGGTGCTCTACCCCCTGGCCCGCGGCATCTATCTGTCGCTGACCGACGCCAACAGCCAGAACGTCGGCCGGACCATCGGCGTCAACGAGATCCCCGACAGCTTCTCGTGGGTGGGCCTCGACAACTACACGGAGATCCTCTCCGGCGGCGACCACCAGTTCTGGCCCCACTTCACCTGGACGATCGTCTGGACCGTCGTCTGTGTGGCCCTGCACTACGGCATCGGCATGGGGCTCGCCCTGATGCTGAACCGCAAGCTCCGCGGCCGCACCTTCTACCGGATGGTCCTCATCTTGCCGTGGGCCGTGCCCACCTTCGTCACCGTCTTCGCCTGGCGGCTGATCCTCGCCGACGACGGCGGCGTCCTCAACATGGTGCTGGAATGGGCGCATCTGCCCACCCCGGCCTGGCTGAGCGAGCCGTTCTGGCAGAAGACCGCCGCCATCATGGTCAACACCTGGGTCGGCGTCCCCTTCATGATGGTCTCGCTGCTCGGCGGTCTTCAGTCGATCCCGCCCGAGCTCTACGAGGCCGCCGAGGTCGACGGAGCCACCCCCTGGCAGCGCTTCCGCTTCGTGACGCTCCCGGGTCTGCGCTCGGTCAGCAGCACGGTCGTCCTGCTCGGAGTGATCTGGACCTTCAACCAGTTCGTGGTCATCTTCCTGCTGTTCGGCAACAACTCGGGCACCGACGCCCAGATCCTCGTCACCTGGGCGTACCGCCTCGGCTTCGGGCAGGAGCCGCGCGACTACGCGGGCTCCGCCGCCTACGGCGTCATCATCCTGTCGATGCTCATCGTCTTCGCCTCCTTCTACCGGCGCTGGCTGGCCCGCAACGAGAAGGCCGTCTGACGGTCCGTACACGGCCAACGGGCCATCAGAAGCAGTCCTGACGAAAGAGAGGGGAGCGACCCCATGAGCACCACAGCAGATCTCCCGGCCGCGGGACCGGCCGCCGAATCCACCGCCGCCGTTCCGCCCCGCGGACGCGCCGCGGGCAAGCGCCCGCTGAAGCGCGGCGAGCGTCCCCGCTCGGTTTCCGTGCTGATCCACAGCGCGCTGATCCTCGCGAGCTTCATCGCCGCGTTCCCGATCGGCTGGATCGCCTGGATCTCCCTCGGTCCCGACAAGAGCGACTTCCTGCACCCCGGCGACATCGCCGGCAAGATCAGCTTCGAGAACTACACGACGGTCCTGAGCGACACGTCGTTCCTCCAGTGGTTCGTCAACTCGATGATCGTCGCGCTCGGTACGTGCCTGCTCGGCGTCTTCATCGCCGCCAGCTCCGGCTACGCCGTCTCCCGGATGCGCTTCCCCGGCCACCGGCAGCTGATGTGGACCTTCCTGGTCACGCAGATGTTCCCGGTCGCCATCCTGATGGTGCCGCTCTACAACATCCTGGCGAACCTCGGCCTGCTCGACACCTACTGGGCGCTGATCCTCGTCTACTGCACCACGGCGATCCCGTACTGCGCCTGGCTGCTCAAGGGGTACTTCGACACCATCCCCGCGGAGATCGACGAGGCCGGCCGCATCGACGGACTCACCCCGTTCGGCACCTTCTACCGGCTGATCCTGCCGCTGGCGCGGCCGGGCCTGGCGGTGGCGGCGTTCTACACCTTCCTCACCGCCTGGGCCGAGGTCGCCTATGCGTCGGTCTTCATGCTCAGCGACGACAAGTACACCCTCGCCATCGGCCTGACCACCTTCATCAGCGAGCACGACACCCAGTGGGACCTGATGGCCGCGACCTCCGTGCTCATCGCCATCCCGGCCTCGCTGTTCTTCTACCTGGTCCAGCGGCACCTGGTCACCGGTCTCACCGCCGGCGCCGCCAAGTCCTGACCCCCCACGAACCGGGGCGCCCGGCCGCCTGACCGGCCGGGTGCCCCTGCTGCCTGATGTTTCGCCCCCATCGCTGCACCGAGCCTCAGAGGGATCGAGAATGACCCAGTACCTGGCTGACGCCCATCACGCCGCCAAGACGACCGCGCCCGGCGCGGACTGGTGGAGAGACGCCGTCATCTACCAGGTGTACCCCCGCAGCTTCGCCGACGGGAACGGCGACGGCATGGGCGACCTTCCCGGCATCCGCAGCCGGCTGCCGTATCTGAGGGAACTCGGCGTCGATGCCGTGTGGCTGAGTCCCTTCTACGCGTCGCCGCAGGCCGACGCCGGTTACGACGTCGCCGACTACCGCGCCATCGACCCGATGTTCGGCACGCTCCTCGACGCCGACGCGCTGATCAGGGACGCGCACGAGCTCGGTCTGCGGATCATCGTCGACCTGGTGCCCAACCACTCCTCGGACGCCCACGAGTGGTTCAAGCGGGCGCTGAAGGAGGGCCCGGGGTCGGCCCTGCGCGAGCGCTACCACTTCCGCCCCGGCAAGGGCGAGGACGGCGAACTGCCGCCCAACGACTGGGAGTCCATCTTCGGCGGCCCCGCCTGGACCCGTACCGAGAACCCCGACGGGACCCCCGGCGACTGGTATCTGCACCTCTTCGCGCCCGAGCAGCCCGACTTCAACTGGGAACACCCCGCCGTCGCCGACGAGTTCCGCTCCATCCTGCGCTTCTGGCTCGACATGGGGGTCGACGGCTTCCGGATCGACGTCGCGCACGGCCTGGTCAAGGCCGAGGGCCTGCCCGACCTCGGCGGCAGCGACCAGCTGAAGCTGCTCGGAAACGATGTCATGCCCTTCTTCGACCAGGACGGCGTCCACGAGATCTACCGCAGCTGGCGCACGATCCTGGACGAGTACCCCGGCGACCGCATCGCTGTGGCCGAGGCCTGGACCCCCACCGTCGAGCGCACCGCCAACTACGTACGCCCCGACGAACTGCACCAGGCCTTCAACTTCCAGTACCTGGGCACCCATTGGGACGCCCCGGAGCTGCGCCGGGTCATCGACCAGTCGCTCGACGCCATGCGGCCCGTCGGCGCCCCGGCGACCTGGGTGCTCTCCAACCACGACGTGACCCGGCACGCCACCCGCTTCGCCGGTCCGCCCGCGGGCACCCAGATCCGCGAGGCCGGCGACCGTGAACTGGGGCTGCGGCGCGCCCGCGCCGCCACCCTGCTGATGCTGGCGCTGCCCGGCTCCGCCTACGTCTACCAGGGCGAGGAGCTCGGCCTCCCCGACGTCACCGACCTGCCCGACGAGGTCCGCCAGGACCCCGCCTTCGGCCGCACCGAGGGCCAGGACGGCTTCCGCGACGGCTGCCGGGTGCCGATCCCGTGGACCGCGAAGGGCCCGTCGTTCGGCTTCGGCGAAGGCGGCAGCTGGCTTCCGCAGCCGGACAGCTGGGCGGAGCTGAGCGTCGAGGCGCAGACCGGCGACCCCGACTCGACGCTGGAGCTGTACCGCAGCGCTCTCGCGGCGCGGCGCGAGCACCCGGCGCTGGGCGCGGGCGACACGGTCGAGTGGCTCGACGCCCCCGAGGGCGTGCTCGCCTTCCGCAGGGAGGGCGGCTTCGTCTGCACCGTCAACACGACGGGCACGGCCGTGCGCGTCCCGGCCGCCGGCCGTGTCCTTCTCGCCAACAGCGCCGTGCGGATCACCGACGGCGAGGCCGTACTGCCCGCGGACACCACCGTCTGGTGGGCGGTGTGACGATTCCTCCGTCGCGGGGCGGCGCCGTCCAGACCGGCGCCGCCGCCCCGCGGCTCGCGGACATCGCGGCTCAGGCGTCGGTCAGCGAGGCGACCGCCAGCCGGGTCATGAACGGCAAGCCGGGTGTGGCGAGCGGCACCCGGCAGCGGGTGCTCGCGGCGCTCGACGTGCTCGGATACGAGAGGCCCGTGCGGCTGCGGCAGCGCAGCGCGGGCCTCGTCGGGCTGCTCACGCCCGAACTCACCAACCCGATCTTCCCCGCCTTCGCCCAGGCCCTGGAGCAGGTGCTGGCCGGGCACGGCTACACCCCGGTGCTCTGCACGCAGTTGCCCGGCGGCGCCACCGAGGAGGAGCTCGTCGAGCAGCTCCAGGAGAGCGGTGTCAACGGCATCGTGTTCCTGTCCGGGCAGCACTCCGACACCTCGGCGGATCACTCGCGCTACGCCGAACTCGCGGCCCGGGGAGTCCCGTTCGTCCTCATCAACGGCCACAGCGAGCAGATCAGCGCGCCGTGCGTCTCCTGCGACGACCGGGCGGCGATGCGGACGGCCGTGAACCATCTGGCCGAGCTGGGGCACGAGCGGATCGGCCTCGCGATCGGCCCCGTCCGCTATGTGCCGGCGCAACGCAAGACCGAGGGCTTTCTGGACGGGCTCGTCTCCCTCCTCGGCTACACCCGCGCGGCGGCCGAACAACTGGTGGAGCGCTCCCTGTTCAGCGTCGAGGGCGGCCACGCGGCGGCCGGTGCGCTGCTGGAGAAGGACTGCACCGCTGTCGTCTGCGGCAGCGACATGATGGCCCTCGGTGTGATCCGGGCGGCCCGGGAGCGCGGGCTCCATGTGCCGTACGACCTCTCGGTGGTCGGGTTCGACGACTCACGGCTGGTGGCGTTCACCGACCCGCCGCTCACGACGATCCGCCAGCCGGTGAAGGCGATGGCGGCGGCCGCGGTCGGCGCGCTGCTGGAGGAACTCCAGGGAAGTCCGGTGCAGAGCACGGAGTATGTGTTCCAGCCCGAACTCGTGGTCCGCGGCAGCACCGCGCAGGCGCGCCGGTAGGCGTGCTCCGAGGGCCCGTTCGGCTCACCGCGCGGATGAGCGCGTGACCGGACCGGCCGGCCGGGCGCGTGGGGTCCGGACAGGCCGGCCCCCCGGCCGACCGGCCCGGAGTCATGGCTGAAAACTAACACCGCTGCAAGTCTTGCGAAAGAGCTTGCAGTTGGGAAACCGCAAGATTTCCACGGTGCAACACCAGTGTGTCCAAAGGGTTGACCGCGGACCGGCGGAATCGTACGGTCGCGACCGCAATAACTTTCTGCTGCCTTGCAGCAAGAACCCTCACAGGCCTTACGGGCACGGCGCGTTGCCGGACAAGGCTTCTCCGTCACCCGCACCTCCCCCCATGCAGGAGGAACAATGGCCGGCAGACCTCTGGCCGCGGCACTCGCCCTGGTGGCGTGTGCGGCGGTGAGTGTGGTTGCACCGGCGGGCACCGCGCAGGCGGCACCGCCGGGGGACAAGGACGTCACGGCTGTCCTTTTCGAGTGGAAGTACGCATCGGTCGCCACCGCGTGCAGCGGCACCCTGGGCCCCGCCGGCTACGGCTACGTCCAGGTCTCCCCGCCGCAGGAGCACATCCAGGGCGGCCAGTGGTGGACCTCGTACCAGCCCGTCAGCTACAAGATCGCGGGACGGCTCGGCGACCGCGCCTCCTTCGCCGCGATGGTGAACACGTGTCACGCCGCCGGCGTCAAGGTCGTCGTCGACGCGGTGATCAACCACATGGCGTCGGCGGACGGCACCGGCACCGGCGGCTCGTCGTACACGAAGTACACCTACCCCGGGATCTGGTCCGGCGCCGACATGGACGACTGCCGTGCGCACATCAGCAACTACCAGGACCGCGGCAATGTCCAGAACTGTGAGCTGGTGGGCCTCGCGGACCTCGACACCGGCGAGGACTACGTCCGCGGGCGCATCGCGGCCTATCTCAACGACCTGCTCTCGCTCGGCGTCGACGGCTTCCGCATCGACGCGGCCAAGCACATGCCGGCGGGGGACCTCGCGAACATCAAGTCCCGGCTCAGCAAGCCGTCCGTGTACTGGAAGCAGGAAGCCATCTTCGGCGCGGGCGAGGCCGTCTCGCCGAGCGAGTACCTCGGCAACGGCGACGTCCAGGAGTTCCGCTACGCCCGCGACCTCAAGCGGGTCTTCACAGCCGAGAACCTCGCCTATCTGAAGAACTACGGCGAGGGCTGGGGCTACATGGAGTCGGGGAAGTCGGCGGTCTTCGTCGACAACCACGACACCGAGCGCGGCGGCGACACCCTCACCTACAAGAACGGCGCCGACTACACGCTGGCGAACGTCTTCATGCTGGCCTGGCCCTACGGCTCCCCGGACGTGCACTCCGGCTACGAGTTCTCCGACCGCGACGCCGGCCCGCCGAACGGCGGGACGGTGAACGCGTGCTGGCAGGACGGCTGGAAGTGCCAGCACGCCTGGCCGGAGATCAGGTCGATGGTCGCCTTCCGCAACGTGGCCCGCGGGCAGGCCGTCAGCAACTGGTGGGACAACGGCGGTGACCAGATCGCCTTCGGGCGCGGTTCGAAGGCGTATGTGGCCATCAACCACGAGACGGGGTCGCTGACCCGGACGTTCCAGACGTCGCTGCCCGCGGGCGGTTACTGCGACGTCCAGTCGGGACGCGCGGTCACGGTGAACGGCTCCGGCCAGTTCACGACGACGCTCGGCCCCAACACCGCGGTGGCGCTGCACACGGGCGCCCGCAGCTGCGGCTGACAGACACACAGCCGCACCCGACGGGCATCCGAGCCGGATCCCTTTCGCCGCGCGTCGGCACAGCACGTCCCCACGGGCGGGTCCCGCACATCCCGGGCCCGCCCGCCGGGCCGCACCGCGCGCGCAGGACTACCCAAGGAGAACAACCGTGTTCCGAACCGGACGACCGCGCAGAGCCGTCGTCGGCATCGTCGGGGCGCTGTGCGCCGCGCTCGTACCCGCCGCGCCGGTCGCGGCCGAGACCAAGGCCCCCGGCCCACCGTCCGACGCCCGGCTCGCCGCCGAACCGGCCCGGCACGACCTGACCCGCGAGCAGTTCTACTTCGTGCTGCCCGACCGGTTCGCCAACGGCGACCCCGCCAACGACCGCGGCGGCCTCCAGGGGGACCGGCTCGACACCGGGTACGACCCCGCCGACAAGGGGTTCTACCAGGGCGGTGACCTCAAGGGCCTGACGAAGAAGCTCGACTACATCAAGGGCCTCGGCACCACCGGGATCTGGCTCGCGCCCATCTTCAAGAACCGGCCCGTCCAGGGCACCGGCAAGGACGCCTCCGCCGGCTACCACGGGTACTGGATCACCGACTTCACCCAGGTCGACCCGCACTTCGGGACCAACAAGGACCTGGAAACCCTCATCGACAAGGCCCGTGCCAAAGGCATGAAGGTCTTCTTCGACGTCATCACCAACCACACCGCCGACACCGTCGACTACGCCGAGAAGAAGTACGGCTACCGCCCCAAGGGCGCGTATCCCTACCTCGACGCGTCCGGCCGTCCCTTCGACGACCGGGCCGGCGTCCCCGCGGTGGACGCGGACTCCTTCCCCTACACCCCGGTCACTCGCGACAACACCGCGGCCAAGGTGCCGAGTTGGCTGAACGACCCCACGATGTACCACAACCGCGGCGACTCCACCTTCGCGGGCGAGAGTTCCGAGTACGGGGACTTCTCCGGGCTCGACGACCTGTGGACCGAGCGGCCCGAGGTCGTCACCGGCATGGAGCGGATCTACCAGAAGTGGGTCCGCGACTTCGACATCGACGGCTTCCGTATCGACACCGTCAAACACGTCGACATGGACTTCTGGACCCGGTGGGCGACCGCGCTCGACGCGTACGCGGCGAAGCAGGGCCGGGACGACTTCTTCATGTTCGGCGAGGTCTTCTCCGCGGACACCGCCGTCACCTCGCCGTACGTCACCCGCGGCCGGCTCGACGCCACCCTCGACTTCCCCTTCCAGGACGCGGCCCGCGCCTACGCCTCCCAGGGCGCCCCCGCCGACCGGCTCGCGAAGGTGTTCGCCGACGACTACCGCTACACCACCGACAAGGCCAACGCCTATGAGCAGGTGACCTTCCTCGGCAACCACGACATGGGCCGTATCGGGACGTTCCTGAAGCAGGACAACCCGACGGCGGACGACGCCGAACTGCTCGGCCGGGCCCGGCTCTCCAACGAGCTGATGTTCCTCTCCCGGGGCAACCCGGTGATCTACTACGGCGACGAGCAGGGCTTCACCGGAGCCGGCGGCGACAAGGACGCCCGCCAGACGCTCTTCGCCTCCAGGACCCCCGACTACCTGGACGACGACCAGCTCGGCACGGACCGTACGCACGCCTCGGACGCCTACGACTCCGGGCACCCGCTCTACCGCTCGATCGCCGCGCTCTCCCGGCTGACCACGGCCCACCCGGCGCTGCGGGACGGCGTCCAGCAGCAGCGCTATGCCGAGGGTTCCGTGTACGCCTTCTCCCGTACCGACACCCGGCGGAAGACGGAGTACCTGGTCGCGGTCAACAACGGCACGGCGCCCAAGACGGTCGAGGTGACCACCGGCTCGGCGGACACCGCCTTCCGCGGGATCTACGGCAGCACCGCCACCACCCGCAGCGACGCGGCCCGCAAGGTCACCGTCACCGTGCCCGCGCTGTCGTCCGTCGTGCTCCGGGCCGGGGCGCCGCAGCCCGCGCCCGCCGCGAAGCCCGTGATCAGCCTGAAGGCACCGGCCGCCGGGGCCACCGGCACCGTCGAGATCGCCGCCGACGCCGACGGCGGGCAGCTCGCCCGCGTCGTCTTCGCCGCGCAGGTCGGCAACGGCCCGTGGCGCACCCTCGGCACCGCCGACCACGCCCCCTACAAGGTCACCCAGCACATCGGCACCACCGTGCCCGCCGGAACGCCCCTGCGCTACAAGGCGGTTGTGGTGGACGCCGCGGGCCGCACCGCGAGCGCGCTCGCCTCGACGACCGCCGGCCAGGCGCCGCCGCCCGAGAAGCCCGGAGCGGTGGACCGTGACCACGTGGTCGTCCACTACCAGCGGCCCGACGGCGACTACGACGGCTGGCAGCTGAAGTCCGGCTCCACCACCGCCGCGTTCACCGGCCGCGACGCCTACGGAGCGTTCGCCTGGATCACGCTCGACGACGACACTTCGACGCTCCCGTACACCGTGGAGAAGAACGGCACGGCGGACGGCCCGCAGCGCACGGTCGACCTGGCCCGCACCGGCGAGGTGTGGATCGCCCAGGGCAAGGACGCCCAGACGGACCGCGCCCCCGACGGCGCGTACCCGCCGCAGGACAAGACGAAGGCCGTCCTGCACTACCACCGTCCGGACGGCGACTACGACGGCTGGGGTCTGCACACCTGGGCCGGTGCCGCGAACCCCACCGACTGGTCCAAGCCCCTCCAGCCCGTGCGCACGGACGCCTACGGAGCGACCTTCGAGGTGCCGCTCGCCGCCGGTGCCGGCTCACTCAGCTACATCCTCCACAAGGGCGACCAGAAGGACCTGCCCACCGACCAGTCGCTGGACCTGGCGACGTACGGCAACGAGGTCCGGCTGCTCGCCGGACAGCCGAAGTACCTCCTCCCGCAGACCGGCGGAGCGCCCTCGCTCGACCTCGGGACGTCCGAGGCGCAGTGGATCGACCGGAACACCGTCGTCTGGAAGGTGAAGGCGACCGAGGCGACCAGCCAGCAGCTCGTCTACGCCGAGAAGGGCGGCATCTCCGTCGTCGACGGCGCGCTGAGCGACGAGGGCCGCTGGCTGCGGCTCGGCACAGCCGCGCTCACCGATGCGCAGAAGGCCAAGTACCCCCACCTCAAGGACTATCCGGCCTTCACGGTCGACCCGCGCGACCGGGACCGTGTGCGCGGCGCCCTGCGCGGTCAGGTCATCGCGACCCAGCGGGCCGCCGGGGGAGCGCTGCTGGCCGCCACCGGTGTGCAGACCGCGGGAATCCTCGACGACCTGTACGCGCCCGCGGCCACCAAGGCCGCCCTCGGACCGGTCTTCCGCCACGGAACCCCCTCCCTGTCCCTCTGGGCGCCGACCGCGCGCTCCGTCTCCCTCGAACTCGACGGCACGAGCGTCCCGATGCGACGGGACGACTCGTCGGGCGTCTGGTCGGTCACCGGCAAGAAGTCCTGGACCGGCAAGCCCTACCGGTACGCCGTCACCGTCTGGGCGCCCAGCGTCCGGAAACTGGTGACCAACAAGGTCACCGACCCGTACTCCACCGCCCTGACCACCGACTCCGCCCGCAGCCTCCTCGTCGACCTCGCCGACCCGAAGCTCGCCCCGGCCGGCTGGCGCACCCTGAGGAAGCCCGCGGCGGTGCCGCTGCGCAATGCGCAGATCCAGGAACTGCACATCCGTGACTTCTCGGTCGCGGACCGCACCTCGCAACACCCGGGCGAGTACCTCGCCTTCACCGACCGCGCATCGGCCGGGATGAAGCACCTGTCGTCCCTCGCCGCGAGCGGTACGTCCTATGTCCACCTCCTGCCCGCCTTCGACATCGGCACGATCCCCGAGCGCAGGGCCGACCGGACGAAGCCCGGCTGCGACCTCTCGGTCTACGCCCCCGACTCGGAGGAGCAGCAGGCCTGCGTCGCCGCGGCGGCCGCCAAGGACGCCTACAACTGGGGCTACGACCCGCTGCACTACACCGTGCCGGAGGGCTCGTACGCCTCCGATCCCGAAGGCACCCGCCGCACGGTCGAGTTCCGGAAGATGGTCCAGGCCCTCAACGGGACCGGGCTGCGCACGGTCATGGACGTCGTCTACAACCACACCGTGGCGAGCGGCCAGGCCGACAAGTCCGTACTCGACAGGATCGTGCCCGGCTACTACCAGCGCCTGCTGGCGGACGGCACCGTGGCCACCTCCACCTGCTGCGCCAACACCGCGCCCGAGAACGCCATGATGGGCAAGCTCGTGGTGGACTCCGTCGTCACCTGGGCGAAGGAGTACAAGGTCGACGGCTTCCGCTTCGACCTGATGGGACACCACCCGAAGGCCAACATCCTGGCCGTCCGCAAGGCGCTCGACGCCCTCACCCCCGCACGGGACGGCGTGGACGGCAAGAAGATCGTCCTGTACGGCGAGGGCTGGAACTTCGGCGAGATCGCCGACGACGCCCGGTTCGTGCAGGCGACGCAGAAGAACATGGCCGGTACCGGCATCGCGACCTTCTCCGACCGGGCCCGTGACGCGGTCCGCGGCGGCGGACCGTTCGACGAGGACCCGGGTGTGCAGGGCTTCGCCTCCGGACTGTTCACCGACCCCAACTCCTCGCCCGCCAACGGCACCGAGGCCCAGCAGAAGGCCCGGCTGCTCCACTACCAGGACCTGATCAAGGTCGGGCTCACCGGCAACCTCGCCGGGTACACCTTCACCGACACCGCGGGCCGCAGCGTCAAGGGTTCCGAGGTCGACTACAACGGCGCCCCCGCCGGGTACGCGGCCGCCCCCGGCGACGCACTGGCCTACGCCGACGCCCACGACAACGAATCGCTGTACGACGCCCTCGCCTTCAAGCTCCCCGCCACCACCTCACCCGGTGACCGGGCGCGCATGCAGGTGCTGGCGATGGCCACGGCGGCACTCTCCCAGGGCCCCGCGCTCTCCCAGGCGGGCACGGACCTGCTGCGCTCCAAGTCGCTGGACCGCAACTCCTACGACAGCGGCGACTGGTTCAACGCCATCCACTGGGACTGCCGGGACGGCAACGGCTTCGGCCGCGGACTGCCGCCCGCGGCCGACAACCGGCCCAAGTGGCCCTACGCGAAACCGCTGCTGACCGCCCCCGCTCTCACGGTGGGCTGCCCGCAGATCACGGGAGCGTCGGCCGCCTACCGCGATCTGCTCACCATCCGCACCACCGAGAAGGCGTTCGGTCTCGGCACCGCCGAGCAGGTCCAGTCCGCGGTCTCCTTCCCGCTGTCCGGCACGGACGAGACACCGGGTGTGATCACCATGCGGGCCGGTGACCTGGTCGTGGTCTTCAACTCCACCCCGCAGCGCAGGACCCAGCGGATCGAGGCCCTGACCGGTGCCCCGTACGCCCTGCACCCCGTCCAGGCGACCGGCACCGACGCCGTGACCAAGACCTCCTCCTACGAAAGGAGTTCGGGCACCTTCTCGGTACCCGGGCGAACAGTCGCCGTCTTCACCCGGAGCTGAGCCGATCGCGCTAGCGTAGTGGACCGACTACGGAGAGGCACCATCTCCCCGGTTCGACGGGAGCGCACGATGAACGAAGCGGACGGCACCACGGTCCTGGTCGTCGACGACCTCGAGGCCAACCGCTATGCCATGGGTGCCGTACTGCGCCGAGCGGGACACCTGGTCGTGCCGTCCGCGTGTGCCGGCGACGCCCTGATCGAGCTGGATGCCCGGCTCAGATCAGGTGCGTTGCCGGACGCGGCACTGGTCGATGTCGGGCTGCCGGACATGAGCGGGTTCGAGCTCTGCCGCCGTATCAAGGCCCATCCGGAGATCGCCGCCATTCCGGTGGTGCACTTCAGCGCCGCGGCCGTCACTCCGCGCGACCGCACCCGCGGTCTCGACTCCGGCGCCGAGGCCTATCTCACGATCCCCGTCGAGCCCGAGGAGATCGAGGCCGTCGTCCGCGCCGCCCTGCGCGGCGCCCGTTCCCTGCACGACGCCGAGGCCCAGGCGGACCGGCTGAACCGGCTGGCCGCCGTCACCACCGAACTGCACTGTGCGCACGGCCCGCAGGAGCTGGCCGACCTCGCCGCCGGCGCGGTCGGCTCGCTCACCGGCGGCCCCGCGGCGGCCTTCGTGTTCGGGGTCGACGAGACCCTGCACGCGGGCAGCCCCCTGCGGTACGGAAGCCTGCCCGGCGTCGAGGAACGCGCGGTGGTGGCCCGGCTGATGGAGCGGTGCACGGAGGGCCGCACCGGCGTACAGCCCCTCGTCCTACCGCCACCGCTGTGGCCCCCCGGCTTCTTCCGCCCCGAACCCCCCGGCGGCGCGGCCCTGCTGCTCGCCCGCAGCGGCCCCGACCAGCCGCCGGTCTGCCTGGCGTACCCGCTCGGCCCCCGGCGCGACCCGCACACCACACTGCTGCTGCGACGGCTCGCGCACACCACCGCCCTCACGGCCCGTACGCTGCGCACCGCGGCCGAGGAACGCCATGTCGCCCTCACCCTCCAGCGCAGTTTCCTGCCCCAGCAGCCGCCCGCCCTGCCGGGCGCGGAGCTGGCCCTGCGCTATGTCCCCGCCTCGCGCAACGCCGAGATCGGCGGCGACTTCTACGTGGCCCTGGCCACCGCCGACGGCCTGCTCGTCGGTGTCGGCGACGTCGTCGGCCACTCCCTCGACGCGGCCACCGTGATGGTCGAACTGCGCCACGCGCTGCGGGCGTACGCCACCGACGAGACCGATCCGGCCGTCCTGCTCCACCGGCTCGACCGTATGCTCCAGCGCTACCACCCGGAGGCGACGGCGACGGTCTGCCTCGCCCTGATCGACCCGGCCACCGGACGCACCCGTATCGCCAACGGCGGTCACATCCGCCCGCTGATCGTCGACGGCACCGGAGGAGCCCGCTACGCGGAGGTGTCGGGCCCGCTCCTCGGCCTGGGGCTGGGGCGCCCTCGGCCGGCTGAGGTCCGGCTCGCCCGCAGCGAGCGGCTGTTGATGGTCACCGACGGTCTGATCGAGACCCGGGGAACCGATCTGGCGGTCTCGATGGACCGGCTGCGCCACGCGGCCCGCCAGGCGCCGCCGGGTGTCGAGGCGCTGTGCGACTCCCTGCTCGACCGCTTCGGCACCCGTGAGGACGATGTGGCGCTGCTGGCCCTGCGGATGACCGGGCTCTGACCACGGCCCCACGGCCCCCCCCCGGACCAGGGCTGGGGGCCGTGGGCGTCCGGTGTCGTCCTACGGCCGGCGCTGGGACGGCACCGTGCCGACGAGCGCGGGCGCCAGTGTCATGAGCCGGCCGACCAGATCACCGAAGGGTCCCTCGGCGGGTTCGTCCGTCAGGACGCCGATCAGGATGCCGGCCATCTCCTCGTCGTAGGCCGCGCTCACCGCGCACAGCGCCGCGAAGTCGTGCACGAGCTGCAACTCCAGCTCCGTGCGCGGAATCCGGCGCCCGTCCAGCCAGATCAGCGCCGTCGACTCCGCGAGAGACACCCAGGAGCGGACGACCAACGCGAGCCGCGCGGGCGGGCGACGGACCCCGAGGTGCGCGAGGATCTGCTCGTACGCGGCCTGCCGCACCTCGTCGATCATCGCGTTGGTGGTGGTCGACCCGACGGCCGGACCACCGCGCATCAGCGCGGAGAAGCCCGGCCCGTGCTCCTCGACGAAGTCGAAGTACCGGCGCATCACCCGCAGCAGCCGCGCGCCGAGCGGCCCCTCGTGCGGTTCCACGAACCGGCCGGCCAACTCGTCGGCCGCGCGACGCAGCGCGGCCTCGTACAGGCTCTGCTTGCCGGGGAAGTAGTGGTAGACGAGAGGCCGCGAGATACCCGCGGCCGCGGCTATCTCGTCGATCGACACCTCATCGGGGGAGCGGGCGCTGAAGAGCTCCAGCGCCACACCGATCAGCTGCTGCCTGCGCTCCTCGACGCCCATCCTGCGGCGTACCCCGGTCGTCATGCCGACAGCCTACCGACTGCACTCCGTGCGCCTGTTCTACAGGTCGAGCACCAGCCGTCCGCCGTGACAGCGCGAGACGCAGATGAGCATCGAGTCCTCCCGCTCGCCATCGGTCAGCAGTTCGTCGCGGTGATCGATCTCGCCCGCCAGGACCCGCTGTTGACAGGTGCCGCAGAAGCCCTGCTCGCAGGAGTACGAGACGTCCCGCACCTCGGCGCGGACCGCCGCCAGCACCGACTGGCCCTCGGCTACCCGAACGGTCCGTCCCGTACGGCGGAGTTCGACCTCGAAGGGCCCGCCGCCCTCCTGCGCTCCCGGTGCGAACCTCTCCAGATGCGGCCTCCTGCCCTCCGGGAGCAGTCGGGTGACCGCGTCCATGAGGCCGTCGGGGCCGCAGCAGTACACCGCGGTCTCCTCCGGGGTGCCGGCGAGGAACGCGAGGTCCGGCAGCCCGGATTCGTCCTCGGCGACGACCGTGACCCGGCCGCCGTCCGCGCCCAGCTTCTCGATCTCGTCGAGGAACGGCATCGAGGCGCGGGAGCGGCCGCAGTACACCAGCCGCCAGTCGGCGCCCGCGGCCTCGGCGGCCCGCAGCATCGGCAGTACGGGCGTGATGCCGATACCGCCCGCCACGAAGAGATAGGCGGCGGAGCGGACCAGGGCGAACCGGTTGCGGGGCCCGCGGATCTCGATCTCAGTGCCCTCGTGGAGCTGCTCGTGCACCTCGCGCGAACCGCCCCGGCCGTCCTCGATCAGTCGCGCGGCCACCGTGTAGGTGCCGGACTCGGCCGGGTCGCCGCAGAGCGAGTACTGGCGCACCAGGCCGGACGGCAGCACCAGATCGAGGTGGGCGCCGGGCTCCCAGGGCGGCAGATCCGTGCCCTCCAGCCGCAGTCGGACCACACCCTCGGCGGGGGAGGTCCGTTCGGTGACCAGCGCGCGCCGGGTCGCCGTGGCGCCGCGTCCGCGTCCTGACACCGGCTCCTCCAGGGCGGGCAGCGGCCACAGCGGCGAGGTCCCGATCCGGCGGCGCAGGGCCCGCCGGGTGAGCAGCGCCGCGCCGGCGACGAGGGCGACGGTCCTGAGGCGGGGCGCCATCTCAGTGGCCCCCGTTCGCGGCCGGGGACGTGGCGAGATAGGCGACGGCCTGCGCCGTGCTGCCCTCCTGCGACGGGTGGTAGCCGCGGCTCAGATAGCGCGGAACGGAGCGCAGCATCGCGGACGTCGACGGCAGGACACCCTGCCGTCCGGCGCGGACGAACTGCGGAAGGCTCGCCCGGCCGTCCTCGAGGGACGGGTCGTTCTCCATGAAGAAGCGCGCACCGCGCTGCCACAGGAACACCAGCGCGGAGAACGCCGTCGCCCAGGTGCGCACCCGGCGCCGGTAGCCGCCGTCGACATGCATGAACAGCTCGAAGGCCACCGAACGGTGCTCGACCTCCTCGGCGCCGTGCCAGCGCAGCAGATCCAGCATCGTGGCGTCGGCGCCGCGGCGGTCCAGCTCGTCCGCGTTGAGCACCCAGTTGCCGAGGAAGGCGGTGTAGTGCTCGATCGCCGCGATGATGGCGACCCGCTCCATCAGCCACCACTCACGCGGCCTGCCCGGCGGCAGGGTGCGGTCGCCGAGCAGCTTCTCGAAGAGCCAGTCCACCTGCGCGGTGTACGGCGTCGGATCGAGGCCGAGCTTCTTCAGATGCGGCAGCACGTCGTCGTGCGCCTGGGAGTGCATCGCCTCCTGCCCGATGAAGCCGATGACGTCCGCGCGCAGTTGCTCGTCCGTGATGTACGGCAGGACCTGCTGGTAGACGTGCACGAACCAGCGCTCGCCGGCCGGGAGGAGGAGGTGCAGCACATTGATGGTGTGGGTCGCGAACGGGTCACCGGGGACCCAGTGGAGCGGGGTCTCCTGCCAGTCGAAGGAGACCTTGCGGGCCTTGAGCGCCATCCGCTCCGAAGCCTCCGGCGCAGGCTGCTTATGAGACATGGCGTCAATATACTGACGGGTAAGCTCCCGCGGCAGGGGTGTGCACCCGATTTTTGGGCCCGCGGGACGTGCACCGCGTCCGCCCCGGGGAGAGCGTTCGTGACGCCCCTCCCCGGGGCGCCCGTTCAGTGCAGCGCGCCCACCCGGTTCCCGTCCGACAGCACGCCGTTGAGCTCCGCCCGCGCGCCCGCCTTCGCGCGCACCGCCAGCAGCCGGCCCGTGGCACTGCCGTCCACACCGCCCGACGTGGCGAGCGAGGCGAACTGCCCGCTGCCCGCCGCCAGGACGTACCAACTGCCCGCACGCGACTTCCACAGCACCCCGGCCAGCACCTTCGGGTCCCGCACCCCGCAGGCCGGCGAGTCCTCGGCCCGCGCGGCGATCGCGCCCGGCGCGCCGGGTGACGTCCCCGGCGCGTGGAACTGGGCCATGACCCGGCTGCCCGGCCCCCGCCACGTCTCCGCCCGCGTACACAGCCAGGCCGCCGTGCCGTTCGCCTCCGGCAGCGACTGCTGGGCGTACTGCCACAGATTGACGCTGCGGACGCCGTGCGAGGCGACTCCCGGCAGCAGACAGGCCGTTCGTGCCCACGCGGCACGCTCCACCGCGCCGCCGAGGTCCTTCGGGGCCGACGGGGTGCCGTACGTGAGACGGGCCGGGGTCAGCTCGCCGAGGTCGGTCAGCAGCCGGTCGGCCGCCGAGTCACGGAGCTCCAGCACGTCCCAGGAGCGGCAGTCCCGCGCCTGTGCCGGACTCGGCAGCGGGTTCGTCAGGCCCTCCTTGTCCCGGCGCAGCGGCCGCGCCCCGCCCTCCGGGGTGAGGAGGTCACGCACGGACGTGGTCCGCACCCAGGGAGCTGTCAGATAGCGGACGTTGCCGTCGGTGCGGCCGGCCACCAGGGCGCTCGCCGACGCGGAGTCGGCGTCGTCCGTCCGCGCGAAGTCGAGCGCCACCCCGCCGGTGCCCTCCTTCGGCTCGGCGTACCGCACCACCCGCAGTCCGTCGTGCAGCAGCACCACGCGCGCCCGGTCCACCACTCCCGCGTACAGCAGTTGCGGCGGTCCCATCGGCGGCCCCGGCGGGGTCGCGGGGGTGGCCGATGTCTGAACGGCGCTGCCGGGCCTGGCCCAGACGGCGAGTGCCCGGCGCAGCAGGGCGTCGTCGCCGGTGAGCCCGCCCCGGGCCGGCCAGACCGAGAAGTCCCTGCGGGCGGAGTACTGCCACGCCGTGGGGGAGACCCGCACCAGCCGGCCCGGGTCGAGGGCCGCCTCGGCCGAGGGGTTACGGGCATACGCCGGCGCGGCGGCACCGTCCGGGCCCCAGCCCTCGCCCGGCAGCCCGAGCAGCGCCCCGCACACGGCGAGCGCCGCGGCCGCCACCAGCGCCGCCTTCGCGTGCTGGCGGCGGCGCATCAGATCGGTGGGACGCGCCTGGAGCGAACACGGGTCGAACTCGGCGGAGTCGAGCAGCGCCGGGTCGCTCCCGGCCATGCCGTCGGCCTCCGCGAGCGCCGCGTGCGGATCGTCCACCCCGGCGCCGGTGAGCACCTGGGTGACGTCGGCGTCCGGCAGGTCCTCCAGCGCCCGCAGGACGTACGCGGCCCGGCCGGGGCCGGACAGCGCCGACAGCCGCTGGTCCAGGGCGAGTTCGTCGGCGCCGCCGGAGCGCGGGAAGACCCGCAGGCCCCAGACGTGCGGCAGCAGCGGCGGCAACTGCGCCCGCTTCGGCCGGGCGAACCGCCGCAGCGGCAGCCCGGCGTCCAGCGCCTGGCGCAGCACCCGCCCCCGGACATAGAGATATCCGGGGTCGGCGGCGTTCTCCGGCCGTCCGGCCGCGCGGACGGCAGCGGTGTCACCGGTGTCAGCGGGGACGGCCCGGCCGCGCGGCAGCGAGCGCTGCGCGAGCGCGTGCGCGGTCAGCACACGGCGGTTGCGGCCGAGAGTGGGGGGCAGCACCAGATAGGCGATCCGGACGAGGCGCGGGTAGTGCTCGACCAGCGCCGCCTCGGCCTGGTCGAGCTCCACCCGGCCGGTCGGAGCGGGCGACGGTGGGGCAGGCGGGGTGACGACATCCTGTGGGCGCACGTTCAGCAGAACGAGCGAATGGTCGTATGGTCACCGCCCTGGCCGTCAGACGGCCTCAGCGGAGCGACCATCCGCTGAACCGCACCGTGCCGCGGGCCCCGCTGCCACCGTTTATGGCCGTCATGAACAGCCCCACGTCCTGCACGGCGGCGGCCCCGGGCACGGAGACCGTGGCGACGGTCCGCCATGTCGTCCCGCCGTCCGTCGAGCAGGCGCCCGTGAACGACGTCCCCGTGCCCCGGGTCAGCCGCAGCAGCACTGGGGCGCGGACACCCGTCACGCGCCGGTAGGTGTCCAGTGTCCCGTCGCCGTTGGTGTCGTAGGAGAGGGCGACGCCCTGGGACGGCGTGACGGCCAGGTTGAGGAAGCCGGTGTCGCCGGGGGTGGCCAGGCTGTTGCGGACGACGATGCCGGCGCGGGCCCATGACCCGGTGTTGTCCTGGGCGTCCACCCCGAGCACCACGCTCCTGCCGGGCGTCAGCGCCCCCTCCCGGTAGGCGGTGCCGAACTGGGCGGTGCCCCGCCACAGGTCGTTGCCCGCCCCGTTGATCGCGAACCGGTCGTCCAGCTGCCCGAAGACGGCCGCGTTGCTGGTGAAGGTGCGCCACTCGGGGCCCAGCGGGGCGGCGACGTGCAGGGCGCCCTTCTGCGTGACGGCGACCCGCTTCCCGCCACGCGGCCCGTACCGTGCGCGCAGCTCGTAGGGCAGGGCACGCAGCGGCTCGGTGAGCGGTTCCGGTGGTGCCGTCACTCGCCAGCGGACAGAGCCGGTTCCGCCCGCCGGTACACGGGACAGCCAGGTGGCGCCCTGCGGTTCGGCGGTGAGGCCGGTCAGGTCGAGGTCGACGCGACCGGTGCCGCGCAGCCCGTTGAGGTTGCGGAAAGCGGCCGTGACCGTGCCCTCGCTGCCGGGCGTGAAGGCCGGCGGGTCCACCGAGACGTCGACGAAGCCCTGGTAGGGGGCCGTGGCCAGGGTTTCGTGGACGCGGCGGGCGGTGCGGTACGCGTCCGCGGTGGGCCGGACCGGATGGGGCCGGCGGTCCCGGGTCCAGGCTTCCTCGGCCGGGTACCAGTCGAACGGCGTGGGTGCGCGGCCCTCCGCCATCGCGGTGGCCACCTCGTCCAGATAGGCCTCCCACTGCGGGAGATGAACCTCGTTGATCAGCCCGTGCCAGTCTCGGTTGGCGTAGTTGCTGAGCTGGACGGCGGCCGGACGGTCGGCCCAGGTGGTGATCAGGGCGCGGGCGGTGCGTTCCAGCTCCACCGCCTCACCGGCACTGGTGGCCAGCCGTTTGGCGTCCTCCAGCCAGGGCCCGAGCAGGAAGGCGCGATGGCAGCCGGCCATGGTGTCGCTCAGCCGCATCAGCTTCAGCCAGAGCGAGGACAGCGCGCGGAAGGTGTCCACGTCCCCGTGCAGATACGCGGCACGCAGCGGGAGCTGGAGGGTGCGCGAGCGGTTGGCGAGCGCCTGCCGGGCGACATCCGTCAGATCGTGGCGGTAGGTGTCCGTGTCGCGCAGTTCGGGTCGCACGTCCAGCAGCGCGGTGAACGCCCGGTCGAAGGCGGCGGGGTCGAAGGCCGTGCCGATGGCCCCGGACAGGCCCGGCCGGCGGCAGAACAGCGAGTCGTACGGCCGTCCGTCCGTGCTGGTGAGCTGGTACGCGGTCGTGGCGAGCGTGCCGAGAGCGGCCCGCGCGGCGGGGTCGTCGCCGCCGTAGCGGAAGCGGCTGTACTCCTCGAACCACTCGCGCCGGTCGATCCGCTCCTCCCGCCACGCCAGCTCACTGAACAGCTCCAGCGCCGCCGGGTCGCGCTCCGCTGCCTCCGGCATGTAGGCCGTGCCGACGAGCGCGCTGCCGGGCTTGTCGCGCCAGGCGGTGAACTTGGCCGTCCAGCGGTCGGTGTTGGCGCCGATCGTCGTCCGGCCGCCGAAGTTGGGGATGGTGCCGAAGGCGTACGGTGCCCCGCCCCACTCCTTCTCCCGGTCCGTCACCGTGTCCAGGTCGGAGAGTCCGTCGACGATCAGCAGCCGGCCGGTGTCGACGGCGTCCAGCAGCGCGGGCCGCGGATTGGACTGCCAGCCGAGGATCACCCAGGTCGCGCCCGGATGCGCGGTCTGTAGCGACTTCTCCACTGCGCGGGCCGCGTCGGCCACCGGCACGTCGCCGGCGCTGCCGCCCTCGTGCAGCAGATCCATCTTGAAGTGGGCGGCGTCGCCGAACAGTTCGGCCTGGTGCCGGTAGAAGGCGGCGGCCACCTCGGCGAAGGTGGTGGTGCGAGGGTCGAGCCAGTCGGGGCGCCGCAGTCCGTTCCAGGTGCCCTGCGGCACGACCCGGGCACCGGGATTGCGGGCGACGAAGCCGTCGGGGACGGTCCCGAACCAGCCGGGCAGCACCGGGTGCATGCCCAGCTCGCGCATCCGGTCCGCGATGCGGCGGCCGAGGTCCGTGCGGCGGTCGATGAGCGCCTGCGAGAGCGGGCCGCCGTACTCGCTCATGTTCTGCAGCAGCCACCACGGCTGGTGGGAGGGGGCGGGCAGCCAGGTGCGGGCCTCGGTGACGGAGTAGCCGAAGTCCATCAGGAGCCGGTGGTGGACGGCCTCCTGCCCGGGGGTCACCAGCACCTCGTTGCAGCCGTGCAGGGCGAGGACGTCGAGGAGCCGCTCCCAGCGTGCCCAGTCGGCGTACGGAGCGGTGTAGCCGTCGTGGGTGTCGTTGTACGCGAACCGGTGCGGGACGGTCGCCGCCCGCTCCAGCGGCCGGCTCGGAGCGGGCAGCCGGTGCGGCAGCGCGGGGTTGCTCCCGGACCAGGAGATGTGCGCCCGGCAGACGTACTTGAGATACCAGTGCACGCCGGTCAGCAGGACGGCGGCGGAGGTGCCCGCGACCTCGACACGGCCGGCGGAGCCGGTCACCCGGAAACGCTCGGGGCCGTCGAGGAGCCGCAGCGAGAACTGGTCGGCGTGGCGGGGGAGCAGCCGCCGCAGCGCCGCGTACGCCGCGGCCGGGCCGGACGGCGACGCACTCATCGGCGGAGAGGCGGGCGGCGTGGCGGGCAGTGGTGCGGCGGTCGCCGGGACCTGCCCGGCGAGGGCGGCACCCGCACCGATCGCCCCCGCGGTGCCCAGCACGGTACGTCTCGACAGCTCGAACATCAGCAATCCTCCGTGTTGCCCACGTCACAAGCGGTGCGTGCGTGGCGCAGGTTACCCGCCGTTCGACTCCCCGGATCGGTGGTGAAGGGGCACGATGGCCGGATGCGGACGAGTACGAAGACAGGCGCGAGGCGTACAGCCCGCGCGGCACTGGCAGTTCTGGCCCTGGCCCTGGCCACGGCATGCGGATCTTCCGGCGACGGTGACGGGCGTGGCGACGAGAAGGTCCCCAAGACGGCGACCGGCACGCTCGAACAGATCGCGGCGAAGGCCGAGTGCAAACCGAGCATCCAGACGAACGCGAAAGAGCTGCGGCAGGCGAACTGCACCACGGGTGACGGCAAGTACGTGCTGGCCACCTTCGCCACCGACCGCGGCCAGCGCGAATGGCTGAACGAGGCCAACGACTACGGCGGCTCCTACCTCGTGGGCCGCAAGTGGATCGCCGTCGGCGACGCGAAGGTCGTCACCGCGCTGCGCGGCCGGCTCGGCGGCTCGGTGGAGACCGGCGCCCAGCACGGCTCCGGCGGAGGAAGCGGCGAACCCAGCAAGGGCCACTCGGGGCACACCGGGCACCACGGCGGCTGAGCCCGCGCGGCGCGCGGCAGCGGCAGGGGGGCCGGACACACGAAACGGCCCCCCTCGAGAGGGGGGCCGTTCCAGCCGGTCCGGGTGGGTCACGCGGACAGGGTCACTGGCACTGCTGGCCGTTGTTGATGCAGTCCACGAGCTCGTCCATCACGTTGTCGTCGAAGACGTTGATGAAGTCACCGTGGTCCGTGATCGGCTTGTGCAGCTGCTCGGGGAAGGAGTCGACCGCGAAGCCCGGGCCCGGAGGCACGTCGTACACGATCCGCTGCACCAGCTGGGGAATCGCCTGGAAGCCGTCACCGCACTCGCCGTCCTCGTTCGCAAACGCCACGTGGGTGCGGTGATTGGCACTGTCGATGTTCTGACCGTCCCAGCAGCTCTGGAACTTGAAGGAGCGCACCACCTGACTGCCCTCGGGGCAGATCGGGTACTTGTCCTTCAACTGACGGTCCTCGAATCCGGTGCAGCTCCAGGAGGCATTGGCATTCGCGTCACCGTTGGTGAACGCCTTGGCGTCACCGGTGATGATGCGCAGGAACCGCGGCATTGCGGTGACCTTGCTGACCGGGTTGCCGACGAAGTTCAGCGTGACCTGGGAAGGCTGCTGGATCTCACCGACGTTCTGGTCGTTGCCGCCGCCGTCCGCATTGGCGTCGTTCTCGTCCTGACCGTTCTGCAGACGCAGCACCGGCCAGTAGTAGGTCGACTTGTCACCCTGGTTCTGGCAGGTGGTGTCGCCGTTGGCGAGATCGTCGTCGCTCGCGAAAGCGTCGTTCGCCTGGTTGCCGACGTAGTCGTGCATATGGTGCGCGCCATTGGCGACACCCGGGGCGACGATGACGTTGTCCGGGTTGAACTTGCCGTTCTCGTTCACCCCGCAGTCGGTGGCGAAGGAGCCCGTGGAGGCGTCATTGCCCTCCTGCGGTTCATTGACGTTCGGCTGGATGGACTGGATGTCGACGAAGTCGTCGTCCTGGGGCCCGTTGCCGGCCTGGCCGCCGTTGTCCTGGCCGCCGTCCTGTCCGCCGTTGTCCTGACCCTGGTCCTGACCGCCGTTGTCCTGACCCTGGTCGTTGCCCTGGTCCTGACCACCGTCCTGGCCCTGGTCCTGGTTGCCGTCCTGGTTGTCTCCCTGGTTCTGGCCGTCGCCCTGGTCGTTGCCGTCATCACGCAGCGAACAGGGGGCGAGGTTGTTCATGCCCTGCGGCTTGTTGCCACCTCGGCCGATGGCATTCGCGATCCGGTCGATGCTCGCCTGACGCTTGTCCTTCAGAGGATTGAGAATCGCGTTGTCCGCCAACTGCGGATCACGCTGAATCTGTTCCTTCTGATCAGCGAACTTCTTGTACGCGTCCGTGATCTGGCTGTCGATCGCCGCCAGTTCACGGTCGACTTCTCCGCGTGCCTGCCTGGGCATTTCACGGGGAAGTTCGTTGGCGACCTCGGGGCAGTCAATGGTGGACACTTGTCCGGCATTCTCGGCCCGCTGCGTTCGCGGACCGGATGACCAGCCTTCACCCGCGGATGCGTAGAAGTTGACCGCCACTAGCCCACCCCCGCCCAGGATCAGAGCGGCCGAGGCGACGATCGCCCGGTTCGCCAGCGTTGAGCGTTTTCTCGTATTGCGTCCCATGGAACTCCTCTGCTTCGTTGCCGGGTGTGGGTTTGGGGGGTCCCGGCAGAGGGAGAAGCGCAACGTTCCATACGGGTGGGGCTCATGGGGTGTTCAAAGCAATCCGGGATTCGTAGAAATCTCCATCGCCAAATCCGGCATACCGAGCGGAAGGAGGGCGGGCCCCTCAGCCGTGGTCGAGGTAGGCCAGAACGGCGAGGACGCGGCGGTTGTCGTCGTCCGAGACCGGAAGTCCCAGCTTGGCGAAGATGTTGGAGGTGTGCTTGGCCACCGCCCGCTCCGTGACCACGAGTTGGGCGGCGATCGCCGCATTGGACCGGCCCTGCGCCATCAGCTCCATGACCTCACGCTCCCGCGGGGTCAGACCGCCCATCGGCTCGTCCCGGGCCCGGCGGCTGAGCAGCTGGGAGATCACCTGCGGGTCCATCGCGGTGCCGCCCGCCGCGACCCGCCGGACCGCGTCGATGAACTGCTCGGCGTCGAACACCCGGTCCTTCAGGAGGTAACCGACCCCGCCGTTGCCGTCGGCCAGCAGCTCCCGTGCGTACAACTGCTCCACATGCTGGGAGAGGACCAGCACCGGCAGGCCGGGCCTCGCCCGGCGCGCCGCCAGTGCGCACTGAAGCCCCTCGTCCGTGTGGGACGGCGGAAGCCGGACGTCGACGACGGCGACGTCCGGCTCCAGCTCCGCGAGTGCCTTGGACAGTTCGGGCCCGCTCTCCACCGCGGCCAGGATCTCGAAGCCGAACGCCTCGAGCATGCGCACCAGACCGTCACGCAGCAGGAACAGGTCTTCGGCTAGAACAACTCGCAAGGGATCTCCATGGTGACCATGGTCGGGCCGCCCGCGGGGCTGCTGACGGCGAGTACTCCGTCGAATGTACCGAGTCGCCGTTCGATGCCGCTCAGACCGGATCCGGCGCCGATCCGCGCCCCGCCGCCGCCGTTGTCGGTGACGGCGATCCGCAGGGAACCGTCCGCGTACGACACGTCGATCCACAGCCGGTCCGCTCCCGCGTGCTTGACCGCGTTCGTCAGGGCCTCGCTGACCGCGAAGTACGCGGCGGACTCCACCGGTGCGTCCGCGCGGCCCGGCAGCTCCACGTCCACCTCGGCCGGCACCGGCAGCCGCAGGGCGAGCGCCTTCACCGCGTCGCCGAGACCGCGTTCGGCGAGCACCGGCGGGTGGATGCCACGGACCAGGTCGCGCAGCTCGGTCAGCGCCTCCGCGGAGGACTCACGGGCCTTGGAGATGAGCTCCTTCGCCTGCGCGGGGTCCTTCTCGATGAGGGCCTCGATGGTGCCGAGATTCATGCCCATCGCGACCAGCCGGGCCTGTGCGCCGTCGTGCAGGTCGCGCTCGATGCGGCGCAGTTCGGCCGCCGAGGTGTCCAGGGCGTCGTGCCGGGTCTCGGTCAGCCGGTCGATGCGCTCCTCCAGCTCGTCCTCGCGGCCCGGGACCAGCACCGATCCGGCGATCCTGAAGTGGGTGCGCACGAGTACCGGGTTGACCCTGAGGGCGAGGTGCAGCCAGAACAGGCCGAGCAGGGCGGCGAGGCCCGCCGTGCCCCAGCCGGTGACGGGGATGAAGGCGTACCAGTACGTGCCCCCCGCGTCGACGACCGGGTTCCACAGACCGGCGGCGAGCAGCAGACCGAAGAGGCCCTCCAGGATCAGCCCCGGCGCGAGGAGCGCGACGATGGCCCCCGCCGTCATGTCGACCAGCATCCACTGGAGGTCCCGCCAGGTCGCGGGGTCCTTCAGCATCACGGTGCAGCGCTCGACCTGCCCGGTGATGCCGCCGCGCAGATCGCGCGGGAACGGGCGGTACCGGACGGGGATTCTCGTCCGTGACCACTGGGCGGCGAGGAGTCTGCGCTGGTTGGTGTGCGCCCGCACCGCCTGGAGTATCGGCGGGGTGGTGAACACCCCTACACCGATCGGGATCAGGGAGATGGAGACCACTGCCAGGACGAAGAGCGTGATCGATCCGATCAGTGCCATCAGGCTCAGCGCCAGCCCCTGGGCACCGGCGGTCACCGCTTCTCGTGCCTTCGTCGACTTCATCGGGATTCCCCTCGTTGATCGGTCTCAGGCACCAGTGTGGCCGTGGCCCATGTGCCGGGGCACTGGGTCCGGACCCCGAACGGGGGTGTACTCAGCACCACCCCCCTGAGCTCGCCCTACGGCTCCGAGGACGGGGGTCCTGACGGCTGGGGCGCGGGCCCGCCGGTTTCTAGCGTCGTACTCGTCTTGTTCGGCTTGTTCCGACGTGTTTTCGGCATGTCTCGCCGCCGGCCCGGCGCGTGACTCGATGGACCATGGGGGCGAAAACGTCATGAGGCGCAACCTCGCAGCACGTATGGGTGTGTGGAGTGCACACCACCGGAAAACGGCGATCATCGGCTGGCTTCTCTTCGTCGTCCTGGCCACCGTCGCCGGCGGGGCCTCCGGCATGGTCGAGATGTCCGAGTCCGAGCAGGGCACGGGCGATTCCGCACGGGCCCAGAAGATGCTCGACGACGCGGGCCTCGACCGGCCGGCCGGTGAACTGGTCCTGGTCAGCAGCCGGACCGCGGGCGGCTGGAAGGACACGGCACGCGATCTGGCCGCGGCGATCGGGAAGACGGGCGAGGCCACGAGGATCGAGGCGCCGCTGGCTTCCGGGAACGACCGCGAGGCCTTGATCCGCTTCGAGATCAAGGGCGACGCCACAACGGCCGCCGACCGGGTGCAGCCCGTGCTCGACGCCGTACGCGACACGGCAGCGGGCCGGGACGGCGTCGAGGTGCACCAGTTCGGGCAGGCGAGCGCCGAGAAGTGGCTCGGCGATCTGCTCTCCGAGGACTTCCAGAAAGCGGAGTTCACCGCCGTACCGCTGGCGCTCGGCATCCTGCTGGTCGCCTTCGGCGCGGTCGTCGCCGCCCTGCTGCCGGTCGCCCTCGCACTGACGGCGTGCATGGCGGCCTTCGGCCTTCTCTCCCTCGCCAGCCACCAGCTGCATCTGTTCCAGACGACGTACTCCGTGATGTTCCTGATGGGACTCGCCGTCGGAGTCGACTACTGCCTGTTCTACCTGCGCCGGGAGCGCGACGAGCGGGCCGCCGGCCACGACGCCGACACCGCTCTGCGGATCGCCGCCGCCACCAGCGGACGCGCCGTCCTCGTCTCCGGGGTGACCGTCATGATGGCGATGGCCGGGATGTTCCTGTCCGGGCTGATGCTCTTCAAGGGGTTCGCCCTCGCCACGATCCTCGTCGTCTTCATCGCCATGCTGGGCTCGGTGACCGTCCTACCCGCCCTGCTGGCCTGGCTGGGGGACCGGATCGACGCGGGCCGGCTGCCCTTCCTCAACCGTCGCAAGAAGAAGGGTGTGCACGAGAGCGGAGCGATCGCGGGCGCGGTGCTGAAGCCCGTCCTGAACAGGCCCAAGCTGTTCGCCCTCGGCGCGGTCGCCGTGCTGCTGGTGCTGGCCGCCCCGGCACTGGGCATGAAGACCGAACAGCTCGGCATGGAGAAGCAGTTCGGCTCGGACTCGGCCCTCTCGGTGGCGCACAAGAAGATCACTCAGGCGTTCCCGGTCGGTCCCGAGCCGGCGCTCGTGGTCGTCAAGGCCGACGACATCACCGCCGCGCCGGTACGCGAAGCGCTCGCCGGGTTCGACCATGTCACCGTGCACACGGCGAAGAACATCGCCGAGATCGAGGTCAGCCTTCCCGGCAACGGCAGCGACGACCGCTCCGAGGCCGCGCTCGCCGAACTGCGCGACACGACGGTCCCGGCCGCCTTCGACGGCACCGGAGCAGAGGTCCGCGTCGGCGGTGAGCTGGCGGGGTCGGTCGACTTCAACGATCAGCTGAAGCGCGGCATCGTGCCGGTGTTCGTCTTCATCACGGCCGTCACCTTCCTCCTGATGCTGCTGTGCTTCCGCTCGTACGTCATCGCCGTGACGTCGATCCTGCTCAACCTGCTCTCGGTGGCGGCCGCGTACGGCGTGATGACCGCGGTCTTCCAGCACGGCTGGGGAGCCTCCGCGCTCGGTACCGAGGCCGTGGGCGCGATCGAGGGCTGGATGCCGCTGTTCGTCCTGGTGGTGCTGTTCGGACTGTCGATGGACTACCACGTGTTCGTGGTGTCCCGGATCCGCGAGGCGCGTGACCGGGGCGCGGACACCCGCGCCGCGATCAGCGAGGGCATCCGCCGTACGGCCGGTGCGGTGACGGGCGCGGCGGCGATCATGGTCGCGGTGTTCGCGGTCTTCGGCACGCTGTCCATGCAGGACATGCAGCAGATGGGTGTGGGCCTCGCGGTGGCGGTGCTGCTGGACGCGACGGTCGTCCGGATGGTGCTGCTGCCGTCGGTGATGGCGCTGCTCGGAGAGCGCAACTGGCGTACGCCGAAGGGGCTGCGGTGGCTGCCGACCATGGACCACGGCGAGGGACAGCCGGTGGCGGGTCAGGGCCGGCACGCGGCACCGGTGCCGGCGGGCCGCTGAGGGCGACGCGGTACCGGGGGTGCGGGGCTGGGGTGGCGAGCCCTGGGGCCGTGCACGGTGGCCGGGCGTGACCGCGGGCGCCCGGTCCGGGGCCCGAACCCCGGTACCCCCGGCCCGGATCCGGGCCGACCCCGCACCCGGGCGCCTGGTCGGGGACGAACTCCGGCGCCCGAGCCCGAACCCTCGTGGCCGGCCCCGAGGCGAGAGGCCTGTACCCGAAACCCGGACGCCTAATGGGAGCTGCCGGGTCGGTAAGACTCGGTGCCGTAGCCGCCAGCAGGTGAGCACTCCGGTTGCCGGAAGCGTTCGATTTCTGGGATCAGACCGTGCCCCTGCTGGTCGGCCGGAAGGCCAGACCGCTGATGGGGTGGCGTGCCCGCCGGGTTCGGCGTGAGCACTGGATCCATTAGGCCGCGCGCCGTGTCTTCCGCAGGCTGCACCGCAAGCGAAGTGCCAACAAGGGAGAGCGCGTTGCTGCTGATCGGCGATGACTGGGCCGAGGATCACCATGACGTCGAAGTCCAGGACGAGACGGGCCGGAAACTGGCCGCCGCGAAGCTACCCGAGGGCGTGGACGGCGTAGCCAAGCTCCACGAGCTCGTCGCGAAGCACGGTGGTGAGAAGCTCGATCCCAACGCTGTCATCGTCGGGATCGAGACCGACCGCGGCCCATGGGTTCAGGCTCTGATAGCCGCCGGCTACAAGGTCTACGCGATCAACCCCCGGCAGGTCGCCCGCTTCAAGGAGCGGTACGGCACATCTGGTGCCAAGAGCGACAAGGGCGACGCTCACGCGCTCGCAGACATGGTCCGCATCGACCGTGACCAGCTACGGCCTATCGCTGGAGACAGCGAACAGGCCCAAGCCATCAAGGTCGTTGCCCGCGCTCATCAGACTCTCATCTGGGAACGCACCCGCATCTTCCAGAGGCTGCGCAACGCCCTGCGTGAGTACTTCCCCGCGGCCCTGGATGCCTACGCCGACCTCACTCTGCTCGGCGCCGACGCACTGGAACTGCTCGTCAAAGCACCCACTCCGCAAGCCGCGGCGAAGCTGACCCACGCCCAGATCACTGCTGCACTGGCTCGCGCCCGTCGTCGCAACCGGACTGCGAAGGCAGCCGTCATCCAGACGGCGTTGCGCGAGCAGCACCTGGAGCTGGCTGAGCCGGTGACCGCCGCCTATGCGGCCACCGTGGTGGCTCACGCCCGGCTGCTGATCACCCTGAATGAGCAGATAGCCGACCTGGAGACGCAGGTGAAAGCCCATTTTCACGCGCACCCGGACGCTGAGATTTACCTCTCGATGCCCGGCATGGGAGAAATTAGCGGCGCCCGGGTGCTCGCCGAATTCGGAGACGACCCCACCCGCTACGCGTCCGCCAAGGCGCGGAAGAACTATGCCGGCACCAGCCCGATCACCCGAGCCTCCGGCAAGAGCCACACCGTCCAGGCCCGCTTCGTACGCAACAACCGGCTCGCCGACGCGTTGCAAGCCCAGGCGTTCTCTGCACTGAACGGATCCCCAGGCGCTCGCGCCTACTACGACAAGCAACGCGTCCGTGATGTCGGCTACAACGGGGCCCTCCGACAAGTCGGCAACCGGCTCGTCGGCATCCTCCACGGATGCCTCAAGACTCGAACGCTCTACGACGAGGCGACCGCCTGGTCGCACTACGCCTACCTCCATGCCGCTTGATCTGAAACGGCATGGGGTGTCTGATCCGGGTCGACCCCCGGCGCCCCCGGCCCGATCCGGCGCCCCGGGCCCCATACGGAGCGCCGGGTTCGGTGGCTCGAACGGGGACCCTGGGGCCCTGGGCCGGATGCTCGACGCGGGCCCGACCCGGACGCCCGATCGGGTTCGAACTCCGGCGCCCGTCCCTCTCGGCGCCTGAAGCCGGATGCCGGATCCGGTCCGCGCCCGAACCTCCGTGCCCGGACGCCGGATCCCGGGCCGAATCCCGGCACCCGGGATACCTGATCCGGGGCCGAACCCCGGCGCCGGGCCCACCCGGCCCCACCCGGGCCCGAACCCGGTGCCACGGGCGCCCCATGCGGAGCGCCGGGTTAGGTGGCTCGAACGGGGACCCCGGGGCCCCTGGGCGGCGGATGCTCGACGCGGCCCGACCCATGGGGCCGAGCCCCGTGCCACGGACGCCCGGCCCGGGACGAATCCCGGCACCCCCAACCGCCGCCGGCGGGGCCGGAATCCCAGCCCCGCCGGTGCGTTCACGTGCCCAGCAGTTTCGCCTCCGCGGCTTCGGACAGGCCCACCACCGGCCGGTCGGGCCGCTGCGGTGCTTCGCCGCCGATCGACTGGAGCCACTCCCAGGTGTCCGCCACCGTCTCCCCGACCGGCCGACAACGCAGGCCCGCCGCCAGCGCCTTGGCCACCCCGACGCCGTGCACCGCGTGGTGCAGCTCCGGCAACTGCTCCCGGGGCACCCAGATCGGCAGGTCGGTCCAGGGCTCCACGCCCGCCGCCAGAATCACCTCGGGATCCGTCCAGCGCAGCTCCGGGTCCGCGCCCGTGGCCCGGACGCACGCCTCCAGCAGACCCTCGACGGTCGTGTGCCCCGCCTCGCTCACCAGGTTGTAGGGACCGCTCAGCCCGCCCGCCGCGGCCGAGAGCGTCCAGTCGGCGAGGTCGCGCACATCGATGTACTGGAGCGGGGTGTCCCGCGGGCCGGGCGCCGTCATAGGGCCCCCACGGGCGGTCCGCCGCAGCCACCATGGCAGCCGGCCGATGTTCTCCCAGGGGCCGATGATCAACCCGGCGCGCACCAGCAGCGAACGGTCCTCGCCGAACGCCTCCACGACGGCGAGTTCACCACCGCGTTTCGCCTCCGGGTACGCCACGTCGCCCGCGTCCGCCGAGCCGTCGACCACGGGGGCGGTCTCGTCGTACCCAGCGGTATGGGGCGCGGCGTACACCGAGCAGCTCGACACATAGACGTAGCGCTCCACCCGGCCGGCGAGCAGCCGGGCCGAGTCCCGTACCACCGAGGGCGCGGCGGACCAGGTGTCGACGACCATGTCCCACCGGCCCTCGGCGAGTTCCGCGAGACCGTCCGGCGTCGTGCGGTCGCCGAGGAGCTCCGTGACCCCGGGCGGGGCGGGGTGCCGCCCGCGGTGGAAGACGGTCACATGCCAGTCCCGGGCAAGGGCCGATTCGACGATCGCGCGACCGACGAACTCCGTACCCCCGAGCATCAGAAGTCTCATGCACCCGACTCTGCCTCCACCCTGTCGGCGCTGACCAGGAGTTCTGCCGGTAGAAGAGAAATCCCGCGGATCGTGAGCCCCGATCGAGGCCGTTCACAGGTCGGCGGAGCCCGGAACGCCGGGGCCGGTGGGACCAATTCCGCCCGCGAGTGCCCATTTCCCGGTGCGGGATGGCAGCATGTGCGGACCATGACAGATGCCCGGTCGCCGATGCGCGCCCTGCGGGCCGCACTCTTCGCGGCTGTCTGCACCGCATTGGCCGCGATGGGGCATTCGTTCATGTCTGGGCAGGACATCCCGTTCGCCGTACTGCTGCCCGCGTTCGCCGTGACGGCGGCGGTGGCCTGGCTCGCGGGCGCCCGCCGCAGGGGTGGTCTCGCCATCGGCGCCGGGGTGCTCACCGTGCAGGGCGCGCTGCATCTGCTCTTCAGCAGCGCCCAGCCGCACACGGGCGGGCCCGCCCACAGCCACGAGCACAGCACGAACGCCGGCACCATGGTCGCCGACTCCACACCGCCGGGCTCCCTGTCCGCCGACACCATGGCCGTCGACACCACGGTCGACGGTCTCCTCGGACACTCCTCCGGCGGCATGCTCGCCGCCCACCTCCTGGCCGCCGTCCTCTGCGCCCTGTGGCTGGCCCGTGGCGAGACCGCCGTGTTCCGGGTCGCCGCCGCTGTCGGCACGCTGGCCTTCACACCGTTGCGGCTTCTGCTCGCCGTCCCCGCGCTGCCCGAACCGCCGCGGCCCCTCGCGCGCCGCCGGTCCGACGCCGTTCGCCGCCGCAGCGTCGTCCTCGGCCACACCCTGGTGCGCCGCGGGCCGCCCGCGTTCCTCGCACCCCGCGCCACGGCCCCCGGAGCAGCCGTCTGACCTGGGGCCGATTCCCCCATGTCGACATCAACTCCCCAGGATCATCATGGCCATTGACGCCCCCGTTCACGGCAGAACCGAAACCGAGCAGGAGCCGCCGACGGGCTCCACCTGGAGTGCCCTGCGGCCGCTCCTCCTGCGTATCCACTTCTACGCCGGTCTGCTCATCGCGCCGCTGCTGCTCGCCGCGGCCGCCAGCGGACTGCTCTACGCCCTCTCGTTCCAGGCCGAGAAGGTCATCTACAGCCACGAGCTGGAGGTCCCCGTCGGCGACCGTGCCCTGCCGCTGAGCGCCCAGGTCGAGGCCGCCCGCGACGCCCGGCCCGACGGCACGGTGACCGGCGTCTGGCCGAGCTCCGAGGACGGCGCCACCACCCGCGTCCTGATGGACGCGCCCGGCGTCGAGGAGGGCAAGTCGCTCGCCGTCTTCGTCGACCCGTACACCGCCCAGGTCCGCGGCGAGCTGCCCTCCTACGGCAGTTCGGGTGCCCTCCCGCTGCGCAGCTGGATCGACAGCCTGCACCGGGACCTCCTCCTCGGAGACTTCGGCCGCCACTACAGCGAACTGGCCGCCAGCTGGCTGTGGGTGGTCGCACTGGGCGGTCTGCTCCTGTGGCTCGGCCGCCGGCGCAGCTCGAAGCGTGCCCTGTTCGTGCCCGAGCGCGGGACCAAGGGCCGCCGCAGGACGCTCTCCTGGCACGGCACCGTCGGTCTGTGGGCCGTGATCGGTCTCGTGCTGCTCTCCGCCACCGGTCTGACCTGGTCGCGATACGCGGGCGAGAACATCGGCGCGGTGCAGGACCAGCTCGGCGGGGCCACCCCCGCCGTCTCCGCGGCAGTCGAGCCCGGCGCCGCCGCCGGCGGCGAACACGCGGGGCACGGCGACGGCGCCGGAGCCGCCCACCAGGGTGCGGACGTCGGTGTGGACCAGGCCCTCCGGTCCGCACAGGCCGCGGGGATCGACGGCAGACTCGCGATCACGATGCCCGCCGAGGGCACCGGCTATGTGGTCAAGGAGACGGACACCGTGTTCCCCGTCCACCTCGACTCCGTCGCCGTCGACCCCGCGAACGGCGAGGTCATCGACGAACTCCGGTTCGCCGACTACCCGGTGCTCGCCAAGCTGACCCGCTTCGGCATCGACGCGCACATGGGCGTGTTCCTGGGCCTGGCCAACCAGCTGGCCCTGGCCGCCCTCGCCCTGGCCCTGATCCTGCTGATCCTGTGGGGCTACCGCATGTGGTGGCTGCGCCGGCCCACGAAGGGGCGCACACTCGCCGGTGGCCGGCCGATACCGCGCGGAGCCTGGCGGAAGGCGCCCGTCACCGCCCTGCTGCCGCTCGCCGCGGCCACGGCGCTCGTCGGCTGGTTCGTGCCGCTGCTGGGCATCTCCCTGCTGGCGTTCGTGCTGGTCGACGCGGCGGTCGGAGCCGTACGGAAGGTCAGGGCGCGTACCTGAGGGACCTGAGGCGAGGGGCCCGGTCCGCCGCACGGCGGGCCGGGCCCCTCGCCTTCCCCCTGGGCGCCGGGTCAGGGCGCGTACTTGTAGCCGACCCGCCGCACGGTCTGGATCGTGCGACGGTGGTCGGCGCCCAGCTTGCGGCGCAGCCGGGCGACATGGACGTCGACGGTCCGGCCGTCGCCGACATGGCCGTAGCCCCACACCGTGGTCACGAGCTGGTCGCGGGTGTGCACCCGCTGCGGATGGGCCACCAGGTGCGCCAGCAGCTCGAATTCGAGATACGTGAGGTCGAGCGTCCGGCCGTCCACGTTCGCGGTGCGCTCGGACGCGTCGATCCGTACGGGACCGGCGCCCTCGCCGGTGTCGAGGCGCGCGGGCTCCGGCAGCAGCGCGGCGGGGGCCTGCTGCTCGGCCGGGACGAGGACCAGATAGCCGAGCATCGGCGGCCGGCCCGGCAGCCCGGCCACATTGTGCTGCGGGGCGGGCAGCCAGGTGGCGCCCGGCGGCAGGAAGTCCGTCACGTCCACCAGGCTGCCGAGCGGCACGACCTCGTCGCGGTCGATGGCACGCAGCCGGTGACGGCCGGGGTGCAGGGCGCCGGGGCCGGTGCCCTGCACGGTTTGGGCGGCGGTGGCCGCGGGGGAGTGGACGGCGGAGAAGGAACGGGAGTTCGCCATGAGAGGTCAGCTCTTTCGCGCGGAGGAGTCGTCGAGTCGTCTGAGACGGACGTACGTCGTGCGCGCTGGCCGAAGGCCGGAACGGCTTTAGAGGGCCTGCGCGTTCACCGCGCGGCAACACACCCGGTCGAAGTCGTGGTGCTGCCGGGAAGGCCAGAACGGCTCGAGGTCGGTGCGACCTGTCGCGGGGTTCTCAAGGCTGGCCATGGGCCCATTGAATCAGATGAACGGCGTGCGAAGGAGGGGCACTCTCACAGATCGAGACACAGATCTCGCGAGACGGCCCGGCCGCCCGGTGACGGGGACAGCGAAGGGCGCCCGCCGATGCCGGCGGGCGCCCCTGGTGCGGACGGGCGGGATCAGACCTGTCCGGCCTTCTCCAGAGCGGTGCAGCAGGTGTCCACCAGCAGACGGGTCACCACGTACGGGTCGACGTTGGCGTTCGGGCGGCGGTCCTCGATGTAGCCCTTGCCGTCCTGCTCGACCTGCCACGGGATGCGCACCGAGGCGCCGCGGTTCGAGACGCCGTAGCTGTACTCGTTCCACGGGGCGGTCTCGTGCAGACCGGTGAGCCGGTCGTCGATGCCGGCGCCGTAGTTCTTGACGTGGTCGAGCGGCTTGGAGCCCTCGCCCAGCGACTCGCAGGCGGTGATGATCGCTTCGTAGCCCTCGCGCATCGCCTTGGTCGAGAAGTTGGTGTGCGCACCGGCGCCGTTCCAGTCGCCCTTCACCGGCTTCGGGTCGAGCGTCGCGGAGACCTCGAAGTCCTCGGCGGTGCGGTAGAGCAGCCAGCGCGCGATCCACAGCTGGTCGGAGACCTCCAGCGGGGCGAGCGGTCCGACCTGGAACTCCCACTGGCCGGGCATGACCTCGGCATTGATGCCGGAGATCCCGAGACCCGCCGCGAGACAGTTCTCCAGGTGGGCCTCGACGACGTCACGGCCGAAGATCTCGTCCGCGCCGACACCGCAGTAGTAGCCGCCCTGCGCGGCCGGGAAGCCGCCCTCGGGGAAGCCGAGCGGGCGGCTGCCCTTGAAGAACGTGTACTCCTGCTCGATGCCGAAGATCGGCTCCTGCGCGGTGAACCCCGCCGCCACCTCGGCCAGCTGCGCCCGGGTGTTGGAGGGGTGCGGCGTCATGTCCGTGTTGAGGACCTCGCACAGCACCAGCAGGTCGTCGCCGCCGCGGATCGGGTCGGGGCAGGAGAAGACCGGCTTCAGCACACAGTCGGAGGCGTGCCCCTCGGCCTGGTTGGTGCTGGACCCGTCGAAGCCCCAGATCGGCAGCTCGCCGCCGGCCTCGGTGAGGATCTTCGTCTTGGAGCGAAGCTTGGCCGTCGGCTCGGTGCCGTCGATCCAGATGTACTCAGCCTTGAAGGTCACGGGCCTCATCCTTTTGCGGGTCCAGCGGTATGCCGCGCAGCTTGGCAAGTCGCGATTTCCCGGCCGTTGCCCGAGCGTGAACCCCGTGTTACGCCGGACCGGTGGCCCGGCCCGGCGGCGGGTGAGGCCCCCCTCAGTCGAATACGCCGAATACGCCGAAGACACGGTGCAGCTCCAGAATCCGGTCGCGGGTCTCCGCGCGGTCTCCCAGCAGCACTTTGTCGCTCCATTTCCAGAGCAGCTCACCGGTCTTATCGGCGATCATCTTGCGGAAGTACTGGCTCGTCGACACCTGGGTCGGGGCGAAATGGTGCCTGCCCTCCTGGTCGATCAGCAGAAGGTATTCCTGTTGCGCGTCGTTGGCCTGCGGCAGATCGGACAGGGATCCGATTTCCCGGCAAGCGAAGCGCTCCCGGAAGCCTTCGGTGACGGACTGTTCCAGCGGCAGGACATGCAGATGCGCATGGTCGATTCCACAGGAGGAACGCACCGTGGGGTCGCACATTCCGTGCTCGAATGCGACCACTTCCGACGCGTACCCCTCGCGGATGACCGAGGTGACGTGCCTGCGCAGCATTTCCAGCGTCGCGAGCGACGCGGCCGGCAGGGCGGACATCGACAGGGCGTGCTCATCCGGGACGATGAGCACATGCCCCCGGGTCAGCGGGGCGACATCGGCCACGACCACGAAGCCGTCGGCCTCCGCCAGCAGCTCGCGCGGCAGCTCCGCACGCTCGAACAGGCCGCGGAACGGCGTGGTGTCGGCGTCGTGCAGCACATCGCACAACAGGCACGGCGGGGTGGTCTCCGCGTCCGGGGCACCGGTGATGCCGAGGGGCTGGATGGTCTCCACCGCCTGCGGGCCGCGTCCGGTGCCTGGGGTGAACTTCACGGCGGTGTGCATCATGATCCCGTTTTCTTCGAGCAATGAATCGAGCGCCTCGTTCTGACCGTCGTGTTCGGCGAGCGCAACAATGTGTCGGGCATTGATGCCTGCTGACCTCAGGGCGGTCATGCAATCGACCAGATGATGTCCACTCAGGGCCACATCGTGCAACAGGACAGCACGATCGCCATTCTCGTAAAAACCCTCGACGGGGTTGTCACGGTTCGGGCCGTAGGGACTTACGTAGACGGCTGGGAAGGGTAGCAAGTCGGCTGCCGCGCTCAAAATACCGGTGGCCGCCACCTTGGAAACGGCGAGCAGTGTCGGTCGCATGACCTTTCGGCTGACCAGTTCGGCCACATGGTAGGCCAGGTGGCCTGCCAGGACCCGCTGGTCGAGCGATTCCGGAGCGACGCGCGTCAGATCGAGATAGCCCGCCACCGGCGTTTTCACCGTATGCCCGACTCGCTCTTCGCGCCCGTACGAGAGGGCGTAGCGCCGCAGGATGTCGAGGACCTGCGGCTCGGGCAGTTTGGGGAAGGCCCGCGAGTCCAGCTGGTCGCACAGCACCCGTGCCTTGAGCCGTACCCGGTCTCGTGGTTTGGCCTGCGGGGCGAGGCGGGTGAGCAGCCCGGCGATCCGCGCGCCGTTGCTGCTCACCGCGTCCAGCGTGCGCAGCCACGGCACGATCCGCGGCTCGATCTCCACCGATTCGTACACCGAGGGGTCCTGGTGCGCGTCCGGCGGGCCGAGCCGCAGATGGACGACTCCGCCGAGGTCGGAGGGCAGATCGGGATCCCCCACCGTCACGATCGCCACGCGTGCCTGCCCGAGCCGTCCGGTGAACAGCCCGTACTCCAGCAGGACGTTGCTGGCGGGGGCGTAGCTCGTCGCCCCGCGCCGGGTGGTCCGGTCGTCCGGAGTGGCGATGATCAGCGCGCCGTCCGCCTCGTTCAGCAGCCGCAGCAGCGAGTCGAGCAGGGTCATCCCGGGCGGAAAACACTGCTGGCTCCACCAGAGCAGGGGCTCCACCCCCTGCCGCGCCAGCACGGCCGCCACGGCCTGCGCGAACGGCCGGCCCTCCGTCGACGAAGCTATGAACACGCGCGTCATGCGGGCTGCTCCTGCCGCTCACCTGCCGCGGGCGCCGCCCGTCCGCGCCGCCCCCCGTGGAGCCCGGATTTTAGCTCCTGGCCACCCTCTCGACCCCGTGCTTGAGCAGGGACGAGAAGCCCGCGTCACGGATTCTGCGCACCAGATCGGCCTCGGTGGTGCCGAGTGACTGCGCCGTTCGGCCCAGATGCCAGTCGTGGTCGTGCAGCCGGTTCAGCAGGTGGCCGCGGCGGATCTGTGCCTCGGACAGACGAAAGGTCTTCAGATAGGCGACCCGGCCCTTGTGGTCCGTGATGACCTCGCCGATGTGCTGCTCCGCCTCGCCGCGGCTGAAGGAGGGCAGGAAGCGCCACAGCGCGAACGACTCCATCCGGTAAACCCGTTCGTAGAGGTACGACGGGTCGAGCAGCCGGTTCGCGAACAGGGTGGCGTGGGCCGCGGTCCAGCTGCGCTCCTGTGCCAGCGCGGCCGCCCGCAGATCGGCGAGCGTCGTGAGGTGGCGGCTGTCGCGGATCCTGGCCTCGAAGGCGGGCACCGCGGCGCCGAAGAAGGCGTACTGGTGCACCAGCTCGCCGTACAGATCCTCGATCAGCGACGGATGCAGGGCGCGGTAGTCCTCGGGGTGCGGCACGACGAAGGCCGCGGCGAGCGAGTCCGCCGCGTAGACCAGCACGCCGCACTGGTCCGGGTGGATCTCGAAGAGCCGCAGCGCTTCCGCGAGACCACGCACCTGCCATCCGGCCCAGGCCGCTTCCGCGCGCGGGGAGAGCCCCCGGCGCACGGCCTGCTGGGACCACTCGTCCCAGACGACGGACGGCCCGTTGAAGTGCAGTGCCAGATAGCCGTCCAGAGCGAGGTGGAGCGGCAGGAAGCGCAGCCGCCGCTCGCTGACGCCCTTCACCGAACGCCGCTTGGCGAGCCGGTGGTGACGGCGGACGGGGATGGTCACCGGGCAGCCGTCGCCCAGCTGGGTGCCGTACGTGGCCGACCGGCTGCCGTCGCCCGACCAGTCGGCGACGAAGCCGTGCGGGACGTAGGAGAGGTAGGTCGTCCGGGGCCCGGTCTCCACCGCGCCGTATCCGGGGCCGTAGACCTCGTGGCGCAGCCGCAGCCCGTCCACCGGCTTGTCGCGCAGCAGGGGCACCAAGCGGATGCCGCCCCACGTCTGGCCGGGCGCCGCGGTCAGGCCGGTCATGTCCAGCTTGTTCATCGTGCCCCCTCCTGATGCCGCTGAAGGAACTGGCCGCAGCGGCGGTCGAGATAGGCCTGGAGTTCGCCCAGCCGTGTGCGGCCCTCGGCGAACTGCGCGATCTCCACCAGCGCCGCCAGATCCTCCGCGTCGCGGATGCCCGCCGTCGGCACGCCCGGTGCGAGCCGGCGGACGTCGAACCCGTCCGCGTCGTATACAGGGTTCACGTGCACGACACTTGTGCGCCGGTCCGGATCGAGGCGGGTCCGCCAGACGCGCAGCACCTCGCCCGCCAGCCCGGGCGGCGCGTTGTCCCAGCCGTCCGAAACGATCACCAGACGGTCGGGGGAGTGCTCCAGTGCGTCGAGGACGCGGGTGCCGACCGGGCTCGGCCCCCACGGACGCACCAGAAGCGGATCCCCGGCACCCGAGGTCCAGTGCGCGCGGTACGACCCGGCCAGCGCCTCCAGCAGGAAGTGTGATCCGAGCGCCACGGCGAGCGGCCGACGGCGCTTCACCCCCGAGCCGTACGACGAGTAGCTGTCGTCCAGCACGGCGGCCACCCTGCCCCAGGTACCGGCGTGCGGACCCGCGGCCCGCAGCGCCGCCGCCCGCAGGGCACCCGTCAGCTCCGCCCGCCGGTCCACGCGCTCCTGCCGGGTGAGCGACAGGACGTAGAGGCACAGCCGGGTGAGCGGCATGACGGCGAGATCCGCCGTCGTGCCGGAGCTCTGCGTACGCAGCCGCTCCAGCCGCGTCATCCGCGGCGCGATCCGCTCCAGGAACCGCCCGCGGGGGATCCCGTGCCGGGCAGCGAAGCCCTCGGCCACGGTGAACGGCAGCTCGTAGACCGCCTCCCGTTCGTAGTGGGCGCGCCGGTACGCGTCCAGGAAGGCGTCCTCGTACCGGATCCGCCGGCCGGGACGGAAGAGGAAATCGCCGTACTCCTCGTCCAGGGGGCCTTCCCCGAACGAGAGATGCGTGTGCCGTGCGGCCGCTCTCAGCCCGCTGCGGTACTTCACCGCGTCATGGCCGAGATCGGGGCGGGCCCGCAGCCAGTCGCGCTGGATCGCCCGGGTGCGGCGGTTGTTGACCCTGGCGGTGCGCAGTGCGCGGAACAGCCGGTACACGCGCTGCGGCGGCAGCGAGGCCAGCCGCGCGGCGATCAGCCGGCCTTCGGCGAGCTTCTGCGGGCGGTCGGCGTCATCCGCCGCGCGCAGCAGTCGCTCGATGATCGAGGCCGCGTTGTGGTCGTTGATGTCCAGAGCGAGCGCCGCCGCGTACACGGTCCGGTAGTTGGTGCACACGTACTCGTGCAGAAAGGACAGGGAGAGCTGCTGCTCGCCGGCCGACGAGCGGAACTCCCGCTGTCCGGTCGCCGTGATCGCCGCGTTCACGAAGAGCAGTACGTCCTCGGCCGCGACCACATCGGCGGATGTCTCGGCGGCGTCCGCCATGGTCTCCCCCCGGGTCCCACCAGCACTGGAGCCGGCCGGGGAATGGGGATGCGAACGGCGAAATCACTGCGTCAGAAGCATGTCTCGGAAGTCGCACCGGAGTCCCGCGGCCGGCACCGGAAACGTAACACCGCTCCCACTCCGTTCCCCCGGAATTTCTCTCCGCCGGGCACACTGGGCCGCATGACGACCCCCGCGAAGCAGCTGCGTATCGGACTCTTCGGCGCCGGCCCGTGGGCCGAGCGCACCCAGGCGCCCGCCCTTGCCGCCCATCCCGGTGTCGAGTTCGCGGGGGTGTGGGCCAGGCGGCCCGAGGCCGCCGAGGTGATCGCCAGGGCGCACGGCACGGCCGCGTACACCGGGGAGGACGGCGCCGACGAGCTGCTCGCCTCCTGCGACATCGCGGCCTTCGCCCTGCCGCCGGACATCCAGGCGCCGCTCGCCGCGCGGGCCGCCGCGGCCGGCTGCCATCTGCTGCTGGACAAGCCGGTGGCGACGGATGTGGCCACAGCCCGGGCCACGGCGGACGCGGCCGAGCGGGCCGGGGTGGCGTCCGTGGTGTTCTGCACGCTGCGCTTCGCCGCCGAGACCGCGGCCTGGATCGAGGAACGGGCCGCGGCGAAGGGCTGGTACACGGCCCATGCGCGGTGGCTCGGTTCGCTGTTCGCGCACGACAGCGACAGCCCGTACGCCGCCTCGCCCTGGCGGCGCGAGAAGGGCGGGCTGTGGGACGTCGGCCCGCATGTGCTGTCCGTGCTGATCCCGGTGCTCGGCGACGTGACCCGGGTGACGGCGGCCCGAGGCCCCGAGGACACCGTGCACCTGGTGCTGCGGCACGCGTCGGGCGCTTCGAGTACGGCGACCCTGGGGCTGAGCGCGCCGGTGAGCGCCTCGGGCGTGAGTATCGATCTCGTGGGCGAGCCGGGGACGGCCTCGCTGCCGGAGTGGGGGGACGCCGTCGGATCGTTCCGGGCCGCGCTGGACGCGCTGGTGGAGTCGGCGCGCACGGGACGGCCGCACAGCTGTGACCTGGCGTTCGGGCTGCGGCTGACCGAGATCCTCGCCGAGGCCGAGGCACAGCTGCCGGCCCGTGAGGGGGAACCGCGGCTCCCGTGAGTGGATCTGACGGGTGGGGAGCCGCGGCTCGTCGGGGGTGGCGAACCGCGGCTCGTCCGGTGGGCGCCTACGGGTCACCCCGCGCGCCGGCCCGGGCGGTGCCGCGTCCGTCTGTCCCGTTCCGCACGGGCACTACTCCCGGAGGCGGGGGCGGGCAGCGCCCCACCGTATGAGTGCGGAACAGGTCTTCCGGTCACCCGGAGCGCGAGGACGCTTCGGGGGAGAGCTCCGGAGGACGGACGGGCACCGGCCCGGACTGCGCCGGGTCAGCCCACGCGCTCGATGCGCGCCTTGCGGATCAGGAACTTGCCCGGCTCCCGCACCTGCTCGAAGGCGGCGTTGTTCAGCAGAGCGCAACTGCCGGAGGGGGACGCGACCTTCACCGTCGTCGACTTGTTGTTGTCGAGGTTGGTCACCTTGAGCGTGGTGCCGATCGGGAACTGGTTGCTGGAGGCGGCGGGCTCGCCGGCCTCGCCGGACAGCGTCACGGTCGAACCGGCGCAGACGACCTCGCCCACGGCTCCGGCGTCACCACCGCCGGCCTCCTCGCCGCCGCCTTCGGCGGGCGGCTGCTCCTCGGCCGGCGGGGCCTCCGCCGGCGGTTCGGCGGGCGGCTGCTCCTGCGCCGGGGGCTGCTGCGCGGGCGGCTGGGCCGCCTCGCCGCCCCCTGTGCCGACTTCACAACCCGAGGCGGCCTGCTTTCGTTTGATCTCCTCGATGACGGCCTGCCGGTTGGCGATACGCGCCTCGGACTGCGCGTCCGGGGTGGCGCGCTGGTCGGCGATGAACCGCTCGTTGTTCTGCAGGGCCGTGACGAGCCCGTCGCAGGCGACCGATGCCTGGCTGGTGCCGGTCATTGCGAAAGCCCCACCGCCGACGACGGTTGCTGCGCCGACGAGCAGAGCGATCTTCTTCTTACCGGTGAGGGTCTTCTTGCGGGACACGTGGGACTCCTGTCGGGTCGGTTCCGTGTGCCCCTACGTACGAGTAGGCGGGCGGTCCGACTCAAGGTCCTCACCCGCAACTTCCTTAACTTTTCTTAAGGTTGAGCCAGGTGGGAGGGGTGTTCCTGCCGCCGCACGTCACACCGGCGGCAGCGCGCGTCAGGCCGGCGGGAGCGCGCGGCACAGGGCGTCCAGGGCTTCCGTGTACAGATGCTCGGGCGGGGTGGCGTACCCGACGACCAGGCCGTCCCGGAGCCCGTCCGCCCCCTCACCCGGCCCGCCGGGCCGGCAGAAGTCGGCGAGCCCTTCGACGGCGAGTCCCTGCCAGGCTGCCGCCTTCACCACGGCCCGCTCCGTCCCCGGCGGCAGCTCCAGTACGGCGTGCAGCCCGGCCGCGATCCCCGTCACCCGTACCTGCGGCGCCCGTTCGGTCAGCAGCGCGACGAGCCGGTCGCGCCGGCGGCGGTACCGCAGCCGCATCCTGCGGACATGACGGTCGTACGCCCCGCACCGGACGAAGTCCGCGAGCGTGAGCTGTTCGGTGGCGCTGGAGTACTGCTCGCGCTCGCCCTTCGCCGCCAGGACATCGTCCAGCAGCTGCGGCGGCAGCACCATCCAGCCGATCCGCAGGGTGGGGGAGAGGCTCTTGCTCACGGACCCCATCAGCACCACCCGGTCCGGATCCAGGCCCTGCACGGCGCCCACGGGCCGGCGGTCGTAGCGGAACTCGCCGTCGTAGTCGTCCTCCAGGACCAGACCGCCCGACGACCGTGCCCAGTCCACGAGGGCCGAGCGCCGTTCGGCGTGCAGCGGGCCGCCGGTCGGGAACTGATGGGCCGGAGTGAGCAGGACGGCCCGTTCCCCGCCCAACAGGGCGATGTCCGCGCCGTGTTCGTCGACCGGCAGGGAGACGGTCCGCACACCGCTGTCGGTCAGCAGCGCGTGGTGGAAGGGCAGTCCGTACTCCTCGACGCCCCACCACCCGCCCACCACCTGCGCGAGAAGCCGCAGCGCGTGCGCGGCACCCGAGCACACGACGATCCGGCTGGGGTCGGTCCGCACTCCGCGCACCCGGCCCAGATACTCCGCCAGCGCCTCGCGCAGCTCCGGCCGTCCCCGCGGATCACCGGGCCCGAAGGTGTCGTGGGGTGCGGCGGTCAGCGCCCGGCGCGCGGAGGCCAGCCAGGCGGCGCGGGGGAAGGCGGAGGGATCGGGACGGCCCTGTATGAGGTCGTACACCGGCCGGTGTTCGGGTGTCGCGGTGCGCGGTCTGCGTACGGGCGTGGTCGGTTCCGTGCGATGCGCGACGCGGGTCCCCGAGCCCTGTCGCGCGGTGAGCCAGCCCTCCGCGACCAGCTCGGCGTAGGCGTCGGCCACGGTGTTGCGGGCGATACAGAGATCGGCTGCGAGCGAGCGGTACGGCGGCAGCCGGGTGCCCGGCGCGAGCCGCCCGGTCCGGATCGCGTCCCGCAGCGCACGCATCAGGGCCGCACGACGGCTGCCGCCGCCGGTGAGCTCCAGATGCAGGTCGGCACCCAGGATCTCCGCCGGATTGACCCATGAATCTGCCATGAAAATGCACCCTGTCACCGGTCTTCTGTCTCACTAGATTCGTACACATGACGACGACAGAGATCAACCGCAGCGCCTCCCGCATCAACTTCGCCAAGCTGGCCCCGAAGGCGTTCCGCGCCGTGATCGGCCTCGACGCGGCGGCACGCGAGGGACTGGATCCGACGCTGGTGGAGCTGGTGCAGATCCGCTCCTCACAGCTCAACCACTGCGCCTACTGCCTCCACATGCACACCGGTGACGCCCGCAAGGCCGGCGAGAGCGAGGAGCGCCTGCACATGACGGCCGTGTGGCGGGAGGCCGCGCACTTCTTCACGCCGAAGGAGCAGGCGGCGCTGGCGCTCACGGAGTCGGTCACGCTGGTCGCCGACGGCGGGGTCCCGGACGCGGTGTACGCCCGGGCGGCCGAGCACTTCGAGGAGCGGGAACTGGCTCAGCTGCTGGCGCTGATCTTCACCATCAACACATGGAACCGGATCGCGCTGGCGACGGGGAAGGTGGCGGGCACGGACGAACGCTGACCACGGAGGGGCCCTCAGGCGGTGCAGAGGGGCCTTCGGCGGTACGGAGGGGTGTTCCGTTGTGTGGAGGGTCCACGGCAGTACGCGGAGGGCGACTTCGGCCGTGCGGCGGGCCCGGGGGTGGAACGGGCGCCCCGGCCGCCCGGATCGGCCCCGCGGCCGTGCGGCGCGGGGCCCGTGCGCGACCGGCTCTCAGCCGTGGCGCCCCAGCGCGTCCCGTACCGCCTCGTCCGTCCGCGCGACGACGGCCGTCCCGTCGTCCGCCGTGATGATCGGCCGCTGGATCAGCTTCGGATGCCGCGCCAGCGCCTCGATCCACCGGTCGCGCGAACTCTCCTCCCGCGCCCACTCCTTGAGCCCGAGCTCCTTCGCCTCCGCCTCCTGCGTCCGGGTGATGTCCCACGGTTCGAGCCCGAGCCGGCCGAGGACCGCGCGGATCTCGTCCTCGCTGGGCACCTCGTCGAGGTAGCGGCGGACGGTGTACGAAGCGCCTTCCGCGTCGAGCAGATTCACCGCGCTGCGGCACTTGGAACAGGCGGGATTGATCCAGATCTCCATCCCGCCACGGTACCGCTCACCAGCCCCTCAAACACCGTCTGGCCAGGGGGGATTGTCAGTGGCGGCCAGTAGAATGAACAGTAGTTCGGGATGGTCCCGCCACCGTGCCAGGAGGTTGCCGATGGCTGTAGCCAGACTCATGAGGAAGCCCGCCGACACCGAGTTCCCGCAGGCGACGAGGAAGCCGCTGCCGGCCGGACAGCCGCGCGAGTGGTACGTGACGCACAACCGCCGCCTGAAGGCCATGCGGCTGACGATCGCCCTGCTGGACTCGGGCATCTACCACCCGGCGACCGCGGACAACACGAGGATACGAGCGACGGCGGAGCAGATCGGAGTACACCCGCCCTCGGACACGACGTGCCGGATGGTGCGTGCGCTGATCCGCTACGGACGCTGACCGCCACGGCTGTCACGGCTGTCACGTCCGTCACGACCACTGCCCCCGCCCAAGGCCCCGCCGTCGTCGCTCCGGTGACGACGGCGGGGCTCTTTCCCGCCCCACAAGGGCGGTTTGTCCGGTTACCGCAACAAAGCGCGCAGCTGAGGGCACAGTTGGCGGCTCGCGGCGCATGCTGATGCCACTCGGTTCGAACCGTTCAGGGGGGCCGCCATGCCGCACCCGTCCCGCATCCTTCCCCGACTTCCCGGAATCCGAAGACTCTGCGTCCTGCCGACCGCCGGCGCACTCGTCGCCGGCACCGTCCTCGCCTTCGCCCCGTCCGCAGCCGCAGAACCGGCCACGCCCGCCGCCTATCCGGCGGGCGCGAGCGCGACGCGTTACTCCGGACTCGCCTTCGACACCTGCACCGCACCGCCGCTGTCGGCCATCCAGGCCTGGACGGCCTCCCCGTACCGCGCCGTCGGCGTCTACATCGGGGGCATCACCCGCACCTGCGCCCAACCGCAGCTCACCGCTCCATGGGTGGCCTCCGTGTCGGCGCTCCAATGGCGTCTGCTGCCCATCTACAAGGGACTTCAGCCGCCGTGCGGCGGCAAGCCCACCGACGCCAAGATCAGCCGTGCCGCGGCGACCGCCCGGGGCCAGGGCACCGCGGCGGCGGCCGACGCCGTCGCCAAGGCGAAGGCGCTCGGTATGGTCCCCGGCAGCGCCGTCTACAACGACATCGAGCACTACACCCAGACCGACGCCACGTGCCGGACCGGTGTGCTGGCCTTCGTGTCCGCCTGGACGAAGGAGCTGCACCGGCTCGGCTATGTCTCGGGCGTGTACATGAACCTCAACTTCGGGGCCAAGCAGCTCTCCGACGTCTACACGTCCACCTCGTACGCCCGTCCCGACGCACTGTGGATCGCCCGCTACGACTCGGTCGACTCGCTCAAGGGCTGGACGAACATCCCCGATGTGCGGTGGCCGCTGCACTAGCGGGCCAAGCAGTTCAAGGGCGGCCACAACGAGACGTACGGCGGTGTCACGATCAACATCGACACCGACCGGCTCGACTCGCCCGTCGCCACCGTGGCGTACCCCTACTCCGTCACCAGCACCACCGCGCTGAACGCCCGGACCGGCCCGTCCACGACCTATCCGGCGGCGAAGTCCTACCCGCCGGGGACCACGGTGAGGGTGGTGTGCCAGACGCCCGGTCCGGCTGTCGGAGGCTCCCCGGTGTGGGACAAGCTCTCCGACGGCACCTACGTCACCGACCGCTATGTGAGCACCCCGTCGAACACCGGCTACAGCCGCCCGCTGCCGCTGTGCACGTACCCGTTCCAGACGACCACGGGTGTCGCCGAACGCACCGGCCCCGGCACGTCGTTCCCGGCCGGAGCGGTCCTCGCGAACGGGTCACTGGCCTGGGTGTACTGCCAGCGGGCAGGCTCGGCCGTCGGCACGACATCGGTGTGGAACCGTACGGAGAACGGCCGCTACGTCTCCGACTACTACGTGTCCAACGCCAGCAACACGACCTACAGCAAACCGGTGCCGCGCTGCTGACGCCGGTGGGAGCAGGGTGAGTTCAGGCAGCCGGGCCGGACGCCGTCGTCGCCACCACGGTGTCGCCCACGGCGAGCGTGCCGTGCCGTACGACCGCCGCCTTCATGCCGAAGCTCACCTTGTTGTCGTACGCGGGCTCACGCCGGTACCCGGCGAGCGTACGGATCGGTTCGGGACCGGCCCGCAGCCCGGTGAGCTGGTCCACCATCGGCACCGCGCACCGCACCGCCCGTACGGCGTAGGCGAGTCGGGCCGTTCCGATGTCCAGCTGCCGCATGTCGTCCTCGGCGTGCGGGGCGTCGCAGCCGGCGAGCACGATGTTCGGCCGGAAGCGGTCCATCGGAACGGCGGCGGCTCCGGCGGCCTCGATCCGTGCGTTGAGACCGTCCAGCGAAGCCTGCGAGGCGACGAGGACGGCATGCGCGTCGGCGAACCCCACCTTGCCGGGCGTCTCGCCCCACCCGTCCCGGTCGAACCCCGGCGGCACCCGCACCAGCCGCGACTTCGCCCCCAGCACATCGGACAACCACTCGGCCGCGGCGTCCCCCTGATCGGCGCCCTCCCCGATGTCCCGCCCGAACATGCTCACCGGCCGCCGCTCACCGTCGTGGTCGACGTCCAGCAGCAGACTCTCGACCCCATCGGCCGACAGCCGCAGTACACCGCCGCCTTCGACGATCTCGGGCCGGACCGCGGCCATCGCCGGCAGCGTCCGCTGACTGCGGAAGGACCCGTCGACGGCGTCGACGGCCATGAACGTACGGTCGTGCTCCAGTCCCGTATCCCCGACCCGGGAGGACTCGACGTCCGTCCCGGCACAGCCCTTGACCGGGTAGTACGTCAGTTTCTGCACAGTGATCCCCATGCTGTCCGATCGTACGGGCGAGGCCCGGGGGAGCGGACCGGGAGACGGCGATCGAGGTCGCGGTCGTCGCGGCGCGCAGGCACGCTCGGACGGAAGCGGCGCAGGCGTCAGATGCCTTCGCACGAGGCGGTCGCGAAGGGCCCGGACGCCGTCGCGGTTCTGGGTGTCCCGTCGTCCACGGTCACGGAACAGGTCGCACGCCCGCCGTCCGCGCCGAGTGTGACGCTGAGCGAGCCGCCCTTGATGAACCCCTCGGTCGTGACGACCTTCCGCCACGGCAGGTCGCGGGAACTCTCCTCGCTGGTCAGCATGTCCCCGTCGCGCCAGGTGGTGTACGAGATGGCGGCGTCCTTCGCGTCGCCGGTGACCTCGTAGGTGACGCGGACGGTCTTCGAGACCTCGTCGGAGACGCTGTTCACGAAGAGGCCGGCGAATGCGGCACAGCCGCCGCCCAGCAGCAGGACGATCACCAGGACCACCCACGGCCATCGGCGCCGTCTCCGGGGCGGAGCCGGCGGTGGTGCCGCGTGCTGAGGTCCGTCCCACTGCTGCCACGCGTTCGGCTCACTCATGGAATCAGCGTCAGCCCGTTCGGTCCGCCGCGCGACCGGGGGCACGGGGGCGTGAGCCGAGTCGAGGCCCCCGCCGGCGGCTCGCGCTCAGCCCGCCGCCGCGCCGAACCACCGCGGCAGCCGGTCCACCAGATCCCGCTGGTCCTCACCCACCCACGCCACATGACCGTCCGGCCGCAGCAGGACCGCGGGCGCGTCCAGTTCCTCGCTGACGTCGACGACATGGTCGATCCGGTCCGACCAGCCCTCCACCGAGAGGCGGCCGGTCTGGTCGAGCAGCAGGCCGCGCCCCTCGTGCATCAGCCCGTAGAGGCGGCCGCGCTTCAGCTGTACGTCCCGCAGCCGGCTGCCGAGCAGGTCGTGGCCCTCGCCGAAGTCGTAGCGGACCTCGACCGCGGTGACCATCCCGGTCACGTACCGGTTCACTTCTTCGAAGTCCATGAGCCTCCCGAGCAGTTCCCGCAGCGCGGTCGCACGCGGATCGCTCCCCAGCATCGTCATCTGCGCCCGGGTGTTGTCCAGCACGCGCGCGCCCACCGGGTGCCGTTCGGAGTGGTAGCTGTCCAGCAGACCCTCCGGTGCCCAGCCGTCGACCGCCGCGGCCAGCTTCCAGCCGAGGTTGAACGCGTCCTGCACACCCAGGTTGAGCCCCTGCCCGCCGGTCGGCGGGTGGATGTGCGCCGCGTCGCCGGCCAGCAGCACCCGGCCGACGCGATAGCGCTCGACCTGCCGGGTGGCGTCGCCGAAGCGGGACAGCCAGCGCGGCGAGTGCACGCCGAAGTCGGTGCCCGCGAAGGCCCGCAGCTGCTTCTTGAACTCGTCGAGGGTCGGCGCGGACGCACGGTCCTCGGCCACCCCGTCGGCGGGCACGACGACACGGCACACCCCGTCCTTGTCCGGGGCGGCGACGCCGAACCGCAGGTGGGTCTTGCGGACTTCCTCGACGACGGCGGCGACCGTCGCCGGATCCTCGGTCACCTCCATCTCACCCAGCAGCGTCTCGACCGTCGCGGGCTCACCGGGGAAACCGACACCGAGCAGCTTGCGCACGGCGCTGCGCCCGCCGTCGCACCCGACGACATAGCGCGAGCGCAGGTGCGTGCCTCCCCCTTCGGCCGCACCCTCAGGGGCGGGAGCGCCCTCACGCGCCAGCTGGACACTCACTCCGTGCTCGTCCTGGCTCAGCCCGACGACCTCGCACCCGCGCCGGATGTCGGTGCCGAGTTCGACGGCGCGCTCCTCCAGCAGCCGCTCGGTGACCGGCTGCGGGGTGGCGACGCCGTACGGGTGCGCCGTGTCCAGCCGCTCCGGCCACGGCTTCACGATGCCGCCGAAGAGACCGCCGACCCGGAACTTCTCGCTGACCGCGAGGAACCGGTCCAGCAGGCCGCGCTGATCCATCACCTCGACACTGCGCGCGTGCAGACCTTGCCCGCGCGACTCCCCGGTGCGCTCGGTCAGCTTCTCCAGCACGACCACCTGCACGCCGTGCAGCCGCAACTCGCAGGCCAGCATCAAACCGGTCGGTCCGCCGCCGACCACGATCACGTCAATCATCGAAACGCCCATTCAACGAGACTGGATTCCGGCCGTCCGCGCGCCTCACGCGCATCTGCTGTTTTCGCAGGTCCTGGCTTCGGCGGATCATTCTGCGGGACGACCGGGGCCTTGCCGCAAGCCCCCCGGTGCGCTATATGTTGAGAGTGGCAAGGAGTCGGACTCTCCTTGCCCTTCGTCGTCTCCGGGCGTCCTTCGATCGATTCAGAGGCGGGCCGCGAGCCCCTTTCTCACCGCCGGCCACTCGTCGGCCAGGATCGAGAAGTAGACCGTGTCCCGCCAGGTGCCGTCCGGGCGCAGACGGTGACGGCGCAGGACTCCCTCCCGCTGGGCCCCGAGGCGCGCGATCGCCCTCTGGGAGCGGAGGTTCATGTGGTCGGTCTTCAACTGGACGCGGCCCATGCCCAGTTCCTCGAAGGCGTGGGCCAGGAGCAGCAGCTTCGTCTCGGTGTTGACCGCCGTACGCCAGAAGGCGCGGCCGTACCAGGTCCAGCCGATCTCCAGGCGCTCGTTCTCCACGTCGATGTCCATGTACGTGGTCCAGCCGACCGCCCGGCCGGTGGGGCGGTGGACGACCGCGAAGGGGATGTACGTGCCGCGCGCGGCGCTGTCGAGCAGAGCGCCCAGCTTCTCGCCCAGTGCGTCCTGGGTGTGCGGTGTCGGCCCGCCCTGCCAGCGCCAGACCTCGTCGTCACCGCCACCCGCGGCGAACAGATCCGGGAGGTGGGCCGTGGTGAGGGCTTCGAGGCGTACGTGGTGGCCGGTCAGCGTGACGGGCGCGGGCATCGTGGCAGGCATGCGCACCGACGCTAGCCGGATTTTGTACTAGCCGCAACATGCGATCGCACTAGTGCAAAATGCGGAAGGGTGTTCCGACGCGTCCCGATGATTCCCCGCCCCGATGGAAGTCTGTCTCTGCGACGGCACCCGGCGAACAGAAGGCGGAGCGATGACCAGCCTGCACGACATCCTGAAGGACCAGGTCGACAAGGGATCGGTGCCCGGAGTCGTGGCCCTGGTGGCCCGCGGTGACCGGGTCGAGGTGGAGACCGCCGGGTCCGTCGACGCCGAGGGCACCGCTCCGATGGCCCGGGACTCGATCTTCCGCATCGCCTCGATCACCAAGCCCGTCGTCGCGGCCGCGGCCATGATGCTCGTCGACGACGGCGTCGTCGCACTCGACGAGCCGGTCAGTACCTGGCTCCCGGAGTTGTCGTCACCGGTCGTCGTGCGTACCCCGGACGCCCCGGTCGACGACGTGGTCCCCGCCGCCCGGCCGATCACCCTCTTCGACCTGCTCACCTTCCGCGCCGGATACGGCTTCCCGTCCGACTTCTCCCTGCCCGCGGTCGCCCCGCTGTTCGGCGATCTCAAACAGGGCCCGCCGCAGCCGCAGACGGTCGCCGGGCCCGACGCGTGGATGGCGGCCCTGTCCCGTATCCCGATGCTGCACCAGCCGGGCGACACCTGGCTGTACAACACCTGCTCCGACATCCTCGGTGTACTGATCGCCCGCGCCGCCGGACGGCCGCTGCCCGAGTTCCTCCAGGCGCGGCTGTTCGACCCGCTCGGCATGACCGACACCGCCTTCGCCGTCCCGGCCGGCGAACGCGGCCGCTTCACCTCCGCCTACCGGGAGGGGCAGTCGGGCGGCCTCGACCTGATCGACGCCCCCGACGGGCAGTGGAGCACCCCGCCAGCGTTCCCCTCCGGTGCGGGCGGACTGGTCTCGACCGCCGACGACTGGCTCGCCTTCGGCCGCATGCTCCTCGCCGGAGGGACCGCCGACGGCCGCAGGCTGCTGTCGGCCGCGTCCGTACGGCAGATGACCACCGACCATCTGACGGCGTCCCAGCGCGCGGACAGCCACCTGTTCCTGGAAGGCCAGGGCTGGGGGTTCGGTGGCTCGGTCGACGTCGCACCGGTCGATCCCTGGAACGTGCCGGGCCGCTACGGCTGGGTCGGCGGCACCGGGACGGCGGCGCACATCACGCCGTCCACCGGTACGGTCGCGATCCTGCTCACCCAGCGGGAGATGGGCGGGCCGACCCCGCCGGCCCTGATGCGTGAGTTCTGGCGGTACGCGGCCGACGCCTGAGCCGCGGCCGTACGAGGGCGGGGGCGCCCGGCACCGTACGGGCCCGGGCCCCGCGTACGCCTTCACGCGCCCAAGTGGGACCTCAGTGCGCGATCCCGTCGATCAGCTCCCGTGCACCCTGCCGCAGCAGCGCGACCGCCACCGACGTCCCGAGCGTCGCCGGGTCCAGCGGGCCCGCCCACTCGTGTGCGTTCAGCACCCGCTTGCCGTCGGGCGTGAAGACCCGCGCCCGCAGCGACAGGTCCCCGGAGCGCTCCGCCCGCGCATACCCCGCGATCGGCGAATTGCAGTGGCCCTGAAGGACATGGAGGAACATCCGCTCGGCCGTCGCCTCCCGGTACGCCGCCGGATCGCCGAGCCCGCTCACCGCGTCGATCGTCGCGGTGTCGTCCTCACGGCACTGGAGCGCCAGGATTCCCGCACCGATCGGCGGGCACATCGTCTCGACCGACAGGACCTCGCTGATCACGTCCGTACGCCCGATGCGCTCCAGACCGGACACCGCGAGCAGCAGCGCGTCCGCGTCCCCGGCCGCGAGCTTCTCCAGCCGCCGGTTGGCGTTGCCCCGCATCGGCACGCACTCCAGCTCCGGGTGCGAGGCGGCCAGTTGCGCGATCCTGCGCACCGAGGACGTACCGATCCGGGTCCCGGCCGGCAGCTCGTCCAGGGTGAGCCCCTCGGGATGGATCAGGGCGTCCCGGATGTCGTCCCGCTCCAGGAAGGCGGCGAAGGTCGTCCCGGCCGGCAGCGGCCGGTCCGCGGGCACGTCCTTGACGCAGTGCACCGCCAGATCCGCCTCCCCGGCGATCAGCGCCGCATCCACCTCCTTGGTGAACGCGCCCTTTCCGCCAAGCTTGGCCAGGTCCCCCATCCAGCGGTCCCCGGACGTGGTGACGGGCACGACCTCCGTACGGATTCCGGGGTGCAGCGCGGTCAGTTCGGCGCGGACGCGCTCGACCTGGGCCAGAGCCATGGGCGAGGAACGGGAGACGATACGGATGAGGTCAGGCGCAGACATGCGGACCACCATAGAGCGTCCCGCTCGACGATCGTTCCACTCCCGGCCGACTCCCGGCACGTTCACCGCCCGGCCACACCCCTCTGCGCAGTGTGACGAGTCACAGACAACCCGCCGGTGCTGTGGGAGCTTCAACTCTGCTGCTCTTCAGGTGAGTTGGGACCAAGGATGAGGGACTGATCGAATGAGCACCCTGGAAGCCCTGCCACTCGGCCATGTGGTCGACACCGCCCGCTACCCCCTGTCCGACCTCGAAGGCGCCGAAGGACAGGCCGTGGTGTCCCGCGCGCGTCGCGAACTCGCCACCACCGGCTGCACCGTCCTGACGGACTTCATCCGTGCCGACCTGCGCGACGTGCTACGGCAGGAGTGCGCGGACATCGCCCCCCGCGCCCACTTCGACGTCGAGACCGTCAACGTCTACAACATCGCCGTCGACTCCGACCTCCCGGAAGGGCATCCCGGCCGGACCACGTTCCGGCGGGGCAACGCCTTCGTCGCCCGCGACCGGGTCCCCGAAGCCTCCCTCATCAGCCGGCTGTACACCCATCCCGACGTCCAGTCCTTCGTCGCCCGCTGCTTCGGCCTCCCCGAACTGCACGAACTGGCGGACCCGCTGTCCGGTCTCGTGCTCAATGTCGTCGAGCCCGGTATGGAACACCCCTGGCACTTCGACACGAACGAGTTCACCGTGAGCATGCTGACCCAGCAGGCGGAGGCGGGCGGCGTCTTCGAGTACTGCCCCGGCATCAGGTCCGCCGAGGACGAACGCTTCGACGACGTACGGGACGTGCTTCAGGGGCGTGGTGAGCGGCTCGTCCGCCGGCTGCCGCTGCAACCCGGCGACCTCCAGCTGTTCAAGGGCCGCTACTCGCTGCACCGCGTCAGCCCCGTGCGCGGCGACCTCGCCCGCCACTCGGCGATCTTCGCGTACAGCGAGCGGCCCGGCGTCATCGGGAGCGTGGCGAGGACCCGCCAGCTCTTCGGCCGGGTGCTGCCCGAGCACATCGAGGCGGAGGGGCGGGCGGTCCGCGGCGACCGGCTGCTCGACTGACGTACGGCCCGGATGCCGGCCGAGCAGCCGATCGGCCGGCGTACGGCCCCCCGGCGGGCGGTGAACCGCCGCCGTTTCCCGGCGCATTTCCCCCTGGCGACCCATCGAGGAGTCATGCCTGTGCGTTTCGACGCGACCGGAAAAGTCACGCTCGACCACATCTACACACAGCCGGATCCGCGCGCCTACTTCAGCGTGCTGCGCCCGCTCGGCTACTGCGTTCCCCAGCAGGCCAAGCCCTATTTCGAGAAGCTGATCAAGGAGTACCGAGAAGCCCGCAACGTCGAGGTGCCCCAGGTCCTGGACATCGGCTGCTCGTACGGGATCAACGCCGCGCTGCTCAAGTACGACGCCACCATGGACGAGTTGTACGCCCGCTACTGCGGCGACGAGGAGCGGGACGCCGCCGAGGAGGACACGCGGTCGCGGGAGGAACTCGTGGCACGGGACCGCGGGCTGTCCCGGTCGCGGCGGCCCGCCAACGGCCTGCGCGTGGTCGGACTCGACACCTCGGCGCCCGCGCTCGACTACGCCCGGGAGTCCGGCTTCCTCGACGATGCCGTCCACGCCGACCTCGAACGGAACGAGCCGACCCCCCGCCAGCGCGCCCAGTTCGCCGGGACCGACCTGGTGATCTCGACCGGCTGCCTCGGCTACGTCACCGAGCGCACCCTGCTGCGTGTCGTCGAGGCGCAGGAGGGCGGCCGGCCGTGGATGGCCCACTTCGTGCTGCGGATGTTCCCCTTCGACTCCGTCGAACGCGCGCTGGACGGCCTCGGCTACCGGACGATCCTCGTCGACGAGGTCTTCAAACAGCGCCGTTTCGCCTCCCCGGAGGAGCAGGCTCTCGTCCTCGACGGCATGTCGGCCGCGGGGGTGGATGCGCGGGGCCTGGAGGCGGAAGGCTGGCTCCACGCACAGCTCTATCTCTCCCGGCCGCAGGACACACCACCCGTGCCCACCACGATCTGAATCGAGTACAGAAGTGAAGATCAGTCAGGAAGCAGCAGGCAATGCGACCTTCGCCCAGGAGGAGAGCCTGCCGCGGGTACCGCTGCCCGCCCTCGAGGCGAGCTGCGAGCGGTTCCTCACCTGGTGCGCGCCGCTGCTGTCCGCCGGCGAACTGGAGGCGACCCGGGCGGAGGTGGCCGAGTTCCTCCGCCCGGACGGCCCCGGCCGGGTCCTGCACGGCGCCCTGGAGGAGTACGACGCCGCCGAGGGCGTGCACAGCTGGCTCGACACCTTCTGGCCGTACCGCTACCTGGGCCGCCGGGACCGGATCGCCCTCAACGCCAACTTCTTCTTCCTCTTCCAGGACTCCGACAAGCCGCAGGTGGAACGCGCGGCCGGGCTCATCGCCGGGGCCCTCGACTACAAGAGGCAGCTCGACCAGGGGCTGATCGAGCCGGTGGTGCAGCGGGGTGTGCCCCAGTCGATGGTGCAGAACGCCTTCCTGTTCTCCACCACCCGCATTCCCGGGGCGCAGCTGGACTCCGTCCGCGCCCCGTACACCGACGCCTGGCCGGGCCCGTCCGCGGCCCGGCACATCGTCGTCTTCTTCCGCGGCGCGATGTTCCGGCTGGAGGTGCTCGGGCCGGACGGTGCGCCGCACAGCCTGGAGGACCTCGAGGCGGGCCTGTGTGCCGTCATGAAGGCCGGGGGCGAGCCCGACGCCGACACCTCGGCGGGTCACTTCACCACCATGGCCCGCGCGGAGTGGGCGGCCACCCGCGAATCCCTGATCGCCGGCCACCCCGTCAACGCGGCGGCCCTCGACGACATCGAGACCGCGCTGTTCTGTGTCGCTCTGGAGGACTTCGCCCCGGCGGACATCCAGGAGGCCTGTGACGAGCTGCTGTACGGCGACCGCGGCAACCGCTGGTTCGACAAGGCCGTGTCCCTGATCGTGTTCGCGGACGGCCGGGCCGGTATCAACGTGGAGCACTGCGAGCTGGACGGGACGACCATCCTCAGCTTCGTCGACGCGCTGCTGAACACCCCGGCGGAGGAACAGTCCCGGCGGTCCGGCGCCCGCCCGCAGGGCCTGCCGGCCCTGGAGCCCATCGTCTTCGAACTGGACGAGGCGCAGCGCGACCGGGCCCGGGCGGCCGCCGAGGCGTTCGCCGCGTACGGGGCCGCAACGGCCACCAGGACCGTGTCCTTCGAGGACTTCGGCAGCAGCGCGGCGAAGGCTCTCGGGGTGTCGCCGGACGCCTTCGTCCAGGTCGCCTACCAGCTCGCCCACCGGCGCGCGAAGGGGCACCTGGGCGCCACGTACGAGTCGATCGCCACCCGGCAGTACCGGTACGGGCGCACCGAGGCGATGCGGGTCGTCACTCCCGAGATGGTCACGTTCACGGACACGATGGAGGACCCGTCGACGGACACGGAGACCCGTCGCGCCGCCTTCCACGCCGCGGCCCGCGCGCATGTGACCCGCGCGAAGGAGTCCCAGGCGGGCCAGGTCCCCGAGCAGCACCTGTGGGAGCTGGAACTGATCCAGCGCCGCCGGGGCGCGGAACTGGGCGTACCGGAACAGCCCGCGCTGTACCGCACCCCGGGCTGGCTGACGATGCGCGACGACTACCTGAGCACGAGCTCGGCACCCTCGGCCAACATCCAGTACTTCGGCTTCGGCTCGACGAGCAGCCGCTGCATCGGCATCGCGTACGTGCTGCTCCCGGAGCGGTTCAACCTCTACCTGAGCACACCTCTGGCGGTGGCGGACCAGATGGAGAGCTTCGCGGAGGAGCTGCGGGGGGTGGTGACGGAACTGAGGGGTCTGCTGGCGGACGGCACCCCCAGCCGGTAGGGGGCCGCGCCTCAATGGCCGGCGGGGCTGGAATGGCCCGGTTGGCCTCTGGGCAAGGGGCCGCACATCAAGCCCGTCCGGCGATTGAGGACATGCCCGCAGGGCATGCGGGACAGTCCGGGCGGGGGGCCGGGTTCGAGGTGCGGCCCGGTTGCGGGGCTCCGCCCCGGTCCCCGCGCCTCAATCGCCGGCGGGGCTGGAATGGCCTGGTCCTTCGCGGCGAAGCCGAACGGGCCGGGCTGCAACCGCCTGGTCGCAAGCAAAAGGCCGCCGGCCGCGCCTCCCCGCAAGGGAAGCGCGGCCGACGGCCCACAGACCGCACAGGAGAGCAGAAGCCCGCTCTGACCTGCGGCGTTCTTAGATGTCGAAGTACAGCTCGAACTCGTGCGGGTGCGGCCGCAGCTGGATCGGGGCGATCTCGTTCGTCCGCTTGTAGTCGATCCACGTCTCGATCAGGTCGGACGTGAACACGCCACCCGCCTGGAGGTACTCGTTGTCCGCCTCCAGCGCGTCCAGCACCGCCGGGAGCGAGGTCGGGACCTGCGGGACGCCCGCGTGCTCCTCGGGGGCCAGCTCGTAGAGGTCCTTGTCGATCGGCTCCGCCGGCTCGATCTTGTTCTTGACGCCGTCCAGGCCCGCGAGCAGCAGCGCCGAGAACGCCAGGTACGGGTTCGACGACGGGTCCGGGGCGCGGAACTCGACGCGCTTGGCCTTCGGGTTCGAGCCCGTGATCGGGATACGCATCGCAGCCGAGCGGTTGCGCTGCGAGTACACCAGGTTGACCGGCGCCTCGAAGCCCGGGACCAGGCGGTGGTAGGAGTTCACCGTCGGGTTGGTGAAGGCCAGCAGCGACGGCGCGTGCTTGAGGATGCCGCCGATGTAGTACCGGGCGGTGTCGGACAGGCCCGCGTAGCCCTGCTCGTCGTAGAACAGCGGCACGCCGCCCTGCCACAGCGACTGGTGGACGTGCATGCCCGAGCCGTTGTCGCCGAAGATCGGCTTCGGCATGAAGGTCGCGGTCTTGCCGTTGCGCCAGGCGACGTTCTTCACGATGTACTTGAAGAGCATCAGGTCGTCGGCCGCGGCCAGCAGCGTGTTGAACTTGTAGTTGATCTCGGCCTGGCCGGCCGTGCCCACCTCGTGGTGCTGGCGCTCGACCTGGAGGCCGTTCTTGTCCAGCTCCAGGGAGATCTCGGCACGCAGGTCGGCGAAGTGGTCGACCGGCGGGGCCGGGAAGTAGCCGCCCTTGTAGCGGACCTTGTAGCCGCGGTTGTTCTCGAGCGCACCGGTGTTCCAAGCGCCGGCCTCGGAGTCGATGTGGTAGAAGCTCTCATTCGCCGACGTCTGGAAGCGGACGTTGTCGAAGACGTAGAACTCGGCCTCCGGGCCGAAGTACGCGGTGTCCGCGATGCCGGTCGACGCGAGGTAGGCCTCGGCCTTCTTGGCGATGTTGCGCGGGTCGCGGCTGTACTGCTCGCCCGTGATCGGGTCGTGGATGAAGAAGTTGATGTTGACGGTCTTGTCGCGGCGGAAGGGGTCGACCCGGGCGGTCGACAGGTCCGCGCGGAGCGCCATGTCGGACTCGTGGATGGCCTGGAAGCCGCGGATCGACGAGCCGTCGAAGGCAAGCTCGTCGTCCGGGTCGAACGCCGCTGCGGGGATCGTGAAGTGCTGCATCACGCCCGGCAGGTCGCAGAACCGGACATCGATGAACTTGACATCTTCGTCAGCGATGAACTTCTTCGCGTCGTCGGCGTTCTGGAACATCCAACTCCTCCTACTCCCGACCCGGGAGGGGCGGGGTTGCAGCTCGGTTGTGCGGCCAGTGCGGTGGCACACGCTGGGACCCGACCTTAGGCAGACGGGATTTCTCCAGCATGACCCATTTGTTTCGCCCAAGTTAACCGGGCGGGGTGGATCGAGAGAGTGACATGCCCGCGAGGAACGGCCGGGGGCCCGGGCGGAAGGGCGCGAATGCGGGCGCAGTACCGTGGACGGGTGGACAACAGGCAAGCAATCGGATCGTGGCTGTCCGGCCCCCGCGCGGCGGCCGAGGACATGGGCGCCGAGTTCGGTCACCGGGGCCGGCGGCTCGGTCTGCCGGAGTCGGGGCCGGGTTCCATCGCCCCGCTCGGGCGGCGCTTCGGCGCCCTTTTCGTCGACTGGGGGCTCTGCCTCCTGATCGCATACGGGCTCTTCGCCCAGGGTGACCGGCAGGCGGCCGGCAACTGGGCTCTCGGCATCTTCCTCGCCCTGGGGCTGCTGACCGTGGGCACGGTCGGTTTCACCCCGGGCAAGCGGCTGCTCGGGCTGCGCGTCGTGTCCGAGGAGGGCGGCCGGCTGGGCTTCGTCCGGGTCGCCGTGCGGACCGTACTGCTCTGCCTCGCGATCCCGGCCCTCATCTGGGACCGGGACGGCCGCGGACTGCACGACCGCCTGGCCCGCGCCGTGCAGGTCCGCATCTAGAGAGCGCACACCGAGCACGGCACACCGAGCACGCACGCCGAGCACGGCACACAGCAGAGCAGGCAAGAAGGGGCGGCCGGGACACATGTCCCGGCCGCCCCTTCTGCGTGTTCGTCGCGCGTGTGCGCGTCAGCGCATCTTGCCACCGCGCGGCATCCGCATGCCCTTCGGCATCGGCCCCTTCGGCAGCGGCATGTTGCTCATCAGGTCGCCCAGCGCCCGCAGCCGGTCGTTGGCGGCCGTGACCTGCGGTCCGGTGAGTACGCGGGGGAGCTTGAGCATCGTGGTGCGCAGCTTCTTCAGCGGCACCTGGCCCTCGCCTTCGCCCACCACGATGTCGTGCACCGGCACGTCCACCACGATCCGCGCCATGCGCTTCTTCTCGGCCGCGAGCAGCGACTTCAGCCGGTTCGGGTTGCCCTCGGCCACCAGGACGATGCCGGCCTTGCCGACGGCCCGGTGAACGACGTCCTGGCTGCGGTTCATCGCGACGGCGGGAGTCGTCGTCCAGCCGCGGCCCACGTTCTGCAGGACGGCGGCCGCCGCACCCGGCTGGCCCTCCATCTGTCCGAACGCCGCCCTCTCGGCCCGGCGCCCGAAGATGATCGCCATCGCGAGGAAGGCGAGCAGGAAGCCCAGGATTCCGAGATAGATGGGATGACCGATCAGGTAACCGATCGCGAGGAGGACACCGAAGGTGACGATTCCCACACCCGCGAGGATCAGACCGATCTTCGGGTCGGCCTTCCGGGTCATCTTGTACGTCAGGGCGATCTGCTTGAGCCGCCCGGGGTTCTCAGCGGACTCGCCGCTGTCAGAGTTTGCCTTCCTCGCCATACCGGGAAGTTTACGTGGCCTAGGAAGTGCGTCCGGCCACGGCCTCGAGTACGTGCTGGGCCTCGACGCGGTCCTTGGCCCGGCGGCGGTCCTCCAGGACCGATGTCCAGGCGTTGCGCCGGGCGGTGCGCTGCCCGCTGCCGAGGAGCAGCGACTCCATGGCGCGCAGGGCGTCGGTGACGGACGGGATGGCGGTTGCGCTTACGGGACGTACTGGCGCGGCCTGCATGGTGACGGTCCCCCTCGGGGTGGGTGACGACGGAGTGCGGGTGTGCTCGGCGCGGTGCGGTGGGCGACTCGCCCTGACCGGATGCGGGGAGCTGTCCGGGGAGCGCCGAGTGCGGTGCGTAAAGCCAGAGTCACTGATTGGTGTTACCAGCGCATGACTGACGGGTCAAACACCGATGAAACCTTTACGCCCCGCCCGCGGACACTGACGCGGCCCGTACACCCGTCCCGACCTGCGGGGGGCGTACGAGCCGCGTCGAACTCGCCGTTACTCGGCGGTAGTCACTTGTGCCCGATTTCACACGGTCCGGGCGTCGTCGGAGGCCGGTCCGTCAGCCCGTCTTTCCGGCGGCGACCGCATTGCGGCGCTCCATGGCCTGCCCGAACAGCCGGCCCGCGCGGTACGACGAGCGCACCAGCGGACCCGACATGACACCGGAGAAGCCGATCTCCTCGGCCTCGTCCTTCAGCTCCACGAACTCGTGCGGCTTCACCCAGCGCTCGACCGGGTGGTGGCGCACGGAGGGGCGGAGGTACTGCGTGATGGTGATCAGCTCGCAGCCGGCCTCGTGCAGGTGCCGCAGTGCCTCGCTGACCTCCTCACGGGTCTCGCCCATGCCCAGGATGAGGTTCGACTTGGTGACCAGCCCCGCCTCGCGGGCGCGGGTGATCACCTCCAGGGAGCGCTCGTAACGGAAGCCGGGGCGGATCCGCTTGAAGATCCGCGGCACGGTCTCGACGTTGTGCGCGAGTACCTCGGGGCGCGAGGAGAAGACCTCGGCCAGCTGCTCGGGCACCGCGTTGAAGTCGGGGATGAGGAGCTCGACCTTGGTGTGGCCGCCCTCGCGCTCCGCGGTCATCGTGTGGATCTGGCGCACGGTCTCCGCGTACAGCCAGGCGCCGCCGTCGTCCAGGTCGTCGCGGGCGACGCCGGTGATGGTGGCGTAGTTCAGGTCCATCGTGACGACGGACTCGCCCACCCGGCGCGGCTCGTCACGGTCGAGGGCCTGCGGCTTGCCCGTGTCGATCTGGCAGAAGTCACAGCGCCGGGTGCACTGGTCGCCACCGATGAGGAAGGTCGCCTCGCGGTCCTCCCAGCATTCGTAGATGTTGGGACAGCCCGCCTCCTGGCACACGGTGTGCAGTCCCTCGCTCTTGACGAGTTTCTGCATCTGCGTGTACTCGGGGCCCATCTTCGCCCGGGTCTTGATCCACTCGGGCTTGCGCTCGATGGGGGTCTGGCTGTTCCGGACCTCCAGGCGCAGCATCTTGCGTCCGTCGGGTGCGACAGCGGACACGTCGGCGCCCCTTTCTGCGATCGCGCGGCATTCGATTCTGCGGCGCACACCAGGGTACGCCCGTCAATTGTTCGGCCCTACGTCCGGCCAACCCGCGGACCCAGGGGTGCATTCCCTATACGGCGGCTTCCACGGTCACATCCGGGGCGGCGTCCACGATCCTCGGCCGCAGCTCCGCGTTCTCCAGCACGGCCCGGAGGTGCTTCTCCACGACGGGGAGCACCTCCTCCATGGTCACATCCCGGCCGAGCTCATTGGCCAGGGAGGTGACTCCGGCGTCCCGGATGCCGCACGGCACGATCCGGTCGAACCAGGTGTTGTCCGGGTTCACGTTGAGCGCGAAACCGTGCATCGAGACGCCCTTGGCGATACGGATGCCGATGGCGGCGAGCTTGCGGTCCTCGCGGCGCTGGCCGGCGTTGGACGGGGCGTACTCGGGCCCGTTCAGCCGGGGATCGAACTCCTCGTCCTCGAGCCGCGGGTCGAAGTCGAGCGACAGACCGCCGAGCGAGGGGCGCTGCTCCACCGGGTCGCCGAGCACCCACACGCCGCTGCGGCCCTCGACGCGGCTGGTCTCCACCCCGAACTCCGCGCACGCGCGGATCAGCGCGTCCTCCAGTCGGCGCACATGCGCGACGACGTCGACGGGACGCGGCAGCTTCAGGATCGGGTAGCCCACCAGTTGGCCGGGGCCGTGCCAGGTGATCTTGCCGCCGCGGTCGACGTCGACCACGGGCGTGCCGTCCAGGGGGCGCTCACTGTCGGCCGTACGCCGTCCCGCCGTGTACACGGGCGGGTGCTCCAGCAGCAGACAGGTGTCCGGGATCTCGTCCTGGAACCGGGCGGCATGGACCTCGCGCTGCTTCTGCCATGCCTCCTGGTACTCGACGGCGTCCTCGCCGAACCCCAGCCGGACGAACCGCAGCTCACTCACGGCAGTGCCTCCCTAGAACCTTCACCGTGCACATATGTGCGCCCCAGCCACTGTACGGCGGCTCGCGGAAATGCCGCCCGGGGGTGCCTGCCGTCAGTGCTTGTCAGCATCGACGCCAATCCTCACACGATCGGATGAATGTGGGGCGAAGGTGGCGGTCCGGGCGCGATGGGCCGCTAAATTCACGCCGTTCCATGAGGGCTGGCGACCGGCCCGGAAGGCAGGAGACCGCACAGCTGATGACGGAACGACCATCGCAGCGCATCCCCAACCGCCAGCTCGCCGCGCTCATCGCAGAAGCCGGATTCTCCAACGCAGGACTTGCCCGCAGGGTGGACCAGCTGGGACTCGAGCACGGCCTGGACCTGCGCTACGACAAGACGTCCGTGACGCGCTGGCTCCGCGGTCAGCAGCCGCGCGGGACGACGCCCGCGCTCATCGCCGAGGTGTTCACCCGCCGCCTCGGGCGCCGGCTGTCCGCCCAGGACCTGGGCCTGGACGCCTGTGCGCCGGTGTACGCGGGTCTGGAGTTCGCCGCGACCCCCGAGGAGGCCGTGGACATCGTCGGCGGTCTGTGGCGCAAGGACTCCGGCAGCCACGCGGAACTGCGGAAGATCGCGTTCACGCCCGCGGGGCTGGTCGTGCCGAGCCGGGACTGGCTGATCGGGCGGGCCGACGAGCGTGTGGGGCGGGGCGACGGGACGGGCGCCAGGGTGCCCGCCCAGGGCGGCACGTCCGCCGTACCGCGGCAGCGCGGCACCGCCGACCGCGGGCCCGGCCAGCGGGTGTCCGGCGGCGACATCGCGGCGCTGCGCTCGGTGGGCGAGCTGTTCCGCACGCTCGACCACGCGTACGGCGGTGGGCACGCCCGGCAGGCGCTGGTGCGCTACCTGGAGCACGAGGCCGAGCCGATGCTGCGCGGCTCCTACGGCGAGACGACCGGGCGGCGCCTGTTCGCCGCGGTCGCCGATCTGACCCGGCTGGCCGGGTGGACCTCGTACGACATCGCGGCGCACGGGCTCGCCCAGCGCTACTTCGTCCAGGCACTGCGGCTCGCCCAGGCGGCGGGGGACCGGGCGTACGGCTCCTATGTGCTGGTCACCATGAGCCGCCAGGCGGTCTACCTCGGCCACGGGCGCGAGGCCGTGCAGCTCACCCGGGTCGCCCAGCAGGGCATGGGGTCGGCGGCGCCGCCGCTGGTGCAGGCGATGCTGCACTCGGTGGAGGCGCGGGGGCACGGAGTCCTGGGCGAGGTCCGCGCGTGCACGGCGGCGCTGGTCCGGGCGGAGAGGGCGCTGGAGACGGCGCGGCCGGGGGACGAGGTACCGCACTGGGCGCGGACCTTCGACGAGGCACAGCTGGCCGACGAGATGGGCCACTGCCACCGGGACCTCCAGCAGTACCGCCCGGCGATCCAGCACGCGGAACGCTCACTCCAGCTCCGCGCCCCGGGATTCGCGCGCAGCCGCCTGTTCTGCCGGGTGGTGCTGGCATCGGCACGGCTGGGCCTGGGCGAACTGGACCAGGCGTGCGCGCTGGGCGCGGAGGCGGCGCTCCAGGCGTCGGAGATGCGGTCGGCGAGGGCGGTGGAGTACGTACGCGACTTCGAGCGCCGGCTGGAGCCGTACCGGGACGCGGCACCGGTGCGGGGGTACCGGGACAGGGTCTCGACACTGGGGTAGCGGCACGGCCGGGGGTCGGGTGTGCGGGCAAATTCAGCCTCGCCGGCGTTTGAGGCGCGGGGTTCGGGGCGGAGCCCCGGCACGGGGCTGCGCGTGGGTGTGTGCCGGCACGTCCTGCGGCCGTGTCCTCAATCGCCGGACGGGCTGGGGTGCCGTCCTTGTGAAGGCGCGGCATGTGGGGCGGAGCCCCGCCACGAGGGCGCGCGTGGGTGTGTGCCGGCACGTCCTGCGGACGTGTCCTCAAGCGCCGGACGGGCTTGAAGTGCGGGCAGATTCAGCCTCGCCGGCGTTTGAGGCGCGGGGTTCGGGGCGGAGCCCCGGCGGCGGAGCGGGGGCGACGACTTCACCGGCCCCGGCCGCACCTCGGTCATTTTCTATCTTTTTGCGCCTTTTGCCACTCGCGAATCAGTAAATATGTATCTGAAAGTAAAGCGCCATGGCGAAATGGCGGCATATTCGAACTTCTGGGCGTTAATGGTTGCGCACGCCAGTGGCCGTCATTTAGAACAAAAGGGCCTACCGGTCCTATACCGCGATTCGCGCACCAAGCACTCTCATTGCTGAGCAACAGGTGCATGGCGTGTCTTCTGTGTGTATGTCGCCGACGCGCGCTGGACGACCGATTCCGGCCGTCCCGATGACCAGCGGCCCTCTGCGGCCCCGGCCGGGCATTGCCCGGCAGCTCTACCTGCACGGCCCGGTTGGGGCCGACTCCACGGAAGCTGCACGCCATGAGCGTAGAAACGTTTCTCTCCTCTTCTTCGAAGCGGTCCGACCCTGCCGCCGCCGCGCAGACGCCGAACAGCTTCACCGTCAGTACGCAATTGATGGAAGATGCCGTGGTCGCCAGTGCGGTGAGCATGCGCGACGGCCGCAACCAGCAGGCGCTCTTCGCCAATCCCTTCAACAAAGGGAGTGAGGAAGCGCTCATCATCGACGACGAGGGCCACCTCACGTACCTCGCGCGCACGGCCGCCTCCGAAACCGGCTGGAAGCAGCAGCAGGTCGTGGTTGCCGACGAGCCGGCGCTGTGCGACGAAGTCGTGACCGTGGTCCACCCCGACGGAACCGTCTGGGCGGCGTGCGTACCTACATGGGCCGCCGACGACTGGCTCTTTCTGCGTCTCGTCCAGAAGGGCCGGACCGACAAGGGCGAGCCCATCTGCGCCTGGGTGCGTGAGGCCGGCGTGCTGAACGACCTGCCGCGCAGCGAACTCGGCCTGGCCGTGAGCTACTCACCCGATGCCGGACCCACGCTGATATCCGGTCACATCGAAACATCCGGCACGGACAGGCAGTTGGTCATCGGCATCGTCTCAGCCTCGTTCCTGACCCCGGGCTCCGACGGGATCAACGGCTGGACGGCGGTCACACGCACCGTGCCCAACGTGCCCCCCGACACCATCTCCATCGCCGGCGGAGGGTTCGTCAGCACCCGCTCGACAAAGGGCAAGCCCTTCCACGTCGTCTACCTGCGCGACATCCGCGGCTCGGCGGAACGCACCATCCGCGTGAGCTTCTCCGGCACGCAGGGGCAGCAGCCGGACACCTCGATCTACGGCAAGTTCTGCGGCACTTGGAACGCCCCGGCGCTCCCGCAGATGAACCAGCAAAGTGATGTGGGTGTGGCGTGGCTCGACCCCAACGGGTCGCTGCACTTCACCTACTGGACCCCCAACAGCCGCGTCGAAGCGGGCTCGCTCCCCGTCCAACTGGTACGCGCGCAGATCTGGCAGGACGCCGACAACTCCCTGCACGTCTTCGGCCTCGACAGCCGTAACACGCTGCAGGTGATCCATCAACAGGCATATGTCCAGGACGGTGACGCGTTGCGTCTGCGGTGGACCGAGGCCCGCGCGACCTCCGGCGCTGCCACCACCGTCTCCGTGGGCCTGCATGCCAAGGTCGCGGCCTATCACCTGGACCCGTACCCGGACTACCGGCCCAACGAGCTCATCACCATGGAGGGAATGCTTCCGTCCGAGTCCTTCTGCATCTGTACGCAGGACCTGGTCAACGGTGAGTGGGCCATGGACCGGGTGCGGCTGACATCCACCGAACACCCGCACCTGGTCAGCCACTACGTCGCCGACGTCACGCTGGTCGACGGGACGGGGTTCGCCGTACCCAACCAGCCCGTCGACGTCTCCGCCGACACTCTCGTCGAGGTGCAGATCGACAGCCGTTCGTACCTCGTGGGGCCCGGACGCAGCGCCCGGTCCATGACCGGGCCCACGGGGAAGGCCTCCATCTCCGTCGCGGCTCGCGGACTCACGCCCGCCGTCATCGTGCTCAATGCCGAGGGTGTCGCGAACGGCACCTCGATCGACTTCTCCGCCCCCGTCAGCGACTACCTGGCCGGCAAGGGCACCCTCCCCTCGCAACGCGGCCTACTGAACGCGGACGAGCTGCGCAACGCCCAGGTCACGAACGCCCGAGGGGAGCAACAGCCGCTCGTGGCCGACTGGAACAAGATCAAGGACAAGTACCAGCTCGAACCGCAGACCGTCGTCGAGCACTGCAAGGCTGTCTACGGCATGGCCACGGGAGACCAGAAGCTGCCCCGCATGTCCGTAGCGGGCTTCCGGGCACCGCAGGAGGTCAAGGGCTACGTCATTCAGTTCTGGGATCCCTCCAGGCCGGCGTTCCAGATCTTCCGCACCCAGGAGCAGATCGACGATTACCACGCCTACCGCGACAGCCACCCGTCCTACGGTGGCTGGTGGGACGACGTCACGAGCTGGGTGAGTGACGTGTGGGAGGGAATCAAGACCGGCGCCACGCAGATCGCCGAGATCTTCGTCGATGCCGTCGTGAAGCTCGCCATCTGGGTCGGCGACGCCATCGTCTCCCTCGGGGAATTCATCGTGGAGACGGTGGAGCAGGCCGCGCGCGCCGTGGAAGCGGTGTTCCAGGCGATCGCCGACGCGGTCCAGCGAGCCATCGACTGGCTGAAGTCCTTGTTCGCTCTGAAGGACATCTGGGACACCGCGCAAGCACTCGAGAAAGCGTTCAAGTCCCTCGGTCCGATCGCCGTCTCGACGATCGACCATCTCCGCCCGCAGGCGCGCGGATGGTTCGCGGACAAGGAGGCCCGGTTCGACGCCCTGCTCGATTCCCTGCTGGCGGAGTACAAGGGCGCCCGCATGGACGACTTCCAGAACAAGGTCCCACCGGCCACGGCGCCCACCGGCACACCTCTTGAGAAGGACAAACTGAGTACACCGCAGGCCACGTGGATGTACAACAAGACGTTCTCGTCCGCGAATCCGGGACTCAAGGCGCTCTGGGACCCGCCGATGCGGCCGCAGGACGAGGACACTCTCGCGGATATCAATGATCTGCTCAGCTCCCTCCTCGGTTCGCCGAGTCTGGAAAGCCTCATCGAGCAGGGCAAACTGCTCTACGACGCGATCGACAAATTCTGCGAAGTCGACTCCGGCAGTGGCGCCGGCAGGTCCGCCTTCGAGGAAGTCGTCGAAGCGGTCCGCTCACTGGTCAAAAAGGCCATCCACGCACTGTCGGACCTTGCCGACAAGTTCCTCGAGGTCTCGTCGAAACTCAGCGCGAAATTCTGGGACCTCCTCGACCTGCCCATCCCGACTGTCGTGGGTGCCCTGTTGAACACCCTGTACAAGTGGGTGGGCAAGATGGCGACCGGAACGGAGCCCACAGGCGACCTGACGCTCGGAAAGCTGGTCTGCCTCATCGCCGCGTTCTTCTACACGGTCGTCCACAAACTGATCCACGGCGTCGACAACCCGCCGTTCCCAGGCGGCGACTTCCCCGAGATCCCGCTGCCCCCCTGGGATCCGCGCTACGACGCCTCGAGTACCCCCGCGGAGGACGACTGGGAATTCAATGCCCAGATGGTCAGGCTTCAGGCCGGATTCGGGATCGTCTGCATGGTCGGGCAAGGGCTGACCGTAGGCGTGAGCGACTACTACATGCCTGTGTACGCGGCACCCGACAACCCTGTGCCACCGAAGTCGGTCATCTCCACCGTCGCGCTGATCAACGCCGCGACCGATGTGTTCACGCTGGCGTCACTCGTCTACACGATTCCTCCCATCATGGGCGACTACAAGTGGGAGAACAAGGAAGGGGCCGCCGCCTGGGGAGTCCAGACAGCCCGGCTCGTCGTGGACTTGGGTCTGACCGTGGTCGGTCATCTCATCGAGAAGATCGGGTACCGGTCGACGCTGCTCAAGAACGTCGGGACGGTGCTCAACAAGGCCCACCACATCTTCGAGGGCTCGATCGCGCACCTCCTGGTGGGTTCGGTCAGCCTCGGCTGCGGTGTTGCGGCCGTCCAGAAACATCCTCCCGCCAACGAGCAGTTGGCGCAGTGCGCGCTTGCCAGCGCGGTACTCCAGAACACACCGGACATCGTCCAGTTCTTCCGAGCCGTCGTCCGGTGGTTCTTCGGGGCCGAACCGCAGGTCAACTACGCCTACGGTGTGCTGGCCGTCGTGGACGGGGTCGCGGTGGCGGCGGCCAACGGACTGATCGGCATACCTGCCGCTATGGCGGAGGAGCATCCGCCCACTCTGGATACGACGAAGACGCCGCCTTCGCAATCCAAAGGCACGCCCTTCGCGTGGCAGCCCACCGGTTCCGGGGGGACCGAGGCGTACAACAAGCCGGCCGTCTGGGAATTCTCGGGCCTGCCGCCGTCGCTCGCCGGCGACGCGAAGACCGGCAAGATCACCGGCACGCTGCCCGATACGGCGCGTGACTACCCCATCACCGTCACGATCAAGGACAGCTTCTCTCCACCGCTGGGAGCGAGCCACACCTTCACGCTCAAGGTCACGTAGCCAGCGTCGCTTCCCGCGCCGAGATGGTCCCCATGCGCCGACCGGGGACCATCTCCCGTGTCTCGCGGCAGGTCCACGTCAGTGATCGTGGCACCCAGCAACACCGTGCGGGACAGCTGCTACGCCGCCGAGCGGAGCGGGGCCCGGTCCGGCACGCGGACGCCCATGTCCCGCAGCACCGCCTCCGCCGCCCTCCGGCCCGAGTGCAGCGCCCCCTGCACCGTGCTCGTGTCCCGGTGGTCCCCGCACACGTACAGGCCCGCCAGCAGACGTACCGGGCGGCGGACGTCGTGCGGTGGCGGCATCGCCGGGACCGCCTCCGGGTCGTGGTGGACCGCCAGCAGTGACCAGTCCGCCGTGGGCGTCCCGTACAGCTTCGCCAGATGCGTGCGGACCTGCCGGTCCAGATACGGCGGCGGCGTGCCCAGCACCGTCGAGGAGATCAGTACCCGGCCCCGCGGCGCCCGTGTCGGGTCGACCTCGCTCATCACCGCGGTGTGCGAGACGGGACCTTCACGCTCCGCGTCGAGGACCAGCGCCGACCCCGTGGGCGGTGCGCACGGCGCCGTGTGGTGCAGCACCGTCACCGGATGGAACGCCGGCACCCGCAGCCCCGGCAGCAGTTCGGCCGCCTCCCGCGCCCCCGTCGCCAGCACCAGCGCGCGGCAGGTCAGTTCGCCGTAATCCTCGGTGCTGACCCTGTTGATCGACGCGTCCTTCACCCGCACGCCCGTGAGTACCGTGCCCGGTGGCAGCGCGGCGGCCAGCCGCTCGGGCAGTGTCGCCGCGCCGCCCTCCGGAACGCACATACGGCCGCGGGCGAAGCCCCGCAGCGCCAAGTCGGCGCAGCGGCTCGACGTCGTCAGCTCCGGGTCGCAGAGCAGCGCGGACAGCAGCGGGCGCAGGAAGCCCTGGACCGTACGGGCGGGGAGGCCGCGCGCGGCCAGCGACTGGGCCGTGGTCCGTTCCGGACGGGCCATCAGGCGTTCCACGGAGGTGCCCGCGAGCCGGGCCAGGGACGCGCCGAGCCGGGCCTCGTCCAGCGGCCTGGGGGCGCCGGCGAGGGCGCGCGCGACCGTGAACGCGCCCCCTATGCCCCGGAGGGCGTGCGGCGGCCCCCACGCCGTGCCCCGAGCCCCCTGAGCCGCCCCGCTCCGTACCGCCCGCAGCGACCCCCGTCCCGCACTCCCCGGCTCCGACGCCCGGTGGACCGTCTCGCCGGTCCGCTGAAGCCGCCCCCCGCTGTGCACGAGGACTCCCGGTGCGAACGGCCGCAGGACCACCTCTCCGAGGCCGGCCGTGCGATGCAGCTCGGGGTACGAGGTGTTGAGCAACTGGCCCGCGCGGTCGAGCCGGAAGCCGTCGATCTCCTCGGTGGCCATGCGGCCGCCCGGCCTGGCGGCGGCTTCCAGCACGGTGACGCTGAGGCCTGCCGCGATGAGCTGATGAGCCGCCGAGAGGCCGGCTGTACCGGCCCCGACAATGATGACGTCCGCATGGTGAGCGGTGCTGATGAGCACGTGCCCCTCCCCGAGGTCGGCGCGGCTGGTGGGAGGCTCATGCCCCCAACAGGCTCCCGGGATACCCGAGTTCGGTCGAGAGTAGGCAGCGGTGGCCGAACCACGGCTCGCGCATGCGGCGGGGCACCGTAGCGCGGGGGGCGCGCGTCCGCGGAGGTCGCGCGCCGGGTCCCGCGCCCGGACGCCGGGGGGCGCGACGGGCCGTCACCGCGGCCCCGGGCTCGGACTCCGGGCGCGCCGCGGGCCGTTACCTCAGTGCCGCGCCGACCGCTTCGTCGATGCCGGGGAACGCGAACGTGAACCCCGAGTCCAGCAGCCGTCGCGGCAGCACCCGCTGACTGCCCAGCACGTCACCCGCCATGTCACCGAGCGCGATCTTCAAGGCGGCCGACGGCACCGTGAAGACCGTCGGCCGGTGCAGCGCCCGCCCCATCGCGGCGGTCACCTCCCGGTTGGTGACCGGCTGCGGGGACGTGAGGTTCACCGGACCCGACAGGGACTCCGTGTCCAGGATGTGCCGCAGCGCCGCGACCTCGTCATGCAGCGAGATGAAGCTCCAGTACTGCCGGCCGTCGCCGAGCCGGCCGCCGAGACCCGCCTTGAACAGCGGGAACAGCCGTCCCCACGCCCCGCCCTTGCGGGAGACCACCAGGCCGGTCCGGGCGAAGGCGGTCCGTACGCCGGCCTCGGCCGCAGGGGCCGCCGCCTCCTCCCACTCCACGCACAGATTCGGCAGAAAACCGTCCCCCGGCGGGGCCTCCTCGTCCACCGCGTGGTCCCCGGTGTCGCCGTAGAAGCCGACCGCGCTGCCGCAGACGAGCACCCGCGGCGGGGTGTCCAGAGAGGCCAGTGCCTCCGCGACGGCCGCCGTGCCCAGCACCCGGCTGTCACGGATCTCCTTGCGGTACGCGTCCGTCCAGCGGCGCGCCCCGACCCCCGCTCCGGCGAGATGCACCACGGCCTCGCAGCCCACCAGGCCCGCCGCGTCGACGTACTGCCGGTGCGGGTCCCATTCGACCTCGTCCCCGCTCCGCGCGGGCCGCCGCACGAGGCGCACCACCTCGTGCCCGTCGGAGCGCAGTGAGCGCACAAGTGCCGTACCGATGAGTCCGGTGGAGCCGGTGACCGCGATCCGCATGGCCTCATCCTGCCCCGGCCGACCCCCGTGACACAGTTGCCTCCATGCCCGAGTCGCACATACGCCCCGCGCTGCGTACCGACGAGGAGGCTCTCGGCCGGCTCGACCGGGACACCTGGTCGACGCTCCACGCCGTCACGCCGCGACCGATGCCTCCGTACGCACCGTTCTTCGACGCCCAGCACCGGCCCGGCGACTTCCTCGTCGCCGAGGACGCCGACGGCACGCTCATCGGCTTCATCCGCCTCGTCCCGCCCACGCCTCTCGCCTGCAATCAGCACGTGCGCCAGATACAGGGCCTCGCGGTCGCTGCCAGGGCCCGCGGCCGGGGGACCGGGCGGGCCCTGGTGCGTGCGGCGTGCGAGCTGGCACGCCGGCAGGGCGCCGTACGCATCACGCTGCGGGTGCTCGGGCACAACAAGCCGGCCCGGGCCCTGTACGAGGCCGAGGGGTTCGCGGTCGAGGGTGTGCTGCCGGGGGAGTTCTGGCTGGACGGCCGCTATGCCGACGACGTCATGATGGGCCGCTCCCTCCGCTGAGACCGGCCGGCGAGCGCTGCCCGCGGCCGGTTCTCACAGGTCGCCGAAGCGGTCCCAGAGTTTCGGGAAGCGCCCGGCCAGCGCGGAGTCGTCGTCGAAGTCGAAGGGGGTGCCCGCGGGCTCCGCGGTCTGCGGCGCGATCCCCAGGTCCGGTGCGACGACTCCGGTGAGCTGCTCGTACGCCTCGTCCGCCGCGTATCCGAGCTCCTCACCGTCCCCGTCGATGTCCTCGTCGAACTCCTCCAGCAGCTCGGCGAGGGAGTCCGGGTCGTGCACCGCCGCTTCGAAGATCTCCCGGCCCTGGCCGATGAGCCAGCAGCGGAAGTAGTCGAACGCGTCGTCGCTGGCGCCGCCGAGGAGCACGGCAGCCGCGCCCCACAGGTCCCAGGTGTAGGCGCGGTTGTAGCGGGCCTCGAAGTGCCGGGCGAAATCCAGCACGGAGTCCGGGTCGAGCTGCAGCAGCCGCTCGACCAGCAGATCGGCATGGTCCTCGGGGTCACCCTCGGCGCGTTCGCGGGTGCTGTCGACGATCTCCCAGAACTCCGTCTCGTCCATCACGGGTCCAGCATCGTGGTTGGCGGGGGGCTGCGCACGCGGAGCCACGAAATGCCGACTCTTTTGAATGGCGGACAGAAGGTGTCGGGTATTCGTGCGACGGTCGCATCATGACGACGCAGAAGACACTTGCCGGGAAGATCGCCCTGGTCGCGGGGGCCACACGGGGCGCGGGCCGGGCCATCGCCGAACAGCTCGGCGCCGCCGGGGCGACCGTGTACGTGACCGGCCGCACCACGCGTACGCAGGTCAGTGAGGTGGGCCGGGCCGGCGAGACGATCGAGCAGACGGCGGACCTGGTGTCCGCCGCGGGCGGTACCGGCATCGCGGTGCCGACCGACCACCTCGAGGCGGATCAGGTACGGGCGCTGACCGAACGCATCGACCGCGACCACGGGCGCCTCGACATCCTGGTGAACGACGTCTGGGGCGGGAACTTCCTGCTCGACTTCAACACCAGGATGTGGGACGTCGACCTGGACCGCGGTCTGCGGATGCTGGATCTCGGCACCCGCAGTCACATCATCACCAGCAGCATCGCGCTGCCCCTGCTGGTGCGCGAGCCCGGCGGCCTGGTCGTCGAGGTGACCGACGGCACCGCCGAGACCAACAAGGGTTTCCGCGAGAACTTCTTCTACGACCTGGCCAAGAACACGCCGATCCGGATGGCCTTCATCCTGGGCGAGGAGCTGAAGAGCGTCGGGTGCTCGGCCGTGGCGGTCACGCCCGGCTTCCTCCGTTCCGAGGAGATGCTCGACATCTTCGGCCTCACCGAGGAGACCTGGCGGGACGGGATCGACAAGCAGGAGCACTGGGCGCTGTCGGAGTCGCCGCTGTACCTCGGCCGCGGGGTGGCGGCGCTGGCCGCGGACCCGGAGAGGGCCCGCTGGAACGGGATGTCGCTCGACAGCGGGAAGCTGGCGAGGGAGTACGGGTTCACGGACGCGGACGGGAGCCGGCCGGACGTGTGGGGCTACATGCTGGCGGAGCAGGCGGGCGGAAAGCCGTCGATCGACGACTACCGGTAGACGACCACCGGCAGGAGTCCTGAGGGCGGTGGTGGTCCGCCCGTCGGCCGGGGCGGTCTACCGGTACAGCCGGGCCGTCCGCTCCGCCGTCTCCGCGAACTGTTCCCGCAGCTCCGGCGGCTCCAGGATCTCCACCTCCGGGCCCAGCGCGAACAGCTGGCCGAATGCCACCTGATGGCTCTCCACCGGCAGCGTGAGGGTCAGCCGGCCCTCCGCGTCCGGGGGACCGGCCGACTCCAGCGCCTCACCGGCCGCCGCCCGGTCGGTGAGGTACGGCAGGCGCGCGGCGCCGCGTTCCGTCACCCGGAGCACCACCTCCGCCCGCAGGATGGAGCGCGCGAACTGCGCCGCGCGCTTCTCCCAGAACCCCGGCAGATCGAAGTCCTCGTCGCGTTCGAAGAACGAGCCGTCCGCCTCCACCGAGGAGAAACGGTCGATCCGGTACACCCGGAACGTGCCGTCCGCGCGGGCGCAGAGGTACCAGACACCCGCCTTCAGCACGAGGCCGTACGGCTCCAACTCCCGCTCCACCTCGGCGTCCTGACGGCGGTACGCCGCCCGGACGCGGCGGTCCTCCCAGACCGCCTCCGCGATCGCCGGGAGCAGCTCCGGTGTGCGGGGCTCCTGGTACCAGCCGGGGGCGTCGAGATGGAAGCGCTGCGCCGCGCTCTCGGAGGCGTTGCTCACCGAGGGCAGCAGCGCCGCGGACACCTTCAGCCGGGCCGCGGACGCCGCGTCCTCCAGACCCATGTCCCTGAGCGCGCCCGGCAGCCCGGAGAGGAACAGGGCCTCGGCCTCGCTGCGGCCGAGGCCCGTCAGCCGGGTGCGGTAGCCGCCGATCAGCCGGTACCCGCCGGCCCGCCCGCGGTCCGCGTAGACCGGGACCCCGGCCTCCGAGAGCGCGAGTGCGTCACGGGTGATGGTGCGCTCCGAGACCTCCAGTTCCTCGGCCAGCTCGGCGCCGGTCATGGAGGGCCTGGCCTGGAGGAGCAGCACCATCTTGATCAGCCGGGCAGCACGCATGCCCCCATCATGGCCCAGCTCAGGCGAGCGGCTCCTGGAGTTCCGTCACCCACCCGTCGAAGTCGCCGGGCGGGCATTCCAGGGACACTTCGCGGGCGTAGCCGGCCGAGATGTGGCCCCCCGACTCGATCCAGCGGGCCAGTGTCTGCGCGGTCGGCAGGACGCCCTGCATCGAGCCGCGGTGCACGATGGTCGCCGCCCGTTCGACGGCCGGCAGCTCCACGATCGCGAAGTCCAGGTCCGGCCGGTGGGCCTCGGAGACGGTGACACCCGCGTGCACGACCACGGCGCCGTTCCCCTCCGGAGCGTCCTCGTAGTAGGCGATACCGGGTCCGGTCGGCGTCACACCGGACGCCTCCACGCGGCGGAACAGTTCCTCGTACAGGGGAGAGATGACGGGCCCGATGTCCTCGGGTCCGTAGCTCGCGGCGGTGGCGGTCAGCTCGGCCACCCGCACGGCGGGGATGCTCTTCACGATGACGTCGTCGGTGGGCATGAAACCCTCGCTCTCGATCGACCGGAGCCTCGCCTCGACCTGCGCCAGCCGTGCGGCCGCCGCGGCCATCGCCTCCTCCAGCTCCGCCCGTCGCAGCACGAGCATCCCGCGCAGTTCCTCCGTGCCCACCTTGTCCTCCAGGATCTCCTGCACCTGTTGCAGGGTGAAGCCGAGATCCTTGAGGGCGATGACACGGTTGAGGCGGGCGAGCTGGGCGGCCGTGTAGTAGCGGTAGCCGCTGTACAGGTCGGTGTGGGCGGGACGCAGCAGCCCGATCGCGTCGTAGTGACGCAGCATGCGGGCCGACACACGGCCGTGCCTGGCGAAGTCTCCGATGGTGAACATGACGCCTCCCACTGCACGCCTTCACACGGTGTCAGGGTCAAGCATCGCCCGTGCGGACGGACGAGGACCCCGGCGGGGGTGGCTCCGCCGGGGTCCTCGCACGCACACGCCTCAGGGAGCTACAGGCCGTAGCGCTCCCGCGCCTCCTTCACGGCGGAGGCCGGTACCTCGCCGCGCTTGGCGAGCTGGGCCAGTGCCGCGACGGTGATCGACTGCGCGTCCACGCCGAAGTGCCGGCGGGCCGCCTCGCGGGTGTCCGAGAGGCCGAAGCCGTCCGTGCCGAGCGAGGACCAGTCCTGCTCGACCCACTGGCTGATCTGGTCCGGGACCTGACGCATCCAGTCGCTGACCGCGAGGACCGGGCCCGGAGCGCCCTCCAGCGCCTGGGCGACGTACGGGGTGCGCTGCTCGCCGCGGAGCAGGGCCTCGTCGGCCTCCAGCGCGTCCCGGCGCAGCTCGCCCCACGAGGTCGCGGACCACACGTCGGCCGTGACGCCCCAGTCGGCGGCGAGCAGTTCCTGTGCCTCCAGGGCCCAGTGGATCGCCGTGCCGGAGGCCAGCAGCTGGAGCCGCGGCGCGTCCGCGGAGGCCGACACGCCTTCCTTGAAGCGGTACAGACCGCGCAGGATGCCTTCCTCGACGCCCTCGGGCATCGCGGGCTGCACCTTGGGCTCGTTGTAGACCGTCAGGTAGTAGAAGACGTTCTCGTTCTGGTCGGCTTCCCGCCCGTACATCCGGCGCAGACCGTCCTTGACGATCACCGAGATCTCGTACGCGAACGCCGGGTCGTAGTTGAGCGACGCCGGGTTGGTGGACGCGATCAGATGCGAGTGGCCGTCCGCGTGCTGGAGGCCCTCACCGGTCAGCGTCGTACGTCCGGCGGTGGCGCCCACGATGAAGCCCTTGCCGAGCTGGTCGGCGAGCTGCCACATCTGGTCGGCCGTGCGCTGCCAGCCGAACATCGAGTAGAAGATGTAGAACGGGATCATCGGCTCGCCGTGCGTCGCGTACGACGTGGAGGCGGCGATGAAGTCGGCCATGGACCCGGCCTCGGTGATCCCCTCGTTGAGGATCTGGCCGTCCTTGGCCTCCTTGTAGTACATCAGCTGGTCGCGGTCGACCGGCTCGTACGTCTGGCCCATCGGCGAGTAGATGCCGGCCGACGGGAAGAGCGACTCCATACCGAAGGTGCGGGCCTCGTCGGGGACGATCGGGACCCAGCGCCTGCCGGTCTCCTTGTCCCGCATGAGGTCCTTCACCAGCCGGACGAAGGCCATGGTGGTGGCCATCTCCTGCTTGCCGGAACCCTTTTCGAGCGCCTTGAAGCCGCGCTCCTCGGGGGCGGGCAGTGCCACGGCCCGCACCCGGCGGGCCGGGGCGGGGCCGCCGAGGGCCGCGCGGCGCTCCTGGAGGTAGCGGACCTCGGGGGAGTCGGCGCCGGGGTGGCCGTAGGGCACCAGGCCGTCGGCGAACGCGCTGTCCGGGATGGGGAGACCGAGCAGGTCCCGCATGCCCTTGAACTCGTCCGTCGTCAGCTTCTTCATCTGGTGGTTGGCGTTCTTGGACTCGAAGCCCTTGCCGAGCGTGTAGCCCTTGACCGTCTGCGCCAGGATCACGGTCGGCGCGCCCTTGTGCTCGACGGCCGCGCGGTACGCCGCGTACACCTTGCGGGCCTCATGGCCGCCGCGGGAGGTGAAGAAGAGTTCGGCGATCTTGTCATCGGTGATCAGCTTCGCCAGCTCGACGAGCGCGGGCTCGGCGCCGAAGAAGTGCTCGCGGATGTAGGCCGCGTCCCGGGTGGCGTACGTCTGGAACTGGGCGTCCGGCACCTCGCGCAGACGGCGCACGAGCGCGCCCGTGGTGTCGAGGGCGAACAGCTCGTCCCAGGCGGAGCCCCACAGCGACTTGATGACGTTCCAGCCGGCGCCGCGGAACTGGGCCTCCAGCTCCTGCACGATCTTGAAGTTGGCCCGGACCGGTCCGTCGAGGCGCTGCAGGTTGCAGTTGATGACGAAGGTCAGGTTGTCGAGCTGCTCACGGGACGCGAGCGCGAGGGCCGCGGTCGACTCGGGCTCGTCCATCTCGCCATCGCCGAGGAATGCCCACACGTGCGAGTTCGCCGTGTCCTTGATCCCGCGGTTGTGCAGATAGCGGTTGAAGCGCGCCTGGTAGATCGCGGAGAGCGGGCCGAGGCCCATGGAGACGGTGGGGAACTCCCACAGCCACGGCAGGCGGCGGGGGTGCGGGTACGACGGCAGACCGTTGCCGCCGGACTCCTGGCGGAAGAGGTCGAGCTGCTGCTCGGACAGCCGGCCGTCGAGGAAGGCGCGGGCGTAGATGCCGGGGGAGGCGTGGCCCTGGATGTAGAGCTGGTCGCCGCTGCCGTCACCCTCCTTGCCGCGGAAGAAGTGGTTGAAGCCGGTCTCGTAGAGCCAGGCCGCGGAGGCGAAGGTGGCGATGTGGCCGCCGACGCCGTGGCGGGAGCCCCGGGTCACCATGGCGGCCGCGTTCCAGCGGTTCCAGGCGGTGATCCGGGATTCCAGCTCCTCGTCGCCGTCGAAGGCGGGCTCGGCGGAGGTGGGGATGGTGTTGACGTAGTCCGTCTCCAGCAGCCGCGGCACGGGAACCCCGGCCGTCTCGGCGTGCTGGAGGGTGCGGCGCATCAGGTACGCGGCCCGGTGGGGGCCGGCGTGCTCGGTGACGGCGTCGAGGGAGGCCGCCCACTCGGCGGTCTCCTCGGCGTCGCGGTCCGGGAGCTGGTCGAGCTCGCTCGGAAGCTTGCCTACGGGGTCGGACATGATCGCCGCCTTCCGGACAGGAGGGGGGTGGAGAAAGGGGCCTTGTCTGGCAGGACGGGGCCTGGGGGTCCCCCCGACGAAGTCAGGGGGAGGGTCGGTGGACCCGAGGTGAACTGTAAGTCGCTGATCGATGATCGATCAAAGCTTCGGGCCAAATTGGCATCCGGTGCCGCAAAAGTGGGCACGCTGTGCCGCTCAGGAAGGTGATATTTCAGACACTTCGACCGCGTTCGGCTGGGTCAAGGGCTGTCCCGCAGTCCCCGGCGGGCGCACAACGACAGCGACGGCACTCCCTCAAGCTCTTCGGGCGGGGGGACCACCACGCCGCGTTGGCGGGGTGCCCGGATACGACCGGTACGAGGGCGACCCCTTCACGACCCCGTCGCGTTGCGATGCACCCGCATCCGACGCCACGCGCTGATCAATCGGCGATGACGGGACAGCCCTCAGGCGCGCGGTGCGCAGCCCAGCACATGGGCCTTCACGAGCGCCCCGATCTGTGGATCGCGGCGCTTGAAGGCCGCCACGAGCGCCTCGTGCTCCTCGGCGTAGGACTTCTGGACCGTCCCCAGCCAGCGGATCGACAGCGCCGTGAACACCTCGATGCCGAGCCCTTCCCAGGTGTGCAGCAGGACACCGTTGCCCGCCGCCCGCACCAGCTCCCGGTGGAAGGCGACCGTGTGCCGCACCTGCGCGGCCGAGTCCGCGGCCAGGTCCGCGGCGTACAGCCCGGCCACATGCGGTTCCAGGCACGAGCAGTCGTCGGCCAGCCGGTCCGCCGCGAGCTCGGCCGCGATCTGCTCCAGGCCCGCCCGCACGGGGTAGCTCTCCTCCAGGTCCGCTGCGGTGAGATTGCGGACCCGTACGCCCTTGTTCGGTGCGGACTCGATCAGCCGCAGGCTCTCCAGCTCCCGCAGTGCCTCACGGACCGGCGTCTGGGAGACCTCCAGCTCGGTCGCGATCCGCCGCTCGACGATGCGCTCGCCCGGCTTCCAGCGCCCGCTGACGATCCCCTCCACGATGTGCTCGCGGATCTGTTCGCGCAGCGAGTGGACGACGGGCGGGGTCATGGAAACTCCTCATGGGTGGCCGGGGCCGAGGTTACCGGAGCGGAACCTCATGGCTTCCCGTACGGACGCATTGTCAGGGAACGCACGCGCACAGTGACGGCTCATGGCTAGCCTTTCCGGCATGACGCAGGCCAAGGATGTGGACCCGTACGTCTCACCAAGGAGCTTCTACGGAGCGGAACTTCGCCGCTTGCGCGAGGAGAACCGGTTGTCGCAGGAGCAGTTGGGGGAGCGGGTCTTCTGCTCGGGCGCGTACATCGGCCAGTTCGAGGCCGCGAAGCGGCGCCCGCAGCAGGATATGTCGCGGCTGCTGGACGGGGTGCTGGGGTCGGGGGAGCACCTGCAGCGGCTGTGCCGGCTGGCGCAGGAGTCGAAGCACCCCGAGTACTTCGCCGACGCCGCGGAGCTGGAGAAGGAGGCCCTGACGATCAGTGAGTACGCTCCGCTGCTGATCCCGGGTCTGCTCCAGACCGAGGCGTACGCCCGCGGCATCACCCGCGCCACGCAGCCCTTCGCCGCAGACGACGTGGTGGAGCGGCACGTCACCGTACGGCTGGAACGGGCGCGCCGCCTGGACGATCCGTCGGGTCCGGAGCTCTGGGCCATCGTCCACGAGGCCGCTCTGCATGTGGTGGTGGACGAGCCGTCCGTGATGCGTGAACAGCTGGAGCAGCTCGCCGAACAGGCCCGTGACCATCACCGGGTGATGGTGCAGGTGCTGCCCTTCGCGGCCGGCCCGCCCCCGCTGACGCACGGCACGGCCATCGTGATGACCTTCGCCGACTCTCCGGCCGTCGTCTACACCGAGAGCGCGCACAGCGGCCAACTCATCGACGAACCGGCGCTGGTGACCAAGTTCCAGAAGTCATACGATCTCGTCCGGGCCGCCGCGCTGTCGCCGAAGGCGTCCCTCTCCCTGATCGCTTCGGCGGCGAAGGACTACACGACACCATGAGCCCCGATCTGAGCACAGCCATATGGCGGACGTCGTCCTACAGCAACGGGGAGGGCGGGGCATGTGTCGAGGTCGCCGACGGCTTCACCTACGTCACCCCCGTCCGCGACAGCAAGAACCCCGACGGCCCCGCCCTCGTCTTCGCGCACGCCCGCTGGGCGTCCTTCGTGAGCGCCGTCAAGCGCGGCGCCCTCTGACCGCGCCTTCGGACGACGCGACGGCGCCTTCGGACAACGCGACGGCGCCTTCGGACAACGCGACGGCGCCCCGCCCGGATCTCTCCGGGCGGGGCGCCGTGCGTCACTGCTGACCTGCGCCGACCTGTGCCGGCCTGCGCGGGCTCGCGTCAGAGACCGAGCTCGACCTCGAACTCGCCGGCCTCCAGGATCGCCTTGACCGTCGTCAGGTAGCGGGCGGCGTCCGCGCCGTCCACCAGACGGTGGTCGTAGGAGAGCGCGACGTAGGTCATGTCGCGGATCGCGATCGTCTCGCCGAGGTCCGGGTGGTTGATGACCACCGGGCGCTTGACGGTGGCGCCGATGCCCAGGATGGCGACCTGGTTCGGCGGCACGATGATCGTGTCGAACAGCGCACCGCGCGAGCCGGTGTTGCTGATGGTGAACGTCGCACCGGCCAGGTCGTCCGGGGTGATCTTGCTGGCGCGCACGGCGCCCGCGAGCTCCGCGGTCCGCTTGGCGATACCGGCGAGGTTCAGGTCTCCCGCACTCTTGATGACCGGGGTCATCAGGCCCTTCTCGGAGTCCACGGCGATGCCGATGTTCTCCGAGTCGAAGTACGTGATGGTGCCTTCGTCCTCGTTGATCCGGGCGTTGACGACCGGGTGGGCCTTCAGCGCCTGGGCCGCGGCCTTGACGAAGAACGGCATCGGGGACAGCTTGACGCCCTCGCGGGCGGCGAAGGAGTCCTTGGCCAGGGCGCGCAGCTTCATCAGCTTGGTGATGTCGACCTCGACGACCGAGGTCAGCTGGGCCTGGCCGTGCAGCGCCTTCATCATGTTGTCGCCGATGACCTTGCGCATGCGGGTCATCTTGACGGTCTGACCGCGCAGCGGGGACGTCTCCAGCTTCGGCGCCCGGGAGGCGGCCGGAGCGGCGGCGGCCGGCGCCGGGGCGGCGGCGGCCTTGGCGGCCTCCGCGGCGGCGATGACGTCCTGCTTGCGGATACGGCCACCGACGCCGGTGCCCTTGACCGAGGACAGGTCCACGCCGTTCTCGGCGGCGAGCTTACGGACCAGCGGGGTCACGTAGGCGTCGCTCGCGGCACCGGCGGCGGGGGCGGCCGGAGCAGCCGGAGCCGGGGTGACGGGAGCCGGAGCCGCCGATGCGGGCGCGGCCTGGGCCGGAGCCGGCTGAGCGGGCGCGGCCGGAGCCGGGGCGGGCTGCGCCGGAGCGGCGGGGGCCGCCGGTGCGGGCGCGGCCTCCTGCTTCGGGGCTTCCTGCTTGGGAGCCTCCTGCTTCGGAGCCTCCTGGGCCGGAGCCTCCTGCGCCGGGGCGGGCTGCGCCGGGGCGGCGGCCTGCGGGGCGGCACCGGGAGCACCGATGACGGCGAGCTTGGCACCGACCTCGGCGGTCTCGTCCTCGGCGACGGTGATCTCCAGCAGTACGCCGGAGGCCGGGGCGGGGATCTCGGTGTCGACCTTGTCCGTGGAGACCTCGAGCAGCGGCTCGTCGGCCTCGACGGAATCGCCGACCTCCTTGAGCCAGCGGGTGACGGTGCCCTCGGTGACGCTCTCGCCGAGCGCCGGGAGGACCACGTCGGTGCCCTCGGCCGAGCCACCGCCGGACGAGGCCTCGGCGGTCGGCGCCGGGGCGGGGGCGGAGGTCTCGGTGGACGGGGCGGCCTGCGCGGGCTGCTCCGGCTCGGGAGCCGGGGCCTCGGCCTGCTTCTCCTCGGCCGCGGGGGCCTCGGCGGCGGCGGGGGCGCCGGAGCCGTCGTCGATGACGGCGAGCTCGGCGCCGACCTCGACGGTCTCGTCCTCGGCGACCTTGATGGAGGCCAGGACGCCGGACGCGGGGGCGGGGATCTCGGTGTCGACCTTGTCGGTCGACACCTCGAGCAGCGGCTCGTCGGCCTCGACGCGCTCGCCCTCGGCCTTCAGCCAGCGGGTGACGGTGCCCTCGGTGACGCTCTCACCGAGCGCCGGAAGGGTTACGGAAACCGACATGGTTTCAGTTGCTCCTAACGATGGGGTATCCCCGGCCCGCGCGGAGCGCCGAGCGAGGGGACGTGCGGAAGTGGTCGTCGCGCCCGGTGTCCGCGGACTGCGCGGACGGCTCAGGCAGCACGGACAGCTCAGTCATGCGAGTGCAGCGGCTTGCCCGCGAGCGCCAGGTGCGCCTCGCCCATCGCCTCGTTCTGCGTCGGGTGGGCGTGGATGAGCTGAGCGACCTCCGCCGGCAGAGCCTCCCAGTTGTAGATCAGCTGCGCCTCGCCGACCTGCTCGCCCATACGGTCACCGACCATGTGGACGCCGACCACGGCACCGTCCTTGACCTGGACGAGCTTGATCTCGCCCGCGGTCTTGAGGATCTTGCTCTTGCCGTTGCCCGCGAGGTTGTACTTCAGAGCGACAACCTTGTCCGCACCGTAGATCTCCTTGGCCTTGGCCTCGGTGATGCCGACGGACGCGACCTCGGGGTGGCAGTACGTCACCCGGGGCACACCGTCGTAGTCGACCGGAACGGTCTTCAGACCGGCCAGACGCTCCGCTACCAGGATGCCCTCGGCGAAGCCGACGTGCGCGAGCTGGAGGGTCGGGACCAGGTCACCGACCGCGGAGATCGTCGGGACGTTCGTCTGCATGTACTCGTCGACGAGGACGAAGCCGCGGTCCATCGCGACGCCCTGCTCCTCGTACCCGAGACCGGCGGAGACCGGGCCGCGGCCGACCGCGACCAGCAGCACCTCGGCGTCGAACGTCTTGCCGTCCGCGAGTGTCACGCGGACGCCGTCCTGGGTGTACTCGGCCTTCTCGAAGAAGGTGCCCAGGTTGAACTTGATGCCGCGCTTGCGGAACGCGCGCTCAAGAAGCTTGGAGCTGTTCTCGTCCTCGACCGGAACGAGGTGCTTGAGGCCCTCGATGACGGTGACGTCGGAGCCGAAGGACTTCCACGCGGAGGCGAACTCCACGCCGATGACGCCGCCGCCGAGCACGATCGCGGACTGGGGGACCCGGTCCAGGACCAGCGCGTGGTCGGAGGAGATGATGCGGTTGCCGTCGATCTCCAGACCCGGCAGCGACTTCGGCACGGAGCCGGTCGCGAGGAGGATGTGGCGGCCCTGGACACGCTGGCCGTTGACGTCGACGGAGGTGGGGGAGGACAGCTTGCCCTCACCCTCGATGTAGGTGACCTTGCGGGAGGCGATGAGCCCCTGCAGACCCTTGTAGAGTCCGCTGACCACGTCGTCCTTGTACTTGTGCACAGCCGGGACGTCGATGCCCTCGAAGGTGGCCTTGACGCCGAACTGCTCGCTCTCGCGAGCCTGGTCGGCGATCTCACCGGCGTGCAGCAGAGCCTTGGTGGGGATGCAGCCACGGTGCAGGCAGGTGCCGCCGAGCTTGTCCTTCTCGATCAGGGCGACGTCCAGGCCCAGCTGAGCCCCACGCAGGGCCGCGGCGTAACCGCCACTGCCACCGCCGAGGATCACTAGGTCGAAAACGGTGCTGGCGTCGTTCGCCACGTCACGTCCTCCATGCATGTGTGCCGGTCGCCGGGTCTCCCCTTCCCGGGGACGACCGGCCGGTCGGCTGGTGTGCGGCCGCTTGATTCTTCGGCCCTGTGGTGGGGGCCCTGTCCTGCCGAGAACCCATCTTCGCACTTGTTGCCGCAAGGCGGGACCCGGGGCCGTGTTACGGGGGGCACACCGGCGGGCCCTCGCCGGGCACACAGCCGCGGACGCCGGTGGAGCTCCGGGGAGCCCCGCCGGCGTCCGTCGTGTCAGGTCACGTCAGCCGAGGTCACCGGCGGCGACCCGCTCCGCCAGCTTCACCAGGGTGCGGACCGAGGAGCCCGTGCCGCCCTTCGGGGTGTAGCCGAACGGCGCGCCCTCGTGGAAGGCGGGGCCCGCGATGTCGAGGTGGGCCCAGGTGATGCCCTCGCCGACGAACTCCTTCAGGAACAGACCGGCGACCAGGCCGCCGCCCATCCGCTCGCCCATGTTGGCGATGTCGGCGGTCGGGGAGTCCATGCCCTTGCGCAGCTCGGCGGGCATCGGCATCGGCCAGGACTGCTCGCCGACCTCCTCCGCGATCTCGTGGATCGAGGTACGGAAGGCGTCGTCGTTGGACATGATCCCGAAGGTGCGGTTGCCGAGGGCGAGCACCATCGCGCCGGTCAGCGTCGCGACGTCCACGATGGCGTCCGGCTTCTCCTCGGAGGCCTTCCACAGCGCGTCGGCGAGCACCAGACGGCCCTCGGCGTCGGTGTTGAGCACCTCGACCGTCTTGCCGCTGTACATGCGCAGCACGTCACCGGGACGGGTGGCCGAGCCCGACGGCATGTTCTCCGCGAGGGCGAGGTAGGCCGTGACGTTGACGGCGAGCTTCAGACGGGCGGCCGTGACGACGGCGGCGAACACCGCGGCGGCGCCGCTCATGTCGCACTTCATCGTCTCGTTGTGGCCGGCCGGCTTGAGCGAGATGCCGCCCGAGTCGTAGGTGATGCCCTTGCCGACCAGGGCGAGCGTCTTGGCCGCCTTGGAGTGGGTGTAGGAGAGCTTCACCAGGCGGGGCGGGTTCTGCGAACCCTGGCCGACGCCGAGGATGCCGCCGAAGCCGCCCTTGACGAGCGCCTTCTCGTCGAGGACCTGGACCTTGACGCCGTTCTCCTTGCCGGCCGCCGTGGCGACGGCGGCGAAGGCCTCGGGGGTGAGGTCGTTCGGCGGGGTGTTGACCAGGTCGCGGGCGCGGTTGATCTCCTCGGTGAGCGCGATGGCACGCTCGGCCGCGGCCTTGAACGCCTTGTCGCGCGGCTTGGCGCCGAGCAGGGCGATCTCGGCGAGCGGCTGCTTCACGCCGCTCCTGCCGTCCTTGGCGTCGCTGTCGCCACCCTGGTAGGCGGTGAAGGCGTAGGCGCCGAGCAGGGCGCCCTCGGCGACGGCCTCGGCGTCCTCCGACGCCTCGACGGGCAGGGCGAAGGCGGCCTTCTTCGAGCCGGACAGGGCGCGGGCGGCGGTACCCGCCGCGCGGCGCAGCGACTCGGCGGAGAACGACCCGTCCTTCTCCGGGACGGAGCCGAGCCCGACCGCGAGGACGACCGGCGTCTTGAGGCCGGACGGCGCGGGGAGCTTGGTCACCTCGCCCTCGGCACCGGTGGCGCCGAGGGTCTCCAGGACGGCGGCGAGCTTTCCGTCGAACGCCTTGTCCACGGCCTCGGCGCCCGGCGCGACGACCGGGCCCTTGGCGCCCTTCGCGACACCGACGACGAGCGCGTCGGCGCGCAGCGTCGCAGCGCCGGCAGTGCTGAGAGTGAGAGCAGTCACGGTGGTGATTTCTCGCTTCCGTTGAGATCCAGAGCCGTAGCGGCCGTAGAGAGGGACGGGTCGACATCCCAGCCCGACAAGAGCCTACGCGCGGTCACATGTATCGCTCACGGCGGCAGTAGTTCACTCATCCGTGGCGTCTGTTTCACGTTTGGGCCCGAGGCTTCGAGACCTCAGTCACACTCGCTGCATTCAGGCAAGGGAGCGCGGGGTTCCTTTGCATCATCTCCACAGGTTCTCCGCATATTTCGGATGGGCGGACGACCGTGCGAGGGGGGAGAAACATGGCCACTACTGGACTGCGCGCAAGTAGAGCCGCCGCGGCGCTGCTCACGGCCGGCCTGCTGGTGACGGCACTTCCGGCGGCGGGGGCCGTCGCCGCACCGGTGCCGCGGATCGATCTGACGGTGCTCGTCGTGGACGACGGGGGCGGCGCGGTCGAGGCCATCGTCTCGGAGCTCGAGGAGACCGGCGTGCCCTACCGCACGCTGCGCCTGGACGACCCGAACCGGCCCACCGTCAACGCCGCGTTCCTCAGTGACACCGTCAGTGGCAGGCCGCGCGCCAAGTTCCAGGGCGTCGTCGTCCCCGACGAGGACCCGTTCGGGGCCACCACCACCGCCGGAGCCGCCGAGAACGCCGCGCTCTTCGCGTACGAGACGGCCTTCGGCATCCGCCAGATCGACGCCTACACCTGGTCACACCCGGGGGTGGGCCTGGAGTACACCGACAACGGCGGGTGGGTCGGCGTCCTGGACGGCGTGCAGACCTCGGTGACCGCGGCCGGACGCTCCACCGGACCGTTCGGCTACCTCGACGGACCGCTCACGTTCGAGGACAACTCCCCGCTCGTGCCGGAGAGTTACGGCGCGGCCGGCAAGCCGCGGGCGGGCTACACCAGCTATCTCGACACCGCTGTCGGCGACGGCGGCGCACGCGGCAGCCTGCTCGGCGAGTACGCCCACGACGGCCGGCGCGAACTGGTGGTGACCTTCGCCTACAACCGCTACCAGAAGCAGTACCGCGCTCTCGCCCGCGGCATGGTCGACTGGCTCACCCAGGGCATCCACCTCGGACAGAGCCGCAGTTACTTCTCCGTCCACGTCGACGACGTCTTCGCGCCCGACGCGCGCTGGGACTCCGCGCGCAACTGCGCCCCCGGCGACATCGACTGCACCGGCGCGGGCGAGCAGACCCCGGACATCCGGATGACCGCCGCCGACGCGCAGTACGCCGCCCAGTGGCAGCGCTCCAGCGGCTTCACCCTCGACATGGTCTACAACGCCGGCGCGGGCGAGGAGTGGAAGGCGGAGAACGGCGGCACCGACGCGCTCACCGCCCAACTGCTCGCCGACCGGGCCCAGTACCGCTGGATCAACCACACCTACACGCACCCCTTCCTCGGCTGCGTGCAGGACGTCTCGGTGGTGCCCTGGCAGTGCTCCAAGGACGCCGCCGGCACGATCCGCTGGACGAGCCGCGCCGAGATCTCCGCGCAGATCCGCGACAACAACACCTGGGCCACCCGCAAGGGCATCTCCTACGACCGCACCGAGCTGGTCACGGGCGAGCACTCCGGGCTGAAGACCCTGCCGCAGCAGGCTCAGGACAACCCCAACCTCGCCGGGGCGCTCGCCGACAACGGCGTCAAGTGGATCGCGAGCGACAACTCCCGTGAGCCGTCACAGCGTTCGGTCGGATCCGCACTCACCGTGCCGCGCCACCCGATGAACGTGTACTACAACGTCGGCACGGCCGCCGAGATGGCCGACGAGTACAACTGGATCTACGCATCACAGGCCGACGGCGGCAGCGGGGTCTGCGAGACCAACCCCGCGTCCACCTGCCTGGCCGAGCCGCTCGACACGGCCACCGGCTACGCGGACTACATCGTGCCGCAGGAGGCACGCATCGCACTCGGCCATGTCGTCGCCGGCGATCCGCGGCCGCACTACGTGCACCAGTCGAACCTGGCCGAGGAGCGCCTGCTCTACCCGGTCATCGACAAGATCCTCGCCGACTACCGCGCCCTGTACGCGGACAACGCCCCGCTGGTGAACCCGCGTCAGCGTGACGTCGGCGTCGAGCTCCAGCGCCGGGCCGCCTGGGACAAGGCGGTCGCCGACGGCAAGGTCACCGCGTACCGCATCGGCGACACCGTCACCGTCAAGGCGCCGTCCGGAGTGACCGCGCCGATCACCGCGCCCGAGGGCACGCGCAAGCAACTCGTGCTGGGGACAGGAGTGTTCGGCGCCGCCTACGCGGGGACGCGCTCCGCCTGGACCGCGCCCGAGCTGCTCCAGTCGGCCGTCACCCTGAAGCTGCCGACCGCCTGATCCGCGAGCCATCACCCACGGGCGGCCGCCCGGACCGACCGGCGGCCGCCCGACGCAGGACCACGGCCACATCCGAACGACCGCAGTACTGGGGGGACACACGCATGCCGAGCCGCGGCCGACATGTCACCATGCTCACCGAAGGCACCTATCCGCACGTTCACGGGGGTGTGTCCACCTGGTGCGACCAGCTCGTGCGCGGCATGCCCGAGGTGGACTTCCGGGTCGTCGCCCTCACCGGCACCGGCCGTGAGCCGGTCACCTGGGAACTGCCGCCCAATGTCTACCGGCACGCGGCCTTCCCGCTGTGGGGGCCGCTGCCCGGCGGACGGCGGCTCATCGGCCGCGACCGCCGCCGCTTCACCGACGTCCACGAACGCTTTCTGCTCTCGGTGCTCGACCCCTCCGCGGGCTGCGACTTCGGCGAGAGTCTCGACGAGCTGACCGCGTACGCCCGGGCGGGCCGGCTCTCGGCCGCACTGCGTTCGGAGTCCGCCCTGCGCTCGCTGATGTGGATCTGGACCATGCCGCATCTGGAGATATCCGCCTCGCGGCCGACCGTGCACGACGCGCTGACCGCCACCGACCTGCTGGAACACGCGCTGCGGCCGCTGTCGGTCCGGATACCCGGCGACTCGGTCGCCCACGCGGTCAGCGCGGGGCTGGCCACCCTGCCGGCCCTGGCCGCCCAGCTGTACGACGGGGTGCCCTTCCTGCTCACCGAGCACGGCATCTATCTGCGCGAGCGCTACCTCGGCTACCGGGTCCAGGCCCAACACGCCCCCGTGAAGGCCCTGATGCTCGGCTTCTACCGGGAGCTCAACACCCTCGGGTACCGGCGGGCGGACCTGATCACCCCGTGCAACCAGTACAACCGGCGGTGGGAGGAGCGGGGCGGAGCGCCCGCGGACCGCATCCGCACCGTCTACAACGGCGTCGACCCGCACGCCTTTCCCCAGGGCGGCCCCGAGCCCGATGTGCCCACCATCTCCTGGGCCGGGCGGATCGACCCCATCAAGGACCTGGAGACGCTCATCCGGGCCTACGCCATGGTGCGCGCCGAACTCCCGGACGTGCGGCTGCGGTTGTTCGGCGGAGTGCCCGCGGGCGGTGAGGCGTACCGAACCCGGCTGGAGAAGCTCGCCGCCGAACTGGGCGTCGTGGACGGCATCTCCTGGGAGGGCCGAGTCACCGATGTGGCACGCGCGTACGCGGCCGGCAGCGTCGTCCTGCTCTCCAGCATCAGCGAAGGGTTCCCCTTCTCGCTCATCGAGGCGATGTCGTGCGGGCGCGCCACGGTGTCGACGGACGTCGGCGGGGTGCGGGAGGCCGTCGGGGACACCGGGATCGTCGTACCGCCGCGCGAGCCCGCGGTGATGGCGAACGCGACGCTCGGGCTGCTGCGCGACGCGGAACGGCGCGCCGAGCTGGGACGGCAGGCACGGCAGCGGGTCGTCGACCGGTTCACCCTGCGCCGCTCGGTGGACGGCTTCCGACGTATCTACCGCGAACTGGCCGGAGCGGCCGAACAGCCCGGCACCCGCGACCTGGTCGGCGCCCGGCGGGCCCTCGGATGAGCGGGCCGCTGTGGCAGGGGCCCGGACAGCACACCGACACGCTTCCGCTCCTGCTGCCCCGCAGGAACGGTTCGCACGCGGCGGACCCGCTCGACGACCTGGCCGAACGGTTCGAGGAGGTCATCGCCGGGGCGGTGCACCCCGACGAGATCGCCGCCGTCCTCGAGTCCGACGGCATGACGGACGACCACATCCGCCTCACCTACGGCCGTCCGGACTCCTTCGCGATCGCCGAGGAGCTCTACGACCGGGTGCCGCGCAGCTTCCCCGAACCACCTCGGGAAGCGGCCGGCGTGTGGCACGCGGGCCTGCTCGGCTGTCTGCTGCGCGGACTGGTCTTCGCGCTGCCCGGCCTCGCGTACGTCCTGGGCGCACCGCTGCTGAGGGGAGCGAGCCTGGCGCCGCTGCTGGCCGGTGCGCTGACCGGCTGGGTGTGGAACCAGGCGCTCTCGCACCGGGCCTATTCCTGGCTCGGTCTCGGGGACCGGGGCGCGGCCGCACGGTCCCTGATGCTCGGTGCCCCGGCAGGCGCGCTGCTGGGCGCGGCGGTGGCGACGGCGTCGCCGGGCCAGTGGCAGGCGGCCGCCTTCGCCGCCGCGCAGGCGCTGTATCTGTCGGCGGCGACGGTGCTGCTGGTCCTCGGCCGTGAACGGGCCCTGCTGTGCGCGCTGTTGCCGATGACGGCGGGCGCGGTCTGGGCGATGCGTTCCGATCTGCCGGTCGCGCTGCGCACGGCACTGCTGCTGTGCTCGCTGGCCGCGGCGGTCGCTCTGGCGGCCGTCGCCCTGGCCCGCACACCGCGGACACCGGTTCCTGGTGGGAGCGGCCCGCGCGTGTGGGCCGCCCTGCTGCGGCCGCGACGCCCGCGACCGGAGTCCCGCCGTGGCGACGGGGTGCCCTGGTGGCGGCCGCCGTTCGCCCGCACCGGCGCGCGTCCGGCCGGGCCGGTGGCCGGGAACACCGGACCCGGCGCCGACGTCCTCGTGATGCCCGGCGCCGGTGCCGCCCTGCCGGCGCCCGTGCGACGGCCCGTGGAGCGGCCCGCGCGTCCCGTCGGACCGCGCCTCGGCGCGTCCGTACCGTACGGACTCTTCGGGCTCGGTACCGGCGTGCTCGTCCTCTACACCGCGCTCGGGGACGTCCTCGCCGAGGGCCCCGGCGCCGTCGTCGCCGCACCCTCAGCCGTCGCGCTGACCCTCAGCATGGGGCCCGCCGAATGGCTTCTGCACCGCTTCCGCGGACGGGCCGTCGCCGGACTGCGCGCCAGCACCACGGCGCACGCCTTCCGGCGGCGCGCCGCGGCCGTCCTCGCCGAGTGCCTCGCCGCGTTCCTGGCCGTGCTGTTCGTCCTCGCGCTCGTCGTGACCCTGCTGTGGCCCGACGCGCCGGCGCTGTCCGGAGCCCGCCTCAGCACCCTGCTGCTCATCGGCACCGTGCTGTGGACGGGGCTGCTGATGCAGTCGTTCGGGGCCGTCGTCGCGGCGGCCGCGGTGTGCTGCGCGGCCGCGGCGGCCCAGACGGTCGCGCTCCTCGCCGGCCTCGGCAGCCCGCAGGTCGTGGGCCTCGCCGTCGCGGGTGGCACGGCGGCGCTCCTCGCCGGGCTCGTCTGTGTTCTGCTGGGGCGGGCCACCGCCCATCGCGTATGAGGGACGAGGTGTCGTGAAAACGCTGCTGGTGCCGTACTACGAGCATCCCGCCGAACAGCCCGGCGCCTGGGACGCGTTGGTCGCGGCAGCACCGCGGCTGCACGGCGTGGTGCTCAACCCGGCGTCCGGGCCCGGCGAGGCGCCCGACGCGGCGTTCGCCGCCGCCGCGCTGCGGCTGCGGGAGGCCGGCGTGCGGGTCCTCGGCTACGCCGACACCGACTACGCCCGACGCCCGCATGCCGAGGTCGTCCGGGACCTGCTGCGCCACCGCGACTGGTACGGCACCGACGGCGCGTTCCTCGACCAGGTGTCCGCGGACCCGGGGGCGCTGCCCCACTACCGGCGCCTGGCCGTCGCCGCCCGCGCGGCCGGCTCGGCCTCCCTCGTCCTCAACCACGGCGTGCACCCCGACCCGGGCTACGCCGATCTCGCCGATCTCCTCGTCACCTTCGAGGGCCCGTGGGATTCCTACCGCGCCCTCGACGTCCCGGCCTGGACGGAGGACCACCCGCCGGAGCGCTTCTGCCATCTGGTCTACGGCGCACCGCCCGGCGCCCGCGCGAGCGCGGCGGTGCACTGTGTCGTCCCCGGCACGGGCGCCCACCCCTGGGGCACCCTCCCGTACGCGCTGGAGTCGGCCCGGTGAGACGTACCGCCCTGCTTCTGGTGATGCTGCTGCTCGTCCTGGCCGGCTGCACCAGCACCCCGGACGCCCCGGAGACCCCGGACGGCCGGCCCTCCGGCGGACACTGGCGGCCGGAGCCGGGTCTCGCCTGGCAGTGGCAGCTCAGTGGACGGCTCGACCCGGCCGTGGACGTGCCGGTGTACGACATCGACGGCTTCGACCACCCCGCCTCCGCGGTCGCCGACCTGCACCGGCGCGGCCGTAAGGTCATCTGCTACCTCTCGACCGGCGCCTGGGAGGACTTCCGTCCCGACGCGGGCAGATTCCCGAAGACCGTACTCGGCCGCGGCAACGGCTGGGAGGGCGAGCGCTGGCTCGACATCCGCCGTACGGGCGTCCTCGGACCCCTGATGGCCGAACGCATGGACATGTGCCGGAAAAAGGGCTTCGACGCGGTCGAGCCCGACAACATGGACGCCTACGCCAACGCCACCGGCTTTCCCCTCACCGCCGCCGACCAGCTGCGCTACAACCGTCTGATCGCCCGTCTCGCCCACGACCGCGGACTCGCCGTCGGCCTGAAGAACGACCTCGACCAGATTCCCGAGCTGGTGGGGGACTTCGACTTCGCGGTCAACGAGCAGTGCGCGGAGCACGACGAGTGCGACCTGCTGACACCGTTCGTACGGGCGGGCAAGGCGGTCTTCCACGTGGAGTACGAACTGCCGACCCGTGACTTCTGCCCGGACGCCCGCCGGCTGAGGCTCAGCTCGATGCTGAAGAAGTACGAACTGGGTGTCTGGCGCCGCGCCTGCTGAGGCCGTGGTGCCCGGCCCCCGCCTGCTGAGGCTGCTGTGCCGGCTGCCCGGCTGCGTCAGCCGAGCACCAGCACGACCAGCGACACCGTCGCCGCCGTCTCCGCGAGCGCCCCGAACACATCACCCGTCACCCCGCCGAACCGGCGCACGCAGTGACGCAGCAGCAGCTCGGCGCCCGCGAGGCCGGCCAGGACGCCGAGCGCGTGGTGCAGCGCTCCCGTCGCACCGAACACCGCACCCGCCGCCGCGCACACCGCGGTGACCGCGGCCGCCAGGGCCAGGGCGCCGCGTACGGGCACCACCCCGGCGACCGCCGCGCCCAGGCCCTCGGGGCGGGCCGCCGGGACGCCGGTGCGCGCGGCGAGGGTGAGGGCGAGACGGGCGGTGACGGCGGACACGGCAGCGCCGAGCGCGCCGTACGCCCAGCCCTCGCCGTACAGCGCGGACACGGCGGCGACCTGCGCGAGCAGGACGAGCAGCAGGGTGATGACCCCGAACGGCCCGATGTCGGACTGCTTCATGATGCGCAGCGCGTCGTCGGCGGGCTTGCCGCTGCCGAGGCCGTCGGCGGTGTCGGCCAGCCCGTCCAGATGCAGTCCGCGGGTGAGGACCGCGGGGACGGCGACCGTGGCCACCGCCGCGAGCAGCGGCCCGGAGCCGAGCAGGGACAGCAGTCCGCCGGCCGCGGCGGCGAGCAGGCCCACGGCGAGGCCCGCCCCCGGGGCCCAGAGCATCCCGGCGCGGGCGGCCTCCCGGTCCCAGCGCGTGACGCGCACCGGGAACACGGTCAGGGTGCCGAGGGCGAAGCGCGGGCCGGCCAGATCGTTCACCGGCGAAGGGTAGCCCGGCCCGACAGGCGGTAAATTGCGCATATCTCACAAATCGGGAGCGGGTGGCATGGGTCACTGGTTTTACCGCAACATCGTCGAGCCGGGGAAGCTGCCCATGTTCCTCGCCCTGGCCTCCTTCATCCTGACCTTTCTGATCACCCGGGTGATCACGCGGATGATCCGGGCGGGGAAGGGGCCGTTCCGCAACGTCCGGCCGGGCGGCATGCACATCCACCATGTGGTGCCCGGCGTCATCCTCATGGTGATCGGCGGCTTCGGTGCCGTCGGCAGCAGTCGGTACGGCGCGGGCGCCTACATCTGGGCCGTCGTCTTCGGCATGGGCGCGGGGCTGGTGCTCGACGAGTTCGCGCTGATCCTCCATCTCGACGACGTCTACTGGAGCGAGCAGGGACGCCAGAGCGTGGAGGTGGTCGTCCTCGTCGCGTCCCTGGCCGTGCTGATCCTCAGCGGCTTCTCACCGCTCGGCGTCAACGACATGAGCGCCGACGAGCGCCAGGACCGCCTGTCGTTGGTCACCACCCTGGTGATCAACTTCCTGCTGGTCCTCATCACGCTGTTCAAGGGCAAGGCGCGGATGGCCGTCCTCAGCGTCCTGGTGCCGTTCGTGGCCATCTTCGGCGCGATCCGCCTGGCGAGACCCAACTCGCCGTGGGCCCGCCGCTTCTACCGGAAGCGGCCCAAGGCGCGGGCGAAGGCCACACTGCGCTCCTACCGCCACGACCGCCGCTGGGACCGGCCCCGCCGGAAGATGCAGGACCTCATCGGGGGCGCTCCCGACCGGCCCGCCATCACCGAGCGCTGACGGGCCCGGCGCCGGCGCAGCGCAGAGACGGCGCACAGCACCAGGACGGCGGCGATCGCGGCCAGATGCTCCTTGCCCGCGAGATTGTTCTTGACCAGCACCTCGGCGATCATCGCGAGCACCACCAGGGCGGCCGTGAACCAGGCCCGGAAGCGCACGCAGACGACGACCGCGAGACCGACGACGGCGGCCGAGGGGCCGGTGTCGACGACCTGGGCGTCGGAGGCGGGCAGCCCGATGGCGCCGCCGAGGTGGTCGGGACCGAGTGCGATGCCGATGCGCGCGTATGTCGTACCGGCCAGCGTGGAGACGTACGCGACGACCAGCGTCCGCCACCGGCCCAGACAGATCTCCGCGACCCCGAAGACCAGCAGGATCTGGCCGAGCGCACCCCACACCGGAAGGTCCAGCGCGGGCACGAACAGCGACAGGGGGGTGCGCAGCAGCGCCACCCACACAGGGTCCTCCGCCCGGACGAAACCGATCGTGCGGACCGGGCCGTAGCCCCAAGACTGCTGCTGCACCAGCTGGAGGACCGCCGTGAGGCACACCGCCCCGAGGGTCAGGGGAACCGCCCGCCACTTACGGGTGACGAGCGCCTCCCGGACCGTCGCGTACAGCAACCCCCACTCCCGGCGGGCGAACGCCCGGACCGTCATCGGCGCCCGGTTCCGAGATGGCTGCGGTGCATCCACCGGGGCAGTCCGGGTGCCTCCAGGAAGCCCTCGGCGCGAGCCGCGGCGACGCCGATGCGCAGGAGGTCGGCGCTCTTCTCGAAGAGCAGGAAGCGCGGTTCCCAGATGGGCCGGTACTTGGCGTTCGCCCGGTACAGGGACTCGATCTGCCACCAGCGGGAGAAGAAGCTCAGCAGCGAGCGCCACAGCCGCAGTACGGGTCCCGCGCCGAGCTTCGCGCCGCGCTCGAAGACGGACCGGAACATCGCGAAGTTCAGCGAGACCTGGGCGATCCCGATGTCACCGGCGCTCCGGAGGAGTTCGATGACCATGAACTCCATCAGGCCGTTCTCGCAGTCCCGGTCGCGCCGCATCAGATCGAGGGAGAGCCCCTTCGGGCCCCACGGCACAAAGCTGAGGACCGCGCGCAACTCGCCCTGGCCGTCGGTGCATTCGAGCATCACGCACCGGCCGTCGCCCGGGTCGCCGAGCCGTCCGAGCGCCATCGAGAAGCCGCGTTCGGTGGCGCCGTCGCGCCAGTCGTCGGCGCGGGCGAGCAGGGTGTCCATCTCCTCGGCGGGGATCTCCTCGTGGCGGCGGATGCGCACGGAGTACCCGGCGCGCCCGACCCGGTGGTACGCCTGGCGCACCGTCCGCATCGCGCGGCCGTCGAGGGTGAAGTCGGAAGTCTCCACGATCGCCTCGTCGCCGAGCTCCAGGGCGTCCAGGCCGTGCCGGGCATAGATGGTCCCCGCCTCCTCGCTCGCGCCCATCACGGCCGGGATCCAGCCGTGTTCGCGTGCCTCGGCGAGCCAGGGGGCGATCGCGCCCGGCCAGGCCTCCGGATCCCCGATCGGGTCGCCGGACGCGAGGGAGACCCCGCCGACGACCCGGTAGGCGACGGCGGCCTTCCCGGTGGGGGACCAGACCACGCTCTTCTCGCGGCGCAGGGAGAAGTAGCCCAGTGAGTCCCGGTCGCCCTGGCGCTCCAGCAGCGCGCGCAGCCGTTCCTCGTCCTCGCCGGTCAGCGGGTCGACGGCCCGGCGGGAGCGGAACGCCGCGTACAGCACGGCGAGGAGCAGCAGCGTGGACAGCACGTTGACGGTGACATCGACCCAGCCGGGCGTGGCGATCTCCGGGAAACGCGCGTCGTCGGCGGCCAGGGAGACGAGCCGCATGGTGCCGTAGCGCCAGCGCTCCAGGAAGGTGGATCCGCCGCCCGCCGTATTGGTGACGGTGACGAGGGCGGCGGCCAGCAGTGAGGTGACGAGGAGCCCGCCGGCCGCGACGGCCGCGGCGAGACGGGGGTTGGTGCGGTCGCCCTTCGCGTAGAACTCCCCGCGGCCGAGCAGCAGCGCGAGGACGAAGCCGGCGGTGAGAGCGAGCGAGACCCAGTTCTGCGCATGCTCCCGGATACCCGCGTCGACGGCGACGGCCAGGGCGAGGAGCAGCAGGAAGGAGCCCGCCAGGACGAGGTTGAGAATCCACGCGGCACGCTTGCGGCGCCGCATGGTGACCGCCAGGAACAGCGCGAACGCGCCGGACGCGAAGCCCGCGGTCAGCAGATAGGGCGTGAAGTAGTCGTCGACGTTGTGCCGGCGGACGTCCTGCCCGAGCGAGACCCAGACCGCGCTCAGCACATTGACGAAGGTCACCGCCCTCAGGTACCAGACCGCGAACGCCGCGCTCCGCCGGGAGCGGTCGGCGCCCCGGCTCGTGCTGCGGTTCGCCTCTTCGCTGGACAAACGGACCTCTCCCATGAAACGCGATGATATGGGGCATCGCGGGTCATGGTGGGCGAGGTACAGCCGCCCGGTCGGGGACGGCCGTACCGACGCGTCAGTCCGTGTCGCTCCCCACCGGCTCCGTACGCTCCGGCAGTTCGGCCGCGAGGGCGGCAGCGGCCCGGACGAGGGGGAGTGCGAGCAGTGCCCCGGTTCCTTCCCCCACAGTGACGCCCTGGTCGAGCAGCGGGTTGAGAGCCATCCGGTCCAGCGCCTTGCTCTGCGCCGGCTCGCCGCTCACCTGGCCGGCGAGCCACCAGTCCGGCGCGCGGAACGCCGCACGCTGGCCCACCAGCGCACAGGCCGCCGACACCACACCGTCCAGGATCACCGGCATCCGGCGCACCGCGCTCTGCAGCAGGAACCCGGTGGTCGCGGCCAGATCCGCACCGCCCACCGCCGCCAGCAGCTCCAACTGGTCGCCGAGCACCGGCCGGGCGCGCCGCAGCGCGTCACGGACCGCCGCACACTTGCGCATCCAGGCAAGATCGTCGATCCCCGCACCGCCCCGGCCGGTGACCACGGAGGCGTCCGTGCCGCACAGCGCGGCGATCAGCGTCGCGGCGGGCGTGGTGCCGCCGACGCTCAGATCGCCCAGCACCACCAGATCGGTGCCGGAGTCGGCCTCCTCGTCGGCGATCGCCATGCCCAGCCGTACGGCCTGCTCGGCCTCCTCGGCCGTCAGCGCGTCCTCGACGTCGATCCGCCCGCTGCCGCGCCGCACCCGGTGGCGTACGACGTCCTCGGGCAGCAGCTCCGGGTCGCAGTCCAGGCCCGCGTCCACGATCCGCACCGGGACCCCGGCCCCGCGTGCCAGCACCGCGACCGGGCTCGCGCCGTCCAGCACGGCACGCACCAGCCGGTGCGCGGACCCGGACTCCCGCCCGGAGACGCCCAGTTCGGCGACCCCGTGATCACCCGCGAACAGCACCACGCGCGGCTGCGCCACGGCCTTGACCGGGACGGAGCCCTGCGCCGCGGAGAGCCACTCACCCAGCTCGTCGAGCCGGCCCAGAGCGCCGGGCGGGACGATCAGCCGCTCCCTGCGTTCCTCGGCCTCGCGCCGCATGCCGCTGTCGGGTCGCTCGATCAGGTCGGAGAAGTCATCGAGATTCAGCCTGCTCATTCGCCGAACAGTACAGACACCCGCCGCCGCGTCGGCGGCGGGCCGGGGCCCCCGCCGGTTCCGGTCCGGCGGGTCTCCCGCTCGTGGGTGTCAGCTGCGGAGCACCAGGGCCTGGCCTGCGACGACGAGCAGCAGATGCTCGCACTCGGCGGCGAAGGCGGCGTTGAGACGGCCCAGTTCGTCGCGGAACCGGCGGCCGGCCGGGGTGGCGGGGACGACACCGGAGCCCACCTCGTTCGTCACCGCGACGACGGTACGGGGCGTTTCCCGTACGGCGGCGACGAGTTCGGTGACCCGTTCGCGCAGCGCCCGCTCGCCGCTCTCCCGCCAGGTCTCGTCGTCCCACGCGCCGACCCGGTCCATCGCATCGGTCAGCCAGAGCGACAGACAGTCGATCAACAGCGGCGGACCCTCCTCCCTCAGCAGGGGCGCCAGATCGCAGGTCTCCGCCGTACGCCAGGCTCCCGGGCGGCGGTCCCGGTGCTGGGCGACCCTCGACGCCCACTCGGTGTCCCCCTCGCGGGTCCCGCCGGTGGCCACGTACACCACGTCGGGGAACGTCTCCAGCCTGCGCTCGGCCTCGACCGACTTCCCCGAGCGCGCACCGCCGGTCACCAGCGTGCGGCGGGGCAGGTCCGGCACGGCGTGGTACTCGCCGACGATCAGCGTCGTCCCGTCGGGCACGGTCCGGGCGCCGGCGGCGGCGAGCCGGCGGTCCAGCTCGGGACCACCGGGCACGTCGTGGTCGATGTGGACCGCGATGACGTCGGTCGTCGCGCCGATCGCCCCGGAGGCGCGCAGCCGGGCGATCGCGTCGGGGCGTCCGATCACATCCGCGACGACCATCTCGTACGCGGCGAGCCCTTCGGCGAGTCCGGCGGGACCGCCGGACGGCGGCAGATACAGCAGGCGTTCGCCCTCCGGCGAGGTCACCTCGTACCCGGTGCCGGGGTGGTCCATCGGCACGGCGCGCACCCGGTGCCCGCTGATCAGCGTCAGCTCCCGGCCGTCGGGCACCCGCCCGGCCGTGGGCAGCCCGGCGGGCAGATCGACCGCGGGCCCGTCATGGGGGTGCGTGAGCAGCACCTGCCGTACGCCGACGAGCGAATGCCCCGCACGCGCTGCGGCGAGCGCGGCGCCGGGGGTGAGGTCGAGCAGCAGGGCCCCGTCCACGAGCAGCGCGGTCGCGGCCCGCGCGCGAGCCCCGCGCGCGGTGGCGCACACGGCGCACGGGCAGTCGGGCCGGGGGAGTCCGGCGGGCGCGCCGGTGCCGAGCAGAGTCAGTTCCACGCCTCTGATCCTCCCGTGTCACCGCGGGGCGTGCGCGCCCGGCTACGCTGCGGGCAGGATAGAGATCACTGATGGGCCCTGGGAGGCGGACATGGCGTGGACGTGGCGGTTCGAGAAGTCCGACGGAACGGAGGTCCAGCCGGCGGTGCAGCCGGAGGAGTTCACGACGCAGGGGGACGCGGAGTCGTGGATCGGTGAGTACTGGAAGGAACTCCGGGAGGGCGGCGCGGACCAGGTGGTGCTCTCGGAGGACACCACCAAGATCTACGGGCCGATGAGCCTCCACGCGAACGACTGACCGCCGGCGGCCCTCCGGCCGCCGAGGGCGCCTCCCGCACTCCGGGGGGCGCCCGTGCGGGGCCTCGGGCCGTGTCGCTAGACCTCCCCCAGCGTGACCTGTGCCGTGCGGGAGTCACCGTCCCGCAGGTACCCCACCACCACCTTGTCGCCCGGGTTCATCGAGGCCAGCGCCTCCGCCAGGGACGTCACCGTCGTGATCTCGGTCGAACCCACCTTGGTGATGATGTCCCCGACGCGCAGGCCCGCCTGCTCCGCCGGGCCCCCCTTCACGACCTCCACCACCGCCGCCCCCGAGGGCTCGTAGTTGTCGTCGAGCACCGTCCGGGCCGTGATGCCCAGCGCCGCGCGGCCGGAGTCGGTCACCTTGCCGTTCGCGATGATCTGGTCGGCGACCGTCTTCACCATGGAGGCGGGGATCGCGAATCCGATGCCCGGGGCCGCACCCTCGCCCTGCTGCGGGTCCACGGCCGCCAGCGTCGGGATCCCGATCACCTCGCTGTCCAGGTTCACCAGCGCGCCCCCGCTGTTGCCCGGATTGATCGCCGCCGACGTTGTTGGCGAGCGTCGCGCCGGTGGTCCCGCCCGTACCGCTCTCGCTGACCGTGCGGCCGACCGCCGAGACGATGCCCTGGGTGACACTGCTCGACAGACCGAGCGGCGAGCCCATCGCCAGCACGATGTGCCCGACCTCCACCTTCGACGAGTCGCCGAACGTGGCCGGCTTCAGGCCCTCCGGCACCGGATCCAGCTTGATCACGGCCAGGTCCTGCTGCGGATAGGACGAGACGAGCTTCGCCGTCAGCGTCTGCTCACCCGTCGCGATGGTGACGCGGAGCGACTTCGCGTCGCCCACCACATGGGCGTTGGTGACCACATGGCCCTTGGTGTCGTAGACGACGCCGGACCCCAGGCTGTCGCCCGCCTGGATCTGCACGACCGACGGCAGTGAATCCCTGATCACCGACTGGTAGTCGCTCTGCAGGTCCTCCCCGTCGCGTTGTGCCATCGCGCGCGTGGTGGTCTCCGGCTGCGAGGAGGACATGGCCATGCAGCCGCCGGCCGCCGCCGCACACACGACGACGGTCAGCAGGAGCATCAGCCGGCGCGCGGGGCCGGGGCGGCGAGGGGAGGCATCCATGTCCGGAGTATCCCTTTTGCCGCTGCGGGGCAGCTCGCTGTGCGCCGCCGATCAGGGGGCCCCCGGGGCCGACGCCAGGAACTGCGTCGCCGCCAGTTCGCCGTAGAGCGGATCGCCCGCCACGAGCTCCGCGTGCGTGCCCACCGCCCGCACCCTGCCCGCGTCCATCACCACGATCCGGTCCGCCAGCGTCACGGTGGACAGCCGGTGGGCGACCACCAGCACCGTGACCTCGCGGGACACCTCGGTGACCACGTCCCGCAGCGCCATCTCGTTGACCGCGTCCAGCTGCGAGGTCGCCTCGTCGAGCAGAAGCAGCCGCGGCCGGCGCAGCAGCGCACGCGCGATCGCCACCCGCTGCCGCTCGCCGCCCGACAGCTTGGAGCCGCGATGGCCGACGAGTGTCTCCAGCCCGTCAGGCAGCCGCCGTACGAGGGCGTCCAGCCTGGCCCGTACGAGCACGTCCTGAATCTGCTCCTCGGTCGCGTCGGGCGCGGCGAAGACCAGGTTCTCCCGCAGCGTTCCGGCCAGCACCGGGGCGTCCTGCTCGACATAGCCGATCGCGGCGCGCAGCTGGGTCAGCGGCCAGTCCCGGACATCCCGTCCGTCGAGGAACACGCGGCCGCCGGTCGGCTCGTAGAAGCGCTCGATCAGGCCGAAGACGGTCGTCTTTCCGGCGCCCGACGGGCCGACGAACGCGGTCATGCCCGCGCCCGGCACGGCGAAGGAGACACCGTGATGGACGTAGGGGAGCTCGTCGCGGTACCGGAAGGTCACGTCCTCGAAGACCACGGACGCCGGGCCGGTGGTGGCCACGGCCGCGGCCGTCGGCGCCTTCCCCAGCTCCTCCGTCTCCAGCTCCTCCGTCTCCAGCCGCTCCGCCTCCACAATCCGCGCGATGGCCGCCGATCCCACCTGGTACTGGGAGGCCGCCTCCACCAGCCGGGACACCGGGTCGATCAGATAGAAGAGGAACAGCAGGAACGCCACCAGCGTCGACACCGAGATCGCGCCCGAGGCGACCCGCGCCCCGCCGATGCCGAGCACCGCGAGGAACGACACCTGCACCGCGAGACCCACCGACGACCACGCCACCGACTGCCACTTCGCGGACCGGATGCCGTGCCGCCACGCCTCCCGCGCCGCCTTCGCCACGATCTCCGTCTCGCGCTCCTCGGCGCCGGAGGCCTTCAGTGTGCGAAAGGCCCCGAAGGCCCGCTCCAGGACGGTCGAGATCTCTCCGACCGCCTCCTGCGAACGCCGTGTCGCATGCGCGATCTTCGGCATCACCAGGGCCACGCAGCCGCCGATCAGCACGATGACCCCGAGGGTGACGCCGAGCAGCACCGGGTCCATCACGCCCATCATCACGATGGTGGCGACGAAGGCGAGTCCGCCGGTCGCCGCCGAGACGATCGACTGGGTGGTCACGGCGCGCAGCAGGGTGGTGTCCGAGGTGACCCGGGACATCAGATCGCCTGGCTGGGTGCGCTCCACCTCCGGGAGCCGCAGCCGCAGCAGCCGCCCGATCAGGGTGCGGCGGGCGGCCAGCACCACGGACTCGGCGGTGCGTTCCAGGATGTACGCGCCGACGGCCTCGATCGCGGTGCCGACGACCACCAGGCCGGTGAGCAGCAGCAGGATCGCGGTGATCGACTCGTCCTCGCCGAGCCGGTCGACCAGTGTCTTGGCCGCGAGCGGCTGGGCCAGCCCGCCGACCGTGCCGACGAGCGTGAACGACGCCCCGAGCGCGACGGTCCAGCGGTGCGGGCGGAAGTGGGTGTACAGCGCCCGCCAGGTCTGGCGGGCGGGAAGCTTCACGGGGGGCTTGTCGTCGGACGTTCCGGTCGAACTCCGGGCGGGCTTACCGGTCATGGGGCCGGTGGTCTCTGCGGTGGTCACAGAAGGGGGGACGCGAAAACGGCCCCCGGACCTGACCTGCGTGCCGCTCCTGACGCGGGCTGACGCGCGGCACGGTCACCCGACCCCACCGCGCCGGCTCTCAGCCGCTCAGCCGCGTACGCCGCACAGGTGCAGCAGCGCCGCGACCCGCTTGTACGGTTCGGTCCGCCCGGCCCGGTCCTCGGCGGCCAGCAGTCGGTCCAGGTCCTCGGGGGCCGGCAGGTCCGCGTCGTTGTCCGCCCCGTCGGTGAAGACCCGCACGCCGTACCAGGCGTGCAGCGGCGCCGCGATCCCGGCCAGCGTCGCGGTCAGCGCGCCGAGCCGGTCGGCCCGTCCGGGCAGCCCCAGCCGGTTGGTGTAGGAGTCCGAGCCGAAGGCGGCCAGCGCGGCGGGAAAGTCTCCGGCCAGCCCCGGGCGCATGGCCAGGGCGTCGGCGTTGCGCACCAGCAGGGAGAGCAGTCCGCCGGGTGCCAGCACCCGGGCGAGCCCGGCAAGCATGGCGTCGGGCTCCTGCACGTACATCAGCACCCCGTGGCAGAGCACCACGTCGAACGCGCCGGGCAGGAAGTGCGCCCCCGTCTCGCGGCCGTCGCCCTCGATCAGGCGGAACCGCTCACGGATGCCCTCGGGCTCGGTCGCGAGCGTCTGCCGCGCCATGGCGACCATCTCGGCGTCGGACTCCAGACCGGTCACCGAGTGTCCGGCCCGTGCGAGGCGCAGGGCCTGCGTGCCCTGGCCCATTCCGACGTCGAGGATCCGCAGCCGCTGTCCCACCGGGAAGCGGCCGGCTATCTGCTCGTCCAGCTGCCGTGCGACCAGTTCCTGCCGCACGATGTTCCGCAGACCGCTGAGGCCGTTCAGCCAGGCGGTCGCCCCTCCCTCGAAACCGACCGTGCTCAGGGCCGCTCTCCGCGCTTGACCTGAGGCTTGGGCAGACGCAGGCGGCGCATCTGGAGCGTGCGCATCAGGCCGTACGCGACGGCGCCGCGCTTGGGCTCGTCCGGGAAGCGCTCGGCGAGCTGCTTGCGGAGCCGGAAGACCAGGCCGATCGAGTCGATGATGATCATCACGATCACGCCGAGCCAGAGCAGCAGCGAGATGTTCTGGAGCTGGCCCACGCGGACCATGCTCAGCACGAGGATGACCACCGCGAGCGGCAGGAAGAACTCGGCGATGCAGAAGCGGGAGTCGACGAAGTCGCGGACGAAGCGGCGCACGGGCCCCTTGTCGCGGACGGGCAGATACCGCTCGTCACCACTCGCGAGGGCCTCGCGCTGCTTGGCCAGGTCGGCGCGGCGGGCTTCCCGCTGGCGCTTCATGGCCTCCTTGCGGTCGGCCGGCGCCGTGGAGGCACGGCGGCGCTGGGACTGGGCCTCACTGCGCTTGGGCGTGGGGCGGCCCTTCGGGGCCTCGGGGCTGCGGGGCTGCTTGGAGAGGTCCGCCGTCACCTTGTCGGTGGGGGCCTTCTCTTCCTTGGCACGGCTACGGAACACAAAGCCCAAGGGTACGGGGTGCGGAGCAGGGACCCAACGCCGGTGGGGAACGATCCCGCAACGCCGCGCGTCTGTAGGGGACAGAAGCCGGTGACAAGCCGGACAGAGCGGACGTTGCCCGAGGTTTCCCTGATGGCCACCTACTCCTTGCGCCGGATCGGACCGGGAAGCAGTCGTCCTTGGGGATGAGCGCATCCGCGCCTGAACAGTGCGGTAATGGATGCAGGGCCCGTACTGTGGGTTCTGTTGGAGTGCTGGAGCTTTAGTCCGTCAGAAGGGGGCGCGCGAAGCCCATGAGCGGTGTCATGAAGCGTATGGGGATGATCTTCCGCGCGAAGGCAAACAAGGCCCTCGACAGGGCCGAGGATCCGCGCGAGACCCTCGATTACTCCTACCAGAAGCAGCTGGAGCTGCTGCAGAAGGTGCGTCGCGGAGTCGCCGATGTGGCGACCTCCCGCAAGCGCCTGGAACTGCAGCTGAACCAGCTCCAGGGGCAGTCCACCAAGCTGGAGGACCAGGGCCGCAAGGCGCTGGCGCTCGGCCGGGAGGACCTGGCCCGCGAGGCGCTCTCCCGCCGTGCCGCGCTCCAGCAGCAGGTCACGGACCTGGAGACGCAGCACCAGACGCTGCAGGGCGAGGAGGAGAAGCTCACCCTCGCGGCCCAGCGTCTGCAGGCCAAGGTCGACGCCTTCCGTACGAAGAAGGAGACCATCAAGGCCACGTACACGGCCGCCCAGGCACAGACCCGGATCGGCGAGGCCTTCTCCGGCATCTCCGAGGAGATGGGCGACGTCGGCCAGGCGATCCAGCGGGCCGAGGACAAGACCGCGCAGCTCCAGGCCCGCGCCGGTGCGATCGACGAGCTCCTCGCCTCCGGCGCGCTCGACGATCCGACCGGTATGGCGAAGGACGACATCGCCGCCGAGCTGGACCGCATCTCCGGTGGTACGGATGTGGAGCTGGAGCTGCAGCGGATGAAGGCCGAGCTCGCCGGCGGCTCCTCCTCGCAGCAGGCCATCGAGGGCGGCGACGGCCGGCAGGACGCCGCTCCGCAGCAGAACACCCCGAAGTTCGACAAGCAGTAGGGACTCGTCATGATCGTACGGATCATGGGGGAGGGCCAGGTGAGCGTGGCGGACAGCCACCTCGCCGAGCTCAACAGGCTGGACGACGAACTGCTCGCCGAGATGCAGAGCGGGGACGGCCCTGGCTTCCGGCGCACGCTCCACGCGCTCCTGGAGAGAATCCGCGAGCTCGGCGAGCCTCTGCCGGACGACTCCCTGGAGCCGTCCGAGCTGATTCTCCCGGCGCCCGACGCGACGCTCGAGGACGTACGGAAGCTGCTCCGCGACGACGGTCTGATCCCCGGCTGACGGACGGTCCGGCCTCCGGCCGTCCTGCGCACTCCGACAGCGGCACTGCCCCCCGGTCTCCGGGGGGCAGTGCCGTCTGCGCGTCCCGCGGCGGGGGTGCGGCAGGCCGGCCTCCCGCGGCGCCGCGGGAGGCCGGACCGCCGCGGCGCCACGGGGGGCCGGACCGCCGCGGCACCGCGTCCGCGACCCTCCTCGGCCCTCCGCCCCACCGGGGCGTACACCGCCCGCGCAAGGGGCCGTAACGTTGCCCGACGTGACCTCACTCGCCACCGGGTTCGCCCGCACCCAGCGCTGGCTCCGCGAGCACCCTCTGGCGTTCGACGGAGCGCTGGCCGCCGCGGTGCTGGTGTGCATGGTCGTCGGCTCGTTCGCGGACCCGAACGGGGAGCACGGCCCGAAGTTCGGCGGCCGCACCCCCGAGGTGCGCAGCGTGGTGCTGATGGTGCTGGTCTCCGCCGCGCTGGTCTTCCGCCGCCGCAACTCCATGGGCGTCCTGATCTTCACCGCCGCGGTGTCCGTCGTCGAGCTCGTCCTCGGGGACCCCGCGGCCCCCGTCGCGATGAGCGCCGTGATCGCCCTCTACACCGTCGCGTCCCGCACCGACCGCCCCACGACCTGGCGGGTCGGCCTGCTCACCATGGGGGTGCTCACCGGTTCGGCCATGCTGTTCGGCTCGACGCCCTGGTACACGCAGGAGAACGTCGGCATCTTCGCCTGGACCGGCATGGCGGCCGCCGCCGGCGACGCCGTGCGCAGCCGCCGGGCCTTCGTCGACGCCATACGGGAACGGGCCGAGCGCGCCGAGCGGACCCGCGAGGAGGAGGCCCGGCGCCGGGTCGCCGAGGAGCGGCTGCGGATCGCCCGCGACCTCCACGACGTGGTCGCGCACCACATCGCCCTGGTCAATGTGCAGGCCGGCGTTGCCGCGCATGTCATGGACAAGCGCCCCGACCAGGCCAAGGAAGCGCTCGCGCATGTGCGCGAGGCCAGCCGCTCGGCCCTCAACGAACTGCGGGCCACCGTCGGCCTGCTGCGCCAGTCCGGCGACCCGGAGGCGCCCACCGAACCCGCGCCGGGGCTCGATGTGCTCGATGAGCTGGTCACCACCTTCCGGCAGGCGGGCCTCCCCGTCGAGGTCGCCCGTGCCGACGACGGCGACCGGGCCCCCGCGGCCGTCGACCTCGCCGCGTACCGGATCATCCAGGAGGCGCTGACCAATGTGCAGAAGCACGCGGGCCCGGACGCCAAGGCCGAGGTGAGCGTGATCCGTGTCGGCCCGACCCTGGAGGTCACGGTGCTGGACAACGGCAACGAGCCCGACGGCCGGACGGACGGCGGCGGTCACGGTCTGCTCGGCATGCGCGAGCGGGTCACCGCACTCGGCGGCGCGCTCAGCGCGGGCCCTCGCTACGGCGGCGGATTCCGTGTCCAGGCGATACTGCCCTTCAAGGCCCGCACGGGGGAGGACACATGACGATCAGGGTGCTGCTGGCCGACGACCAGACCCTGCTGCGCAGCGCGTTCCGGGTCCTCGTGGACTCCGAGCCCGACATGCTGGTCGTCGGGGAGGCCGCCGACGGCGCCGAGGCGGTCACGCTCGCCCGGTCGGAGAAGGCCGATGTCGTCCTGATGGACATCCGGATGCCCGGCACCGACGGTCTCGCGGCGACCCGCATGATCAGCGCGGACCCCGGACTGTCGCATGTACGGGTCGTCATGCTGACCACCTTCGAGGTGGACGAGTACGTCGTGCAGTCGCTGCGGGCCGGCGCCTCCGGCTTCCTCGGCAAGGGCGCCGAACCGGACGAACTGCTCAATGCCATCCGCATCGCTGCGGCCGGTGAGGCGCTGCTCTCGCCCGTCGCGACCAAGGGCCTGATCGCCAAGTTCCTCGCGCAGGGCGGCCCTTCGGACGACGGCCCGGATTCCGAGGCGTACTCGGAACGGCTCGCGGCCCTCACTGTGCGGGAGCGCGAGGTCCTCGTCCTGGTCGGCGGAGGCCACTCCAACGACGAGATCGCCACCCGCCTCGCCGTCAGCCCGCTGACGGTGAAAACGCACGTGAACCGGGCCATGGCCAAGCTCGGCGCCCGCGACCGGGCCCAGCTCGTCGTCATCGCCTATGAATCGGGTCTGGTCCGTCCAAGGGTGGAGTGAAGCGGATCGTCCGCGTACTCCAGCTGCGGTATGCGCGAGATAAGGAACGGGACCTGGGGCCTACGGGTGTGCCCTCCCGGATGGCTGATCGTATAAGCGGGCAGTCGACCGTGCCCGCGAAGTCCTCCTGCCACGCACGCCACAGAAGAGAGACCCCATGTCCTGGCTGTCGAGATTCAGCCTGTCGCAACGGGCCCTGATCGGTCTGATGTCGATCGTCGCGATCGTCTTCGGGGCGATCGCCATCCCGCAGCTCAAGCAGCAGCTGCTGCCCTCCATCGAACTGCCGATGGTGTCGGTGCTCGCTCCGTACCAGGGCGCGTCCCCCGATGTGGTCGAGAAGCAGGTCGTCGAACCGCTCGAGAGCTCCATCAAGGCCGTCGACGGCATCAAGGGGATCACGTCCACGGCGAGCGAGGGCAACGCCGTGATCATGGCCAGCTTCGAGTACGGGGACGGGACCAAGCAGCTCGTCGCCGACGTCCAGCAGGCCGTGAACCGGGCACGTACCCAGCTCCCGGACGACGTCGACCCGCAGGTCGTCGCCGGCTCCACGGACGACATCCCGACCGTCGTGCTCGCCGTCACCTCGCAGAAGGACCAGCAGGCGCTCGCCGACCAGCTGGAGCGGACGGTCGTCCCGGCGATCGAGGACATCGAGGGTGTCGGCCAGGTCTCCATCGACGGCGTCCAGGACCTCCAGGTCTCCGTCACGCCCGACGACCGCAAGCTCGCGGCCGCGGGCCTCAACACGATGAGCCTCTCCGAGGCGCTCAAGGCGGGCGGGGCCACCCTGCCGGCCGGGTCGTTCAACGAGGACGGCAAGAGCCTCACGGTCCAGGCAGGCGGCGGTTACACCACGCTGAAGCAGATCGAGGACCTGCGGATCGCCCCGGCGCCGCCCGCCAAGGGCAAGCCGGTGCGCCTCGGTGACATCGCCACGGTGAAGCAGACCCCGGCCACGGCCGTCTCGCTGACCCGGACGAACGGCAAGCCCAGCCTCGCCGTCCTCGCCACGATGGACAACGACGGCAGCGCCGTCGCCATCTCCGACGCGGTCCAGGAGAAGCTGCCCGAGCTGCGCAAGGACCTCGGCAGCGGCGCCGAGCTCACGGTCGTCTCCGACCAGGGCCCCGCCGTCTCCAAGTCGATCTCGGGTCTGACCACCGAGGGCGCGCTCGGCCTCGTCTTCGCGGTCATCGTGATCCTGGTCTTCCTCGCCTCGCTGCGCTCGACCCTGGTCACCGCGGTGTCCATCCCGCTCTCGGTCGTCCTCGCGCTGATCGTGCTGTGGACCCGTGACCTGTCGCTGAACATGCTCACCCTCGGCGCGCTGACCATCGCGATCGGCCGCGTCGTCGACGACTCGATCGTGGTCCTGGAGAACATCAAGCGGCACCTCGGCTATGGCGAGGAGCGGCAGGCCGCGATCATCACGGCCGTCAAGGAGGTCGCCGGCGCGGTCACCTCCTCCACGCTGACCACCGTCGCCGTCTTCCTGCCGATCGGACTGGTCGGCGGCATGGTCGGCGAGCTGTTCGGCTCGTTCAGCCTCACCATCACGGCGGCCCTGCTCGCCTCCCTCCTGGTCTCCCTGACCGTCGTCCCCGTCCTGTCGTTCTGGTTCCTGCGCGCGCCGAAGGCCGTCCGGGGCATGGACCCGGACGAGGCGCGCCGGGTGGCCGAGGAGAAGGAGGAGCGCAGCCCGCTCCAGCGGATGTACGTGCCCGTGCTGCGCTTCGCGACCCGTCGCCGCATCACCAGCATCGTGCTCGCGGTCGTCATCCTCTTCGGCACCTTCGGCATGGCCGGCCTGCTCAAGACCAACTTCTTCGACCAGGGCGAGCAGGAGGTCATGTCGATCAAGCAGGAGCTGCCGGTCGGCACCGGCCTGGACGCGGCCGACGCGTCGGCGAAGAAGGTCGAGAAGGTCCTCGACGGCCTGGACGAGATCAAGAACTACCAGGTCACCGTCGGTTCCTCCGGCTTCATGGCGGCCTTCGGCGGCGGCACGGGCGCCAACCAGGCCTCCTACCAGCTGACGCTCAAGGACGCGGCCTCGTACGAGAAGACCCGCGACCGCATCGACGCCGAGCTCGCGAAGCTGGACGGTATCGGCGACACCACGATCGCGGCGGGCGACGGCTTCGGCAGCCAGGACCTGAGCGTCGTGGTGAAGGCGGCCGACGCGGACGTTCTGAAGAAGGCCTCCGAAGCGGTACGCAAGGAGGTCGCCGGACTCGACGACGTCACCGACGTCCAGAGCGACCTGGCGCAGAGCATCCCCCGTATCTCGGTGAAGGCCAACGCGAAGGCCGCGGACGCGGGCTTCAACGAGACCACGCTGGGTCTGGCCGTCGGCCAGGCGGTGCGCGGCACGGTCTCCGGCAAGGCGATCCTCGACGACACCGAGCGTGATGTCGTGATCACCTCGGCCAAGCCGGCAACCACCGTGGCGCAGCTGAAGAACCTGCCCCTCGGCGGGGTGAAGCTCGGGCAGATCGCGGATGTCCGCGTGGTGCCCGGACCGGTCTCCATGACCCGCATCGACGGGGCCAGGGCCGCGACGATCAGCGCGAAGCCGACCGGTGACAACACCGGCGCGGTGAGCGCGTCGCTCCAGAGCAAGCTGAACTCGCTGGACCTGCCGGAGGGCGCCACCGCCTCCATCGGCGGTGTCTCCGAGGACCAGGACGAGGCCTTCGCCGCGCTGGGCCTGGCGATGCTGGCCGCGATCGCGATCGTCTTCATGCTGCTGGTCGCCACCTTCCGGTCGCTGATCCAGCCGCTGATCCTGCTGGTGTCCATCCCGTTCGCGGCGACCGGCGCGATCGGCCTGCTGATCCTGACCGGCACCCCGATGGGTGTCCCGGCGATGATCGGCATGCTGATGCTCATCGGCATCGTGGTCACCAACGCGATCGTGCTGATCGACCTGATCAACCAGTACCGGGCCCAGGGCCTGGGCGTGGTGGAGGCGGTTATCGAGGGTGGCAGGCACCGACTGCGCCCGATCCTGATGACCGCTCTGGCGACGATCTTCGCCCTGCTCCCGATGGCCCTCGGCATTACGGGCGAGGGTGGCTTCATCGCCAAGCCGCTCGCGGTCGTGGTGATCGGCGGTCTGGTCACCTCGACGCTGCTGACCCTGCTGCTCGTGCCGACGCTGTACGCGATGGTCGAGCTGCGCAAGGAGCGCCGCGCGGCGAAGAAGGCGGCGAAGCGCCTGAAGAAGTCGGGAGGGGAGTCCGCTTCCGACGCGAAGGACGCCAAGGACTCCAAGGACGCCAAGGACGCCAAGGACACCGACGAGCCGGCTCCGGCGAACGCGTAACACCTCACCACGACCACCCGGTCCGGTCCCCTCGCGGGGCCCGGGCCGGGTGGCTCGTTTTCCGGGCCCGGGTCAGGGACTGATGCCGGCCGCGGGCGGGCCGGCCGTCACGCGCGCAGCGTCTTGTGCAGCACGACGCACGGCCGGCCGTGCGCGAGGTCCGGCCGGCGGTCGCACTCCTGCCAGCCGCGGGACTCCCAGAACCGCAGCGCCGGCTCGTTGGACTCCAGCACGGCCAGCCGCAGGCCCTCGCGGCCGTCGTCGGCGAACCGCTGCTCCGCCATGTCGGCGAGCGCGCCGCCGACGCCCCGGCGGTGCAGGTCCCCGTGGATCATCAGCAGGCCGATCCACGGCAGACCGTCCACCGGATGGCGGCCGAGCAGGCAGAGCATCCCGCTGAGCCGGCCCTGCGGGTCGCGGGCGAGCAGGATCTCGGCGCCCTCGGCAGTGGCCTCCGCCCGCAGATCGGTCTCGACCCGATCGGCGGGGATGTTCCCGGCGTCGTACTCGCCGGCCTCCCGCCAGTACTCCGGGTTGCTCGCGTAGAGATCCACCACCTCGGAGATCTCCCGCGGCGAGAACCGCATGGGGGAAAGGAAGAGCGTGGACATGCGGGTCAGGGTATACAGACGCCACGATGGTCCTGCCGGCCTGCTGTCAGGCGCTGCGGACACGATCTAGGAGCTCCGCATGACGACGTATGTGCTCATCCCCGGTGCCGACGGCCGCGCCTGGTACTGGCACCGGGTCGTGCCGATGCTGCGCGAGCGGGGGCACGACGCCGTCGCCGTCGATCTGCCGAGCGGCCTCGACGCCGGTCTCGCCGAGCATGTCACGGCCGTCGTGAACGCGATCGGCGACCGCGACACCGGCGACGACGGGCCGGTCCTGGTCGCCCAGTCCCTCGCGGCCGTCATCGCCCCCCTGGTGTGCGAGCGCATCCCCGTCCAGCAGCTCATCCTGGTCAATCCGATGATCCCGACCCCCGGTGAGACCGCGGGGGAGTGGTGGGACAACACCGGCCGGGACGCGGCCGCACGCGCCTTCGCGGCGGAAGAGGGGCGCGACCCGGACGCGGGATTCGACCTGATCGTCGACTTCTTCCACGACGTGCCCCAGGACGCCACCGATGAGGCGATGTCCGGCGAGGCGTCCGGCCCCTCGGAGGCGCTGTTCGCCGAACCCTGGCCGCTGCGGGCCTGGCCGGACGTCCCCACCCGCATCCTCCAGGGCCGCGACGACCGGTTCTTCCCGCTCGGGTTCCAGCTGCGGATCGCCGCGGAGCGCCTGCCGGGAGTGCCCGTCGAGGACCTGCCGGGCGGCCACCTCGTGGCGCTGAGCCGCCCGGTGGAGCTCACCGAGCTGATCTGCAACGGCACGGAGGCGCCCCGGTCGCGGTGACCGGGGCGCCTCCTTCCCCCTCGGTGGCCGTCCTGCGGCGATCGCGGTGCAGGCCCACGCCTACGGCAGGGCGAGCATCCGCTCCAGCGCCAGCTTCGCGAAGCTCTCCGTCTCCTTGTCGACCTGGATCCGGTTGACCAGATTGCCCTCGGCCAGCGACTCCAGCGTCCACACCAGGTGCGGAAGGTCGATGCGGTTCATCGTCGAGCAGAAGCAGACCGTCTTGTCGAGGAAGACGATCTCCTTGTCGGGGTGCGCGTTCGCGACCCGGCGGACCAGATTGAGCTCGGTGCCGATGGCCCACTTGGAACCGGCCGGGGCCGCCTCCAGCGTCTTGATGATGTACTCCGTCGAGCCGACGTAGTCCGCGGCCGCGACGACGTCGTGCTTGCACTCGGGGTGCACCAGCACGTTGACGCCGGGAATCCGCGCGCGGACGTCCTCGACGGAGTCCAGCGAGAAGCGGCCGTGCACGGAGCAGTGCCCGCGCCACAGGATCATCTTGGCGTCCCGCAGCTGCTCTGCGGTCAGCCCGCCGTTCGGCTTGTGCGGGTTGTAGAGGACGCAGTCCTCCAGCGGCATTCCCATGTCCCGTACGGCGGTGTTGCGCCCGAGGTGCTGGTCGGGGAGGAACAGCACCTTCTCCCCCTGCTCGAACGCCCAGTCCAGCGCCCGCTTGGCGTTGGACGAGGTGCAGATCGTGCCGCCGTGCTTGCCGGTGAAGGCCTTGATGTCCGCGGAGGAGTTCATGTACGAGACGGGCACGACCTGCTCGGCTATGCCGGCCTCGGTCAGTACGTCCCAGCACTCCGCGACCTGCTCGGCCGTCGCCATGTCGGCCATCGAGCAGCCGGCGGCCAGGTCGGGCAGGACGACCATCTGGTCGTCGGTGGTGAGGATGTCCGCGGACTCGGCCATGAAGTGCACACCGCAGAAAACGATGTACTCGGCCTCCGGCCGCGCCGCCGCGTCCTTGGCCAGCTTGAAGGAGTCGCCGGTGACGTCGGCGAACTGGATGACCTCGTCACGCTGGTAGTGGTGGCCGAGGACGAAGACCTTCTCGCCGAGCTTCTCCTTGGCCGCGCGGGCGCGTTCCACCAGGTCCGGGTCGGACGGGGAGGGCAGGTCACCGGGGCACTCCACACCGCGTTCGCTCCGGGGGTCGGCCTCTCGGCCGAGCAGCAGCAGGGCGAGCGGCGTCGGCTGGACGTCGAGTTCCGTACGGGCTTGGGCGGTGGTCACGACACGCACCCTTTCTTCTTGGGCGTTGAGCGCGGCGATGGCCGCTCCAGTGGAGCCTGGGCTGCCACCGGAAGACCTTCTCGTCTGTTTGACGCTATCTATCATAACTGCTTCACGTCACTTTGACGATGCCGATAGCGTCGATGTGACGCACCCCCTCGCCCCGGACCCGTGCCCGCCCGTGCGCGGGTGTGCGAGCATGAAAGGGCAAAACACGTCCATCGGTCCGGAATGAATCCGCGGCCGCGCCGGTTGCAATCGTCGGCAAGCAGTCTCCGTACCCCTGCCTCCGGCGGGGAGACCCCATCCCGGGAGTGATGAAGCAGATGTCCGTATCGGACGAGACCACCACCGTGAGCGACGGCATCCTCCTTTCCGACGCCGCCGCGGCCAAGGTCAAGGCCCTGCTGGACCAGGAAGGCCGGGAGGACCTGGCGCTGCGCGTCGCGGTTCAGCCCGGTGGCTGCTCCGGCCTGCGGTACCAGCTGTTCTTCGACGAGCGTGCGCTCGACGGCGATGTCGTCAAGGACTTCGGCGGCGTCAAGGTCGTCACCGACCGCATGAGCGCCCCGTACCTGGGCGGCGCCTCGATCGACTTCGTCGACACCATCGAGAAGCAGGGCTTCACGATCGACAACCCGAACGCGACCGGCTCCTGCGCCTGCGGCGACTCCTTCAGCTAGGACCGACGCGGCCCTGGGCGTGAGCCCCGGGAGCCCGGCCCCCTGAGCCATGCGAAAGGCGGCGACCCCACCAGGGTCGCCGCCTTCGTCATGTCCGCCGTGCCACGCTCACCACGTCCGCGAGGGCGTGTGTCCGCGCGGGGCGGTCACCGCCCCTGGAGCGGCACCGCCTTGCCCGTGTCCGCGTCCAGGACCTTCCGGTCGCCGAGCGGCTTGTCCAGCGTGACCTTCTCCGTGAGCTCCTTGGCGATCGCGATGCAGACCCGGTCCGGGTTCGGCTTGGACTCGGTGATCCGTACCGTGACCTCGCCGCCCTTCTCGGTCGCCGTCGCCGCGTAGTCGCTGCACACCCCGCCCCAGAAGGTGACCGTCAGTGTCCGCCCGTCCACGGCGTACGACTGGACCCGGCGCTCGGACTGCGGAGCCGTTGTCTTCGGCGGCGCGGTCGGCTCGATGTCCTGCTGCGGCGGCTTGGCCGACGACGGCGGCTCGGCCGGCTTCAGATACTTCGGTGCCACCGCCGGCTGGGCGATCGTGAACGTCCTTGTGCCGCCGGCCGGTTCCACTGCGAACAGCCACGACGGGACCAGCGCCTGCTGACCGTCCACGTACTGCGCGGCCAGTCCGAACACCGCCTTGCCGATCGCCAGTTGCTGCGGCGTGGCAGGCTTCGCGCTCTTCGGCTCGCACGGGGCCGCCGGCTTCTGCTCACCCTCCACCGGTGCCGGTGTCGCGCAACCCCCGATACCGACCGTGCCGTCGCCGCGGGCGTCCTTGTTCAGCTGCTTCAGGGCGTCGTCGGCGGAGAGCACCGGGTACGAGGCGCTCTTCGCGGGCTTCTTCAACTGCCCGCCACCGCCCACGACCTGGCCGTCCGCACCGATCTGCACGCCCGTCGTCCAGCCGTAGGTGGGCAGTCCGCCGACCTTCGGATCGGCGTTCACCACACGGACCGCACCCATCAACTGGCGTGCGTCCAGGGCGGCATCGCTCTGACCGAGCGCCGCGAGTACCGGCGCGGCGGCCTTCTTCGCGGCCGCCTCGCTCACCGGCTTGCCGGCGGGGGTCGTCCGTCCGGTGTCGGCATCGCCGCCGGACGGACAGGCCTTGCCCTTCAGACAGTTGTCGCCGCTCGGCGCGGCGCCGAAGGCGGAAAAGGTCCAGGTGCCCGGCGCCTGCTTGTTCACCTCCAGCATCCGGCCGGAGCCGTCCTTGTCCGCGCCGATCTTCCAGGCGGGCCCGACGAGCCGGGGTGTGCCCGGGATGCCGAGCGCCTTCGCCAGGCGCGTCACCTCGTCCGCGGTGACCGCACCCCGCGCCCGGTGCACGGCCGCTTCCTCCGGGCCGTCCGGGAGCTTGCCCTCGGCCCGGTAGACGGTGCCGCCGCCCGGGTCGGGCTCACCCGGGGCGATCCCGGGGCCCGAGTCCCGGGGAGTGTCCAGCGAGAGCAACGGCGGTTTCGCGTCATTGCCGGACGCACCGCTTCTGGCGTCCGCACCGTCGTCGCCGCTGCCGAAGCCGGCCGTCGCGAAGTACGCACTGCCGCCACCCGCGATCAGTACTGCCGCCGCCACCGAGGCGACAGCGAGCGGGGAACGCCGGCGGCGTGAGCTGTCGTGAGTGTTCTCCGTGCTGCTCACCGCATCGCTCCTTGTCGTGTGTCCCCGGGATACGGGGGCACCGATGAGACGGAGCGGGGGCGCGCACGGTTCCCCGGAGCGCCCGGAGTTGACTCTTGCGCCCTCGACGGGCCGTGCGGTGAGTGCTCCGGACTCAGTCGCCGTATTCAGACATGGCGTCCAGGAGCCGTGCCGATGAGGCGGGTACGACGACACCATGGATACGGGACGGCGACACCGGAGCGGCCGCCTTGGCGGCCGGCACCACCCAGTGCGGAGCCATCCGTACGCAGTCGCCGCGCAGCTGGGCCAGGGAGATCTCGGACTCGAGCGGCGCGGGGGAGGCGATGGACTTTGTCATATCCGCACCGTACGCATCGGGAGGTCCGCGAAAAAAGCCCTACTATCGGGTAGTTTCTGCCCTTCAGCCCCGGCCTGACAACCGGTAGCGTGAAGCGTCATCCGCCCCCGCCCCTGGAGCGCATCGCCGTGCGAATCGCAGTCACCGGTTCCATCGCCACCGATCACCTCATGACCTTCCCCGGCCGTTTCGCGGACCAACTCGTCGCGGACCAGCTGCACACGGTCTCCCTCTCCTTCCTGGTCGACAACCTCGATGTGCGCAGGGGCGGTGTCGGCGCGAACATCTGCTTCGGCATGGGCCAGCTGGGCACCAGGCCGATCCTGGTCGGAGCGGCCGGATCGGACTTCGACGAGTACCGCGCCTGGCTCGACCGCCACGGCGTGGACACCGGGTCCGTCAGGATCTCCGAGGTCCTGCACACCGCACGCTTCGTCTGCACCACCGACGCCGACCACAACCAGATCGGCTCGTTCTACACCGGCGCCATGAGCGAGGCCCGCCAGATCGAGCTGAAGTCGGTCGCGGACCGGGTCGGCGGCCTGGACCTGGTCCTGATCGGCGCGGACGACCCGGAGGCGATGCTGCGGCACACCGAGGAGTGCCGTTCGCGGCAGATCCCCTTCGCGGCCGACTTCTCGCAGCAGATCGCCCGGATGAACGGTGACGAGATCCGGATACTGCTCGACGGCGCCACCTACCTCTTCTCCAACGAGTACGAGAAGGGACTCATCGAGTCCAAGACCGGCTGGACCGACGAGGAGATCCTGGGCCGCGTCGGCCACCGGGTCACCACCCTCGGCGCGAACGGCGTGCGCATCGAGCGCGCCGGCCACGAGCCGATCGAGGTCGGCTGCGCCGAGGAGGAGGCCAAGGTCGACCCGACGGGCGTGGGCGACGCCTTCCGCGCGGGCTTCCTCTCGGGCCTGACCTGGGACGTGGGCCTGGAGCGCGCGGCACAGGTCGGCTGCATGCTCGCGACACTGGTGATCGAGACGCTGGGCACGCAGGAGTACACACTGCGGCGGGCGCACTTCATGGACCGCTTCACCAAGGCGTACGGCCACGAGGCGGCGGCCGAGGTCCGCGGCCACCTGGGCTGAACCGTCCCCTGTTACGTCAGTACGTCGAGCTCCCCCCGGACGGCGGTCCGCGGGGAGCGCCGTTTCTCCGGAACACCGGTTTCCCGAGCGCCCGCCGAAACAGCACCGCCCCGGCCCGGTCCGCTCGCCCGGCCCCCACGCCGCCCCGCCGGTCCGCTCGCCCGTCGGAATCCGCGCCGCCGCGCCCGAACGGCGAAGCCCGGCCGGGGCTCCGGGTCCCGCCAGGCCGCCGGCGCCGACCGCCGCCGAAGCGCCGCTACACCAGTCGCCGCACCACGTACGCCGTCCCGCGCTCCGCCGTCTCCTCGCCCACGTACTCCTGGTCCCGCATCACGCACCACGCCGGGATGTCCAGCCGCGCCGCCTCGTCGTCCGACAGCACCGTCACCGTGCCGCCCAGCGGTACGTCGCCGATCACCTTCGCCAGCTCGATCACCGGGATCGGGCACCGCTTCCCGAGCGCGTCCACCACGAGGGACGGCTCCTGCCCGGTGCTCTCCGTGGCGGTCGGCGCGCCGAGCCGTTCCCGTACCGCGGACACCACCGACGGCAGCACCTCCAGGAACCGGTCCACGTCCTCCCCGGTCGTGCCGAGCGGCAGCGACACGCGCACATTGCCCTCGCTCAGCACCCCCATCGCCCGCAGCACATGGCTCGGCGTCAGGGTGCTCGACGTGCACGAGGACCCCGAGGAGACCGAGAAGCCCTCCCGGTCCAGTTCGTGCAGCAGAGTCTCTCCGTCGACATAGAGACAGGAGAAGGTGACGAGATGGGGCAGCCGGTGCACCGGATCGCCCACCACCTCGACGTCCGGGACCAGTTCCGGCACCCGGGCGCGGATACGGTCCACCAGGGCCCGCAGCCGTACCGCCTCCTCCGCGGCCTCGGCGCGTACCGCCCGCAGCGAGGCGGCCGCCGCGACGATCGCGGGGAGGTTCTCGAAGCCCGCGGACCGGCCCGACTCCCGCTCGTCGGCGGGCTCCTGGGGAGCGAACCGGACGCCCTTGCGCACGACGAGCAGCCCGGCCCCCGCGGGACCGCCCCACTTGTGCGCGCTGGCGGCGAGCAGCGACCAGTCCCCGCCGACCGGCCCCCACGCGAGCGACTGGGCGGCGTCCACCAGCAGGGGCACCCCGGCGGCACGGCAGACCTCGGCGACCCGGTCCACCGGCTGTTCCGTGCCGACCTCGTGGTTGGCGGACTGCAGACAGGCCAGGGCGGTGTCCTCGCGCAGCGCGGCCGCGTACGCCGCGGGGTCCACCCGGCCCGCCCGGTCCACCGGCACCTCGGTCGCGGTGTCGCCGGCCGCGTGCAGAACGGAGGAGTGCTCCACCGACGAGACCACCACATGCCGTCCGACACGCCGACGGCCCGCGAGCGCCCCGGAAACCCCGAGGTGAACCGCGCGCGTCCCCGAAGGAGTGAACACGAGCTCGTCCGGGCGGCACCCCACGGCCTCCGCCGCCGCCTCCCGCGCCGCGTCCAGCAGCAGTCTGGCCCGCCGCCCTTCGCGGTACAGCCGCGAGGGATCGGCCCACCCCTCGTCCAGGGAGGCCTGCAGGGCCTGGCGGGCAACCGGGTGCAGGGGAGCGGAGGACGCGGTATCGAAGTAGGGCACGTCGCCACGCTAACCCCAGGGCCCGGAAGGAGCGTCAGATGCCCGCCGGAGGCAGGCATTCCGGACGCTTTCCATCCCTTCGGGGTGTCGGACGGCGCGTTGGGCACCCTCCCCGCGCGACCCCAAATAGCGTCCAGTAGGGTTTGGTCCGCATAAACATCCAAACCCCTGCCCGCGTCAGGGCCGGCGACCGACCAGCGAGACGGCCGCGGCATGCCGCGCGGGCCGAGACTCTCGGGAAGGCGCTACGTGAGTCCCAACGGCTCCGACCTCCCCCACGCCCTGGGGGGCGCGGGCGGTACCCCCATGTCGCGGCGCCCGATGCGGCGGAAGCTGACGCAGCTGCTGACTGCGGGCCTGATCCTGGCAACCGCCACAGGTTGCACCTACAAGGATTTCCCCCGCCTTGGTATGCCCACCCCGGTCACGGAGGAGGCGCCGCGGATCCTGTCCCTCTGGCAGGGCTCGTGGGCGGCAGCGCTCGCCACGGGCGTCCTGGTGTGGGGCCTGATCGTGTGGAGTGTCATCTTCCACCGGCGCAGCCGCACCAAGGTGGAGGTTCCTCCGCAGACCCGGTACAACATGCCCATCGAGGCCCTGTACACGGTCGTTCCGCTCATCATCGTCTCGGTGCTCTTCTACTTCACCGCGCGTGACGAGTCCAAGCTTCTCTCCCTGGCCGACAAGCCCGCCCACACGATCAACGTGGTCGGGTACCAGTGGAGCTGGGGCTTCAACTACATCGAGAACGTCCCGGGCTCCGAAGGCAACGCGAAGACGTCCGCGGACCTGCAGGCCATCCCCGACAGGTTCCGCGACGACTTCCCGGCCAACGCCGGCGGTGTCTACGACGCCGGTATCCCCGGTACGCGGAACCCGCAGAACGGCAACCCGGGTCCGACGCTGTGGCTGCCCATGGGTGAGAAGGTCCGGTTCGTCCTGACCTCTCGTGACGTGATCCACTCCTTCTGGGTGGTTCCCTTCCTGATGAAGCAGGACGTCATCCCCGGCCACACCAACTCCTTCGAGGTGACTCCGACCCAGGAGGGCACCTTCATGGGCAAGTGCGCCGAGCTCTGCGGCGTCGACCACTCCCGGATGCTCTTCAACGTCAAGGTGGTCTCTCCGGAGCGCTACCAGCAGCACCTGAAGGAGCTGGCGGAGAAGGGGCAGACCGGCTACATCCCGTCGGGCATTGAGCAGACGGACCCGGCCAGGAATGCGGAGAAGAACCAACTGTGAGCATCCTCAACGAACCCCAGGGTGCCGCCGCAGCAGCTGACGACTCGTACGAGAACGAGCTGCCGGTACGGCGCAAGCAGCCCGGCAATGTGGTGGTGAAGTGGCTGACCACCACCGACCACAAGACCATCGGCACGCTCTACCTGGTCACGTCGTTCGTCTTCTTCTGCATCGGCGGAGTGATGGCGCTCTTCATGCGCGCCGAGCTGGCCCGGCCGGGCACGCAGATCATGTCGAACGAGCAGTTCAACCAGGCGTTCACGATGCACGGCACGATCATGCTGCTGATGTTCGCGACGCCGCTGTTCGCCGGCTTCGCGAACTGGATCATGCCGCTGCAGATCGGCGCGCCCGACGTGGCGTTCCCGCGGCTGAACATGTTCGCGTACTGGCTGTACCTCTTCGGCTCGATCATCGCCGTCGCGGGCTTCATCACGCCGAACGGTGCGGCCGACTTCGGCTGGTTCGCCTACTCCCCGCTGTCGGACGCCGTCCGCTCGCCGGGTATCGGCGCCGACATGTGGATCATGGGTCTGGCCTTCTCCGGCTTCGGCACGATCCTCGGCTCGGTCAACTTCATCACCACGATCATCTGCATGCGCGCACCCGGCATGACGATGTTCCGGATGCCGATCTTCACCTGGAACGTGCTGCTGACCGGTGTGCTGGTCCTGCTCGCCTTCCCGGTTCTCGCCGCCGCGCTCTTCGCGCTGGAGGCGGATCGCAAGTTCGGCGCCCATATCTTCGACGCGGCCAACGGCGGAGCACTGCTGTGGCAACACCTCTTCTGGTTCTTCGGCCATCCAGAGGTGTACATCATCGCCTTGCCGTTCTTCGGGATCGTCTCCGAAGTGATCCCGGTCTTCAGCCGTAAGCCGATGTTCGGTTACATCGGTCTGATCGGTGCGACGATCGCGATCGCGGGTCTGTCGGTGACGGTCTGGGCGCACCACATGTATGTGACGGGCGGGGTACTCCTACCGTTCTTCTCGTTCATGACGTTCTTGATCGCGGTGCCGACCGGTGTGAAGTTCTTCAACTGGATCGGCACGATGTGGAAGGGCTCACTGTCCTTCGAGACACCGATGCTGTGGACGATCGGCTTCCTGGTCACCTTCACCTTCGGTGGTCTGACGGGCGTCATCCTGGCCTCGCCGCCGATGGACTTCCACGTCTCCGACTCGTACTTCGTGGTCGCGCACTTCCACTACGTCGTGTTCGGCACCGTGGTGTTCGCGATGTTCGCCGGCTTCCACTTCTGGTGGCCGAAGTTCACCGGCAAGATGCTGGACGAGCGGCTCGGCAAGATGACCTTCTGGACGCTGTTCATCGGCTTCCACGGCACCTTCCTGGTCCAGCACTGGCTGGGCGCCGAGGGCATGCCGCGGCGGTACGCGGACTACCTCGCCGCCGACGGCTTCACCGCGCTGAACACCATCTCCACGATCAGCTCGTTCGTCCTGGGCCTCTCGGTCCTGCCGTTCTTCTACAACGTGTGGAAGACCGCGAAGTACGGCAAGAAGGTCGTGGTCGACGACCCGTGGGGCTACGGCCGTTCACTCGAATGGGCCACGTCCTGCCCGCCGCCCCGGCACAACTTCATCACCCTGCCGCGGATCCGTTCCGAATCCCCGGCCTTCGACCTCCACCACCCTGAGGTCGCGGCTCTCGAGACCCTCGAGAACGCCGGCCAGAAGGACACCAAGATGTTCGGCGGCAAGGAGGTCGGGAAGTGAAGATCCAGGGCAAGATGTTCCTGTGGCTGAGCTTCTTCATCCTCGCCGTCGCCATCCTGTACGGCGTGTGGTCGAAGGATCCGGCCGGTACGACCGCGCTCTTCCTGGCCTTCGGCCTGAGCATCATGATCGGCTTCTACCTGGCCTTCACGGCCCGGCGGGTCGACGCGATGGCGCAGGACAACAAGGAGGCCGACGTCGCGGACGAGGCCGGCGAGGTGGGGTTCTTCTCCCCGCACAGCTGGCAGCCGCTCTCGCTGGCCGTCGGTGGTGCGCTCGCCTTCCTCGCCGTCGCGATGGGCTGGTGGCTGCTGTACTTCTCGGCGCCGCTGATCCTCGTCGGACTCTTCGGCTGGGTGTTCGAGTACTACCGCGGTGAGAGCCAGAACCAGTAACACCGCGTCAGCAACGTACGGGCGGACCCGGATCCCCTTCACTCGCGAGGGGGACCCGGGTCCGTCCATTTGCAGCCTCTCGGCGCGCCGCTACCGACTGATCTTCATAACGTGTGCTTATGAGTCAGACGCCTCGGTTTCGCACCATTCTGAGCTGCACCTTGCTGGTCGTGTCCCTCGGGGCGGTAGCGACCGCGTGCGGCGAACCCGACACCCATCCGCTCTCCGCCGCACCGTTCGACGCGGCGGAGCAGATATCCTTCAACACGCCCCACTCCAGTGGGAAGAAGGTCGACCCCGACAAGCCCCTCGAAGTCACCACCAAGGGTGACAGCGGCCGCATCACCGATGTGACCGTCATCGACAGCTCGGGGCACTTCCTCGCCGGCGAACTCTCCGCGGACGGCAGCCGCTGGCGCTCCACCGCCCCGCTCTCGGCCGGTGCGAAGTACACCGTCAAGGTCTCCACGGAGGACTCCGACGGCTCACCCGGCAGCCGCACCCTCACCTTCGAGACCGCCCCGGCCAAGCGGCTCCTGACGGTCGCCTTCGGCCCGAAGGCGGGCACGTACGGCGTCGGTCAGCCCATCACGGCCGACCTCAGCCTCCCCGTCAAGGACAAGGCCGCCCGGCAAGTCGTCGAACGTGCGCTCAAGGTCGACTCCCAGCCCTCGGTGGAGGGCGCCTGGCACTGGGTCGACGACAAGAAGCTGCACTTCCGCCCGAAGGAGTACTGGCCCTCCGGAGCGACCGTGAGCGCCTCCAGCAACCTCCAGGGCGTCAAGGTCTCCAACAAGCTCTACGGAGGCTCCTCGAAGGGCCTGAAGCTCACCATCGGCGACCGGATCGAAGCCATCACCGACGCGGCCTCGCACCAGATGACGGTCCTGCGCAACGGAGAAGTGATCAACACCATTCCGGTGACCACCGGCAAGCCCGGCTTCTCCACCCGCAACGGCATCAAGGTCGTGCTCGCCAAGGAGTACTTCGTCCGGATGCGCGGCACCAGCATCGGCATCGCCGAGGGCAGTTCGGAGTCGTACGACCTGCCTGTGTACTACGCCACACGCGTCACCTGGAGCGGTGAGTACGTGCACGCCGCCCCGTGGTCCGTCGGATCGCAGGGCGCCGCGAACGTCAGCCACGGCTGCACGGGCATGTCGACCAGCAATGCCCAGTGGTTCTTCAATACCGTCCGCGAGGGCGACGTGGTGAAGGTCGTCAACAGTGCCGGAAACGAGATGGACCCGTTCGGCAACGGTTTCGGCGACTGGAACCTGGACTGGGACAAGTGGCGCACGGGCAGCGCCCTGGTGGCCGGTGGTGGCACCGGTGCCGTCACGAACCCCGTCGACACGGCACGGCTGCGTCCCCAGGTCTGACCGGCACGCGGCAGGCTCGTCAGGCCTCCACGGCCAGCCTGCCGCGCAGCAGGGCCGCCAGTGCGTCCGCGAACTCCACCGGGTCCACCGGAAGGGTCACAGCGGCCTCCGCGCGGCTCCAGGTGGCCAGCCAGGCGTCCTGCGGGCGGCCGATCAGCAGCAGCACGGGCGGGCAGTCGAAGATCTCGTCCTTGATCTGCCGGCACACGCCCATACCGCCCGCGGGAACCGTCTCGCCGTCCAGCACGCAGACATCGACGCCGCCCTGGTCCAGCTGCTTCAGTACGGCGGGCAGCGTGGCGCACTCGATGAACTCGACCGGCGGAACGTCGGTCGCGGGCCTGCGTCCGGTCGCCAGCCGCACCTGCTCGCGGGTGTTGGCGTCGTCGCTGTAGACCAGCACGGTGGCGGTCGGCTGCATTCTTCCTCCGATTCGACGGCGGCTCGGCTCAGGAACCGATGGGCCGGATGCTACTCGGTCCCACAGCCGGTCAACAGCCGTTCGGACACCGCTTCGATGGGCCGTTCGGGCTGGACGGGAGCCACTGACACACCGAACGGCACCCCCCGGAGTGAGGGCGGGATAAGCGACCGACATAATGTCGGTCGTGGCGACAGCAACGACAGTAGAAACCGGGCACGCGCACCCGTCGGTCAATCGACCGAACCTCACCAGCGTCGGAACCATCATCTGGCTGAGTTCCGAGCTGATGTTCTTCGCGGCCCTCTTCGCGATGTACTTCACCCTGCGATCGGTGACGGGGGCCGAGTTCTGGTCGGAGAAGGCTTCGACCCTGAACTTCCCGTTCTCGGCGACCAACACCACGATCCTGGTGCTCTCCTCCCTCACCTGCCAGCTCGGCGTCTTTGCCGCCGAGCGCGGTGACGTGAAGAAGCTCCGCTCATGGTTCGTGATCACGTTCGTGATGGGTGCGATCTTCATCGGCGGCCAGGTGTTCGAGTACACCGAGCTGGTCAAGCACGAGGGCCTCTCGCTCTCGTCGGACCCGTACGGCTCGGTGTTCTACCTGACCACCGGCTTCCATGGTCTGCACGTGACGGGCGGACTCATTGCCTTCCTGCTGGTTCTCGGCAGAACGTACGCAGCCAGGAGGTTCACCCACGAGCAGGCAACCGCCGCCATCGTCGTGTCCTACTACTGGCACTTCGTCGATGTCGTCTGGATCGGCCTCTTCGCCACGATCTACATGATCAAGTAAACGGCGCAGGCACACGCTGCCTGAAGCAGACACAGTCCAGAAGCATCGACGCAGAAGATCCTGACACCGGGGTAATCCGTGAAAAAGCTCTCCGCACGACGACGCCATCCGCTGGCGGCGGTCGTCGTCCTACTCCTCGCGCTGGCGGCAACTGGGGGGCTGTACGCCGCGTTCGCACCCGCGGACAAGGCGCAGGCCGATGAAACCGCCCAGTCCCTCGCCATCGAGGAGGGCAAGAAGCTCTACACCGTCGGCTGCGCCAGCTGCCACGGTACCGGCGGTCAGGGCACCTCTGACGGCCCGAGCCTGGTCGGCGTGGGCTCCGCAGCCGTCGACTTCCAGGTCGGCACCGGCCGTATGCCGGCCCAGCAGCCGGGCGCCCAGGTGCCGAAGAAGAAGGTCATCTACTCGCAGGCCGAGATCGACCAGCTGGCGGCGTACATCGCCTCGCTCGGCGCCGGTCCGATCACGCCGACCGAGAAGCAGTACAACCCCGCGGGTGCCGACATCGCCAAGGGTGGCGACCTGTTCCGCACCAACTGCGCCCAGTGCCACAACTTCACGGGTGAGGGCGGTGCGCTGACCAACGGCAAGTACGCCCCGAGCCTGGAAGGCGTGAGCCCGAAGCACATCTACGAGGCCATGCAGACCGGCCCGCAGAACATGCCCTCCTTCCCCGACACGACGATGCCGGAGCAGGAGAAGCGGGACATCATCGCTTACATCAAGAATGTGAACGGCGAGGAGTCCGAGAGCCCCGGCGGCCTCAACCTGGGTGGCCTCGGCCCCGTCAGTGAGGGACTGTTCGGCTGGATCTTCGGTCTGGGTGCGCTGATCGCAGTCGCCATCTGGGTCGCGGCCCACACCGCTAAGGCCAAGAAGTCATGAGTAGCCAAGAGAATCCAGAAGAGAACCTGCCCGCAGAGCAGGCCGCCGCGCACGGCGCGGGACACGAGGGCACCACCGTCGTCAAGCACGACGCCGATCCCTTCGCCGACCCGGGACTGCCGGCCCACAAGCCGCGTATCCAGGACATCGACGAGAGGGCCGCCAAGCGCTCCGAGCGCACGGTTGCCTTCCTGTTCCTGCTGTCGATGCTGGCAACGGTCGCGTTCATCGCGTCGTTCGTCATCTTCCCGGTCAACAAGATCGTCTACATCTGGCCGCTCGGCCACATCAGCGCGCTGAACTTCGCGCTGGGTATGACGCTCGGTGTCGCCCTCTTCTGCATCGGCGCGGGCGCGGTCCACTGGGCCCGCACCCTGATGTCGGACGTGGAGATGGTCGACGAGCGGCACCCCGTCGCCGCACCGCCCGAGGTCCGCGCCAAGGTCATGGCCGACTTCGCGGCGGGCGCCAAGGAGTCCGCGATCGGCCGGCGCAAGCTCATCCGCAACACGATGTTCGGTGCGCTGACGCTGCTGCCGCTCTCCGGTGTGGTGCTGCTGCGCGACCTCGGTCCGCTGCCCGAGAAGAAGCTGCGCTCGACGCTGTGGGCCAAGGGCAAGCAGCTCATCAACATGAACACGAATGAGCCGCTGCGTCCCGAGGACGTCGCCGTCGGTTCGCTGACCTTCGCCATGCCCGAGGGCCTGGAGGAGGACAGCCACGATTTCCAGAAGGAGATCGCGAAGGCGGCCCTGATGATCGTCCGTATCCAGCCGGAGGACATCAAGGACAAGCGCGAGCTCGAGTGGTCGCACGAGGGCATCGTGGCCTTCTCGAAGATCTGCACGCACGTCGGCTGCCCGATCAGCCTCTACGAGCAGCAGACGCACCACGTGCTGTGCCCGTGCCACCAGTCCACCTTCGACCTCGCCGACGGCGCCCGTGTCATCTTCGGTCCCGCCGGTCACGCCCTTCCGCAGCTGCGGATCGGTGTGAACGCCGAGGGCCACCTCGAGGCGCTCGGCGACTTCGACGAGCCTGTCGGTCCTGCCTTCTGGGAGCGCGGATGAGTACCAAAGCAGAGTCCAAGCGCAAGGCACCGGCCGGCGAGAAGGTTGCCGACTGGGCGGACGGCCGGCTGGGGATCTACTCCCTGGCCAAGGCCAACATGCGCAAGATCTTCCCGGACCACTGGTCCTTCATGCTCGGTGAGATCTGCCTGTACAGCTTCATCATCATCATCCTCACGGGTGTGTATCTGACGCTGTTCTTCCACCCGTCGATGAACGAGGTGGAGTACCACGGCAGCTACATCCCGATGCAGGGTGTGCGGATGTCGGAGGCGTACGCCTCGACGCTGGACATCAGCTTCGACGTCCGCGGCGGTCTGCTGATCCGGCAGATCCACCACTGGGCCGCGCTGGTGTTCCTCGCCGGCATGCTGGTGCACATGATGCGCGTCTTCTTCACGGGCGCGTTCCGCAAGCCGCGCGAAGTCAACTGGATGTTCGGCTTCCTGCTGTTCGTCCTCGGCATGTTCACCGGTTTCACGGGTTACTCGCTGCCGGACGACTTGTTGTCGGGCACCGGTGTGCGGTTCATGCAGGGTGCGATCCTGTCCGTGCCGGTCGTCGGCACGTACCTGTCGATGTTCCTGTTCGGCGGGGAGTTCCCCGGCGGCGACTTCGTGGCCAGGTTCTACTCGGTCCACATCCTGCTGTTGCCGGGCATCATGCTCGGTCTGCTGGTGGGCCATCTGATCCTGGTCTTCTACCACAAGCACACGCAGTTCGCGGGCCCCGGCCGGACGAACAACAACGTCGTGGGCATGCCGCTGCTGCCGGTCTACATGGCCAAGGCCGGAGGCTTCTTCTTCCTGGTCTTCGGTGTCATCTCGGTGATGGCCGCGGTCGCCTCGATCAACCCGATCTGGGCACTCGGTCCCTACCGGCCGGACCAGGTCTCCACCGGCGCACAGCCCGACTGGTACATGGGATTCTCCGAGGGTCTGATCCGTGTGATGCCAGGCTGGGAGATCAACGCCTGGGGCCACACGCTCGTCCTGGGTGTGTTCATCCCGCTGGTGATCTTCCCGCTGGTGCTGGTCGCGATCGCCGTCTACCCGTTCATCGAGTCCTGGGTCACCGGGGACAAGCGCGAGCACCACATCCTGGACCGCCCGCGCAACGCCCCGACCCGAACGGCCTTCGGTGTGGCGTGGCTGACTCTCTACTTCGTGCTGCTGATCGGTGGCGGCAACGACCTCTGGGCGACCCACTTCCATCTGTCGATCAACGCGATCACCTGGTTCGTCCGGATCTTCTTCTTCGCCGGACCGGTCATCGCCTTCATCGTCACGAAGCGGATCTGTCTGGGTCTTCAGCGTCGCGACCGGGACAAGGTGCTGCACGGACGCGAGTCCGGCATCATCAAGCGCCTGCCGCACGGTGAGTTCGTCGAGGTCCACGAGCCGCTCAGCCAGGGCGACCTGCACGCGCTCACCGCGCACGAGCAGTACAAGCCCGAGGAGCTCGGCCCGGAGACGGACGAGAACGGGGTCCGCCGCAAGGTCACCCCGGCCCAGCGGATGCGGGTCAAGCTCAGCAAGTCGTACTACGGCGAGGAAAGCCAGATTCCCAAGCCGACGCCCGAGGAGTTCAGGGAGATCAGCAGCGGCCACGGCCACCACTGACCGCCTGAAGCGAGTGCATCGCCGCCACAGCGCCAAAGGCACCTCCCGGCAGTAGCAGGTGAAGGGCCCCGTCCAATCGTCGGACGGGGCCCTTCGCCGTCTCCGGGGCTGGATAGGGTGGACGCATCCCCTTATCGGCTGTGGACCCAGGAGTGGACCATGAACGTTGTGACCCCGGTCGGCGGCGACAGCGTGGCGGCTCACTCCTGGCCGAGTGTGCTGAACGCGCTGCTCGACAACCGCGACCAGAGCGCCGACGCCACCGCCTGGGCGATGGACCGCATCCTCAGCGGTGAGGCGACGAACGCACAGATCGCCGGGTTCGCGGTGGCGCTGCGGGCGAAGGGCGAGACGGTCGAGGAGATCTCCGGCCTCGTACGCACCATGTACGAGCACGCGAACCTGATCCAGGTGCCCGGCCGCAGCGTCGACATCGTCGGCACGGGCGGCGACGGGGCCAAGACGGTGAACATCTCCACGATGTCGGCCATCGTCGTGGCCGGCACCGGAGCCAAGGTCGTCAAGCACGGAAACCGCGCGGCCTCGTCCGCGAGCGGCGCGTCCGACGTGCTGGAGAAGCTCGGCGTCAACCTCCAGCTCACCCCGCAGCGGGTGGCCGAGGTCGCGGAGGAGGCGGGCATCACCTTCTGCTTCGCGGTGAAGTTCCACCCCGCCCTGCGGCATGTGGCCGCGGCGCGCAAGGAACTGGGCATCCGCACCACCTTCAACTTCCTCGGACCGCTGACCAATCCGGCGCAGGTCAGGGCGCAGGCCACCGGGGTCGCGGACGCGCGGATGGCGCCCATCATGGCCGGGGTGCTCGCCGAGCGCGGCTCGTCGGCACTGGTCTTCCGCGGCGACGACGGCCTGGACGAACTGACGACGACCGCCACCTCACGGGTGTGGGTCGTACGGGACGGCGCGGTGCGCGAGGAGGCGTTCGACCCGCGGGACATCGGCATCGACCTGGTGCCGGTGGAGGCGCTGCGCGGCGCCGACGCCTCGTACAACGCCGATGTGGCGAGACGGCTGCTCGGCGGGGAGACCGGGCCGGTGCGGGACGCCGTCCTGCTGAACTCGGCGGCCGCCCTGGTGGCGCTGGATCCGACGGACGGCACGCTGAACGAACAACTGGCGGCCGGGGTCGCCCAGGCCGCCCGGGCCATCGACTCGGGGGCCGCGAACGACGCGCTCCAGCGCTGGGTGGCCGCCACCAACGACGAGGGCTGATCCGGCGGGGCCGGCAGGACCGGTCGATGCGTCGCGCGAGGGCGCGGTCCGGATGGTGGACCGCGCCCTTGCGGTGTCCGCGTCGTATGGCAGGATGCTCTCCAAGGTCATGAGTGACAGCGATTACGGCCCCGGCCCGCTGTCCGGCAACCCTCCGTCCGTGGCGGGGTGCCCCGGGTGAAGACCAGGCCGCAGGCAGCGAGGTCTGTGGCAAGCGCGGACCCCTGCACACCCTGGGGTCCTGGTCCTCAAGGGAGCAGTCTCGTGAGCAAGCGAATGCGATAGGGCGTACAGCCCCTTCTTCAGCACACCCTCCGCACGGCGTCCGCCGTGTGTCGAGGTCCCCGCACCGCCGGGTTCTTGAAGCCGATTTCGCCTTTCCTGCCGGGAGATACCGCCATGTCCGCACGCCTGAACACCGCCACCGCTCCTGCCGCCACCGCCCTCTCCCCGGACGTGGCCGCCGCCGCTGCCGGGTCCGACCCCTGCTGTGCCGAGCCGCTGCCGGTCCTCGGCCGTGACGTGACCGTGCCGCTCGTGACCGGCGGTGAGGTCACCTACGCGGCCCTCGACTACGCGGCCAGCGCACCGGCCCTTCAGCGCGTGTGGGACGACGTGGCCGCGTACGCCCCCTACTACGGCAGCGTCCACCGCGGCGCCGGGTACCTCTCGCAGCTGTCCACCGACCTCTTCGAGAACAGCCGCGTCACGGTCGCCGACTTCCTCGACTGCCGCGAGGGCGACCAGGTCGTCTTCACCCGGTCCACCACCGACTCGCTGAACCTGCTGGCGTCCGCGCTGCCGGCGGACTGCCGCGTCTTCGTCTTCGAGACCGAGCACCACGCCTCGCTGCTGCCCTGGGGCGATGCCCGGGTGACGTATCTGAACGCGCCGCGCACCCACGCCGAGGCGGTGCGGACCCTGGAGGAGGCGCTCGCCGGCCGCGACCCCATCGGCCCGGCGCTGGTCTGCGTGACCGGAGCGTCCAATGTGACGGGTGAGCTGTGGCCGGTGAAGGAGCTCACGGAAGTGGCGCACGCCCACGGGGCGCGGATCGTCCTGGACGCGGCGCAGCTCGCCCCCCACCACGCCGTCTCGGTGCGGGACCTGGACGTCGACTGGGTGGCGTTCTCCGGACACAAGCTGTACGCGCCGTTCGGCTCGGGTGTGCTCGCGGGCCGGGCGGACTGGCTGCAGGAGGCGGAGCCGTACCTCGCGGGCGGCGGTGCGTCGCGCAAGGTGGCACGGCGTGCCGACGGCGGCGTGGACGTCGAGTGGCACACGACGCCCGCGCGCCACGAGGCCGGCTCGCCCAACGTCATCGGCGTCTACTCCATCGCCTCGGCCTGCAAGGCGCTCACCGAGGCCGGCTTCGAGAACCTCGTCGCCCGTGAGCAGCACCTGGTCGACAGGGTCCTGGAGGGCCTGGCCACGGTGCCGGAGGTCAAGGTGCTGTCGCTGTTCGGTGATGAGTCCCCCTCGCGTTCCGCAGGGGAGGCCCCCACGCGGGTGGGCGTCATCTCCTTCGTGGTGGAGGGCTGGAACAGCTCCCACTTCGCGGCTGCCCTGTCGGCGGAGTACGGCATCGGCGTACGCGACGGACTGTTCTGCGCCCACCCGCTGGTGCGCACCCTGCTGGGCAGCGCCCCGCAGGACCCGGGCGAGTGCGGCGCCCCCGAGGCCCAGCCGGGTGAGGCGTCCTTGAACGCGATCCGGGTGAGCTTCGGCGCCGGGACGCCCGACGAGCACGTGGAGCGCTTCGTCGGTGCGGTGAAGGAACTGGTGCGCGAGGGCGCGAAGTGGCAGTACCGCACCGAGGACGGCCGCTGCGTGCCCGCCGTCTGAGCGACCGACCATGCAAGAAGCCCGCGCCGGACGGCGCGGGCTTCTTCGTGTGCCGGGGCCCGTCCCCGGGCGCCTGGACCGATGGCCTCTAGGAGTCCAGACCGATCGCGAACGCCGCCTCCAGGTCGTGCTGCGAGTACGTACGGAACGCGACGTGCGTGTCCGTGCCCTCGACACCCTGGATCTTGCTGATGCGGCCGGGGATCACGTCCGCCAGGTCGTCGTGCTTCGCCACGCGGACCATGGCGATCAGGTCGTAGGTGCCCGTGACGGAGAAGACCTCGCTGACGCTGTCCAGCGCCGCGATGGACTCGGCGATCTCGGGAATGCGGTCCACGCTGGTCTTGATGAGCACGATCGCAGTGATCACGGCTGGCTTTCTCCCTCGGTGGCCGCTGCTGGGGCCTTCACTCTAGCCGGACGCCGGAACCGCCCCCAGGCATAGAGGAACCCGGTACCGAAGCCCACCACGTGCGCGAGGTAGGCGACGCCGGGCCCGCCCTCGCCGGCCCCCGACGCGGCCAGCCACTGGAGGACGAACCAGAAGATCAGCACGATCCAGGCGGGGAAACGCAGCGGCAGGAAGAAGAGGAAAGGGAAGAGACTGGTGACCCGGGCCTTCGGGAAGAGGAGAAGGAAGGCGCCGAGCACCCCCGAGATCGCCCCGGACGCTCCCACCAGGGTCTGCTCGGACTCGGCGTTGGCCGCCGCGTAGGCGAGCAGGGCGAGGGCGCCGGTGCCCAGGTAGAACAGGGCGAACTCCAGCGGCCCCATGCGCTCCTCCACCATCGCGCCGAAGACGTAGAGGAAGAGCATGTTGCCGAGCAGGTGCAGCCAGTTCCCGTGCACGAAGAGCGCGGTGAACGGGGTGAGCAGCGTGTCCGGGGAGCCGGTCATCAGCCGGCCCGGGATCACGCCCCACCGCTCGAAGTACACGCTCTGCGCCGCGAGCCACGCGTCACCCGTGCCGTACGACGGGTTCAGCCCCGAGACCGGGCTGATGAGGAAGACCACGCAGCAGACGGCGATCAGGCCGTACGTCACCGAGGGCCTGGTCACCGCGCCCCGCACCCTCCGCCAACCGATCATGGACAGAGCATGGCGTAGCGGGCCGGAACGGTACAGAGTGCCTCGCCGTGCCGCGGGGTACCTGCGAGGCCGTAGGGTTACAGGGAGTACATCCGCAGTTCGACGGCGCACCGCGGCACCTGCATCCGCACGACGAAACGAGGACGGAACGATGACGACGGTTCCCTCGCCGACGGACCAGACCCGCTGGCGCTGCACGCTCTGCGGGAACCTCACCCGCTTCGACGTCACGCGCTCGTCGAAGGTCGTGGAGTACGTCCATCTGGACCTGGCCGGAGAGCCGACCGTCGAAGAGCGTGACGTGGTCAGTGAGACCATCGAGTCGGTGCGCTGCCGCTGGTGCAACGCGGTGGACAAGATCGAGCTGGTGGACAGGCCGGGCGCCGCCTCCTGAGGGAGTGGCCCGAACGGGTAGTGGGGTGACGGATCGTGGAGCAGCCTGACAGCGGCGCCGAGCCGGCCGGTGCGGCCGGTGACGCCGCAGAGGCGCTCGACCGGCCGTTGCCGGAAGGTGTGCGGCGCCGGGTCGTGGCGCTGGTCTCGGACGCCTTCGGCGGGCTCACCGTCGCGGAACTGCCCACCCAGTTGCGGCAGTACGCCCGTTTCACCCCCTCCCGCCGCGCCAAGTTCGCGGGCAACGCGATGGCCGCGGCCCTGGAGAGCGACCCCGTCTTCCGGCAGCGCATCGCGGAACGGCTCACCCAGGCGCAGCCCGAACTGTGCGGGGCGTTGACGGCGGGATCGCCGCCCGCGGCGGCCGATCCACTCGACGTGGCGGCCGCCGCCTACGTTCTGCGGCCCACCGGATGGGTGAAACTTGTCGCCGCCGCCGGCGAGGAGGCGCAGCGCGCCGACGCCGAGCGTGCGGACGAGGCCGGCCGGCGCGAACTGGAGCGGCTGCGTGAGGAACTCGTCGAGGCGCGCGGTCTGACCAAGAGCGAGACCGAACGGCTGCGCACCGAGCTGGAGACGGCCCGCAAGGAAGCCGAATCGCTTCGCCGCAAGCTGCGCAGCGCCCAGAGCGACGTCAAGCGCGGCGAGGCCGCGCTGCGCCGGGTGAACGCCGAGATCGACACCATCAGGTCCGAGGCCGCGGTCCAGGTCTCGGCCGCCGAGAGCGAGAGCAGACGTCTCAAGGCCCGTCTCGGCGAGGCGGAGGCCGCGGTCGAGGCCGGACGCCGTGCCGCCCGTGAGGGGCGCTCCGTCGAGGACATGCGCCTGCGGCTGCTGCTGGACACCGTGCTGGAGTCCGCGCAGGGGCTGCGCCGTGAACTGGCCCTGCCGCCCGCGTCCGTGCACCCCGCGGACACGGTCGACGCGGTCGAGCCCGGACGGATGTCACCCAAGGACATCGCGGCCCGGGCCCTGTCGGAGACCGACCCCGCGCTGCTCGACCAACTGCTCGCGCTGCCGCAGGCGCATCTCGTCGTCGACGGCTACAACGTCACCAAGACCGGCTATCCGACGATGCCGCTGGAGAAGCAGCGACTGCGGCTGCTCGGCGGGCTCTCCATGCTCGCGGCGCAGACCGGGGCCGAGATCACCTGTGTCTTCGACGGGGCCGAGCTGGCCGCCCCGGTGCTGCTGGCACCGCCGCGAGGTGTGCGCGTGCTGTTCTCCAAGCCGGGTGTGACGGCCGACGAGCTGATCCGCCAGCTGGTGCGCGCGGAGCCGCCCGGCCGGCCCGTCGTGGTGGTCTCCACCGACCGCGAGGTCGCCGACGGTGTGGCGAAGGCGGGGGCCCGGCCGGTCGCGTCCGTTTTGTTGCTGAAGCGGCTTTCGCGCGTCTGAGCAACTTGCGTACCCCTTGCGCCGATTCGCTCCACTCTCGGCGGAACGTTGCGTCAAGTGGCAATCACAACGCGTGTGATGTGAGTAAAGAATGCCCTCCGCGCCAAACATTTTTCCCGACAGGATTTGAAGTGATCACAAGAAGGTCACTAAGGTCAGGCCTCGAACCTTCGCGCGGTTGATCACCCATCCGGGGTGACAGCGAAGGAACCGCCACTTCTGTGCACGTCAGCTTTTTCCCGGGGGAGCTGTGTGCGCGGAGCCGGGGTTCACCCCCCACTGCCCGGTAGGCGGCTGAGGAAGAAGGAGCTCGCCCGCGTGGCGTCCCACCGTCGTCCCAAGCAGCCGAGCCGCACCCGCGTGACCGTGCTCACCGCGACCGCGGCAGCGGCCGTCGCCCTCACTTCCCAGGCCGCCCAGGCTGATCCGAAGCCGAGCAAGAGCGACGTCAAGGAAAAGGTCGACAAGCTCTACGAAGAGGCCGAGAAGGCCACCGAGAAGTACAACGGCGCCAAGGAGCAGCAGGACAAGCTCCAGAAGCAGGTCGACGCCATCCAGGACAAGGTCGCCCGCGGTCAGGACGAGCTCAACACCCTGCGGGACGGCCTCGGTTCGGTGGCCAGCGCCCAGTACCGCTCCGGCGGCATCGACCCGGCCGTACAGCTCTTCCTCTCCTCCGACCCGGACAGCTACCTCGACAAGGCCTCCGCGCTGGACCAGCTCGGCGCCAAGCAGACCGAGGCGCTCACCGAGATCCAGACGAAGCAGCGCACCCTCGCGCAGCAGCGCAAGGAAGCCCAGAGTAAGCTCGGCGACCTGGCCGACACGCGCAAGCAGCTCGGCACGAAGAAGAAGGAAGTCCAGTCCAAGCTCGCGTCCGCGCAGAAGCTGCTGAACTCCCTGAGCGCGCAGGAGCGTGCCTCCCTCGCCGCCGACGAGACCCGCGCCGACCGCGCGAGCGAGCGTGTGAACCTCGGTGCTGCGGTGCCCGCCTCGCAGCGCGCGTCCGCCGCGTTCGCCGCCGCCCAGAGCAAGATCGGTACGCCGTACGTCTACGGCGCCTCCGGCCCCAACTCCTTCGACTGCTCCGGCCTCACCTCCTGGGCGTTCGCCCAGGCCGGTGTCGGCATACCGCGCACCTCGCAGTCGCAGGCCAACGCCGGCACCCGGATCTACTCCCAGAGCGCCCTCAAGCAGGGCGACCTGGTGATCTTCTACGGCGACCTGCACCACGTCGGCTTCTACGCGGGCAACGGCCAGGTGCTGCACGCGCCGCGGAGCGGAGCCAACGTGCGCTACGAGTCCATCAACAACATGCCCTTCCAGTTCGGCGTGCGCATCTGACGCCCAATCGGGCGATTTCCCGCACCTCCTGCTGACGCTGCGCCCCGCCGGTGACCTGTGGTCTCCGGTGGGGCGTCACTGTCTGTGCACGATACGGTCGTTGGCCGCTGCGTGATCGCCCGGCTACTGTCTGCCGCGCACCATCCCTCGTGCACCTCGTCCAGCGGAAGGGAGCGCGGTTCGTGGCGTCCCATCGACGGTCCTCACAGCCCGGTCTCACTCACAGCGCCCGGGTCACCGTACTGTCCGCCGCGGCGGCAACGGCCGCTGCGGCGCTCGGGGCCGCACCGGCGGCCGTCGCCGATCCCGGCGACGGGCCGGACTCCTCGCGCGCCACGGTCGACCGGCTCTTCGAGGAGGCCGAGAAGGCCACCGAGCAGTTCAACAAGGCCGGTGAGAAGGCCGACCGGCTGCGCGAGGACGTGGGCCACGCGCAGGACAGCGTCGCCCGGGGCCAGGAGCGCATCAACCGGATGCGTGGCGCGCTCGGTTCGGTCGCGGGGGCGCAGTACCGCTCCGGCGGCATGGACCCGGCGCTCGAACTGCTCCTCTCCGGGAACCCCGACACCTATCTGGAGAAGGCCGCGACGCTGGACCGCATCAGCGAGCGTCAGGCCACCGCCCTGCGGGAGCTCCAGCAGGCCCAGCGAAGACTCGGCCAGGAGCGTGCGGAAGCCGCTCGCGACCTCGTCGAACTGGAGCGCAGCCAGGCGGCCGTCGCTCGTCACAAGCGCACCGTCGAACGCAAACTGGGAGAGGCCCGGCGCCTGCTCAACTCGCTGTCCTCCGAGGACCGCGCCGACTTCGACCGCGCCTCCCGCTCGGGACGCGGCACACTGCCCGAGCTCTCCGGCCTCGCCCCCTCCTCGGCCCGGGCCGCCGCCGCGGTGATGGCCGCCCGCAACGCGGTGGGCCGCCCCTACGTCTGGGGTGCCAACGGGCCCTCGGGATTCGACTGTTCGGGGCTCACCCAGTGGTCGTACGCCCAGGCCGGCGTCGGACTGCCGCGCACCTCGCAGGCGCAGCGCTACGCCGGCCGCCAGGTCTCCCTCTCCGAGGCCCGCCCCGGTGACCTGGTGGCGTACCGCAGCGACGCCAGCCACATCGCGATGTACATGGGCAACGGGCAGGTGGTGCACGCGCCCTATCCCGGCGCCCCGGTGCGCTACGACCCGGTCGGCATGATGCCCGTCTCGTCGGTCACCCGCGTCTGAGCCCGGTCCCGCTCCGGGCCCCGGCCGGCCGTCCGGGCCCGGTCCGGCGTCCGGGGCGGCCGCGTCCGCGGCGACTTCGCGGGTGGGCCGGCTCCTCGCCGGGGCGCGGACCGCGTCCTGGCCCGTCCGCTTCCGCTCCGCGTTCCGTACGATCGACAGGGTGGCAGGTCACGGGCGCGTCGGGCGCCGGGCGATACGGATGGCGGCGGGGCTCGGCCTCGCCGTCGCTCTGCTGACCTCCGGCTGCGCCGGTCCCGGGGCGTCCGACAGCACCGTCCGGGAGATCCAGCGCACCCTCGACGGCCGCGCCGCCGCCGTCCTCGGGCACGACGAGAACGCCTATCTCGGTGCGCTGGACACCGAGGCGAGCGCCCTCCGGGCCGACGAGCTCAGACAGTTCCGCAACATGGCGGACATCCCCTTCGGCTCCTGGGAGTACCGGCTCGGGGACGTTCGCCGCGACGGCTCCACCGCGGTCGCCGACGCCGAACTCCGCTACCGCATCGCCGGATACGACACCGCGCCCGTCACCGCCGCCCGCACTGTCGAATTCACCCGGCGCGACGGCCGCTGGTATCTGAAGGCCGACCGCCCTGCCGGGAAGAGTGCCCAGCAGCTCTGGCAGCAGGGCGACGTGCATGTCGTACGCGGCAGCCGCAGCCTGGTGCTCGCGGTCGACAAGGACACCGTCCGGCAGAAGGCGCTCGCGGCGACCGCCGACCGTGCGGTGCCCGCCGTCACGGGCACCTGGCCGTCCCCGTGGGCCCGGCGCGTCGTCGTCCTCGTGCCGTCCTCGCTGGAGGCCATGGGTGACCTGCTGGGCGCGCCCGCGGCCGGCTACCGCGGCATCGCGGCCGTCACCACGGGCGAGACCGGGGTGTCCGGCAAGGCCCCCGCGGACCGGGTGATCGTCAACCCCGAGGCGTACGGGGTGCTCGGTGACTTCGGGCAGACCGTCGTGCTCACGCACGAGACGACGCACGTGGCGACCCGTGCGTACACCTCGAAGGCCACTCCCATGTGGCTCTCCGAGGGCTTCGCGGACTGGGTCGCCTACCGCGGCACCTCCCGCACGGACGGACAGACCGCGCCCGAACTCCAGCGCGCGGTCCGCGGTGGCGAGACCCCGGCCGCCCTGCCGGACGACAAGGACTTCGCCTTCGGCGGGGACGCGGATGTGCTGGCGCGGGCGTACGAGAGCGGCTGGATGGCGTGCGAGCTGATCGCCGAGAGATGGGGCGAGGGGAAGCTGACCGCCTTCTACCGTGCGGTGGGGGAGAAGGAGCACCGGGCGAGCGCGGTCGAGAAGGCGATGCAGGACGTGCTGGGGACCTCGCCGGAGGAGTTCACGGTGACATGGCGGGGCTATCTGCGGGAGCGCCTGGGCTGACGGCGGCTCCCTCCGGGGCGCCTCAGGAGGAGAGCAGCTCCTTGTCGGGCGCGGGCCGCAGCGGCGGGCTCCCGTGGCTGCCGGGCTCGTGGACCGTGTGCCGCCACAGCCGTACGCAGGCGGTCACCGTCGCCGCGACAAGCAGACCGTTGCGCACCGCCAGCAGCAGCACGCCCAGCGGGTCGCTCTCCACCACCAGCGCGAAGTAGACGGGGAACTCCAGCACCGTCATCGCGCACGCGGCCAGCACCAGCCAGGCGGGCAGGGTCATGCGGCAGGCCCGGAAGGTGAGGCAGACCGCGGCCAGTCCGACCAGCCAGATCATGTACTGCGGGCTGATCACCCGGCTGGTGGTGGTGAACAGCAGCACGGCCGTGAACGCCGCGTCGCACACGGTGGAGGGGCCGAACTCCCGCGCCCGCAGCCGCCACAGCACCAGCCAGCCGAGCGCTCCCGCACCGAGGACCATCGCGAGCGTGGAGACGAGCGGGACGTAGGGGCCGAGGAACTCCACGGACCCGTAGTTCAGCGCCACCCGGCCGTCCCAGCCGACGTGCCGCGCCCCGTGGAAGACGAGCGCCCCCAGCGACTCGATCTCGGTGCCCCGGTCGCGCTGGGAGGTGAGAAAGGCCAGGGCGCCGGGCATCGCCGCGACGAAGAGCAGGGTGAGGCCGGCCGCCGTGGCCGCCGCGGCGGCCCAGGAACGGCGGGTCGCACGTCCGCGCGGCAGCCCCAGCAGCAACAGGACCGGCCAGACCTTGAGCATGGCGCCCAGGCCCGCGAGCACCCCGAGCATGCGGGGCCGGCGGGCTCCCGCGACGAGCGCGGCCACGGCGACGGCGGTGACCATCAGGTCGTAGCGCGCGTACGCGGTCGGTCCGAGGAGTGCCACCCCGCCGACCCACATCCAGGCACCCCGCCGGGTCGCGCCCGGCCGTCCGCCGGCGTGGAGCAGCAGTGCGAGCACGACGGCGTCGCAGAGGGCGGCGAGAACGAAGAAGGCGGAGGCGTAGCCGAGGAGGGGCACCACGGCGGGGGAGAGGATCGCGAGCGCGGCGGCGGGCGGGTACTGCCAGGTGACGTCGTCCAGCGGGAAGGTGCCGCTGCTGAGCGTCTCGTACCAGCCCTGGTAGATCACCGAGACGTCGGTGGTGACGTCGGGGCCGGGGAACGTGACCACTTTGAAGACGCACAGCAGCAGCGCCGTCCTGGTGAGGATCCACACCGCGAGGGGGAGCCGGGTGCCGGCCGCGTCCGCCATGAGCATCTCGTCCCTGTTCGTACGGAAATGAGGGATGTTCATGATGCCGGGCGGGACCGTGCCGGAGCGACGAGGCAGGGCCGTTCGGTACTGTCGGCGGACGATGCACAAGACCTTGATCGTGACCAACGACTTCCCGCCCCGGCCCGGCGGTATCCAGGCCTTCCTGCACAACATGGCGCTGCGGCTGGACCCCGAACGGCTCGTCGTCTACGCCTCCACCTGGAAGCGCGGGCAGGAGGGCGCGGAGGCGACCGCGGCCTTCGACGCGGAGCAGCCCTTCACCGTCGTGCGGGACCGTACGACCATGCTGCTGCCGACCCCGCGGGTCACCCGGCGTGCGGTCGGACTCCTGCGGGAACACGGCTGCGAGTCCGTGTGGTTCGGGGCGGCGGCGCCGCTCGGGCTGATGGGTCCCGCCCTGCGCAGGGCGGGCGCGAAGCGGCTGGTGGCCACGACGCACGGGCACGAGGCCGGCTGGGCCCAGCTCCCCGCGTCCCGGCAACTGCTGCGGCGGATCGGTGAGGGCACCGACACCATCACGTATCTGGGCGAGTACACGCGCTCGCGCATCGCCGCCGCGCTCACGCCCGAGGCGGCGGGCCGCATGGTCCAACTGCCGCCGGGCGTCGACGAGAAGACCTTCCACCCCGGCTCCGGCGGCGAAACGGTCCGCGAACGGCTCGGGCTCACCGACCGGCCCGTGGTCGTCTGTGTCTCCCGGCTGGTGCCCCGCAAGGGCCAGGACACCCTGATCCTCGCGATGCCCGCGATCCTGGCGAAGGTGCCGGACGCGGTGCTGCTGATCGTGGGAGGCGGCCCGTACGAGAAGGACCTGCGCAAGCTCGCGCAGGACACCGGAGTCGCGGGATCGGTCCGCTTCACCGGCGCGGTGCCCTGGGCCGAACTGCCCGCCCACTACGGCGCCGGCGACGTCTTCGCGATGCCGTGCCGCACGCGCAGGGGCGGCCTGGACGTCGAGGGTCTCGGCATCGTGTACCTGGAGGCGTCGGCGACGGGCCTGCCGGTGGTGGCGGGCGACTCCGGCGGCGCCCCGGACGCGGTACTCGACGGCGAAACGGGCTGGGTGGTACGCGGCGGCTCGGCCGAGGACGCGGCCGACCGGATCGTGACGCTGCTGGAGGACCCGGAACTGCGGACGCGGATGGGGGAGCGGGGCAGGCGGTGGGTCGAGGAGAAGTGGCGCTGGGACCTGCTGGCGGAGAAGCTCAGAACGCTGCTGTAGCGGGGATGATGTTTCGCCCTTCCGCAGGGTGCGTGCGCGCTGATGTGCCTTGTCGCAGGGTTCTTCCGCGCTGACGCCCGGTCGCTGCGGGCGATGTCCGCGGGGGTGCGAGGTCGTGACTTGCCGCCGTGGGCGGTGACGGGACGGACCGGCTGGGTCTGTCCGGGGTGACGTCCGGTCGCTGCGGGCGTCCGTCCCCGCGGACGCGACGTCCCCGCAGGCCACGGCCTGCGGGGACGGAAGTTCGGCTGCCCGGGCCGCCGGACCGCCGGGGCCGGGGGCTGCCGCCCCCGTACAGCCTCAGCCGCGGTAGATCGCCTCGATCTCGTCCGCGAAGTCCTTCGCCACCACATTCCGCTTCAGCTTCAGCGACGGCGTGATGTGTCCCGCCTCTTCCGTGAACTGGGCGTTCAGGATGCGGAACTTGCGCACCGACTCCGCCTTGGAGACGGCCGCGTTGCCCTCGTCCACCGCCTGCTGGATCTCTGCCAGCAGCTCGGCGTCGTCGCGCAGCGAGGCAGCCGTCGAATCCACCGGCTTGCCGTGGTCCGAGGCCCAGCGGCCCAGGAATTCCTCGTCGATCGTGACCAGCGCGCCCACGAAGGGACGCCCGTCGCCGACCACCATGCACTCCGCGACCAGCGCGTGCGCGCGGATGCGGTCCTCGATGACCGCGGGAGCGACGTTCTTGCCGCCCGCGGTGACCAGGATCTCCTTCTTGCGGCCGGTGATCGCGAGGTAGCCGTCCTCGTCGAGCGTGCCGATGTCCCCCGTGTGGAACCAGCCGTCGGCCAGCGCCTCCGCGGTCGCCGACTCGTTCTGCCAGTAGCCCTGGAAGAGATGCTCTCCGTGCAGCAGCACCTCGCCGTCGTCCGCGATCCGCACCACCGAGCCCGGCAGCGGCTGTCCGACCGTGCCGATCTTCTGCCGGTCCCACGGGTTGAACGCCGTCGCCGCGCACGACTCGGTCAGGCCGTAGCCCTCCAGCACGGTGAAGCCGATACCGCGGAAGAAGTGTCCGAGCCGCTCGCCGAGGGGCGCGCCGCCGGAGACCGCGTATTCGCCGCGGCCGCCCAGCACCGCCCGCAGCTTGCTGAAGACGAGCCGGTCGAAGACCTTGTGCTTGAACTTCAGCCCGATCGAGGGGCCTTCGGAGGTGCCGAGCGCACGGCTGTAGGAGATCGCCGTCTGCGCCGCCTTGTCGAAGATCTTGCCCTTGCCGTCGGCCTGGGCCTTCGCGCGGGCGGAGTTGTAGACCTTCTCGAAGACCCGCGGTACACCGAGGATGAGCGTCGGCCGGAAGGAGGCCAGCTCGTCGGTGAGGTTCTTGATGTCCGGGACACAGCCGAGCTTGATCGGAGCCATCACGGCCGCGACCTCGACCATGCGCCCGAAGACGTGCGCGGCCGGGAGGAACAGCAGGACGGAGCTCTCGCCCGTACGGAACAGGGGCTTGAGGCGCTCCACGAGGTTGCCGCACTCCGCGAAGAAGCTGCGGTGGGTGAGCACACAGCCCTTGGGGCGGCCGGTGGTGCCCGAGGTGTAGACGATCGTCGCGGGGTCGTCCGCCTTGGCATGCGCGCTGCTCGCGTCGACGGCCTCGTCGGAGATCCCGGCACCCGCGGCGATCAGCGCGTCGACCGCGCCGGCCTCGATCTGCCAGACGTCACGCAGGCCCGGCAGCCGGTCCCGTACGGACTCGACGGCGGCCGCGTGGGCCTCGCTCTCCACGATCACCGCGACCGCGCCCGAGTCGCCGAGGATCCACTGGACCTGCTCGGCCGAACTCGTCTCGTACACCGGCACGGTGACCGCGCCCGCGCTCCAGATGGCGAAGTCCATCTGCACCCACTCGTAGCGGGTGCGGGACATCAGGGCGACCCGGTCGCCGGGCCGGACACCGGCGGCGATCAGGCCCTTGGCGGCGGCGCGCACCTCGTGGAGGAACTGGCGGGCGGTGACGTCCGCCCAGGCTCCCGCCACCTTTCTGCCCATCACCGCGACATCCGGATGCTGAGAGGCATTGCGGCGGATCAGATCCGTCAGGTTGCCGTCCGAAGGGACCTCGTACAGGGCCGGAAGGCTGAACTCGCGCAAGACTGCTGCTCCTCATCGGGCGCCGGCGCCACGGCTCTGTGTGATGCACCGGCTGCGGTCCAAGATCGGGCAGGTGCTCATTGGGGGGTGAGCACGACTGGACTGCCCGGACGTTACCCACCAGTACTCGGTTCCGGATAGGGGGTCCCGGCCAGATGTTCCCTGCGTCACACGTGTATGGCAGTGCTTCGCGCAGAGTAGTCCACCCCCGAGCGCGGTCGGAAGAACGGCTGGTCCCGCCCCCTCTACCCAGTCACGGCGGCGGCGTCCTAGGGTGATCGGCATGCGAGGTATGCGAGTCAATGTGGTCAGTGACGTGCACGGCAACGCCGCTGATCTCGCCACCGCGGGCGACGGCGCCGATGCCCTGATCTGCCTCGGTGACCTCGTCCTCTTCCTCGACTACGCCGACCACTCGCGCGGCATCTTCCCGGACCTGTTCGGCGCCGAGAACGCCCACCGGCTCGTCGAACTGCGCACGGCCCGGCGCTTCGACGAGGCCCGTGACCTGGGGCGGAGTCTGTGGGCCGAGCTCGCCACCGACCGCGAGAGCGCCATCGAGTCGGCCGTACGAAGCCAGTACGCCGAACTGTTCGCCGCCTTCCCCACCCCGACGTACGCCACCTACGGCAATGTCGATATGCCGACCCTCTGGCCGGAGTACGCGCACCCGGGTGTCTCCGTCCTCGACGGCGAACGCGTCGAGATCGGCGGCCTCGTCTTCGGTTTCGTCGGCGGCGGACTGCGCACCCCCATGCGCACGCCCTACGAGATCTCCGACGAGGAGTACGCGGCGAAGGTCGAGGCGCTCGGCGAGGTCGACGTCCTGTGCTCGCACATTCCGCCGGAGGTCCCCGAGCTGACCTACGACACGGTCGCCCGCCGTTTCGAGCGCGGCAGCCGGGCCCTGCTGGACGCGATCCACCGCACCCGGCCGCGCTACTCCCTGTTCGGTCACGTGCACCAGCCGCTCGTCCGGCGGATGCGCGTCGGCGCGACCGAGTGCGTGAACGTCGGGCACTTCGCCTCGACCGGCCGTCCCTGGACGCTGGAATGGTGAGCACGGGCCCTGGGATTCCGACCTGCTGAGGCGCGATAGCCTGCACACCACACCACCCCCGGTCCGTACCCGCACTTCGAGGAGCCGCAGCGATGGCGGAACACACCAGCTCGAGCATCACGATCGAGGCGGCGCCGGCCGATGTGATGGGGGTGATCTCGGACTTCGCCCGCTACCCCGAGTGGACCGGCGAGGTGAAGGAGGCGGAAGTCCTCGCCACCGACGGCAAGGGCCGCGCCGAGCAGGTCCGGCTGGTGCTGGACGCCGGTGCGATCAAGGACGACCACACGCTCGCGTACACCTGGAACGGCGACAACCAGGTCAGCTGGACGCTGGTGAAGTCCCAGATGCTGCGCGCCATCGACGGCTCGTACACGCTCGCCCCCGTCGGCGGCGGCGACCGCACCGAGGTCACCTACCAGCTGACCGTCGACGTCAAGATCCCCATGCTCGGCATGATCAAGCGCAAGGCCGAGAAGGTCATCATCGACCGCGCCCTGGCCGGTCTGAAGAAGCGCGTCGAGAGCGGACCCACCGCCTGATGCGTACGGTCCTCGTCACCGGCCTCGGCGGCGCGGGCCGTACGACCGTCGCCGCGGCGACCGCCCACGCGGCGGCGAAGCGCGGCGAGCTCGTGCTCTTCCTCTCCACCGGCCCCGGCGAGGTGCTCGGCACCCCGGTCACCGGCCGCCCCGATGCGCCCGCGGAGATCACGGACGGCCTCTGGGCCGGCCGTATCGACACCGGCGCCGACTTCCGGGCGGAATTCCTCTCGCTCCAGGAGCGCAGCGCGGCCGCGCTCGACCTGCTCGGCGCCGCACGGCTCGAAGAGGCGGAGCTCACCGAACTCCCCGGCAGCGAACAGTTCGCCCTCCTGCGGGCGCTGACCGTCGCCGCCTCCGGTGACTGGGACACGGTCGTCGTCGACCTGCCGCCGCTGCGCGAGACGATCGCCCTGCTGGCCCTGCCCGAGCAGCTGCGCCGCTATCTGCGCCGGCTGCTGCCGCAGGAACGCCAGGCCGCCCGCGCCCTGCGCCCGGTCCTCGCCCAGCTCGCGGGTGTCCCGATGCCCGCCCAGTGGCTGTACGCGACCGCCGCGCGCTGGGACGCCGAACTGGCCCTCGTCCAGAGCGTGATCGAGTCCGACGACACCGCCCTGCGTGTGGTCGCCGAACCGGGACCCGCGGCCGCCGCCGCCCTGCGGACCGCCCGCAGCGGACTCGCCCTGCACGGCCTGCGGGTCGAGGCCCTGCTGGCCAACCGGGTCCTGCCCCGGCACTCCGCCGACACCTGGCTCGCCTCCCTCGCGGCCCAGCAGGAGAAGTGCCTGCACGAGTGGTCGCAGGAGTGGCCGCCCGGCACCGCGCTCATCGAAGTTCCCCACGCGGGCCGCGACCCCCGCGGCCTCGCCGACCTCGCCCTGCTGGGCGACCTCTCCCTGCCGGACGGCGGCGGATCGCAGGACGGTGCCGACGCGGGCGCGGACCGCGGCAGCCCCGGGCAGCGCATCGAGGACCGCCGTACCGACGACGGAATCCTCGTCTGGACGCTGGACCTGCCGGGCGCTGTCAAGGGAGACGTCGGCCTGGTCCGCCGGGGGGATGAACTGCTGCTCACCGTCGGAACGTTCCGCAGGATCCTGCCGCTGCCGTCCGTACTGCGCCGCTGCACCGTGGCGGGCGCGGCCCTCGCGGACGGTGTGCTGAGGGTCCGCTTCGCGCCGGACCCGCAGCTGTGGCCGCGCGGGCACTGAACGGGCACCCGCCGTTCGGGTAACGTCGAGCGTACGAGAGCCCGCATCCGGTCAGCCGGTTCATGCCTGTGCAGGAGTACGCCATGAGTGATGCCACCGAGCGTCCCGCAGTCGATGCCGACGCCGACGCCTGGGCCGACGCGTGCGCGGAGGACCTCGAGGCGGAGAAGGCCCGACGCCGCGCCCACTACGGTCAGCCCACCGGGTCCGCCTCCGAGGAACTGCGCCGCCTCCTGGACGCCGTCGCCGACAAGGTGTCCGGGTTCCAGAGCTCGCTGCCCGGCATGGCCGCCCAGAGCGCCGTGCAGCAGCTGGTCGACCAGGCGAAGGCCGCGGTCGAGCCGGTGATCGAGCGCAACCCCCAGATCTTCGACCACCTCGCCGCCGCGGGCGGTGAGCTGCTGGCCGCCTACCGCTCCGCGGTCGAGGGTCACGAGCGCCGCTGGACCCAGGAGCCGCGCACGGCCAAGGACGCCGAGGACCCGCGTGACGACGGGCCCGGACCGAGTGAGCACATCGACCTGGACTGACCGGTCGGGCGCCCGCCCTCGGGTACGGTTGCCGTAGCGGGGCTCGACCGAAAACTGAGGGACACATGGGACTCACCATCGGCGTCGACATCGGCGGCACCAAGATCGCGGCGGGCGTGGTCGACGAAGAGGGCACTATTCTCGAGACGCACAAGGTGCCCACCCCGTCGACCCCCGAAGGCATCGTCGACGCGATCTCCTCAGCCGTCGCCGGAGCCGGCAAGGGGCACGACATCGAGGCCGTCGGCATCGGGGCGGCCGGTTACGTCGACGACAAGCGAGCCACCGTCCTCTTCGCGCCCAACATCCACTGGCGGCACGAGCCGCTGAAGGACAAGGTCGAGCAGCGCGTCGGCATGCCGGTGGTCGTCGAGAACGACGCGAACGCCGCGGCCTGGGGCGAGTACCGCTTCGGCGCCGGTCAGGGCCACGAGGACGTCATCTGCATCACCCTCGGCACCGGTCTCGGCGGCGGCATCATCATCGGCAACAAGCTGCGCCGCGGGCGCTTCGGTGTCGCCGCGGAATTCGGGCACATCAGGGTGGTGCCGGACGGTCTGCTGTGCGGCTGCGGCAGCCAGGGCTGCTGGGAGCAGTACGCCTCCGGCCGCGCGCTCGTGCGGTACGCCAAGCAGCGCGCCAACGCCACACCGGAGAACGCGGAGATCCTCCTCGGCCTCGGCGACGGCACCATCGAGGGCATCGAGGGCAAGCACATCAGCGCCGCCGCACGGCAGGGCGACGCGGTCGCGGTCGACTCCTTCCGCGAACTGGCCCGTTGGGCGGGCGCCGGCCTGGCCGACCTGGCCTCGCTGTTCGACCCCTCGGCGTTCATCGTCGGCGGTGGCGTCTCGGACGAGGGCGAGTTGGTCCTCGACCCGATCCGCAAGTCGTTCCGCCGCTGGCTCATCGGCGGCCAGTGGCGTCCGCACGCCCAGGTCCTCGCCGCCCAACTGGGCGGAAAGGCCGGCCTGGTGGGCGCGGCGGACCTGGCCCGACAGGGCTAGAACCGCCTCTTTCGCACCGCTGCTGATCGCGGGACGGGCCGGAGTGGCCGGCCGGTCCCGCGACAGCCGCGCACAGCTCGCGGCGGAGCCCGGGAACACCCCCCGCACCGTCGTATCGTGCTGGCATGGCGATCACCGCACTGCCCAACTCCCGCACCGAACCCGACGGTTCGGCCGTGATCCGGGTGCTCAGCTACAACATCCGCTCGCTGCGGGACGACGAGGAAGCGCTCGCCCGGGTGATCCGGGCCTGCGAACCCGACCTCGTGTTCGTCCAGGAGGCGCCGCGCTTCTTCCGCTGGCGCAAGCACGCCGCGCGGCTCGCGGCCAGGACCGATCTCGTGGTGCTCAGCGGTGGCGCGACCGCCGCGGGCCCGCTGCTGATGTGCTCACTGCGCGCGACCGTGGAGCGCACGGAGGACGTGCTGCTGCCGCTGACACCCGGACTGCACCGGCGGGGTTTCGCCACCGCGGTCGTACGGTTCGGCGGTGCCCGGGTCGGTCTGCTCAGCTGCCATCTGAGCCTGCAGACGGACGAGCGGCTGGCCCAGACCGGGATGCTGCTGGAGCGGCTCGCCGCCATGGACGTGCCGTACACGATCACGGCCGGTGACATCAACGAGCGGCCCACCGGGCGGAGCTTCACCCGGCTCGCCCGCGAGCTCCAGGACGCCTGGGCGGTCGCACCCTGGGGCGGTGAGTACACCTCGACGCCGGACCGTCCGCACCAGCGGATCGACGCGATCTTCGCCAGTGCGGGGATCGAGGTGCTCGGCTGCGGTGTGCCGCTGGACCTGCCCGGCATCACCGCTGCGGACCTGAGCGCGGCCACCGATCATCTGCCGGTGCTGGCCGCGCTCAGAATCCCGGCGGCGGGTCCCGCCTGACGGACGGGACCGGCCTGACGATCGCGTCCGTCAGACGGGACGACGACCTCGTACCGCGGATGCAAGGACCCGCACCGCTCAGACCACCGCTCCGCGGCCCGGGTCGTCCTCGTCCTCGTCGTCGCCGTGCGCCATGCGGGCCACCAGGGTGGCGAAGCCGCCCAGGAAACCGCCCACGCAGATCGTCGTCAGCCACCAGGTCATGTCCCACTGGAGCAGCACCGCGACCAGCATCAGCAGCGGTCCGCCGACCACCGCGAGCCAGGCGAACTTGGCGGTGACGTCCGCCTCGGGCAGCGGCGGCGGCTCCGGCGGCACGAAGTGGCCCTCGTCGCTCTCGTCGAGGTCGTCCTCCTTGGCCTCCGCGAGACCGTAGTCCCGGGGGCCTCCGACGCCGGGCGCGAAGGTGACCGAGCTGCCCAGCGCGGGCTGGTCCGCGTCCGCGTCCGGGTCGGGCTCCCGCTCGGCCTTGGCGGCCTTCGGCGTCTCGTTCACCTCGCTCTCCAGCAGAGCGAGGTCGTCGACCGACTTGAACGGCTTGGCGCCCGGCGGGTCCACCGGCTCGTCGCCGTACCCCGCCACGATGGCGGCCCACGCCGCTTCCTCGTCGATCGGCTGCGGCTCGCGGTCCGCGTCGTGCTGCTCAGCCACCGGTGGTGCTCCCTTTCTTCCCGACACTCGGAGCGAGCCGGCCGATGAACGCGTAACTCTCCTCGAAAATCCGCTCCGCATCGTGGTCCAACGTCGCCACGTGGTAGCTCTGTTCCAGCAGGATCTCCTGAACATCGGTCGAGGAGACCCGGCTGAGGATCCTGGCCGAGTCCATCGGCGGCACGACATGGTCCTGCGGGCTGTGCAGCAGCACCATCGGCTGCGTCACCTGCGGCAGCTCACCGTCGACCAGCCGGAAGAACCGGCGCAGGGAGTGCGCGGCGTGCAGCGGCACCCGGTCGTACCCGACCTCGTCCATGCCTTCCTTGGCGATGTCGTTCGTCAGGCCCTTCGTCGTGCGCACCAGGTGGCGGGCGACCGGCAGGGCGTAGGCGGAGAGGCCGTGCACCTTGTTCGCCGGGTTCACCACGACGACACCGCTGATCGCGTCACCGTGCTTGGCGGCGAGCCGCAGGGTGAGCGCGCCGCCCATGGAGAGCCCCATGACGAAGACATGGCTGCACCGGCCGGCGAGCTCACGCAGCTCGCGGTCCACCTCCGCGTACCAGTCCTGCCAGCCGGTGAGCTGCATGTCCTGCCAGCGGGTGCCGTGTCCGGGGAGCAGCGGCAGCGACACGGTCAGCCCGCGCTCCGCCAGGAACTCGGCCCAGGGGCGCAGCGACTGGGGGGAGCCGGTGAATCCGTGACAGAGAAGAACGCCGACCTCTCCGCCCTCGTGGCGGTACGGCTCGGCTCCGGGAAGCACCGGCACCGGGGTCTCCTGTTCTGTGCATGAAGCTCGAAGGGTGTACCTCACCGTACGCGACCGGACCGACACCGACCAGGCCCGTAGGCCCGCCGACGCGGGGATCCGAGGCCTGCGTCGGGTTAAGGTCTGTTCGACAGCAACAGGAGGAATTCGAGTTGATCTACGGCGCCATGAAGTTCTCCATCGGAGGGTCGCTGAAGCTTGCCTTCCGGCCCTGGGTGGAGGGCCTCGAGAACATTCCCGTCGACGGCCCGGCGATCCTCGCGAGCAACCATCTGTCCTTCTCGGACTCCTTCTTCCTGCCGACGATGCTCGACCGCAAGGTCACCTTCATCGCCAAGGCCGAGTACTTCACCTCGCCCGGGGTCAAGGGCAAGCTGACCGCCGCCTTCTTCAAGGGTGTCGGCCAGCTCCCGGTCGACCGCTCGGGCGCGCGGGGCGCCGGCGAGGCGGCGATCAAGGCCGGTCTCGACGTCCTGGAGGCCGGTGGCCTGTTCGGCATCTACCCGGAGGGCACCCGCTCCCCGGACGGCAGGCTCTACCGCGGCAAGCCGGGCGGTCTCGCCCGGGTGGCGCTCGCCAGCGGTGCGCCGGTCATCCCGGTGGCCATGATCGACACCGAGAAGATCCAGCCGCCCGGCAAAGTGGTCCCCAAGCTGATGCGCCCGGGGATCAGGATCGGCGAACCGCTCGACTTCAGCCGCTACCGCGGCATGGAGAGCGACCGCTTCATCCTGCGCTCCCTGACCGACGAGGTCATGTACGAGATCATGAAGCTGTCCGGCCAGGAGTACGTCGACATCTACGCCACCGCCGCCAAGCGGCAGATCGCGGACGCGGAGAAGGCGGCGAAGGCGGCGGCGAAGGCGAAGGCCGATCAGCAGGCGGAGACGACGGACCGGTCGGCGGCCTAGTGCCGTTCCCGGCAAGCTTTGCCCTGTCGCGCAAACATTGCCGGTCGAGGCACTGACGAGCATCGTCCGGACCGGACAGGGGTGGGGGGACATGGTCAAGCGCGAACGCGTCGTGCGGATGTCGGTGGAGCTGCCGCTGTGGCGTGCGCTCGCCGGCTATCGCGTACTGACGATGATCTACGCGGTGCTGCTGCTCGTCTTCATACCCGACAAGTTCGAGCGCCCGTGGGTGGCGATCGTGTTCCTGACGGTGATGGGCGTCTGGACGCTGGCCACGCTGCCCCAGGTCTCCAGCGCCGCCCGCTGCACCAAGCCCTTCCTCGTCGCCGACCTCACTGTCGCGCTCACCGGCATCCTGCTGACACCGCTCGCCGACACCCACGCGCAGCAGATCGACGGACCCACGCTGCCGTCGATATGGACCGCCGGTTCCGTCCTCGCCTTCGCCATCAAGGGCGGCTGGCGATGGGCCGCCGTCGCGTCCTCCTTCGTCGCCGTCGCCAACATCATCGAGCGGGGCGAGCCCAGCCGGGACACCTTCCACAACGTCCTGCTGGTCTGGATCGCCTCCATCGCCATCGGATACGTCGTCGAGGTCGCCCGGGCCTCGGAACGCACCCTCGCCCGCGCGCTGGAGATCGAGGCAGCGACGCGGGAACGAGAACGTCTCGCCCGCGACATCCACGACAGCGTGCTCCAGGTGCTGGCCATGGTGCAGCGGCGCGGCGCCGCCATCGGCGGTGAGGCCGCGGACCTCGGACGGATGGCGGGGGAGCAGGAAGTCGCCCTGCGGACGCTGGTCTCCAGCGGTCTGGTGCCGGCGACCCGCGCCTCCGAGGACGCCTCTCTCGGCGCCGTCGTGCGCACCGTCGAGGACGACGAACCGGACAGCCCGCCCGACGAGTACGATCTGCGGTCTTTGCTCGCCCGGCACGCCGGATCGCGGGTCACGCTCTCCGAGCCTGGCGCTCCGGTGCTGCTGCCGGCGGCCTCCGCCACCGAACTCGCCGCCGCTGTCGGTGCCGCCCTGGACAATGTCCGGCAGCACGCCGGTCAGGACGCCCGGACCTGGATCCTCGTCGAGGACTGGCCGGACGAGGTCGTCGTGACGGTCCGGGACGACGGCCCGGGCATTCCGGAGGGCCGTCTCGCCCAGGCGGAGGGCGAGGGCCGGCTCGGAGTCGCCCTCTCCATCCGCGGGCGGCTGCGGGACCTGGGCGGCACGGCCGAGCTGATCTCGGTCCCGGGCCAGGGCACAGAAGTCGAACTGAAGATTCCACGGGGGAAGGCACACCCATGACGGACCAGCAGACGGACCAGCAGACGATCAAGGTGATGGTCGTCGACGACCACCCGATGTGGCGGGACGCGGTCGCCCGCGATCTGACCGCCGCCGGATTCGAGGTGGTGGCGACGGCGGGCGACGGCCCCCAGGCGGTCCGCCGCGCCCACGCGGCCGGCCCCGACGTCCTGGTCCTCGACCTCAACCTTCCCGGTATGCCGGGTGTCCAGGTGTGCAAGGAGCTCGTCGGCGCCCGCCCCGGGCTGCGGGTCCTGGTGCTGTCGGCGAGCGGGGAGCACGCGGACGTCCTGGAGGCGGTGAAGTCCGGTGCGACCGGCTATCTCCTCAAGTCGGCCAGTACCGAGGAGCTCACCGACGCGGTGCGGCGCACGGCCGTCGGCGACCCGGTCTTCACGCCGGGACTCGCGGGCCTCGTGCTCGGCGAGTACCGCAGGCTCGCCTCCGAACCCGTTCCCGCTTCCGGCGGCGACGAGCCGAAGGCTCCGCAACTGACCGACCGCGAGACCGAGGTGCTGCGCCTGGTCGCCAAGGGGCTGTCGTACAAGCAGATCGCCGAGCGGCTCGTCATCTCCCACCGCACCGTGCAGAACCATGTGCAGAACACGCTCGGCAAGCTTCAGCTGCACAACCGCGTCGAGTTGGTGCGCTACGCGATCGAGCGAGGGCTCGACGACGCCTGACGCGGACGTACCGCCGCCGGGGCGACCCTCGTACGAGTGAAACCAGACGAGGGTCGCGGCTCAAACACCGCATCCCGTACAGGAATTGACCTTCCCTCCCATCCCGCAGTGACCTGGATCACCATTAGCGTGACGGTCATAGGGCTCATCAGGCGAAGGGAAGTTTTCCATGCGCGTCGGAGTACTGACCGGGGGCGGCGACTGCCCCGGCCTCAATGCGGTCATCCGTGGCATCGTCCGCAAGGGCGTTCAGGAGTACGCGTACGAGTTCGTGGGCTACCGCGACGGATGGCGCGGGCCGCTGGAAGGTGACACGGTCCCGCTCGCCATCCCGGCCGTGCGCGGCATCCTGCCCCGCGGCGGCACCATCCTCGGCTCTTCGCGCACCAACCCCCTCAAGGCGGAGAACGGCATCCGCCGTATCAAGGAGAACCTCGCCAAGGCGGAGGTCGACGCACTGATCGCGATCGGCGGCGAGGACACCCTCGGCGTCGCCGCCCGGCTGCACGACGAGTACGGCATCAAGTGCGTCGGCGTACCCAAGACCATCGACAACGACCTGTCCGCCACCGACTACACCTTCGGTTTCGACACCGCCGTCGGCATCGCCACCGAGGCGATCGACCGGCTCCACACCACCGCCGAGTCGCACATGCGGGTCCTGGTCGTCGAGGTGATGGGCCGGCACGCCGGCTGGATCGCCCTGCACTCGGGCCTGGCGGGCGGGGCCAACGTCATTCTCATCCCGGAACAGCGCTTCGACGTCGACCAGGTCTGCACCTGGGTGACCTCGCGTTTCAAGGCCAGTTACGCCCCCATCGTGGTGGTCGCCGAAGGCGCCATGCCCAAGGACGGCGACGCGGTGCTCAAGGACGGTTCGCTCGACTCCTTCGGGCATGTCCGGCTCTCCGGTGTCGGTGAGTGGCTGGCCAAGGAGATCGAGAGGCGTACCGGCAAGGAGGCCCGCACCACGGTCCTCGGCCACGTCCAGCGCGGCGGCACCCCGAGCGCCTTCGACCGCTGGCTGGCCACCCGCTTCGGGCTGCACGCCATCGAGGCCGTGCGGGACGGTGACTTCGGCAAGATGGTCGCGCTCCAGGGCACGGACATCGTGCGGGTGCCGATCGCGGAGGCCACCGCCAAGCTGAAGACGGTCGACCCCAAGCTCTACGAGGAGGTCGGCGTCTTCTTCGGCTGACGGTCCGGCCCGTACCTCGATCCTCCGCGCAGACCGGCACGGCTGGGCTGTGGGCCGTATATTCGCCATATCCGGCCCATAGCTCCTATGTCACGCGTTCCGGGAGAGTCCGTGGAGATCCTTGCCTTCGGTGTGCAGGCCGACGAGAAGCCACTCCTGGAGAAGGCCTTCGCGGGACACCACGACATCCACTGTCTCGACGTCTTCCTCACCGAGGACACCGCGCCCATCGCGGCCGGCCACGAGGCGATCTCCACCAGCGTCAACGCGATTCTCGACGCCCGTGTGCTCCGGCTGCTGGCGGCGGGCGGCACCTCGATGATCGCCCAGCGCTCCACCGGCTTCAACAACATCGACCTCGATGTGGCCGAGGAGCTCGGCCTCACCGTGGCCCGGGTCTCCTCCTACTCGCCGTACTCCGTCGCGGAGTTCGCCTGGACGCTGGCCATGGCCGTCAACCGGCGCATCGTGCGCGCCTCGGGCCGCACCCGCGAATTCGACTTCCGTCTCGACGGGTTGATGGGCCGCGATCTGCGCGGCCGTACGGCAGGAGTGCTCGGCACCGGGAAGATCGGCGAGGCGTTCACCAGGATCGCCCACGGCTTCGGCATGAACCTCCTCGGCTGGGACATCGCCGAGAACCCCGCCTGCGTCGAGCTCGGCATGCGGTACGTCGACAAGGACGAACTGCTGGCCGCGTCCGACCTGATCAGCCTCCATCTGCCGCTGCTGCCCGCGACCCAGCACCTCATCGGCCGGGACGCGCTGCGGGCGATGAAGGACGACGCGATCCTGGTCAACACCAGCCGCGGCGGACTCGTCGACACGGACGCACTCGTCACGGAGCTGCGCAAGGGCCGGTTCACGGGCGTGGGACTCGACGTGTACGAGGCGGAGGCCGGGCTCTTCTTCCTCGACAAGTCCCTGGAGCCGCTCCAGGACGACACCCTGGCGCGGCTGGTCACCTTCCCGCATGTGCTGGTCACCTCGCACCAGGCCTACTACACCGAGGACGCCGTCGGCCAGATCGTCGAGGCGACGGTGCGGAACGTCGACGACTACGCGGCGGGGCGGCGCAACGAGAACGTCCTGGTCCCCGCCGCGCCGCCCGGCACGACCTGAGGGCTGTCCCGCGATCCCCGGCGGGCGCACGACGACAGCCACGGCACTCCTCCGTAGCCCTTCGGGCACGGGAGGTGCCCCCACGCCGCGTTGTCGGATCGCCCGCATACGACCGGTACGAGGACGACCTCCCCCAGCCTCCGGCGGGGGTGCCCCCACCGCCTGGCGATGCACCGCATCCGACGCGGCACGCCGATCCACCGGCGATGACGGGACAGCCCTAGCCCGGCTGCTCCACCTGGTCAGGTGCGCCGAAGACCAGATGCGCGGGTTCGAGTGCTCGCAGGAAGTCCGCCGCGTCGAAGAGTCCCCCCGCGGCGGCCACCCCGGTCCGGTCGACCCGGCCGTCCATGATCCGCGTCGCGGCCTCGACGACCAGGGGGGCGCTCACCGCGTAGATGTCCCGGCCGGACGCCGTCGCTCTGCGGGCGGCGCCGCCCCGGCGTGCCACCACGTCGACGACGAAGGTCTGTGCCGAGCGCCCGTCGGAGTCCACGGCCGTGGGCGGGGGCGTCGCGGGGTCGCTCAGATCGCGCAAGGGCGCCTCGTTGATGCAGACCCGGATCTCCGGTACCTGCAGATGGCGGGAGATGGTGACCTGGTCGGCCGTGGAGAGCTCGACGACCTGCTGGACGCCCAGGGGCTCCGGGAACCGCCAGGAGTACGAGCGGGGCGGGTCCTCGGGCGCGGTGAGGCGGCCACCGGTGAAGGCCAGCTTCCGCCCGGCGTTGCTCCGTGCGGTCCTGCGTGTCCCCTCCGTCGGCCACCAGCTGTCGAGGGCGATCGCGACCGTGATCTCGTCGGCGTCCGGCCAGTCGCCGATCGCCGCACCGGCCAGCAGGTCGCCCAGCCCGCCGTAGAACGCCATCGCCGGGAGGACCACCACCCCCGCCTCGCGGGCCCGCCGGTCCCGCAGCCGGAACGCCTCCAGGATCGCGGCCTGTTCCGCGGCCACGTCCAGGTACGGGATGCCCGCGCGCAGGGCCGCGTCGATGACGGGGAGCATGGTGACGGCGAACGGGCCCGCGCAGTTGATGACCGCATCCGCGCCCGTCAGCGCGCGGTCCAGCGACGACGGGTCGTCGAGGGACACGACCCGGGTCACGGTCCCCGGACGGCCCTTGGCGGCGGCGGCCAGCCTGGCGGCGTCCCGGCCGACGAGGAGAGGGGTGACGCCGCGTCGGCTCAGTTCCGCTACGACGAAGGCGGCGGTGTGTCCGTAGGCCCCGACGACCGCGACCGTCCGGTGATGTGTGGTCATGCGGCCATGGTCACGGGCCCGGACGCCGACCACGAGTGGCCGAAACGACGAGATGCGTACACTTTCGGACATGAGATCCGTGGCGCTGGCGCTCTACGACGGAGCCATGCTGTTCGAGGCCGCCGCTGCCTGCGAGGTGTTCGGCGTCGACCGCGAACTCACCGACGCCTGGTACGACTTCCGCGTCTGCGGGCCCACGGAGGCGTCGCTGGGCAGCTGGCTGAAGCTCGACACACCGTACGACTACGACGCCCTCGCGGATGCGGACACCGTCATCGTGCCCGCGTGCGGCGACGTCGAGGCCGACCCGCCGGCCGACCTCGTGGACGCCGTGCGCGCCGCCCATGAGCGGGGTGCCCGGCTGGTGTCCCTGTGCACCGGGGCGTTCGTGCTGGCCGCAGCCGGCGTACTGGACGGCCGCCGCGCCACCACGCACTGGGAGCACACCGCCGCGCTCGCGGCCCGCTATCCCCGTATCGAGGTCGACCCGGACGTCCTCTACATCGACGACCGGACCGTGCTGACCTCGGCCGGCAAGGCCGCCGGCATGGATCTGTGCCTGCACATCGTCACCGCCGACCACGGCGCCGCCGTCGCCAACGCGCTGGCACGCCGGCTGGTGGTCCCGGCCCGCCGGGCCGGCGGTCAGGCGCAGTTCGTGGCGGTGCCGGCGGTCGCCGACACCGGCCACGCGTTCGCGGACCTGCTGCACTGGGTGAGCGGGCGGCTGGACGAGCCGTTGACCGTGCCCGACCTGGCCCGTCAGGCGAACATGAGCACCCGGAACCTGACCCGCCGCTTCACCGCCGCCACCGGCACCACTCCCTTGCGCTGGCTGCACACCCAGCGCATCCACCGGGCCCAGGAACTCCTGGAGACGACCGACGACAGCATCGAACTCATCGCCGCTCGCACCGGGATGGGCACCGCGGCCACCTTGCGCCGGCACTTCCATCGCGCCCTCGGGGTGCCGCCGGACATCTACCGGCGCACCTTCCGCACCCACCGCACGGCCACCCCGGCGACCTGACTCCCGTCCTCCCCCGGACGGGACTAGCCCACCAGCACGCCCGCGATCATCGTCGCCGTCAGCGCCGCGCCGTCCATCGTGAGCACCGACTCCGGGTGGAACTGGAGGCCCGCGAAGCCCGGCCCGCGCATCGCGTGCACATCGCCGCTCACCTCGTCCCGGCTCAGCTCGACGCGGTGCATCGCCAGCTCGGCCGCGGTCCGCTCGTCGCACCGTGCGGTGAAGCTGTTGTAGAAGCCCACAGTCTCCTCCCGCCCGAAGAAGTCGATCCGCTCCTGCGCCCCCTGGTGCGGCGCGTCCTTCCTGACGATCTCCAGCCCCAGTTCCGCCGCCATCAGCTCATGGCCCAGGCACACGCCCAGCAGGCCGTGGCGGTGATCGCGCAGCAGATCGGCTGTGAGCGACCGCAGGAAGCGCATCTTCGGATCGGTGGCGTCCGACGGATCGCCGGGACCGGGGCCGAGCACCACCGGGCCCGGGTAACGCAGTGCCGTCTCCCGGAGGCCGGGCTCGTCGTACCGGCGCACCGTCACGGTGAGACCCGTCGAGCGCAGCAGATGCGCCAGCATCGCGGTGAAGGTGTCCTCCGCGTCGATCACCAGCGCGTGGCCGGTCAGATCGGCGCTGCGCTCCTGCATCCGCAGCCAGAACGGCGCGAGGTCGGCCCGGCGGGCGTCCAGCGCGGCGCGCACCCGGGGGTCGTCGGCGAGCCGGGGCCGCTCGGTGTCCTCCGGGGGCCGGCCCGGTCGTACCCCCAGCGCGGCCAGCACACCGGCTGCCTTCGCATGGGTCTCGGCGACCTCGCCCTCCGGGTCGGAGTGCCGCACCAGGGTCGCCCCCACCGGCACCCGCAGCGCTCCCCGGGAGTCGATGTCGGCCGTGCGGATCAGGATGGGGGAGTCGAGCGTCTGCGCACCGCCCGCGTCCGTACCGATCAGGGCCAGCGCGCCCGCGTAGTAGCCGCGGCCGCCCACCTCGTGCCGCTCGATGACCCGGCACGCGTTCTGTACGGGGGACCCGGTGACGGTCGCCGCGAACATCGTCTCCCGCAGCACCTCCCGCACATCGAGCGAGGACCGACCGCGCAACTCGTACTCCGTGTGCGCGAGATGGGCCATCTCCTTGAGCCGCGGCCCGACGACCACACCGCCCATGTCCCCGACCGTGCACATCATCTTCAGCTCCTCGTCCACGACCATGGAGAGCTCCTCGCGCTCCTTGCGGTCGTCCAGGAACCGGAGCAGGCCCTCGGGGGTCGGACCCTCGGGGGGATAGCGGAAGGTGCCGCTGATCGGATTCATCACGACCGTCCCGCCGCTCATCCGCACATGCACCTCGGGGCTGGCGCCGACCAGGGTGCGCTCGCCGGTGTGCACCACGAAGGTCCAGTACGCCCCGCGCTCGCCGGCCAGCAGCCGCCGGAACAGCGCCAGCGCGTCGGCCCGGCCGAAGCCCGGGATGCTGCCGGTGTAGGTGCGGCGGATGACGAAGTTCGCTCCCTCACCGCTGCCGATCTCCTCCTCGACGACCCGCCGGACGATGTCCGCGTACGCCGTGTCGTCCACGTCGAAGGAACCCCCCTCCACCCGGACCGGGTGCGCGGGAAGTCTCTCCAGCGCCTCGGAGAGCGGCATCTCCGTGTACTCGTCGGCGACCAGCACACTCAGCGGCGTGCCGTCGTCGCGCACGTCGAAGCCGCGCTCCCGGATCTGCCGGAACGGCACGAGAGCGAGCGAGGGGCGGTCGGTGACGGGGATGTCGGCGAGCGCCTGCGCCTCGTGCACCGAGCCGGTCAGTACCTCGACGGTGTCGTGGTCGCGGCCGGGGGTGCGCCTGCGGAGCAGGGCGAAGGGAGGGCAGTCGTCGTCCAGCAGTCGGGCGAGGGGCATCCGGTGTTCCTTCCGAGTGGGAGGAACGGCCGATTCCCGGAAACACCGAAGGCCGCCCCTCGGGCGGCCTTCGCGATTCCTACTCGCACGCGATCAGTCAGTGGGCCGCCGGATGTGCGGTCCACCACCAGTTCTGGATCGAGTGCGTCAGCATGTCCGGAACCCTACCGCATGAGAAATGCTGGACTTCTCGTCTCATTTGCTGGGCGGACGGAAACGGCCCGGCGGCAACCCCGTACTGTGGGCGGTGTGACCGTGAACGCTAAAACCACCCCCGCCGGTGGCCACACCTGGCGAGACCTGCCCGCGGCGCAGCAGCCCGAGTACCCCGATGCCGAGGCTCTGCGCGATGTGATCGCGGACCTCGAGTCGTATCCGCCGCTCGTCTTCGCGGGCGAGTGCGACCAGCTGCGCGCCCGGATGGGAGCCGTCGCCAAGGGCGAGGCGTTCCTGCTCCAGGGCGGCGACTGCGCCGAGGCCTTCGACGCCGTGTCCGCCGACCACATCCGTAACAAGCTGAAGACGCTCCTCCAGATGGGAGCGGTGCTCACCTACGCGGCCTCCGTGCCGGTGGTGAAGGTCGGCCGCATCGCCGGCCAGTACTCCAAGCCGCGTTCCAAGCCGACCGAGACCCGCGACGGCGTGACGCTCCCCACCTACCGGGGCGACTCCGTCAACGGCTTCGAGTTCACCGAAGCGGCCCGTATCCCGGACCCCGAGCGCCTGAAGCGGATGTACAACGCGTCCGCGGCGACGCTGAACCTGGTGCGCGCCTTCACCACCGGTGGTTACGCGGATCTGCGCCAGGTGCACGCCTGGAACCAGGACTTCGTGAAGTCGTCCCCGTCGGGTCAGCGTTACGAGCAGCTCGCGCGGGAGATCGACAACGCGCTGAACTTCATGGAGGCCTGTGGCACCGACCCGGCGGAGTTCCGCACGGTCGAGTTCTACTCCTCCCACGAGGCGCTGCTGCTCGACTACGAGGGCGCGCTGACCCGCACCGACTCGCGGACCGGCCGGCTCTACAACACCTCCGGGCACATGGTCTGGATCGGTGAGCGCACCCGGCAGCTGGACGGCGCGCACGTCGAGTTCGCCTCGCGCATCCGCAACCCCATCGGTGTGAAGCTCGGCCCGACGACCACGGTCGACGACGCCCTGCAGTACATCGACAAGCTCGACCCGGAGCGCGAGCCCGGCCGGCTGACCTTCGTCGTCCGCATGGGCGCCGACAAGGTCCGCGACAAGCTCCCCGAGCTGGTCGAGAAGGTCACCGCGTCCGGTGCCACGGTTGCCTGGGTGACCGATCCGATGCACGGCAACACCTTCGAGGCGGCGTCCGGCCACAAGACCCGGCGCTTCGACGACGTGCTCGACGAGGTCAAGGGCTTCTTCGAGGTCCACAAGGCCCTGGGCACGCACCCGGGCGGCATCCACGTCGAGCTCACCGGTGACGACGTCACCGAGTGCGTGGGCGGCGGCGACGAGATCTTCGTCGACGATCTGCACCAGCGCTACGAGACGGCCTGCGACCCGCGACTCAACCGCAGCCAGTCCCTGGACCTGGCGTTCCTGGTCGCGGAGATGTACCGCGACCAGTGATCTTGTGCGTACGGCTGTGGGGCGCGGATCCATGTGATCCGCGCCCCACAGCGCTTTTCCAGGCTGGCCACGGCGGGTAAGGTTAGGTTAGCCTCACCGAGCAATCGGAGGCAGACGACCGACAGGCCTGGAGGTGAACCGCGTGTACGTATGCTCATGCTTCGGCGTCACCGAGAAGCAGGTCAAGGAGCACGCGGACGCGGGTGCCTGCACCCCTCGTCAGATCGCCTCCGCCTCCAAGGCGGGCACCGACTGCGGCTCGTGCGTGCGGACGATCCAGTCGATCCTCGGCAGGGGTACGTGCCCGCGGCGTGAGCTGCTGGAGCAGGGCAAGCCTGCTCTCACGGCCGGCCTCGCGGAGCTGGACGAAGCCGCCTAGCCTTGCCGCCTTTCCGGGGCGCGCGGAGCCCGCGAGGGCCCTGGACCGCGGCCCTCGGCGTACGTCAGCTGTCGGGCTGCTCGATCAGCTGCGCGATGTAGAGCGGCTCACCGAGCTTCTCGATCAGATCCAGCTGCGTGTCGAGATAGTCGATGTGGTGCTCCTCGTCCTCGAGGATCGACTCGAAGATGTTCGCGGACGTGACATCACCCTTGGCGCGCATGATGTCGATACCGCGCCGGAGACGGTCGATCGCCTCCACCTCGACCTGCCGGTCCGCCTGGAACATCTCGGTGACCGTCTGGCCGATGCGCACGTGGAACAGGCGCTGGTAGTTCGGAAGTCCGTCGAGGAAGAGAATCCGGTCGGTGAGCACTTCCGCGTGCTTCATCTCGTCGAACGACTCCGACCGGGTGTACTTGGCAAGCTTCGTCCAGCCGAAGTTCTCCTGCATCTTCGCGTGCAGGAAGTACTGGTTGATCGCGGTCAATTCGGCGGTCAGCTGCTCATTGAGGAACTCGATGACCTCGGGGTCGCCCTGCATCGCAGAGGCTCCTTCCGCGCTTGGTACCGGGGCAAGTGGCCGCATCCTTCCATCGCGTCCGTGAGCCCGTCCAGTAAGTGCCTCCTTAGTAGGAGTTGCCCGAATCGGGCCAGACCTGGTCATGACCACCCCATGCGGTCTGTCACCATTGAAGACATGGGTCAGCCGGAAAGCCGGGAATACCGCGCATCAGAGGAGTCCGAGCTTCCGCCGGGTCAGCGACTGCAGCGAGGCTGGCCGGTCACCCACTACGGGCCCGTACCCAAGTTCAAGCCGGACCGCTGGGAGTTCAGGGTTTTCGGCGCCACGGCCGACGGCGACAAACACTGCTGGAACCACGAGGAGTTCTCGGCGCTGCCCTTCTCGTCGGTCGTCGCCGATCTGCACTGCGTGACGAAGTTCAGCATGCTGGGGGCCGAATGGGGTGGTGTTCCCGCCCGCGAACTGGTCGCCCTCGCGCCGCCGGCCGAGAACGTCACCCATGTCATGGTCTGGGCCGAGTACGGCTACAGCGCCAATGTGCGGCTCTCCGACTTCACCTCGGAGCGCACGATCTTCGCCACCCACAAGGACGGTGAACTGCTCACCGCCGAGCACGGCTTCCCCCTGCGCTTGGTCGTGCCGCATCTCTACGCCTGGAAAGGGCCCAAGTGGGTCCGCGGCGTGGAGTACATGACCGACGACCGGCGTGGCTTCTGGGAGGAGCGGGGCTATCACAACCTCGGCGACCCCTGGCGGGAGCAGCGCTACTCCTACCAGGAGGAGCCGGGGGACGGCCCCGAACTCTAGGGGTCGTGTCCCCAGGGCCTGTCGTCGTTCAGGGCGCCGGAACGCCCCGGACGGTCAGTCGCGGAGTGCTTTGAGCCGGGCCACGTCCGCCGCGTGGCCCTCCTTGCCGCCCGGGGTCTCGATGATCAGCGGTACGCCCTCGGTCGCCGGGTGGCGCATGAGCTCCCGGAACGGCTCCTCGCCGATGTGACCCGCGCCGATGTTCTCGTGACGGTCCTTGTGGGCGCCCGCCACATCCTTCGAGTCGTTGGCGTGGATCAGCTTGAGGCGCCCTTCGCCGACCGTCTCCACCAGCAGGTCCAGTGCCTGCGCCATACCGCCCGGTGCCGCCAGGTCGTGTCCTGCCGCGAACAGATGGCAGGTGTCCAGACAGACTCCCAGCTTGGGATGGGCGTCCAGAGCCGCGAAGTACGGCCCGAAGTCCCAGGTCCGCGAGCAGAGCGAGAACCCCTGCCCGGCCGTCGACTCCAGCAGCAGGAACGGGTCGTCGTCGTGCGTCAGCTCGTCCAGCAGCGGCAGCATCCGCTCACGCACCTGCGCCAGCGCCACCTCCCGCGGCCGCCCGCCCGTCGCCGATCCGGTGTGCACGACGACGCCCAGGGCGCCTATCTCGCGGGCGCGGCGCAGCGAGTGGCGCAACGAGTCCACGGACCGTTCGACGGTCACCTCGGTGTGGGAGCCGAAGTTGATCAGATACGGAGCATGGACGTACGCCGGGATGTCCGCGGCGGCGCACTCCGAGCGGAACAGCTCGTCCTGCGCGGGATTGCCCGGCGGTGTCGCCCAGCCCCGCGGATTGGCGACGAAGACCTGTACGGTCTCCGCCCGCAGTTCCGTCGCGTATCCGAGACCGACCTTGGCGAGTCCGCCGGCCACGGGGACGTGGCCGCCGACGGGGTTGCGCATCTGTGGCTAGATTCCCTTGGTCTTGATGGTGATCGTGCTGCCCTCGGGGGCCTTGCCGTCCGCGGCCGGGGACTGGCTCTCGACGGTGTCGCCCAGGAAGGGGAAGGCCTTCTGGACGTCCACCTCGAAGCCCGCGTCCTCCAGCTCGGCGGTGGCTTCGTCGACGCTCATCCCGACGACATCGGGGACGTCGATCGAGCGCGGTCCCTTGGAGACGGTCAGCGTGATCGTGTCGCCGGAGGCCAGCTTGGCCCCCTCGGCCGCCGACTGGCGGGCGACGGTGCCCGCCTCCTCCGGGGAGTTGACCTGCGCGGGGGCGACCTTGACCGTGAAGCCGGCGTCCTCCAGCTCGCCGGTCGCGTCCTCGACGGAGTCGCCGATCACGCCCGGGACCTCGACGGGGGAGCCCTTGCTGACGACGATCGCGACCGCGGAGTCCGGGCTGCGCCGGGCACCGGCCGCCGGCTCGGTGCTGACGACACGGCCCTGGGGCACGTCCTCGCTGAACTCCTTGGTGACCACCCCGGGTGCGAGCCCTGCCTTCTTGAGCTTGCTCTCGGCCGTGGCGAGCGGGTCGCCACCGACGTCGGGGACCCTGACGATCTTCGGGCCGCGCGAGACGATCAGCGTCACCGAGCCGTTGCCGCGGATGCGTTCGTTGGTGCCGGGGTCGCTGTTGATGACCGAGCCGCGGTCGACCGTCTCGCTGAAGTCGCGTTTGACGGTCTTCACATCGAGACCGGCGTCCTTGAGCTCCTGCCGGGCGTCCTTCTCGGACTTGCCGATCAGGGCCGGGACGCGGGTGAACTGCCCGGAATTGATGTACCAGACGCCGGCCCCGGCGCCGAGCACCAGGAAGACGGCGACAAGGATCGCCACCACACCGCGCCGCGGCACACGGGAGCGGCCGGTGCGGTCCGGGCGGTGCTGCGGAGGGGAGGGCGGCATCGCCATCCGGGCCGTGTGATTGACCTGCGGCTCTTCGCCGGGCAGCACGCGCGGGATGACGTCCGTACGCTCATCGGGGCCCGCGTCCGCGCCGGTCGCGTGCGTCTGCGGCTCCTGCTGGAGCGCCTGCGGAGGCACCAGGTCCAGCTGGTCGTCGCCGAGTGCGGCACGGGCCTCACGGACCAGGGCGAGCAGCGCCACCGCGTCGTACGGGCGGATCTCGGGATTGCGGGCGGTGGCACTCGCGACCAGCTCGTCGAGCTCGACGGCGAGGCCGGGGACGAGCGCGGAGGGCGCCGGAATGTCCTCGTTCAGATGCTGAAAGAGCACCTGGGCCGGGGTGTCGCCGGAGTGCGGCTTGCCGCCGGTCAGCATCTCGTACAGGACGACACCGCAGGCGTACACATCGGCGCGGGTGTCGGCCGTGCCGTACTCGATCTGCTCCGGGGCGAGGTAGGAGACGGTGCCGAGGACGGTGCCGGTGGTGCTGGTGACGGAGCCGACCGCACGCACCAGGCCGAAGTCGGCGACCTTGACCCGGCCGTCGTCCCCTATCAGCACGTTCTCCGGCTTCATGTCCCGGTGGACGAACCCGGCCCGGTGGGCAGCGCCGAGCGCGGCGAGCACGGGCTCCAGGATGTCCAGCGCGGCCCGCGGCTGGAGCGCTCCGCGCTCGCGCAGGACGTCGCGCAGGGTGCAGCCCGCCACGTACTCCATGGCCAGATAGACGTACGCACCTTCGGCGCCCTGGTCGAAGACCCCCACCACATTGGGGTGGGAGAGCCGGGCGACGGACTTGGCCTCACGGATGAACCGCTCCACGAAGGAGGCGTCCGTCGCGAGGGCGGGGTGCATCACCTTGAGGGCGAGTTCCCGGTCGAGTCTGGTGTCGACCGCCCGGTAGACCGTGGCCATACCGCCGACGGCGATACGCGCGTCGACGCGGTAGCGGCCGTCGAGCAGCTGCCCGACGAGGGGGTCCTTGAGGGTCGTGTCCACGCGGGAGATTCTACGAGTCACCTCGGACACCCCTGACGTCCCGGGGCGGGACCGGAGCCGTACTGCAGCCGAGCTGTGACAGCAGACGCGCTTGTGCGGGCCCGCTCCGGTGCGACCGGCTTTCGACGGGGGCCGGCGGGCCGGACGGGCGGAGGGGGACGGGGGCGGGGCGCGGTGGGGGTGCGGTGTTCGGGGGGTCGCGCCTCAATCGCGGGCGCGGCGGGAAATCGTTCTTGCGCCTCGATCGCCGGCGGGGCTGGAGGTCGTCCCTGTGCCTCGATCACCGCCGGGGCTGGAGGTCGTCCCTGTGCCTCGATCACCGCCGGGGCTTGAGCTTGGCCCTGCGTGGGGAGGGCGATGTCGGACCGGCCGGCGTTCGAGGGCGACGCCTGCGCCGCATGGGGCCGGGCTGGGTGGGTGCGGCTCCTTGCGGGGGCGCTGCCCCCGGGCCCCCGCGCCTCAGTCGCCGGCGGGGCTGGATGTTGTCCCCGTGCCTCGACCGTCGGCCAGGCTTGGTGCGGCCCCCGCCCGCCGTGATCGTTGGCGGGGCTGGAGCTTGGCCCCGCCCGCCTCGACCGTTGGCCGGGTTTGGTGTGGCCCCCGCCCGCCTCGACCGCCGGCCGGATTGGGTGCGGCCCCCGGGCCTGGTGCGCCCCCCGCCTCGATCCCGGCGGGGCCTCATGCGGCCCCGCCGGCAGATCCTCCCGTACGCGTCAGAACGCCGGGCGTTCCGGGTCCAGGTGGGCTCGGCCCTCCTGGGGCGATGACGCCTCGGCGAAGTGGCGGCGGGGGATGCGGCCCGCGCGGTGGGCCAGGCGGCCCGCCTCCACCGCGTGGCGCATCGCCTCCGCCATCAGGACCGGCTCCTGCGCCCGGGTGACCGCCGACGCCAGCATCACCGCCGTGCAGCCCAGCTCCATCGCCAGCGCCGCGTCGGACGCCGTGCCCGCGCCCGCGTCCAGGATCACCGGCACGCGCGCGTGCTCGACGATCAGCTGGAAGTTGTGCGGGTTGCGGATGCCGAGCCCGGAGCCGATGGGGGAGCCCAGCGGCATGATCGCCGCGCAGCCCACGTCCTCCAGCTTCCGCGCGAGCACCGGGTCGTCGTTGGTGTACGGCAGGACCGTGAATCCGTCGTCGACCAGGGTTTCCGCCGCGTCGAGCAGCTCGATCGGATCGGGCAGCAGCGTGCGCTCGTCCGCGACGACCTCGAGCTTCACCCAGTCCGTCCCGAGCGCCTCGCGCGCGAGCCGGGCGGTCAGGACGGCCTCGCCCGCGGTGAAGCAGCCGGCCGTGTTGGGCAGGACGCGGATGCCGAGCCGGTCCAGGACGGAGAGCACGGAGCCCTGGACCGTCGCGTCCAGCCGGCGCATCGCGACGGTGGTCAGTTCGGTGCCGCTCGCGATCAGGGAGCGTTCCAGGACGTCGAGGCTGGGCGCACCGCCGGTACCCATGATCAGCCGGGAGTTGAAGGTGGTGTCACCGATGGTGAGACGGTCGTCGGCCATGGCTGATCAGCCTCCCTGGACTGCGGTGAGGACCTCGACACGGTCGCCGTCGTCGAGCAGGGTGCCCGCCCATGCGCTGCGCGGGACCACCGCCTCGTTGACGGCGGCGGCGACGCCGGACCGGGCGGGGGTCAGCTCCGTGACCAGGGTGTCGAGTGTGGTTCCGGTGGCGAGCACCCTGGCCTCGCCGTTGACGGAGACGTTCATGCGGGCTGCTCCTGGGAGACGGCGGAGAAGCGGCGAGGGGTGAAGGGGCGGGCCTCGTCGGGGAGTGAGCCGGAGACCAGGACCGCGGCCATCACATCGCCGGTGACGGGCGTCAGGAGGACCCCGTTGCGGTGGTGACCGGTGGCCAGATGCAGACCGGGCAGCGCGGTCGGGCCGAGCAGCGGCGCGTTGTCGGGGGAGGCGGGGCGCAGCCCGGCGCGGGTCTCGGTGAGCGGCAGCTCCGTGATGCCGGGCACCAGCTCATGGGCGTCGCGCAGCAGCTCGTACACACCGCCCGCGGTGACCGTGGTGTCCCAGCCCAGCTCCTCGCTCGTCGCGCCGACGACCAGCTCGCCGTTCTCACGCGGCACCAGATAGACGTCGCTGCCGCGGACCACCGCACGGACGGTCCTGGACAGGAAGGGCGCGTACGCGGGCGGCACGGTCAGCCGCAGGACCTGGCCCTTCACCGGACGGACGGGCGGCAGCACATCCGCCGGGACCCCGTTCAGCCTGCCGCTCAGGCTGCCGCCGGCGAGCACCACCTGGTCGGCGGTGAGCTCCTCCCCGTCGGCGAGGACGACACCGGCCGCCCGGTCGCCCGTGACCGACAGCCGTTCCGCCCAGCCGTGGCGGAAGACCACCCCTGCCCGCTCGCACGCCGTGACCAGCGAGGACGCGAGGCGGCGCGGGTCGACCTGGTGGTCGCCGTCCACCCGCAGACCGCCGCGGACACCGGGAGCGAGCATCGGCTCCAGGCGCCGGCACTCACGGCCGGTCAGCCATTCCGAGGCGAGTCCGGAACGCCGTTGCAGGGCGTGCAGTTCCCGCAGATGGGCGCGGTCGTCGGCGTCGAGCGCGACGGCGAGGGTCCCGCAGGCGCGGTAACCGACGCCCTGCCCGCTCGCCTCCTCCAGCTCGGCGACGAACGCCGGATAGCGCTGTGCGGACGCGACGTTGAGCGCGAGCAGCGTCTGCTCGCCGTAGTGCAGTTCGGTGACGGCGGCGAGCATGCCCGCGGCGACCTGCGCCGCGCCGCCGCCCGGCTCCGGATCGGCGACGGTGACGGCCAGTCCGCGCTGGGCCGCGCGCCAGGCCGTGACAAGTCCGATGATTCCGCCCCCGACAACGAGAACGTCTGAGGCGCGCGTTCCTGGGATACGCGACATGGGCGTCCAGCCCCTCCCTTCGCCGGCATGACCCGGATCAGGTTCGTACGGTCGGAGGCCGTCCAGCCTCCCTCTCAGCCCGGTGCGTCCGGACTCCCGCGAGTGTCTTACGGTGGCCACCCTAACCCCGGGCCCGGTGTCGGGTTAAGGGAGCGACGGCTTCCCAAGGCCTGCGGTACAGGAGGTGTTTTCGATGGCGGGATCGCTCGACGGAGTCGTTCTGGCGCCGGTCGCGGACCAGGCTCCGGGTCAGGTCGGCACCCGTACCCGCTTCACGTACCACGAGCGGGACGGGCACATCTGGGCCGAGTACTCGGGCGGTGACGTGGTCCGCGGGCATCTGGTGGGCACCCGTCAGGGGGACCGGATCGACTTCCGCTATGTGCAGTTGAAGACGGACGGCCGTACCGCGTCCGGGCACTGTGTCTCGACGGTCGCCGAGCTGCCGGACGGCAGACTGCGCCTGGAGGAGAGCTGGGAGTGGGAGTCGCAGGAGGGCAGCGGGACGAGCGTCGTGGAGCAGCCGCTGTCCTGACGAGCTGTCAGGTGGGGTCGCCGGATGCGTAAGGTTGACGGGTGAGCGAGCAGCAGACACAGCAGGCGCGGCGCGTGGTGATCGTCGGAGCCGGGATGGCGGGCGTGCAGACTGCCGTCGCCCTGCGCGAACAGGGCTTCACCGGTCCGGTCACCCTCATCGGCGCCGAACCCCATCAGCCGTACGACCGTCCCCCGCTGTCCAAGGCCGTCCTCCTAGGCAAGTCGGAAGGATCGGCCTTCGACGTCGACTTCGAGGCCCTCGGCATCGGGCTGCGGCTCGGCTGCGAGGTGACGGCCGTCCGTCCGCAGGAGCACGAACTGGACACCGAGGCCGGGCCCGTCCCGTACGACGTCCTGGTCGTCGCCAGCGGCGCCGAGCCCGTCCACCTGCCGGGGGCCGCTTCGGTGCCCGGCGTCCATCTGCTGCGCACCCTCGACGACGCCGCCCGGCTGCGCCCCGTGCTCGCCCGGCAGCACGACATCGTGGTCGTCGGCGCGGGCTGGATCGGCGCGGAGTTCGCGACGGCGGCCCGAGAGGCCGGCTGTGCGGTCACCGTCGTCGAGGCCGCGGACCGCCCGCTCGCCGGCGCACTGCCCGCCGAGGTCGCCGCCGCGATGACCGACTGGTACGCGGAGTACGGCATCGAACTGCTCACGGGTTCCCGGGTGGAGGAGATCGAGCCCGGCACGGTGATTCTCTCGGACGGCAGACGGCTCGCCGCCGGGGCCGTCGTCGTCGGCATCGGCGCACGGCCCGCCACCCGGTGGCTCACCGGCTCCGGCATCGCGCTCGGTCCGGACGGCGCGATCACCGCCGACGAGTACCTGCGCACCTCGCTGCCCGATGTGTACGCCGTCGGCGACTGCGCCTCCTTCCCGTCCGCCCGCTACGGGCAGCGGCTGCTCGTGCACCACTGGGACAACGCCCTCCAGGGACCGCGGACGGTCGCCGCCAACGTCATCGCGGAGGACCTCGGCGAACCCGCGCAGATCTACGACCCCGTCCCGTACTTCTGGTCCGAGCAGTTCGGCCGGTTCGTGCAGTACGTGGGCCACCACGCCGTCGCCGACACGTTGGTGTGGCGCGGCGACCCGGCGGGCGTCTCCTGGTCGGTGCTGTGGCTGCGGGACGGTGCGCTCGTCGCCCTGCTCGCGGTGGGCAGGCCGCGCGATCTGGCACAGGGCCGCAAACTCGTCATGACGGGCACACGGCTGGATCCGACGGCGGCCGCGGACCCCTCGGTCCCTCTGAAGGCCGCTTCGCTGTGAGCAGGCTCTCTCCCGACAGTTCCTCGCTGACCTGCGCATTCTCCCCGATTCCGGGCTGATCGGGGCGTTCGTGTGCGGGGCAGCGCTACCCACTGTCAGTCCCAGATGGCAGGCTTGTCCTGTGACCGAGATTGACGCAAAGATCGATGCTCTCGTCCCCGCCTGGCTCACCCTCCCCGACATCGCGGAAATGCTCGATGTCGAGGTGACGCGCGTCCGGCAGCTGGTCAAGGAGGGCCAGCTGATCGCGGTGCGCCGAGGTGAGAACCGGGTGCTCCAGGTTCCCGCCGCCTTCATCAGCGGCGAGAAGGTCGTCAAGGGCCTCTCCGGCACCCTGACGCTCCTGAGGGACGACGGCTTCTCCGACGAAGAGATGCTGGAGTGGCTCTTCACCCCCGACCCGACCCTGCCCGGCACCCCCGCGCAGGCGCTCAGCGAGAATCGCGGCACGGAGGTGAAGCGCCGGGCCCAGGCGCTCGCCGTCTGACGCCCTGAAGACACCATCAAGCGGTGTGCGGGCGGGGCCGTAGGGTCCTGCCCGCACACCGCCGACCCGCCCCGGGGGGAAATCGCCATGTCCACGGCTCGCGCTCTGCTGTCCGACGCCCGGCTCTATCTGTGCACGGACGCCCGCAAGAAGCAGGGCGACCTCGCCGCTTTCCTGGACACGGTGCTCGCCTCCGGGGTCGACATCGTGCAGCTGCGCGACAAGGGCATGGAAGCGGCCGAGGAGCTGGAGCACCTCCAGGTCTTCGCCGACGCCTGCCGCCGGCACGGCAAGCTGCTCGCCGTGAACGACCGCGCGGACGTCGCGCATGCCATCGGCGCCGCGGTCCTGCATCTGGGACAGGGCGACCTGCCGGTCCCGGCCGCCCGCGCCATCCTCGGCGACGACGTCCTCATCGGCCGTTCCACACACGCCGCATCCGAGGCCGCCGCGGCGGCGGTCGAGCCCGGTGTGGACTACTTCTGCACCGGTCCCTGCTGGCCGACGCCCACCAAGCCCGGCCGGCACGCCCCCGGCCTGGACCTCGTGCGCTCCACCGCCGCACTGGGCACCGACCGGCCCTGGTTCGCGATCGGCGGCATCGACGCGGGCAATCTGGACGAGGTGCTCGACGGGGGCGCCCGCCGGGTCGTCGTCGTCCGGGCGATCACCGAGGCGGCCGATCCCGGGGCCGCCGCCGCCCATCTCGCCAAGCGGATACGCGAGCGCGGAGAGTAGGCCAAGGGCGAACAATCGGTGTCCGATGGGTGGACTCCGGTTGGGTCACCCCCTGGGCGTGGATAACCTGCGAGTATGGCCCTCGGAACAGCTTCCACCAGGACGGACCACGCACGGACGGTGCGTGAGCTGCTCGCGACCGGCAAGACGTCCTACTCCTTTGAGTTCTGGGCGCCGAAAACGGAAAAGGGCGAACGCAACCTCTGGAACGCTCTGCGCCGGGTCGAGGCGGTCGCCCCCAGCTTCGTCTCCGTGACCTACGGCGCCGGAGGCTCCACCCGCGCCGGCACCGTCAAGGCCACCGAGCAGATCGCTGCGGACACGACGCTCACCCCCGTCGCGCACCTCACCGCGGTCAACCACTCGATCGCCGAGCTGCGGAACATGATCGGCCAGTACGCCGACGCCGGCATCCGTAACATCCTCGCCGTCCGGGGCGACCCGCCCGGCGACCCGATGGGCGACTGGGTCAAGCACCCCGACGGCGTGCAGTACGCGGCCGAACTGGTGCGCCTGATCAAGGAGTCGGGGGATTTCTGTGTCGGCGTGGCGGCCTTCCCGGAGATGCATCCCCGGTCCGCCGACTGGGAGACCGACACCCGGCACTTCGTCGACAAGTGCCGCGCCGGCGCCGACTACGCGATCACCCAGATGTTCTTCAGGGCCGAGGACTATCTGCGGCTGCGTGACCGGGTCGCGGCCGCGGACTGCGCCACCCCGATCATCCCCGAGATCATGCCCGTCACCAGCGTCAAACAGCTCGAGCGGTTTGCCCAGCTCAGCAACGCATCGATCCCTGAGGACCTGAAAGAGAGGATCCTCACGGTCAAGGACGATCCGGCGGCTGTACGCTCCATGGGGATCGAGTTCGCAACGGAGTTCTGCGCGGAGCTGCTCTCCGAGGGTGTCCCCGGACTGCACTTCATTACGCTCAACAACTCCACGGCGACGCTCGAAATCTACGAGAATCTCGGACTGCACGAGCAGTTGTGATCGGTCGTAGCCGACCCGACCGGGGGCGGCGGCCGAAGGAGAGGGGCGGGCATGGGCTGGACGGTCCTCTACGTCGCGTTCGGAATCGTCGCGCTGTGGCTGCTCGGCGAGGTGCTGCTGCAGTACAAGGCGCGGCTGCGCTGGCGGCTGCTGGCCTTCGGCGGATTCCTCTGTGTCGTCTTCGGTGTGCTGCTGCCGTCCGTGGTCGTGATCGCGCTCGGTGCCATCGCCTTCGCCGTCGGACAGACCTATGTGACGCTCTCCTTCCGCCGCGGCTTCTCCACCGGGTGGGCCCTCGGCGGCAGTCCCGGCGCGAGCCGACGCCGCAAGTCCGGTGGCCGGCAGGGCGAGGCCGCCACGCGTGAGCCCACGCTCGAGGTGTCGGACCTCGCCTACGAGGCTCCCGCCGCCCCCGACCTGGACCCCGAGCCGGTCTACGAGCCGCAGCCGCTGCCCGACGACACCGGGCAGTACGGCGTCTACAGCGACGCGGCCTACGCGGCGATGCAGCAGGACCAGAATGCCCAGAACGCAGACAACTACGGGCAGCCCGCGGGCCGGACCGACGGCCAGTACGACCCGTACTACGGCTACGACCAGCAGCCCACGGGCCAGGACGCCTTCACCGGGCAGTACGACTACGGCACCGGCCAGCAGCAGTACGCCGCGTACTCCGACCCCTACGTGGGCGGCCAGCAGTACAGCACCTACGAGAACTACGACAGCTTCGGCAGCCCGCAGCAGCAGCAGTACACCGATCCGTACTACGCGCAGCCGTCGTACAGCGACACTCCGCCCGGCGGGGTGTGGGTGCCGCAGCAGCGGGACACCGACCAGCAGGTGCCCGGGGAACAGCAGTCGCCGTACGGCTACGACAACGAGTACAACGAGCAGCAGTACCGCTACTGAGGCAGTCGGACCTTCCGAGCCGGCGCCGCCTGCCGTATGCCGGCGCCTCCTTCCTACGCCGGCGTCCGCGGCGCCTTACCGCGAGCCGCGGAAGTCCGCGCCCTCCACGATGAGTCCGGCCACGAGTGCCCCCGACATGCCGGCGTGTGCCAGTCCGCCGCCCGGGTGCGAGCGTCCGCCGACCAGATGGAGCCCGGGCAGCCGGGTGCTGTTCGCGGGATGCAGATACCGGCCGCCGAACCCGGCCAGCGACGGTGCCGGGACCCCACCCGTCTCGGCGGGCGTCAGGATCTCGTGCCACAGCGCCCGCGCGCGCAGGTCCTCGACGGCCGTACCCGCGGCGTCGATCAGCGCTTCCGCGCAACGTTCGCGCAGGGCCTTGTCCCTCCAGTCGATTGCGCCGCCGTGGCCGGTCACCGTCGCGGTGACGGTGACCGCCTCGTGTGCGTCGTCCGGGCGGGTGCGCGGGTCGTCGGGCCGCAGCACGGTGACCGTGGGCCTCTCGGCGAGGCGGCCGCCGAAGACGGCCGCCGCCTCAGCGCCGGTGTCGGGGGAGTGGACCACGCTCCGGTGGACGGCCGAGGCGGGCCGTGCCCCGCGCAGCCCCAGCAGAACGGTGAACCTGCCCGGCAACTGCCCTGCGCCGGGCCCCGCTTGCGGGCGCACGTCGCCGTCCTCCCACAGCTCCTGCCCGGCCGGAAGCGGGATGTCCGCGCCTGCCACCACCTGGTCGGCCTCGGCGACCGCGGCCCCGGCGAGCTCGACACCGGCCGCGCGACCGTCCCGGACGAGGACCGACGTCACCTCCGACCCGAAGACGAACTCCACCTTCCGGGCCAGACAGCGCTCGTACACCGCACGGGCCAACTCCCGCATCCCGCCCGCGACATACCAGCTGCCGAACGTCTGCTCCATGTACGGCAGCAGGGCCGCGCTCGCCGGGGCGTGCCGGGGGTCCAGGCCGTACGCCAGGGCGCAGCCCTCGAAGAGCGCGGCCAGCCTCGGGTCGGCCAGCTCCAGGGTGCCGACCTCGGAGACGGTGGTGGCCTGCCGGGTGCGCAGCATCCTGCGCTGTCGCAGGGCCGGGTAGGGATCGCGGCCCAGCACCTGCCAGTCGTCCCACAGGGGCTCCTCCAGCAGCGGCCGGCGGGAGCGGTCCCAGGCGTCCCGCGCCCGTCCGAGGAAGTCGCCCCACCGCTCACCCGCCCCGGCGCCCAGCGACGACTCCAGCGCGGAGACGATGCCGGCCCGCGAGGCATTCGGAAGGGTCACCGCGGAGCCGTCGGCGAAGAGGTGCCGGCTCGCGGGATCGACCTCGGTCAGGCCGACGCACCGCTCCAGCGGCTCCTTGCCGGTCTTCAGGAACAAGTCCCGCCAGACGGCGGGCAGATGCAGCAGACCCGGTCCGGTGTCGAAGACGAACCCGTCGCGCTCGAAGGCGCCCAGCGCGCCGCCGTACGTCGCCGAGCGCTCGTACACCGTCACCCGGTGGCCTGCCACGGCCAGCCGGGCGGCAGCCGCCATGGCGCCCATCCCGGCGCCGATCACCGCAATCCGTGCCATGTCAGGGACTGTATCGGCCGCCTGTGACACTCAGCCCGGTGGCCGGCCGGCCACCGTGGCGGCCAGTCGTTTCTCCTCGCGCCGCTGTGCTCTGCGGCGCAGGAACCTGCGGATCCTGGAAGCCAGGAACACCACGACGACGATGCCGAGGACCAGCAGCGTGGCGGCGATGATCGCCGCGGCCACCGGGTTGAAGACGGCAAAGGTGATGATCCCGGCGACACCCAGATCCTCGGCGACGCTCATCGCGACATTGCTGAACGGCTCGGGCGAGGTGTTGATCGCCATCCGGGTGCCGGACTTGACGAGATGACTCATCAAGGCGGTCGAGCCACCGATGGCGCCTGCCGCGATCTCCGGCAGCGACCCGCTCTCCCCGGCCAGCAGCGCGGCCACGACCGCACCCGCCACGGGGCGGATCACGGTGTGCACCGAGTCCCATATCGAGTCGACGTAGGGGATCTTGTCCGCCACCGCCTCGCACAGGAAGAGCACACCGGCGACGATCAGGACGTCGGTGCGCTGGAGCGACTCGGGCACCTCGTCGGAGACCCCGGTGGCGCCGAAGATGCCGAACAGGAGGATCACCGCATAGGCGTTGATCCCGCTGGCCCAGCCGCTGGTGAAGACGAGAGGGAGTACGGACACGGACGCGATCGTAACCAGAGGCGGGCCGCCGCGGGTGGGGATGAGCGCGGACGACTGAGTACCCGTACCTAGTGGGAGAGATGAGTAGGCGGGCGGATGGGGCGCCACCTGCGCAGAGGGAAGAGTGGAGACCACGGAAGGGGCGCAGCGCCGGCACCGCCGACACGGGGCGGCGGAACGGCGCGGCTCCCCTGACGGAACGGGGGGTGCAGGACGGAGAACCCGTCGACCACGGGTTGTCCGGCACCACGGGGGGACGCAGGGGTACGGGGGCCTCGGGGGAACGGGGACACGGGGGAACCGGGGGAACACGGGGGACGCACGGGGGACAAGGACGCCGGTCCGGCACGGCTCGGGAGACCGAACCGCGCCGGACCGGCGTCTTTTCCCTGCACCCGTCGACCGGCCGGTCGCATCACGCCTGCCCCCCGACAGGCGTGATTCCGTCCGGTCTCCGGTCGCATCGGGCTCCCGGCGAGCCCCGCAGGGCCCCGGGAGGTCTCAGCGGCCGCTCACCCGGCCGTGCAGCAGCCGTGAGAGCGCCGCGTGCACATCGTCGATCGACCGCTCCCGCTGGAAGGACTGCCAGTCCAGCGCGGCCACCAGCACCATCCCGACCAGCGCTGCCGCGGTCAGCGAGATGTCGATCTCCTCGCTCAGTTCGCCGTTCTCGACGGCCTCCCGCAGCACCGTCTCGACCACCGCCACCGCCTGCTGCCGGACGACCAGGAGCGTCGACTGCCAGGCGCGGTTGGTGCGCCACAGCTCGGCCACGTACAGCTGTGTGAAGGCCGGATAGCGGTCGATGAAGACCAGGCCCGCCCGGATCATGGCGTCCAGCGCCTCGACCTTGGTGCCGCCGCGCTCCGCCGTCTCGTCGGCCGCGGACTGGAGCGATGCCGTGAGGAGGCCGACGCCGTAACGCAGCAGCTCCTCGAAGAGCTCGGTCTTGCTCTTGAAGTTGTAATAGACCGTGCCCTTGGCCACGCCGGCGCGCTCGGCGATCTCGTCCACCGTGGTGGCCGAGAACCCCTGCTCGGCTATGAGCGTCACCGCGGCTTCGTAGAGCTTCGCCCGGGTCGCCCGGCGTCTGGTGCTACTGCTGTCCATGACATCGATTCTCACAGGTCCGCCGCCCCTTCAGAGGCTCAGCTCGGGGTGCAGGCGGTCGAGCGTCCACACCTGCTTACGGCGTGCGGAGATCGCGGTGAGCGCGAGCGCACCCGCAGTGAAGGCGATCATGACGGCGCTCGCCTCCCACACCGGGCCCAGCCCGCCGCCCGTGATGAGCCGGCGCAGTGCGTCGACGACGTAACTCATCGGGAGGAAGGGGTGGATCGCGTTGAAGAACGCCGGGCTGGTCTGGACGGGGTAGGTGCCGCCCGCCGAGGTCAGCTGGAGCATCAGCAGCGCCAGGACGAGGATCCGGCCGGCCGCCCCGAACCGGGCGTTCAGCCACTGGATGATCGCGGCGAAGCAGAGGATGACGAGCGCCAGGAAGCCGACCGTGCCGGCCGCGTGGACCATCTGCAGACCGACCGTCCAGTGCAGCACCGACATCAGCGCCACGACCTGCACCAGGCCGAGGGCCACCACCGGCAGCCAGCCCGCCACCGCGATCCGCCAGGCGGAGGCGCCCGCGGCGAGCGCCCGCCGGTTCAGCGGCGAGATGATCATGTACGCCACCATCGAGCCCACCCACAGGGAGAGCGGGATGAAGTACGGGGCGAAGCCGGTGCCGTAGTTGGGCGCCTTGTGCAGGGACTGGCTCGCCAGCTTCACGGGGTCCGCCATCACCTCGGTACGGCGGTCCCGGTCCTTCTTGTTGTAGTCGGGGATCTTGTCGACGCCGTCGTTCAGCCCGCCCGCGAGCTCGTCCGAACCGTCGGCCAGCTTGAACAGACCGCCGTCCAGCGTCCCGGCACCCTTCTTGAGCCTGCCCACGCCCGTGTCCAGCTCGGTGGAACCCGACCGTGCGGTGCTCAGGCCCGAGTGCAGCTTGTCCGCGCCCTGAGCGACCTTCCTGGCACCGGAGTTGAGCTCGTTGACCTTCTTGACGGCCGACTCCAGGTCGTCGTCGAGCCGCGGCGAGCGCCGGGCGATCTCGTCGGCCTTCTTCTGGAGATCGGCGAGCCGGCTGTCGAGCTTCTTGAGGTCACCCTGGTGGTCCTTCACCACGGCGTCGACGTCGTCGGCTACCTTCGCCACGTCCTTCGCAGCGTCCCTGGCACGCTCCAGAGCCGAGCAGGCACCGGCGTCCGGCAGCAGGGCGTCCTCGCAGCGCGAGCGGTGGAGCGCTTCCAGCTCGTCGGCGGACTTGTGCGCGCGGGCGGCCGCGGCCGGGGCGCTCTTCACCAGATGGTCGAGGGTGTGGCGGACGGTCCGGGAGGAGTCGGAGACCAGACGGGCCGCGTCACCGATCGACTTGCCGTCGTCCCGTACGTACGGGCGGATGCCGGCGGCCACCGCGTTGACCTTGTCGGCGAGTTGCTGGGTGCCGCCCGCGACCTTGCGGGAACCGGTCTCGAGCTCGCTCGCGCCCTTGGAGAGCTTCGACAGACCGCCGACGAGCTTGCCGCTGCCGTCCTTCGCGTCCTCGAGGCCGTCGGCGAGCTCCTTGGAGCCCTTCTTGGCCTTGCCGATACCGCCCTTGAGCTGGTCGGCGCCCTTGGCCGCCTTCTCCGTCGCGTCATGGATGCTCGAGAAGGAGATGAAGATGCGGTCCAGGAACGAGCGGGACGCGTCGGTCGACGCGGCCGTGCGCACCTCGGCGAAGACCGTCCGCGAAATCTGGCCGACGATGTAGTTGTTGGCGTCGTTCGTGCGGACCTGAAGGGCGCCGGTCTCGGGGGAGTTGCCCGAACTCGACGCGATGCGCTCACTGAAGTCCCGGGGCATGGTGAGCGAGAGGTAGTACGCGCCGTCCTCGACACCCTCGCGGGCCTCGGCCGCGCTCACCTCGTGCCACTCGAAGACGTCGCTCTCGCGCAGCCCCTTGGTGATCTCGTCGCCCGCCGAGATCTTCCTGCCCTCGGCCTGGGCGCCCTTGTCGTCGTTGACGAGCGCGACGGGGATCCGGTCCAGCCGGCCGTACGGGTCCCAGAAGGACCACAGGTACAGCGCGCCGTACAGCAACGGCAGCAGCACCACGGCGACCAGTGCGGCACGCGGCAGTTTCCCCCTGCCGAACCGCTTGAGCTCAAGCGCGGCCAGTTTCGGCGAGCGCATCGGCCGTCCCCTCCTCGGTGGTGTTCACGACGGTGGTCTCGTCGTGGGTGCCGGCATGGTCGGTGCCGGTGTCGTCGTGGGTGCCGGCCGTGGCCCCGCCGTCGGTGGGCCGGGTGTCCGCGCTGCCGTCGGTGGTGTCGTCGGCGGGCCCCTCGTGGGTGCTGCCGTCGTCCTGGATGCCGTCGTCCTGCCTGTCGCCCGGAGCATCGTCGTCCGGAGCGTCGTCGTCCGGACTGTCCGTGCCTCGGCCGGTGCCGACGACGACGGTGGCGCCCTCGGGCGCCTCGCTGCACACGGCCAGCACGGTCGTGCCCGACTCCGCGACCGAGCGCAGCAGCCGCCACGCCTCGGCCCGGTCGGCGTCGGAGAGCTTCAGGTCGGCGTCGTCGACGGCGAGCAGCCGCGGCCGGCCGATCAGCGCCAGGGCCACGGACAGCCGCAGCGCCTCCAGCCGCTCCAGATCGCGTACGGAGGTGCGTTCCCGCTTGGGGAGCGTGGCCGTGTCCAGCCCGGCGGCCTCCAGCGCTTCGTCGACACGGTCGCGTGCCTCCTTCGCCCGCTCGGCGCGCGGCCTCAGCAGGGCGCGCAGCGAGGCGTCGAAACGGCGCTGCAACAGGGCGCGTTCCCGCAGATGCTCGCCGACGGTCAGCGCCGGGTCGAGCTCGCTGACGCCCTGTACGGGGCCGAGCGCGCTGATCCTGCGTACCGCGGCCATCTTCCGGGGCAGCGGCAGTCCGGCGACCTCGGCGCTGCCCTCGGTGGGACGCATACGGCCGGTGAGCGCGAGCAGAAGACTCGTACGGCCCGAACCGGACGGGCCCACGACGGCGATGAGCGAGCCGGGCTCCGCGTCGACGGTGACCGACCGGAAGGCCCAGCCACGCGGACCCTCGAGCCCGAAGTCCTCGGCAGTGACGGCTGCCCCGTGCGGGCTGTCCACGTGCCCTCCCCCAAATTTTGAACTGACCAGTCAGTGCAAAAACTACTACCGAACCTACGATCGAAGCAAAGGAGCAGGTCAGGGCCGATTGTCAGTGGGGGCCTCCACGATGGACACATACGGCCACAGTGCCGTCACACGACGACAGGAGGTTCGTCATGGCCAACTCCTACGCAGCAGCCGCACCCCGGCGCCGCGCCACCGGCCCTGCACCCTCACTGACCGGACCGGCGAGCGACGTGCACCCCGTCCTGCGGCGGGCCACCGCGCCCCCCGCCGCCCTCGACCTCCTCGCCCAGGCCCGTACCGGACTGGACGAGGCAGCCACCCTCGAAACGCCCAACGAGCGCTACGCCACGGCCCACCTGGCGGCCCTGCGCACCGCCGCCGCGGTGCTCGCCGCGCGGGGCCGCCCGGAGACGAGCGAGCGACGACGCCGGCGGATCAGGAGCGCCTGGGAAGTGCTCCCCGAGATAGCGCCCGAACTGGCGGAGTGGAGCATCCTGTTCGCCTCGGGCGCCACCCGCAGGGCACGCGCCGAGGCGGGCATACAGGGGGCGGCGAGCACCCGCGACGCCGACGACCTGCTGCGTGACGCGGCCATGTTCCTGCGCCTGGTGGAACGGATGCTGGTGCTCCAGCCGGCCCTGCCGCAGCCCCGGACGGAGCCGCCGGGGAGGGGTGACGCCGCGGGGTGAGACGGCCACGGAGCGGCAGGCGGAAAGGGCCGGCGCCGCGGGGTGAGACGCAGCGCTGGGACGTCCGGCCGAGGCAATAGGGTGGGAGATGTCGTGCGTTCATCGACGTCGGTCATCGCTCACCGCCCGCCCCGCCCGCGTTCCAGCAGCCCGGGGCGGCACCGCCCGAGGAGTCAACTGCCGTGCCGGACCCGTCCCCCGGTGGGAAGACCCCACCGCGTCAGCCCCGCTCCGCCCTGCGCACCTCGGTCGTCTGGGAGGTCCTCAAGGACGCTCTGGACCGCCGGGCCAAGGTGACCGGGACGGACAGCCTGGACGTCCTGGACACCGGCGGCGGCAGCGGTTCCTTCGCGGTGCCCGTCGCCCGGCTGGGCCACCGCGTCACCGTGGTCGACCCCAGCCCGAACGCCCTCTTCGCGCTGGAGCGCAGGGCCGCGGAGGCCGGAGTCGCCGACCGGATCAAGGGCGTCCAGGGGGATGTGCACGGCCTCTTCGACGTCGTCGAGCGCGACGGTTACGACGCGGTCCTCTGCCACGGCGTCCTGGAGTACGTGGACGACCCGGCGGAAGGCGTGCGGAACACGGTCGCCGCCCTGCGGGCCGACGGCATCATCAGCCTGCTGGCCGCAGGCCTCGGCGGTGCCGTCCTGGCCCGGGCGCTCGCGGGGCACTTCACCGAGGCCCGGCAGGCGCTGACGGACCCCGCGGGCCGCTGGGGCGACGGGGACCCGATGCCCCGCCGCTTCACCGCGGAGCAGCTCACCACGCTGGCCTCCGACGCCGGTGTGGAGGTCGGCGCGGTGCACGGCGTGCGCGTCTTCGCGGACCTCGTTCCGGGCGTCCTGGTGGACACCGAGCCGCGCGCTCTGGAGGCTCTGCTCAAGCTGGAGGCGGCCGCGGCCGAGCTGCCCGCCTTCCACTCGGTCGCCACCCAGCTGCACGTACTGGGCGAGAAGCGCGGCTGATCAGCGGCGCAGCCGCACATGGAGTACGCCACAGACCCCCCGATCGTGGGCTCGGCCCCGTATGATCGGGGGACACCATCCGGCATGACGGATCGGCGGTTGGGGAATCTACGCCTCAGCAGCCAAGCCGCCATGGCGGCCCGGGCGGTGAACAGGCATAGAGGGCGGGTTTCACGGGGGCGATTCCCTGCCTATCCTGAAAGGGCCGCATACCGGTCGCCCCCCGCGGCCGACGACTAGGAGGACTCCGTGCCGCTCTCGGAGCACGAGCAGCGAATGCTCGAGCAGATGGAGCGAGCGCTGTACGCCGAAGATCCCAAGTTCGCTACAGCGCTTGAGGGAAGCGGGCTGCGTACGTACACCCGGCGACGGGTCTACCAAGCGGTCGCCGGCTTCCTGGTGGGTATCGCGCTCCTCATGGCCGGAATGGTCGCGCAGCAGATCTGGATCAGCGTGGTGGGTTTTCTCGTCATGCTCGGCTGTGCGGTCCTGGCGGTCACCGGATGGCGCAAGGCGCCGAAACCGGGTGAGCAACAGACCCTGGGAGACGCGCCCGCAACCGCGCGTCGCCAGTCCCGTCAGCGCAAGTCGATGATGGACCGGATCGAGCAGCGGTGGCAGCGCCGCCGCGACGAGCAGGGCCACTGAACCACCGCGGACCTCGCGGAGGGCGTCACCGAGCGGGTGAACTGTTCGCGTGAGCGGCCATGGTGGGACGGCAAGGCCCGGGGCTTGGCGTGTGGATCAGGCCCCCGCCCGTGCGCCGGACAGATGCGCCCCGGATGCGGGTGCTTCCGGCCTTCGCGTGCCTCGGGTCCGTGCGGCCCGAATTCCGTCGTCCCCGAGTCCCCGTCTCCGAATCGCCGTCTCCGAATCCCCGTTTGCTGAGTCCCGGCTGCGTCTCCCGGATGGACGAGTCCCGGATCGCCATGCGGACGCCCTGTGCGCCGGAGGCTCGGTGCCGGAATTCCCCGGCCGATCCCGTCCCCGCAGGGCCGGATTTTTGAGTGCTCAGCCCCCTGAATATGACCCCGGCGCATGCGTCGGAGTCGAGAACGGGTGAGGGGCCGACGCCCGAAGCGTCGGCCCCTCACCCGTTCTCGCTGTCCCTCGGCCCGGGCGTCCTCAGCCCCGCTGCCGCGACGGACGGCGCAGCATCCCCGCCCACCGCTCCGGGGCCCAGCGGCTGCCGCGCCAGGTGTCGGTGAGCGAGGACCAGCGGCCCGAGAGGTCCCAGACCACTCGTACGGTCGAGCGGGGCAGCAGCAGTGCCCGCAGCCGGGTCCCACGGCTCGCTCCGGACCGCAGGCCCTCCCGGATCCGGGTCACGTCGTCGCTCAGACCCGTGCCCGGCTTGGGCACCGGGGCATAGAGCACCTGCTCGACAGCGCCCGCGATCCGGTGCACCCCGTCCGCCGCCTCGCCCTCCAGACCGCCGAGCCGCACGATGCGGGCCGCGGTCTTGCGTGCTGTTTGGGACTCGTCCGGCAGGATGCCGAAGTCCCAGGCCGTGTCCGTGACCTCCAGCCAGGCCGCGAGGGTCCGCGCCCCGGCGTCGGCCGGTGTGCGTCCGCCGGAGCCCAGCCGGCGTGCGGTGACTCTCAGCCGCCACAGCATCGGCAGCAGCGGCACACCCACTCCGAGCAGCACGGCCAGACCCACCAGCAGGGTGGTCTTCAACGGGAAGCCCGAATCGCCGGGCGGGGTCAGATCCTGCGGCGCCGCCGCACCGCACTCACCGAGCTGCCGGGCCTGGGCCGGGCAGCGATCGGAGGCGGACGGGGCGACGCTGGGTGCCGTGGAGGCGGTCGCCTCGGGCTGCGTCGGGCTGCTCGGCCCGCCGGACGGCGACTCCGAACGGGTGTACTCGGGTGCGGTGCCCCGGCTCGGGGTCGGCTCGAACCGCGTCCAGCCCACGCCCTCGAAGAACAGCTCCGGCCAGGCGTGTGCTTCCTTCAGACCCACCGACATGCTGCCGTCGGCCAGCGGACTGCCCGGCGTGAAGCCGACCGCGACCCGTGCCGGAATGCCGAGCGTCCGCGCCATGGCGGCCATGGAGAACGAGAAGTGGACGCAGAAGCCCTGCTTCTGCTGGAGGAAGCGGGAAATCGCGGAGACGCCCGTACCGGACTGGACTTCGGTGTCGTAGGTGAAGCCGCCGTCGACGGCGAACCAGTCCTGGAGCTTCACCGCCCGCTCGTAGTCGTTCGCGGCGCCCTCGGTGACCTTCTTCGCGGTGTCCTCGACCACGTCCGGCAGGACCTCGGGCACCTTGGTGTACTCGCGCACCAGCGAGGCCGGGGCCGGCGGAGCGCTCGCGAGCTGCTCGGCCGTCGGCTTCACCATCAGGCTGCTGACGGAGTACTTCGCGCCCCGGGTCGACTGGCCGCTGTCGCCGACCACCGTCCGGCCGACGGGCTCGAAGCGCCAGCGGCCCTTGATGTCCACGTCGGTCGCCGGGTAGGGGAGCGGCAGCCAGCTCTGCCGGTAGGAACCGGCGGCCGTGATGTTCGTCCTGATCTCGGTGGCGCCGACCGACGGGCTGAGACCGTCCGGCTGCGGAAGGCGGCGCGGGATATCGGTGATGTCGCGCTGCGAGGTCTTCCACGCCGTGCCGTCGAACTGGTCCAGCGCCACGATCCGCAGATAGAGGTCCTGGGTGTCCGGTGCGTTGGTCCGGTAGCGGATGACCTCGCGGTTGTCGGGCTGCCGCAGGCTGTCCTGGAGGGAGACCAGCGGGTTCACCGCATTGATCGTGCCGCCGCCCCCGCCGCCCGTGCCGTTGCCCGTGGAGGCCAGCAGCCCGCCGTCCAGGGCCGGCAGCGCCGCCGGGACCACGAGCGCCACGCCCAGTGCGAGAGCGCCGATCCGCCGCCCGGTGCGCACCGGGGCGAGCGGATTGCCGCCGGCCGGGTCGAAGCCCTGGGCGCTGCGCCCCTGTGCGGGCACGGCTCCGCCGAAGACCCGACCCCACTGCGAGAGCCGGTCCCGGCCCTCGGCCAGCAGGAGCACCAGATAGCCGCAGGCGGCCAGCAGGAACCACAGCCAGCTCGCGCCGCCGCCCGCCAGGCCGGCCGCGACCGAATAGAGCGCGAGGAGCGGCAGACCGGCGGGTGCGGCGCTGCGGAAGGTCACCGCGAGGGCGTCCACCGTCAGGCCGATCACCATGACCCCGCCGATCACCATCAGGCGGATGCCGTCGGTCGCGGGCGCCGGGATCGCGTACCGCCCGACGTCCTCGCCGCCGGCGGAGAGCAGGGTGCCGAAGTGCTGGAAGGCCTCCGGGCCCGGCAGCACGCCGAGGAGCGCGTGGTCCCGGGCGAAGACCACCGTGAGCAGCAGCAGTCCGACGAGCGCCTGCACGAGGACCGTGAGCGGCCTGGCCAGCGGTACCCGCCGGGTCAGGGCGCCCGCGCCGCTCTGGACGGCCAGCAGGAACGCCGCCTGCACCATCCAGCCGGCCGTGTCGATCAGCGGCAGGATCGCGCCCGATGCCATCACTGTGGCAGCGAACGCGCACAGCGCCAGCCGTCCGCGACCGCTCATGTCCAACCCCCAGAATTGCCGTTCGTGCTGCTGGACTCGGTGCGCTGATGGCCCGCCTGCTGCCACAGATCGGCGAGCGGGGCCCCCGGCGCCACGGCGAGCGCGGTCCAGCCGGACTCCCGCAGCAGCCGCAGCCGCTCGTCGATCGCGCCGGCCACGGCACCGCTCGTCACCCAGGTGCCGCTGTCGAGGACGAAGGCGACGGCGGCGCCGCTGCGATGGCGCATCCGCGCGGCGAGCGTCGCCTGCTCCTCGTCGAGGTCGCCGAAGAACGCGACCAGGAGTCCTTCGTTCCCGCCGCGCAGCACGTCGTACGCCCGGGAGAGCCCGCCGCCGTCGGAGTGGTCGACGACCGCGAGGGTGTCCATCATCAGACCCGCGGAGTCCGCGGACTCCTGGGTCGAGCCCGCGAACCCGTCCGCGCCCTCGCCCGGCACCGAACTGCCGGTGTCGGTCAACAGCCGCACCGCGAAGCCCCGTTCGAGCATATGGACCAGCGCGGACGCGGCGCCCGAGACGGCCCATTCGAAGGCCGAGTCGGGACCGGCCCCCTGGTAGGCGCCGCGCCGGGTGTCGAGCAGCACGGTGCAGCGCGACCGCTGGGGCTGCTCCTCACGGCGCACCATCAGTTCGCCGTAGCGCGCGGTGGAACGCCAGTGCACCCGGCGCAGATCGTCGCCGTGCCGGTAGGTGCGCGGGATGACGTCGTCGTCGCCGGCCAGCGCCAGGGAGCGCTGGCGCCCGTCGCCGTACCCCGAGGCCTCGCCCGCCAGTCGCACCGGCGGCAGCGACTCCGTCCGCGGGATCACCGTGAGGGTGTCGAACGCGCTGAAGGAGCGGGTCAGTTCGCACATGCCGAACGGATCGCTCAGCCGCAGCTGGAGCGGCCCGAGCGGATAGCGCCCGCGCAGGTCCGACCGCACCCGGTAGGACACCTCGCGGCGTCCGCCGGCCTCCACACGGTCGAGCACGAACCGGGGCCGCGGGCCGAGGACGTAGGGCACGTGGTCCTGGAGCATCAGCAGTCCGGTGGGCAGCCGCGAGACGTTGTCCATCCGCAGATGCACCCGGGCCTCGGAACCGGCCGGCACCCGCGACGGCGAGAGCCGCCTGCTGCCCGCAACCCGGTAGCGGGTGCGGTAGAGCACCGCCACACAGACCAGGGGCAGCACGGCGAGCAGCAGGCCGACCCGCAGCAGATCGCTCTGCCCGAGGACGTACGCGCAGATCGCCGCGGCGATGCCGGCCGCGAGGAACGAGCGGCCGCGTGTGGTCAGCCCGCCCAGAGCCGCACGCACCCCGCCCGAGGCATTGCCCTCGGTGGCACCGGGGCCCTCGGCCGGCATCACAGCCGCCGGGCGCCGGGCTGCTGGCCGTAGAGCGGCGGCTGGACCGGACGGCCCGCGATGTAGGACGTCTCCGTGCCCTCGGCCGTCGGCACGGGAGTGCGCTGAAGGATCTCCAGCACGACCTGCTCCGCGGTGCGCCGGTTCAACTGGGCCTGGGCGGTGGGCAGCAGACGGTGCGCGAGGACCTGCACCACGAGCGACTGGACGTCGTCCGGCAGTGCGTACTCCCGGCCGTTGAGCGCGGCCGTGGCCTTGGCGGCACGCAGCAGATGCAGCGTGGCACGCGGCGATGCACCGAGTCTGAGGTCCGGGTGGTTACGGGTGGCAGCGACCAACTCCACCGCGTACCGCCGGACGGAGTCGGCGACATGCACGGTGCGCACGGCGTCGATCAGCTTCACGATGTCGTGCGCGTGCGCCACCGGCTGAAGGTCGTCCAGCGGGGAGACACCGCCGTGCACGTCGAGCATCTGCAGCTCGGCCTCCGCGCTCGGATAGCCGATGGAGACCCGCGCCATGAAACGGTCGCGCTGAGCCTCCGGCAGCGGGTAGGTGCCCTCCATCTCGACCGGGTTCTGCGTGGCCACCACCATGAACGGACTGGGCAGTTCATAGGTGTTGCCGTCCATCGTGACCTGGCGCTCCTCCATCGACTCCAGCAGCGCCGACTGCGTCTTCGGCGACGCACGGTTGATCTCGTCGCCGATCACGATCTGGGCGAAGATCGCGCCCGGCTTGAACTCGAAGTCACGCTGCTGCTGGTCGAAGATCGACACACCGGTGATGTCCGACGGCAGCAGGTCCGGCGTGAACTGGATACGCCGCACGGAACAGTCGATGGATCGCGCCAGCGCCTTGGCCAGCATCGTCTTGCCCACGCCCGGGACATCTTCGATGAGCAGATGTCCTTCGGCGAGCAGCACGGTCAGCGAAAGCCGTACGACCTCTGGCTTGCCCTCGATCACACCCTCGACCGACCTGCGGACACGATCCGCGGTGGTGGTCAGATCTGTGAGGCTCGCTCGATCGTCATAGGTCGTCACCCGGCCCTCCTCGGCCCGTTCTACGGGCCGGTGCGTATGGAACGGCCCGGCCCACCAAAAACACGAACACCGGTCTCCGGAAGTTCCGGAAGGGTGTCACAGACGCATTCTTGTTGGCGTTACCGCTTCGTGTCACTCGCCTGTGGACAACTGGGAGGGATTTGCCGGATCTGCTGTGTTATCTCCGGGTGTTCGTCCGGTCACACCGCGGGGTCGATCTCCCGCAACAGTCCCTGCTTCACGTCGAAGACAAAACCGCGGACGTCATCGGTGTGCACCAGGAAGGGGGAGGTCCGCACCCGCTGCATCGACTGGCGCACGTCCTGGTCGACGTCGCGGAACGCCTCCACCGCCCACGGCGGACGCTGCCCCACCTCTTCCTCCAGCTCGTGCCGGAAGTCCTCGGTCAGCGACTCGAGGCCGCAGCCCGTGTGGTGGATGAGTATGACGCTGCGAGTGCCGAGGGCCCGCTGGCTGATGGTGAGCGAGCGGATGACGTCGTCCGTCACCGCGCCGCCGGCGTTCCGGATCGTGTGGCAGTCGCCCAGTTCCAGTCCGAGCGCGTCGTGCAGATCGAGCCGCGCGTCCATGCACGCGACGACGGCCACCTGGAGCACGGGGCGGGCGTCCATGCCCGGGTCCTGGAAACGGGCTGCGTATCGCTGGTTCGCTTCGACGAGACGATCGGTGACCGTCCCACCCGTACGCGCGGCGTCGGCGGAGTGGTGAGCAGAAGTCGTCATGACAATGACGGTAATGGGCACAGGCCTTCGAGGCCTGCTGTGAGAGGGGACAAAGAACATCAACAGGGCTTGTTGTGAGCTAACCCACAGGGGGGACACGGAAGGGCCCGTTCGGGTGAAGTGCGGTCATGCGCGACGGGTGCGTCACCCCTGCGCGACGCGCCAGCCGGTTGATTGACCGAAGGGGCCGGTGGACTAAAGTGACGCGCAGTTCACCGACACATCCTGCACGTTCACACCCTGCACATTTCCAAGAGTCTCCCCGCGTGTGCGGCATTCACGTACGGCTCGGCCTCCCTCCGCTCGCCGGTCGGTCGAGGCCCGCGGCGGACCTGAGAGGGCGCTTTGAGCAATACCCGACACGTCCCGGTGATGCTCCAGCGGTGCCTGGACCTGTTGGCCCCGGCCCTGGAGCGACCGGGTTCGGTCGTCGTCGACTGCACCCTCGGCCTCGGCGGACACAGCGAGGCACTGCTCACCCGGTTCCCCGAGGCGCGCCTCGTCGCCCTCGACCGGGACAAGGAGGCCCTGCGGCTCTCCGGTGAACGGCTCGCCCCCTTCGGAGACCGGGCCACGCTCGTCCACGCCGTCTACGACGAACTCCCCGATGTGCTGGGCCGCCTCGGCATCCCGCGCGTCGAGGGCGTCCTCTTCGACCTCGGTGTCTCCTCCATGCAGCTCGACGAGGCCGACCGCGGCTTCGCCTACGCCCAGGACGCACCGCTCGACATGCGGATGGACCAGACGACCGGCATGAGCGCCGCCGAGGTGCTCAACACCTACCCGGCCGGCGAGCTGGTGCGGATCCTGCGGGCGTACGGCGAGGAGAAGCAGGCCAAGCGGATCGTCTCAGCGGTCGTGCGGGAGCGTGAGAAGGAGCCCTTCAGCAACAGCGCCCGTCTGGTCGAGCTGATCCGTGACGCGCTGCCGCAGGCCGCCAAGCGCACCGGCGGCAACCCGGCCAAGCGCACCTTCCAGGCCCTGCGCATCGAGGTGAACGGCGAGCTCAGCGTGCTGGAGCGGGCGATCCCGGCGGCCGTCGGGGCGTTGTCGGTCGGCGGCCGGATCGCCGTGCTGTCGTACCACTCGCTCGAGGACCGGCTGGTCAAGCAGGTCTTCGCGGCCGGCGCGGCCAATACGGCCCCGGCCGGTCTGCCCGTCGTCCCCGAGGAGTACCAGCCGCGGCTGAAGCTGCTGACCAGGGGCGCGGAACTGCCGACGGAGGACGAGATCGCCGAGAACCGCCGCGCCGCGCCCGCGCGTCTGAGGGGTGCGCAGCGCATCCGGGAGGACGTGCGGTGAGGCAGGCGCACGGGACTGCCACGGCCGCTGGGGCGTGTTCGCGAAATCCCGCCTGTCCTGCGCCGCCCGGCACGTACCCGCGCGATGCCGACACGCACTCGCGCGATGCCGGCACGCACTCGCGCGATGCTGTCGGAGTCGCCCGAGTACATCTCGTACGAGGGTGCTCCTCCGCCCGGCGATGGCACGCACCGGACGCCGCGGGGCCCGCCCTACGGGCGGACGGCGTTCCTTCTCAAACACGCCCCGGGCCCGTGCCGAGGGGACGGACAGGTCGAGAGGCGATCGGGAGGATGCGGTGAGCGAAGCGGCCAAGCAGCTGAAGGGACGCGCCGCCCGGCTGGCCCGGCTGATGCCGGCAGGACCGAGCACCGCGGCACGTACCCCCTTCGTGCTGCTGGTCGTCGTGCTCCTCGGCGGTGGGCTCATCACACTGCTGCTGCTGAACTCCTCCCTCAACGAAGGCTCGTTCGAGCTGAGCGAGCTCAAGCGGGAGACCACCGAGCTCACCGACGAGCAGCAGGCGCTCCAGCGGGACGTGGACAGTTACTCCGCCCCGGACGCGCTGGAGCGGCGGGCCCGCGAGCTGGGCATGGTGCCGGGCGGCAACCCCGCCTTCATCGATCCGGACGGCACGGTCCGCGGCGTGCCCGGCAAGGCGACGGCCCGGCCTTCGCCCGCCCCCTCACCCCTGGAGATCGCCGAGACCCCCCTGACGGCGACCGAGCCCACGCCGTCCCCCGTCGCCGTCCCCGCCGCCCCGTCTCCCGCGACGGCCTCCTCCGCCCCCGTGTCCGGGGCGCAGCCGCCCGGAGCCGTACCCCGCACGGCGCCCGACGCCCCCGACCCCGCGGCACTCACGCCGTCGAACCCGCCCGCGAAGCCGACCCCCACGCCCCCCGGCAGGTGACGCAGTGCCTCCTCAGCAACCACCGCGCCGCCGGGTGCCAGGGCCCTCCAGGCGGCCGTCCGCACGCCCCCGGCCGCGCACGCCCAAGCCCGGCCCGAGCGCCATCCGGCTCGGCAGCCCGCGCCCCCGGCTGCGGCTGGTCAGCCTCGGACTGACCCTGGTGATGCTGGCCTTCGTCGTACGCCTTCTCCAGGTGCAGGCGGTCGACGCGAGCGCGTATGCGGCCAAGGCGGAGAAGAACCGCTACCTGAGCCATGTGCTCGCCGCCGAGCGCGGAGAGATCACCGACCGGGCCGGAGTCGCGCTCGCCACGAGCGTCGACGCGTACGACATCACGGCCGACCCGAAGATGTTCACGCCCGAGGACAGCAAGTCGCCCAACGCGCCCGAACAGGCCGCCGGACTGCTCGCGCCGATCCTCGGCAAGGACGCCAACGAGCTCGCCAAGAAGCTGAGGACACCCAAGTCCCGCTACACGGTGCTGGCCCGCCGCCAGACCCCTCAGGTCTGGAACCAGATCAAGGATCTCAAGGGTGTCTTCGCCGAGAAGGCCAGGGCTGACAAGGCCAAGGGCGGACCCGGGGGCAATGTGCTCGGCGGCGTGTTCCAGGAGCCGAGCAGCCGACGCGTCTACCCCAACGGTGATCTCGCCGCCGGGATACTGGGTTATGTCAACGCCAACGGCCACGGCGGCGGCGGTATCGAGTCCATGCTCGACAAGCCCCTCGCCGGCGAGGACGGAAAGATCACCTACGCCCAGTCCGGCGGCCGGCGCGTGCCCACCGCCGGCGGCACCCACGAGACCCCGGCCGTGCCCGGCTCGGACATCGAGCTGACCATCGACCGGGACATCCAGTGGGCGGCCCAGCGCGCGATCAGCGAGCAGGTCAAAAAGTCCGCGGCGGACCGCGGCTACGTGATAGTGCAGGACACCCAGACCGGCGAGGTCCTTGCCATGGCGAACGCGCCGGGCTTCGACCCCAACGATCTCTCCGAGGCCAATTCGGCCGCCATGGGCAACGCGGCCCTCCAGGACGCGTACGAGCCCGGCTCCACCGCGAAGGTCATGTCCATGGCCGCCGTGCTGGAGGAGAAGGCGGCCGTCCCCGGCACGCATGTCGTCGTGCCCAACCGGCTGCACCGCGGGGACCGGCTCTTCAAGGACGACATCGACCACCCGACCTGGTACCTCACGCTCAACGGCGTGCTCGCCAAGTCCAGCAACATCGGCACCATCCTGGCGACCGGCCAGCTCGGCAAGACGCAGGCGCAGGCCAACCGCGTCCTCCACTCCTACCTGCGGAGGTTCGGACTGGGCAGCCCCAGTGGACTGAACTACCCGGGGGAGACGCCCGGCATCCTCGCGCCTCCCGCCAAGTGGTCGACCTCGCAGCAGTACACGATCCCCTTCGGCCAGGGACTCTCGATCAACGCCATGCAGGCCGCGTCCGTCTACTCGACCATCGCCAACGGCGGCGTCCGTGTGGAGCCGACGATGGTCCGCGGCACCAAGGGCCCCGACGGGCGCTTCACACCGGCTCCGGCACCCAAGAAGACCCGGGTCGTCAGCGAGAAGACCGCGAAGACGCTCGCGACCATGCTGGAGTCGGTCGTCGGCAACGAGGAGGGCACCGGCACCAAGGCCCGTATCCCCGGCTACCGGGTCGCGGGCAAGACGGGCACCGCCAACCGCGTCGACCCGGAGACCGGTCGCTACCGCGGCTACACCGCCTCCTTCGCCGGCTTCGCCCCCGCCGACAAGCCCCGAATCACGGTCTACTGCGCCATCCAGAACCCCACGAAGGGCAGCTACTTCGGCGGCCAGATCTGCGGCCCGATCTACCAGCAGGTCATGGAGTTCGCGCTGAAGACGCTGCAGGTGGCGCCGACCGGCAACGAACCCGCCCGGCTGCCCGTCTCCTTCCAGCCCGGCGAATGACCGGAGGAACCACCCGTGACAACGCCCTCATCGCACCGTGCTGCCAGCGGCACCCCCTCATTTAGCCCCGGACAGGGTGCGCCCGGTACGCTCACCGCCGTGCCACACGCTGATCAGTCCCGAAACACCCCGCAGGACGCCACCGCGAAACAGCCGGGAGCGCCCCGTCCGGAACGGCTCCACCCGACACCCCTCGGGGAGCTGGCTTCCCGGCTGGGGGTGAAGAGCCCCGAAGGGCATCCGGCGGACGTCACGGGCATCACGCACGACTCGCGTGCCGTACGCCCCGGTGACGTGTACGCCGCCCTGCCCGGCGCCCGCTTCCACGGCGCCGACTTCGCGGCCCAGGCCGCAGATCTGGGCGCCGCCGCGATCCTCACGGACCCGGCCGGCGCCGAGCGCGCGGAGCAGACCGGACTGCCGGTCCTCGTCACCGACGACCCTCGGGCCCGGATGGGCGAGCTCGCCACCGAGATCTACGGGCACCCCGGCAACGACCTGCTCCAGATCGGCATCACGGGCACGTCCGGCAAGACGACCTCGGCCTACCTCGTCGAGGGCGGCCTGCGGGCGGCCGGCCGCAGCACGGGCCTGATCGGCACCGTCGAGATGCGCATCGGAGACGAGCGCATCAAGTCCGAACGCACCACCCCCGAGGCCACCGACCTCCAGGCGCTGTTCGCGGTCATGCGCGAGCGCGGTGTCGAGGCGGTCGCCATGGAGGTCTCCAGCCACGCCCTCGTGCTCGGCCGTGTCGACGGCTGCGTCTTCGACGTCGCCGTCTTCAACAACCTGAGCCCCGAGCACATGGAATTCCACTCCGACATGGAGGACTACTTCCAGGCGAAGGCTCAGCTCTTCACGCCGCTGCGCAGCAGGACGGGCGTCGTGAACTTCGACGACGAGTACGGCCGCAGGCTGATCAAGGAGGCGTCCGTACCGGTCACCACCTTCTCCGCCGAGGGCCACCCCGACGCCGACTGGCATGCCGAGGACGTCGAGATCAGCTCCGTCGGCTCGGTCTTCACGGTGGTGGGCCCCGGCGGCGAGCGGATCCGCGCCGAGGCCCCGCTGCCGGGACCGTTCAACGTGGCCAACACCCTGGCCGCCGTCGTCACCCTCGCCGTCGCCGGCATCGACCCGCAGACCGCCGCGGACGGCATCGCCGCCGTGCCCGGTGTGCCGGGCCGTCTGGAGCGCGTGGACGAGGGCCAGCCGTATCTCGCCGTCGTCGACTACGCCCACAAGACCGATGCGGTCGAGTCCGTGCTGCGCTCCCTGCGCAAGGTCACCGAGGGCAATGTGCACATCGTGCTCGGCTGCGGCGGAGACCGGGACAAGACCAAGCGCGGCCCGATGGGCGCCGCGGCGGCCCGTCTCGCCGACACCACCGTGCTGACGTCCGACAACCCGCGCTCCGAGGACCCTCTGGCGATCCTCGCCGCCATGCTGGCCGGTGCCGCCGAGGTGCCGATCCACGAGCGCGGCGACGTCCTGATCGAGGCCGACCGGGCCGCGGCCATCGCGGTGGCCGTCAGCCGCGCCGAGCCCGGCGACACCGTGCTGATCGCGGGCAAGGGCCACGAGCAGGGCCAGGACATCGCCGGAGTCGTCCGCTCCTTCGACGACCGCGAGGTCCTGCGCGCAGCCATCCGCGCCACCCTTCCCGCGGGTTCGCCCCGCGAGGGCGGGCCGGAACGAGAGCACCCGGGGATGACCAAGTGATCGCTCTCTCCCTCGCCGAGATCGCCGAAATCGTCGGCGGGCAGCCGCACGACATACCGGATCCGGCGGTGCGGATCACCGGTCCCGTCGTCATCGACTCCCGCCAGGTGGGGCCCGGCGCACTGTTCGCCGCCTTCGCCGGCGAGCGGGTCGACGGCCACGACTACGCCGAGCGGGCCGTCGGCGCAGGTGCCGCGGCCGTCCTGGCCACCCGCCCCGTCGGCGTAGCCGCGATCGTCGTGCCCGACGTCACCGCCGCCCTGGGCGCGCTCGCGCGCCACGTCGTCGAACGCCTCGGCACCACGACCGTCGCGCTCACCGGCTCCGCCGGCAAGACGAGCACCAAGGACCTGATCGCCCAACTCCTGGAGCGCAAGGGCCCGACCGTCTACCCCGCGGGCAATCTCAACAACGAGATCGGCCTGCCCCTGACCGCCCTGCGGGCCGACGAAGGCACCCAGCACCTCGTCCTCGAAATGGGCGCCCGCTACATCGGCGACATCCGCTACCTCACCGGCCTGGTGCCGCCGAAATTCGGGCTCGTACTGAACGTGGGCTCGGCCCACATCGGCGAGTTCGGGGGCCGCGAGCAGATCGCCCAGGCCAAGGGCGAGATCATCGAGAACCTTCCGTCCGCCGACGAGGGCGGCGTGGCCGTGCTCAACGCCGACGATCCGCTGGTGCGGGCCATGGCCCCGAGGACGAAGGCCCGGGTGGTCTTCTTCGGAGAGGCCGAGAGCGCCGACATCCGTGCCGAGAATGTCCGGCTCACCCACCAAGGTCAGCCCGCTTTCACGCTCCAAACCCCCACCGGGTGCAGTGACGTGACCATGCGGCTGTACGGTGAGCACCACGTGTCGAACGCGCTCGCCGCGGCCGCCGTCGCCCATGAGCTGGGCATGCCCGTCGACGAGATCGCACTCGCGCTCTCCGAGGCCGGCACCCTCTCCCGCTGGCGCATGGAGGTCACTGAGCGACCGGACGGCGTGACGATCGTCAACGACGCCTACAACGCGAACCCCGAGTCCATGAAGGCCGCGCTGCGCGCGCTGGCCGCCATGGGCGGAGCAGCACAGGCACAGGGGGGAAGGACGTGGGCGGTGCTCGGTCAGATGGCCGAGCTCGGAGACGAAGCGCTCGCCGAGCACGACGCCGTCGGACGGCTCGCCGTCCGGCTCAACGTCAGCAAGCTTGTCGCAGTCGGGGGCAGGGAAGCGTCCTGGCTTCAGCTGGGCGCATATAACGAGGGTTCGTGGGGTGAGGAGTCGGTGCACGTGTCCGACGCGCAGGCGGCGATCGATCTGTTGCGCAGTGAACTGCGTCCGGGAGACGTCGTGCTGGTGAAGGCTTCCAGGTCGGTCGGTCTCGAACTGGTCGCCCAGGCACTGCTGGAGAACGCGGCAGGATCCTCGGATGGGCAGGGTGCCGTCCGATGAGGCAGATCCTCTTCGCGGGAGCCATCGGGCTCTTTCTGACGCTCATCGGTACACCTCTGCTGATCAAACTGCTGGCCCGCAAGGGATACGGGCAGTTCATCCGGGACGACGGTCCGCGCAGCCACGGCAGCAAGAAGGGCACGCCCACCATGGGCGGCATCTCCTTCATCCTGGCCACGCTGATCGCGTACGCCCTGGCGAAGGTGATCACCGGCGAGGACCCGACGTTCTCGGGTGTGCTGGTGCTCTTCCTGATGGCGGGCATGGGTCTCGTCGGCTTCCTGGACGACTACATCAAGATCGTCAAGCAGCGTTCGCTCGGTCTGCGCGCCAAGGCGAAGATGGCCGGCCAGCTGATCGTCGGCATCGCCTTCGCCGTGCTCTCGCTCCAGTTCGCGGACACCCGCAACAACACCCCCGCCTCCACGAAGCTGTCGTTCATCACGGACTTCGGCTGGTCGATCGGGCCCGTGCTGTTCGTGGTCTGGGCGCTGTTCATGATTCTCGCGATGTCGAACGGCGTGAACCTGACGGACGGTCTGGACGGCCTGGCCACCGGCGCGTCCGTGATGGTCTTCGGTGCGTACACCTTCATCGGCCTCTGGCAGTTCCAGGAGTCCTGCGCCAACGCGGTGACGCTGACCAACCCCAGTGCCTGCTTCGAGGTACGCGATCCACTCGACCTCGCCGTGGTCGCCTCCGCCCTGATGGGCGCCTGCTTCGGCTTCCTGTGGTGGAACACCTCGCCCGCCAAGATCTTCATGGGTGACACCGGCTCGCTGGCGCTCGGCGGCGCCCTCGCGGGTCTGGCGATCTGCTCCCGCACGGAGCTCCTGCTCGCCCTCCTCGGCGGACTGTTCGTCCTGATCACCATGTCCGTGGTCATCCAGGTCGGCTCGTTCCGCATGACCGGCAAGCGCGTCTTCCGGATGGCTCCGCTTCAGCACCACTTCGAACTCAAGGGGTGGTCCGAGGTCCTTGTCGTGGTGCGCTTCTGGATCATCCAGGGCATGTGCGTCATCGTCGGCCTCGGTCTCTTCTACGCGGGCTGGGCGGCCGACAAGTGAGCACGCCCGACTGGCAGGGCAAGCGCGTCACCGTCGCCGGTCTGGGGGTCTCCGGGATCCCCGCGGCGAAGGTGCTGCACGGTCTCGGGGCCGTGGTGACGGTCGTCAACGACGGGGACGACGAGCGTTCCCGTACGCAGGCGGCCGAGCTGGAGGCCCAGGGCATCACCGTGCGCCTCGGCGACGGGGCGACCCTGCCCGAGGGCACCGAACTGATCGTCACCGCGCCCGGCTGGCAGCCCGACAAGCCGCTCTTCCTGGCCGCCGCCGCGGCCGGCGTGGAGATCTGGGGCGACGTCGAACTGGCCTGGCGTCTGCGCGGCCCGGACGCGGCTCCCTGGCTCGCGGTCACCGGCACCAACGGCAAGACCACGACCGTGCGGATGCTCGCCTCGATCCTGGAGGCCGCCGGGCTGAGGACCGCCGCCGTCGGCAACATCGGTGTCTCGCTCCTCGACGCGGTCGCGGGTGACGAGACGTACGACGTCCTCGCCGTCGAACTCTCCAGCTACCAGCTGCACTGGGCGCCTTCGCTGCGCGCGCACTCCGCCGTCGTGCTCAATCTGGCGCCGGACCACATCGACTGGCACGGCTCCATGGAGGCGTACGCCGCCGACAAGGGCCGCGTCTACGAGGGCAACAGCGTGGCCTGCGTCTACAACGTCGCCGACAAGGCGACCGAGGACCTGGTCCGCGAGGCGGACGTCGAGGAGGGCTGCCGGGCGATCGGCTTCACCCTCGGGTCGCCCGGCCCCTCCCAACTCGGCGTCGTGGAGGGCCTGCTGGTCGACCGGGCCTTCGTCGACAACCGGCAGGAGCAGGCCCAGGAGCTCGCCGAGGTCGCCGATGTGAACCCGCCGGCGCCGCACAACATCGCCAACGCCCTTGCGGCCGCGGCACTGGCCCGTGCGTACGGCGTCCCCGCGGCCGCGGTGCGCGACGGACTGCGCGCCTTCCGGCCCGACCCGCACCGCATCGAGAAGGTCGCCGACATCGACTCGGTCGCCTGGATCGACGACTCCAAGGCGACCAACACCCATGCCGCGGAAGCGTCCCTGGCCTCCTACGACCCGATCGTCTGGATCGCCGGCGGGCTGGCGAAGGGCGCCACCTTCGACGAGCTCGTCGAGAAGTCGGCCAAGCGGCTGCGCGGAGTCGTGCTTGTCGGAGCGGACCGTGCGCTCATCCGGGAAGCCCTCGCGCGACACGCCCCCGAGGTCCCGGTCGTCGACCTCGACCGGACAGACACTGGGGCGATGTCGGCGGCGGTCCGGGAGGCGGCGCAGCTCGCCCGGCCGGGGGACACGGTTCTCCTGGCCCCGGCCTGTGCCTCGATGGACATGTTCGCCAACTACAACAAGCGAGGCGAGGCGTTCGCGGACGCGGTCCGCGCACTCGCCGCCGAGCGCGCCTGACCGGCCCGACCCCCGCGCCGTGCCGTGCCTCCCGGGACACCTCCCGGGAGGCTCGCAGCGCGTCAGGCACGACTGGAGGGGACAGCGACCATGCCGGCCGACGACACCGCCCCCGCCGCGCGGAGCGCGGCCCGCAGCAGGGCCGGCGTCGCCCTGCGCGGCGGGACCGCCAAGGCACGCCGCCCTGTCGCCGCCAGAGCCCCCGGGCCGGGCATTCCCCGGCCCCCGGGCGGCAACGGCGTCCGGCGGCTGTACGAACAGGCACGCAAGGCCTGGGACCGGCCGCTGACCGCCTACTACCTGATCCTCGGCAGCGCCCTGCTCATCACCGTGCTCGGCCTGGTGATGGTCTACTCCGCGTCGATGATCAAGGCGCTGGAGCTCTCGCTGCCGGCCTCGTACTTCTTCCGCAAGCAGTTCCTCGCCGCCGTCATCGGCACCGGGCTGCTGCTGCTCGCCTCCCGGATGCCGTCCAAGCTGCACCGGGCGCTGGCCTACCCGCTGCTGATGGGCACCGTCTTCCTGATGGTGCTGGTCCAGATCCCCGGGATAGGGCATGCGGTCAACGGCAACCAGAACTGGATCTACCTCGGCGGCCCCTTCCAGCTCCAGCCCAGTGAGTTCGGCAAGCTGGCGCTGATCCTGTGGGGGGCCGACCTGCTCGCCCGCAAGCAGGACAAGCGGCTGCTGACCCAGTGGAAGCACATGCTCGTACCGCTCGTCCCGGTCGCCTTCATACTGCTCGGGCTGATCATGCTCGGCGGCGACATGGGCACGGCGATCATCCTCACCGCGATCCTCTTCGGTCTGCTGTGGCTGGCCGGGGCGCCCACGCGGCTGTTCGCCGGAGTGCTCGGCGTCGCCGGATTCGTCGGCCTCATGCTGATCCGCACCAATGAGAACCGCATGTCACGGCTCTCCTGCATCGGGGCGATCGACCTCGGACCCCAGGGCGAGTGCTGGCAGGCCGTGCACGGGATCTATGCTCTTGCCTCCGGCGGATGGTTCGGATCCGGTCTCGGTGCAAGTGTGGAGAAATGGGGCCAACTCCCCGAACCTCACACCGACTTCATCTTCGCCATCGCCGGGGAGGAACTGGGCCTGGCGGGGACGCTGTCGGTGCTCGCTCTGTTCGCGGCTCTAGGCTATGCGGGTATCCGCGTTGCCGGACGCACGGAGGAACCCTTCGTGAGGTACGCGGCGGGAGGTGTGACCACCTGGATCACGGCGCAGGCCGTGGTCAACATCGGTGCGGTGCTCGGTCTGCTGCCGATCGCCGGTGTCCCGCTCCCGCTGTTCTCCTACGGAGGGTCGGCTCTGCTGCCGTCCATGTTCGCTGTCGGGCTGCTGATCGCCTTCGCGCGAGAGGATCCCGCCGCGAAGGCGGCTCTGGCCGTGCGGAGGCCAGGGGTGAGATGGAAGACGATGAGACGGCGCGTCACGAGGCGTCCGTCCGGAGAGCGGTGAATTTCGGTGCATGTCGTACTCGCCGGTGGGGGGACCGCCGGCCACATCGAGCCGGCGCTCGCCCTCGCGGATGCCCTGCGCAGGCAGGACCCGACCATGGGGATCACGGCCCTCGGCACGGAGCGCGGACTCGAGACCAGGCTGGTGCCCGAGCGGGGCTATGAGCTGGCGCTCATCCCCGCCGTGCCGCTGCCCCGCAGGCCCACGGCGGAGCTGATCACCGTCCCCGGGCGTCTGCGCGGCACCATCAAGGCCGCCGAGCAGGTCCTGGAGCGCACCAAGGCGGACTGCGTGGTCGGCTTCGGCGGCTACGTGGCCCTGCCCGCGTATCTGGCCGCCAAGCGGCTCGGTGTCCCGATCGTGGTCCACGAGGCCAACGCCCGGCCCGGCCTGGCCAACAAGATCGGCTCCCGGTACGCCGCGGGCGTTGCCGTCGCCACGCCCGACAGCAAGCTGCGCGGCGCCCGCTACATCGGCATCCCGCTGCGCTACTCCATCGCGACCCTCGACCGCGCCCGGGTACGCCCCGAGGCGCGCGCCGCGTTCGGTCTCGACCCCAATCTGCCGACCCTGCTGGTCTCCGGTGGCTCGCAGGGCGCCCGCCGTCTCAACGAGGTCGTCCAGCAGATCGCCCCCGTCCTCCAGCGCTCCGGCATCCAGATCCTCCACGCGGTCGGCCCGAAGAACGAACTGCCGCGCGTGGACAACATGCCCGGAATGCCGCCCTACATCCCGGTACCGTACGTGGACCGGATGGACCTCGCGTACGCCGCGGCCGACATGATGCTCTGCCGCGCGGGCGCGATGACCGTCGCCGAACTCTCCGCCGTCGGGCTCCCCGCCGCGTACGTACCGCTGCCGATCGGCAACGGCGAACAGCGGCTCAACGCCCAGCCCGTGGTGAAGGCCGGCGGCGGGCTGCTGGTCGACGACGCGGAACTGACCCCCGAGTGGGTCCAGGGCAATGTCCTTCCGGTGCTGGCCGATCCGCACCGGCTGTACGAGATGTCCCGTGCAGCCGCCGAGTTCGGCCGCAGGGACGCCGACGACCTCCTCGTCGGCATGGTGTACGAGGCGATGGCGGCACGCCGGCAGGCGTGAGCCTGCGCCGGTCCCGGGTCAACCCCCGGGCCCCAGCCGGAAGGAGACCGGGAGCGTGGCCGGACCGACCACCGCCGAGCGCGGTGCACGCAAGCCCTGGAAGTCCAAGGGCGAGACGTCCGGCCCGCCCCCGGGCCGCCGCCGCAGGCGCCGGCTGCGCCTGAGCGGCCGGGCCCTGCTGCTCGCCCTCGCCGCCCTCCTGTTCGCCGGCGGCGGGGTCTGGGCGCTCTACGGGTCCGATCTGCTGCGCGTGGAGCAGGTGAAGGCGTCGGGCACGGACGTTCTTTCGCCGGACGAGGTGATCGCGGTGGCGGACGTCCCGATGGGCTCGCCGCTGATTTCCGTCGACACGGGCAGCATTGAAGCCAGGCTGCTGAAGCGACTTCCGCGGATCGACTCGGTCGAGGTGTCCCGCTCGTGGCCCGACGGCGTCGCGGTGAAGGTGACCGAACGAAAGCCCGTCCTGCTCATGGCGAAGGGCGATCAGTTCGTCGAAGTGGACGCGAAGGGCGTTCGGTTCGCCACGGTCGACAAGGCGCCCAAAGCCGTTCCCATGCTGCAATTGTCGCCCGAGCGGTCGCCGAGTCTGCGCCGGTTCGGGACCGCCCGGCTTGTCGCTGAGGCAGTACGCGTCAGAAGCGAAGTCCCCGGAAAAGTCGCCACGGACACCCGGACCGTTGTAGTGCGCTCATACGACTACATCTCCCTGGAGTTGAGTCGCGACCGCACCGTGGTGTGGGGGAGCTCCGCGGACGGCCAGGCGAAGGCGCGCGCGCTCACCGCGCTGATGAAAGCCGCGCCGTCGGCCCGGCACTTCGACGTGAGCGCGCCCACCGCCCCTGCGGCGTCAGGGAGTTGACGCACATTTGCGCTGGCCAGCACCCTGGTTGGTCATCGCAACGGCTGATCACATAGGGTGAAAAGAAAAACGGGAGGTTCGGCGTGTTCATTGAACGTGCGCCACTTGTCGACTTAGTGTCCTGTTCGGAAGAGTCCAGCGAACGGACACACTGGTAACCCTAAACTTCAACGTTAGGGTTTGGGTCGGCGTTTCGGACCGTCCCATCGGCATCCGTCGTCGCGGCACGAGAACCGCGCCGTGACGACACGTAACTCGAGGCGAGAGGCCTTCGACGTGGCAGCACCGCAGAACTACCTCGCAGTCATCAAGGTCATCGGTGTCGGCGGCGGTGGTGTCAATGCCATCAACCGAATGATCGAGGTCGGTCTCAAGGGCGTCGAGTTCATCGCGATCAACACAGACGCACAGGCTCTGTTGATGAGCGACGCCGACGTCAAGCTCGACGTCGGCCGTGAACTCACCCGCGGCCTCGGCGCCGGGGCCAATCCGGCAGTCGGTCGCAAGGCGGCAGAGGACCACCGTGAGGAGATCGAGGAGGTCCTCAAGGGGGCCGACATGGTCTTCGTCACCGCAGGCGAAGGCGGCGGTACCGGCACCGGCGGCGCACCCGTCGTCGCCAACATCGCACGCTCGCTCGGCGCCCTCACGATCGGTGTGGTCACCCGCCCGTTCACCTTCGAGGGACGCCGCCGCGCGAACCAGGCGGAGGACGGCATCGCCGAGCTCCGCGAAGAGGTCGACACCCTCATCGTCATCCCCAACGACCGGCTGCTGTCCATCTCGGACCGCCAGGTCAGCGTGCTGGACGCGTTCAAGTCCGCGGACCAGGTACTGCTTTCGGGTGTCCAGGGCATCACCGACCTCATCACCACCCCGGGTCTGATCAACCTCGACTTCGCCGACGTCAAGTCGGTGATGTCCGAGGCCGGCTCGGCGCTCATGGGCATCGGCTCGGCGCGCGGCGACGACCGCGCGGTGGCCGCCGCCGAGATGGCGATCTCCTCGCCGCTGCTCGAGGCGTCCATCGACGGCGCCCGCGGCGTGCTGCTCTCCATCTCCGGCGGCTCGGACCTCGGTCTCTTCGAGATCAACGAGGCCGCGCAGCTGGTGAGCGAGGCCGCCCACCCGGAGGCCAACATCATCTTCGGTGCGGTGATCGACGACGCGCTCGGCGACGAGGTACGGGTCACGGTCATCGCGGCGGGCTTCGACGGCGGTCAGCCGCCGACCAAGCGCGACAACGTTCTCGGGTCGGCCTCGAACAAGCGTGAGGAGCCGCCGGCCACCCCGGCCCGCGGTACCGACTCGCCCCGGTCCTCCGGACTGGGCAGTGTTCCGGTCCGTGAGGAGTCCGAGCCGCTCCCGGTCGCGAACGACCTGTCGTCGTCGTCCTCCCCGCAGGTCCCGCCGGCCCGTCCGTACCCGGACACCCAGGCCGAAGAGCTGGATGTACCGGACTTCTTGAAGTGACCGTGCGGCACGACGCGATACACGCGAGCGGCGCCCATTTCGCCTTCACCGACAGGTGGGGCGGGGTGAGCGCCGTTCCGTACGAGGAGCTCAACCTCGGCGGCGCGGTCGGTGACGACCCCGCCGCCGTTCGGGCGAACCGGGCGGCCGCCGCCGAGGAGCTGGGGCTCGACCCGGACGCGGTCGTCTGGATGAACCAGGTCCACGGCAAGGACGTCGCCGTGGTCGACGGGCCGTGGGGTGACGCCCCGGTCCCGCAGGTCGACGGCGTGGTCACCGCCCGTCGCGGCCTCGCCCTCGCCGTACTGACCGCGGACTGCACTCCCGTCCTGCTCGCCGACCCGGTCGCGGGTGTGGTGGGAGCCGCGCACGCCGGCCGCCCCGGGATGGTCGCGGGGATCGTGCCCGCCACCGTGGCGGCGATGACATCGCTGGGCGCCGAGCCGGAGCGGATCGTGGCCCGTACGGGTCCGGCGGTCTGCGGACGGTGCTACGAGGTACCCGAGCAGATGCGCGCCGAGGTGGCGGCGGCCGAACCGGCTGCCTGGTCGGAGACGAGCTGGGGGACCCCGGCCGTCGATGTGACCGCCGGAGTGCATGCCCAGCTCGAAGCCCTCGGTGTCGCCGACCGGCAGGCGTCCGGATTCTGCACACTGGAGTCGCGGGACCACTTCTCGTACCGCCGGGACCGCACCACCGGGCGGCTCGCCGGATATGTCTGGCTGGCTGGAGTGACAGACGCATGACCCACCGCAGAAACGAACTCGCGACGAACCTGGCAGCAGTGGAGGAACGTATCTCCTCTGCCTGCGCGGCCGCCGGCCGCAAGCGGGAGGAGGTGACGCTCATCGTCGTCACCAAGACCTACCCCGCCAGTGATGTGCGCCTGCTCCACGAACTCGGAGTCCGGCATGTGGCCGAAAACCGTGACCAGGACGCGGCCCCCAAGGCCGAGGCCTGCTCGGATCTGGACCTGATGTGGCACTTCGTCGGTCAGTTGCAGACGAACAAGGTCCGTTCTGTTGCGAGTTATGCCGATGTGGTGCAGTCGGTCGACCGGCTGAAGCTGGTCGGCGCGCTCTCGTCGGCCGCCGTGAAGGCAGAGCGCGAGCTCGGCTGTCTGATCCAGGTCGCGCTGGACGCCGACGCGGGGACCCGGGGTGACCGGGGCGGCGTCGCGCCCGACGGGATCGAGGAGTTGGCGGCCGCGGTCGCCGAGGCGCCAGGGTTGCGGCTCGACGGGCTCATGACCGTCGCGCCGCTGGCCGGACCGTTCGCGGGACGGCAACGGGCGGCATTCGAGCGGATGATGGAATTCTCATCCAGCCTGCGCGCCGGGCATCCGGCTGCGAACATGGTGTCAGCAGGGATGAGTGCGGATCTCGAAGAGGCGGTGGCGGCCGGAGCGACACATGTACGCGTCGGCACCGCGGTACTCGGAGTCCGACCCCGGCTCGGGTAACGTCGCGAAGCAAGTCGGACCACAGCAGAAAATATGGTCATTCCCGCCACATAGCGGGCAGGCCGAGTGGATCGCGGGCACTTGGTGACGAGGCCGATCCACCACAGAGCGGAGGACTCAGAGAATGGCCGGCGCGATGCGCAAGATGGCGGTCTACCTCGGCCTCGTGGAGGACGATGGGTACGACGGCCGGGGTTTCGATCCCGACGACGACTTCGAACCCGAGCCGGAACCCGAGCGGGAGCACCGGCGGCACCAACCCCCGCACCAGGTGGAGCGGGAGGAGCCGGTGCGGGCAGTTCAGCCCCCGGCGCAGCGCGAGCCGGTTCCGCTTCCCGCTGAAAGTGGACGTCCGGCACGAATTGCCCCCGTGGCATCCATCACACCTGAACGTCCGAGCCTGGAGAAGAACGCACCGGTGATCATGCCCAAGGTCGTGTCCGAGCGGGAGCCCTACCGCATCACCACTCTTCACCCGCGGACCTACAACGAGGCCCGTACCATCGGGGAACACTTCCGCGAGGGCACCCCGGTGATCATGAATCTCACGGAGATGGACGACACCGATGCGAAGCGACTTGTCGACTTTGCCGCGGGACTCGTCTTCGGTCTGCATGGCAGCATTGAGCGAGTGACGCAGAAGGTGTTCCTGTTGTCGCCTGCTAACGTCGATGTCACGGCGGAGGACAAGGCCCGCATCGCAGAGGGCGGGTTCTTCAACCAGAGCTGAGACACGACACGGGAACGACCCGGCCGCGAGGCCGGACCGAGAGAGCCAGGGGAGAGGGAAGCGCGGGATGGGCGTCGCACTACAAGTGATCTACATCGTGCTGATGTGCTTCCTCATCGTGCTGATTTTCCGGCTGGTCATGGACTACGTCTTCCAGTTCGCCCGCTCATGGCAACCCGGCAAGGCGATGGTGGTCGTTCTTGAGGCCACCTACACTGTCACCGATCCACCGCTCAAGCTTCTGCGGCGGTTCATCCCGCCGCTGCGTCTCGGGGGCGTGGCACTCGACCTGTCCTTCTTCGTTCTGATGATCATCGTCTACATCCTGATCTCCATCGTGAACAGCGTGGGGAATTGATGTGAGCGATACGGTCTTGCCGACTGCCGACGACTACGTAGAGGTGAAGAAGAGATGCCGCTGACCCCCGAGGACGTGCGGAACAAGCAGTTCACGACCGTCCGCCTTCGAGAAGGCTATGACGAGGACGAGGTCGATGCCTTCCTCGACGAGGTCGAGTCCGAGCTGACCCGCCTGCTCCGCGAGAACGAGGACCTGCGCGCCAAGCTGGCCGCGGCGACCCGTGCGGCGGCGCAGAACCAGCAGCAGCAGGGCATGCGCAAGCCGCCGGAGCAGCAGGACGGCCGAGGCCCGGGTGCCCCGGTGCCCGCCGCCATATCCGGACCGCCGGTCCAGCAGCAGCCGCCGCAGATGGGCCCGCCCCAGCTGCCCGGTGGTGCTCCGCAGCTTCCGGCCGGTCCCAGCCACGGCGGCCCGCAGGGCCAGCACGGCCCCGGCCCGATGCAGGGTGGTCCCATGCAGGGCGGCCCCATGGGCGGTCCGATGCAGGGTGGCCCCATGGGCGGCCCGATGGGTCACGGCCCGCAGATGGGTCAGCCCGGTCAGGGCCCCGGCGGCGACAGCGCCGCCCGTGTCCTCTCGCTGGCCCAGCAGACCGCCGACCAGGCGATCGCGGAGGCCCGTTCCGAGGCCAACAAGATCGTCGGCGAGGCACGTTCGCGCGCCGAGGGCCTGGAGCGGGACGCCCGCGCCAAGGCGGACGCGCTCGAGCGGGACGCACAGGAGAAGCACCGCGTCGCGATGGGCTCGCTGGAGTCGGCCCGCGCCACGCTGGAGCGCAAGGTCGAGGACCTGCGAGGCTTCGAGCGTGAGTACCGTACGCGTCTGAAGTCCTACCTGGAGTCGCAGCTGCGTCAGCTGGAGACCCAGGCCGACGACTCGCTGGCTCCGCCGCGGACCCCGGCGGCCGCGTCGCTGCCGCCGTCCCCGTCGATGGCTTCGGCCGGCGCGGGTTCGATGGGTCACACCATGGGTGGCAACCCGTCCATGGGCCAGTCGATGGGTGGCAACCCGTCGATGGGCGGTCCGCCCTCGTACGGTGGCCAGCAGCAGATGTCCCCGGCGATGACCCAGCCGATGGCACCGGTACGGCCGCAGGCGCCGCAGCCGATGCAGCAGGCGCCGTCGCCGATGCGGGGCTTCCTGATCGACGAGGACGACAACTGACGGGCGGTCGCGCGGAGCGCGCGTAGCCGTCGGCAGGCTGAGGGCCGGGCCCGGGACCATGTCCCGGGCCCGGCCCTTGTCTTGTGCGGGGTCAGTCGCGACCGGGGTGCCTGCCGTTGGTCCTCGTTGCGCCTCAATCGCCGGCGGGGCTCGGGTTGGCTGGGCCGGTGGTTGTGCCGGGGGTGGTTGGTCTGAGCCCGGCTGGCTGCCGTTGGTGCTCGTTGCGCCTCAGTCGCCGGCGGGGCTGGAGAGTCGGCCCGTGTGGCGGGCCCGGGTCCTTCGCGCCTCAATCGCCGGCGGGGCTTGATGTGGTGCGGCCGGCGGTCCTGCTCGGGTTGGTACCGCCTGACCGGGGTTGCGGGGCCGGGCCTCGCGGTTGGCCGGGGTCCGCGCATCCCCCAGCGGGTCGCCCCGACAACACGAAGGGGCCCGGGGCCGAAGCCCCGGGCCCCTCCCTGTAGGGCCGTTACTGCTTGTGCAGGTGGAACGTCAGGGACAGGCCCTCGTCCGTGAAGGGCGGGCCGAAGTCCGCGGGCGGCGTCGACGCGGTGAACGACGTCGCCAGTACCTCGTCCGCGATCAGCGGCGCGTGTTCCGTGAGCGCCTCCGTCGTCGAGGGGTCCGTCGAGGACCAGACGACCGCGATCCGGTCCGCCACATCGAGGCCGCTGTTCTTGCGCGCCTCCTGGATCAGGCGGATCGCGTCACGTGCGAGTCCCGCGAGACGCAGCTCGGGGGTGATCTCCAGGTCGAGCGCGACCGTCGCGCCCGCGTCGGACGCCACCGACCAGCCCTCGCGCGGGGTCTCCGTGATGATCACCTCGTCCGGGGAGAGGGTGATCGTCTCGCCGTCGACCGTCACCGTGGCCGTGCCGTTGCGCAGCGCGAGCGACAGGGCCGCCGCGTCCGCCTCGGCGACCGCCTTGGCCACGGCCTGCACGCCCTTGCCGAACCGCTTGCCCAGCGCCCGGAAGTTGGCCTTCGCCGTCGTGTCGACGAGCGAGCCGCCGACCTCGGCGAGGGTGGCGAGCGAGGAGACGTTCAGCTCCTCGGTGATCTGCGCGCGCAGCTCGGGGGAGAGCGACTCGAAGCCCGTCGCCGCCACCAGCGCACGCGACAGCGGCTGGCGGGTCTTGACGCCCGACTCGGCCCGCGTCGCGCGTCCCAGCTCGACCAGCCGCCGTACCAGCGCCATCTGCTGGGACAGCACCGGGTCGATCGCGTCCAGGTCCGCCGCCGGCCAGGTGGACAGGTGCACCGACTCGGGCGTGTCCACCGTCACCGGGACCACCAGGTCCTGCCAGACCCGCTCCGTGATGAACGGGGTCAGCGGCGCCATGAGCCGCGTCACCGTCTCCACCACGTCGTGGAGCGTGCGCAGGGCCGCCTTGTCGCCCTGCCAGAAGCGGCGGCGCGAGCGGCGCACGTACCAGTTCGACAGGTCGTCGACGAACGAGGACAGCAGCTTGCCGGCGCGCTGGGTGTCGTACGACTCCATCGCCTGCGTCGTCTGGTCCACGAGCGCGTTGAGCTCGCTCAGCAGCCATCGGTCCAGCACCGTGCGCTCGGCCGGGGCCGGATCGGCCGCGGACGGCGCCCAGTTGGACGTGCGGGCGTACAGGGCCTGGAAGGCCACCGTGTTCCAGTAGGTGAGGAGCGTCTTGCGGACGACCTCCTGGATGGTGCCGTGACCGACCCGGCGGGCGGCCCACGGGGAGCCGCCGGCGGCCATGAACCAGCGCACCGCGTCCGCGCCGTGCTGATCCATGAGCGGGATCGGCTGGAGGATGTTCCCCAGGTGCTTGGACATCTTGCGGCCGTCCTCGGCGAGGATGTGGCCGAGGCACACGACGTTCTCGTACGAGGACTTGTCGAAGACCAGGGTGCCGACCGCCATCAGGGTGTAGAACCACCCGCGGGTCTGGTCGATCGCCTCCGAGATGAACTGCGCCGGGTAGCGCTTCTCGAAGATCTCCTTGTTCCGGTACGGGTATCCCCACTGCGCGAACGGCATCGAACCCGAGTCGTACCAGGCGTCGATGACCTCGGGCACACGCGTCGCGGTGGCGGAGCACTGCGGGCAGTCGAAGGTGACCGCGTCGATGTACGGGCGGTGCGGGTCCAGCGCCGACTGGTCGGTGCCCGTCAGCTCGGTCAGCTCGGCACGCGAGCCGACGACCGTGAGGTGGTCCTCCTCGCAGCGCCAGATCGGCAGCGGCGTGCCCCAGTAGCGGTTGCGGGAGAGCGCCCAGTCGATGTTGTTGTTGAGCCAGTCGCCGAACCGGCCCTGCTTGACCGAGTCGGGGAACCAGTTGGTGTTCTCGTTCTCCTCGAGCAGCCGGTCCTTGATGGCGGTGGTGCGGATGTACCAGGACGGCTGCGCGTAGTAGAGCAGCGCCGTGTGGCAGCGCCAGCAGTGCGGGTAGCTGTGCTCGTACGGGACGTGCCGGAAGAGCAGGCCGCGCGTCTGGAGGTCCTCGGTCAGCGCCTCGTCGGCCTTCTTGAAGAAGACGCCGCCGACCAGCGGGACGTCCTCCTCGAAGGTGCCGTCCGGGCGGACCGGGTTCACCACGGGCAGACCGTAGGCGCGGCAGACTTTGAGGTCGTCCTCACCGAAGGCGGGGGACTGGTGGACCAGACCCGTACCGTCCTCGGTCGTGACGTACTCGGCGTTCACGACGTAGTGCGCGGGTGCCGGGAACTCGACCAGCTCGAAGGGGCGCTGATACGTCCAGCGCTCCATCTCGGCGCCGGTGAACGACGCCCCGGTGGTCTCCCAGCCTTCGCCGAGCGCCTTCTCCAGCAGCGGCTCGGCGACGACCAGCTTCTCGTTGCCATCGGTGGCCACCACATAGGTGACCTCGGGGTGCGCGGCGACCGCCGTGTTGGACACCAGCGTCCAGGGGGTCGTCGTCCACACCAGCAGCGACGCCTCGCCGGCGAGGGGGCCCGAGGTGAGCGGGAAGCGGACGAAGACCGAGGGGTCCACGACCGTCTCGTAGCCCTGCGCCAGCTCGTGGTCGGACAGGCCGGTGCCGCAGCGGGGGCACCAGGGCGCGACGCGGTGGTCCTGGACCAGCAGGCCCTTGTTGAAGATCTCCTTCAGCGACCACCAGACGGACTCGATGTACGAGGGGTCCATCGTGCGGTACGCGTCGTCGAGGTCGACCCAGTAGCCCATGCGGTTCGTCAGTTCCGCGAAGGCGTCGGTGTGCCGGGTCACCGACTCGCGGCACTTCTCGTTGAACTCGGCGATGCCGTACGCCTCGATGTCCTTCTTGCCGGAGAAGCCGAGCTCCTTCTCGACGGCGAGCTCGACCGGCAGCCCGTGGCAGTCCCAGCCGGCCTTGCGGCCGACGTGGTAGCCGCGCATGGTGCGGAAGCGCGGGAAGACGTCCTTGAAGACGCGGGCCTCGATGTGGTGGGCGCCGGGCATGCCGTTGGCGGTCGGCGGGCCCTCGTAGAACACCCATTCGGGGCGGCCCTCGGACTGATCGAGGCTCTTGGCGAAGATCTTGCTCTCGCGCCAGAAGTCGAGCACGGCGTGCTCGAGCGCGCCCAGGTCGACCTGGGCGGGTACCTGGCGGTACTGCGGGGGTGCCATCTACGAACTCCTCCGGCGGACAGTTGCTCTTCCGTCGGAGGGACGAGAGCTGGGCTCCCGCGGTACCACCCTCCTTGGCGGCGCGGAACGCACCGCCCCCTCATTGGGGTCGCGACGCCGGGTCTACTCGCCTCACGGCTTTCTTCCGGCAGCTCCGGGGTGATCCTTCACATCGCGCTCGCCCCCGGGCTCTCACCGTCCCCGGGTCGCTCATGGCTGCGTACGGCGCTACTCGTCCCCATCCAAGCCTTTCGCTCCGCCCAGTGTACGGGCCGCCGCGAGGCACGTCCGACCGGTTTTCGAGGGCACCGTCGCGGCGCCCCGCGCGTGACCCGAATGGCCACTCCCGCCCGACCGGCTCCCGGCGGCCCGATGTCGGCGGATTACCCGGCGGGGAGCTGGGCACAACCGATGCAGGTTCGTCTCACCGCAGGCCGGGGCGGGCCCGCGCGGCGGTCTGCCCCGTTTGCTGCGGAGCTGGGGTCGATTTATCGTCCCAGCACGATTCGCGTGCAAGATCACAATATGTGAAGGGGCCGCGGCCATGGTGGCGAAGAAGACTGCCGAGAGGAAACCGGCGTCCAGCAGATCCACCGCCGCTGAGGCGGCGGCCAAGGGCGGGAGCGGGAAGAAGAGCACCGTCATGAACCAGGCTGCGGCACCCGAGGACAAGGCCACGGCGAAGAGGACGACCGCGAAGAAGGCGACCGGGAAGAAGACGGCGAACGCGAACAGGACGGCCGTGAAGACGGCGAACGCGAAGAAGGCGGCGGCCGGGAAATCGGCCGGGGCGGACAAGAGCGCCCCCGCCAAGAAGGCTTCCGCCACGAAGAGGGCGGCTGCCGCTGAGGCAGCGGCCGGGAAGACGTCCGCCACGAAGACGGCGGGCGGCAGGACCGCGGCGAGGAAGACCGCCGCGGACAAGGCGAAGGCCGTGAAGGAGACGGCCGCCGCACCGGCGGCGAAGGCGCCGGTGAAGAAGGCACCTGCGAAGAAGGCCATGGCCGCGAAGGCCGCGAAGAAGGCCGCACCGGCGGCCAAGGGGGCGGCCGAGGCCGCACAGCAGACAGGAGCCAGGACGGTGCGAGCGAAGAAGACCGCGGCGGGAGCCGGCAACAGTGCCACGGCGGTGCCCGGGGCACCCGTGACGGCCGCGCCCGGAGAGCTGGCCGTACGGGCCGGCGAGGACCCGTGGACGCCGGATGAGGTCGCCGAGGCGCGGGCCGAGCTGGAGGGCGAGGTGGTCCGGCTGAACGCCGAGCTGACCACGTCCGAGGCGGCGCTGGCGGGTCTCATGCGGGACTCCGGGGACGGCGCCGGTGACGACGACGCCGACACCGGGAGCAAGAACATCACGCGCGAGCACGAGCTGGCGCTCGCCGCCAACGCCCGGGAGATGCTGGAACAGACCGAGCGCGCGCTCCAGCGGCTCGACGCCGGCACCTACGGTCTCTGCGAGAACTGCGGCAACCCCATCGGCAAGGCCCGCATGCAGGCGTTCCCGCGCGCGACCCTGTGCGTGGAGTGCAAGCAGAAGCAGGAACGGCGGGTCTGAGCGCGGCAGGTCGGTGCCGTACCCTCGTGCTCAGTCAGGCACCTAGGTTGAGGGACTCACGTGGCAGAGGCGGAGCGCATCATCGGTACGCCGGATTCAGCAGGAGCCGACGAAGCTGCGGCGCCCGCCGAGCCGCCCCGGCGCGGGCGGAAGATCGCCGTGCTCTTCGGTGTGGCCGTGGTGGCGTATCTGCTCGACCTCGTCACCAAGATGATCGTGGTGGCGAAGCTCGAGCACCACGAGCCGATCGAGGTCATCGGTGATCTGCTGAAGTTCGAGGCGGTACGGAACGCGGGCGCGGCCTTCGGTATCGGCGAGGCCTTCACCGTGATCTTCACCGTCATCGCGGCCGCGGTGATCATCGTGATCGCCCGGCTGGCGCGCAAGCTCTACAGCATGCCCTGGGCCATCGCCCTCGGCCTGCTGCTCGGTGGTGCGCTCGGCAATCTCACCGACCGGATCTTCCGCTCTCCCGGCGTCTTCAAGGGTGCGGTCGTGGACTTCATCGCGCCCGCACACTTCGCCGTCTTCAACCTCGCCGACTCCGCGATCGTCTGCGGCGGCATCCTCATCGTGATCCTCTCCTTCCGGGGGCTGGACCCCGACGGGACCGTCCACAAGGACTGACAAGGCATACTCGACGGGTGAGTACGCTTCCCGAGATCCGCACCCTGCCCGTACCCGATGGCCTCGAGGGCGAGCGCGTCGACGCCGCCATCTCCCGGATGTTCGGGTTTTCCCGCACCAAGGCGGCCGAGCTCGCCGCTGCCGGAAAGGTGCAGGTCGACGGCTCGGTGGTGGGCAAGTCCGAGCGGGTGCACGGCGGGGCGTGGCTCGAGGTGGAGATGCCGCAGGCGCCCGCGCCCGTGCAGATCGTGGCCGAACCGGTCGAGGGCATGGAGATCGTCCACGACGACGACGACATCGTCGTGATCATGAAGCCCGTCGGTGTCGCCGCCCACCCGAGCCCCGGCTGGACCGGGACGACCGTGATCGGCGGTCTCGCGGCCGCCGGCTACCGGATCTCGACCTCCGGCGCCGCCGAGCGCCAGGGCATCGTGCACCGGCTGGACGTCGGCACCTCCGGACTGATGGTCGTCGCCAAGTCGGAGCGCGCGTACACCCTGCTCAAGCAGCAGTTCCGGGAGCGGACCGTGGACAAGCGCTACCACGCGCTGGTGCAGGGACACCCGGACCCGATGAGCGGGACCATCGACGCTCCCATCGGGCGCCACCCGAACCACGACTACAAGTGGGCGGTGACGGCGGAGGGCAAGCCGTCGGTGACGCACTATGACCTGATGGAGGCCTTCCGGGCCGCCTCCCTGCTCGACATCAAGCTGGAGACCGGGCGTACGCACCAGATCCGGGTGCACATGGCCGCCCACCGGCACCCGTGCGTGGGCGACCTGACCTACGGCGCCGACCCCACGATGGCCAAGCGCCTCGGGCTGACCCGGCAGTGGCTGCACGCCGTGCGCCTGGGCTTCGAGCACCCCGCCGACGGGCAGTGGGTGGAGTTCGAGAGCACCTACCCCGACGACCTCCAGCAGGCCCTCGACAAGATCGCGGCGGAGAGCGCATGACGACCGGGTTCCAGGTGCGGGTCGCCGACGGGCCCGCCGACCGTGAGGCCTGCTTCGCGGTCCGCAAGGACGTGTTCGTCGTCGAGCAGCGGGTCCCCGCCGACATCGAGTACGACAGCTTCGACGAGATCGGCACCGGCACCGTGCATGTGCTGGCCACGGCCGACGACGGGACCCCGCTCGGCACCGGCCGGCTGCTGCACGGGCCGGCCGCCGCGGACAGGACCGGCGGCGACACGTCGGTCGGCTCGCTGGGCCGGCTCGCGGTGACACCCGCGGCCCGGGGCCTGGGCGTCGGGGTGGCGCTGGTGCACGCCATCGAGGACGCGGCGCGAGAGCTCGGCCTCGTGGCGGTGGACCTGCATTCCCAGACGCACGCGCTCGGTTTCTACGAGCGGCTGGGGTATGTGGCGTACGGCGAGGAGTTCTGGGACGCGGGGATAGGCCACCGGGCGATGCGCCGCCCGCTGTAGGCCGCCCCGGATTTCCCGTCCTCGAACAGGAGGCTCTCGCACCGTGGACCAACTGGCGCTGGTACTCGCGCTGTTGCTCGGGGCCGTGGTGACCGTACCGCTGGGGGACAAGTTCGATCTTCCGGCGCCCGTGCTGATGACGCTGGCGGGCATCGCGCTGGCCTTCATCCCGTTCGTGCCCAACGTCGAGATCCCGCCCGACTTCATCCTGCCGCTGGTGCTGCCGCCGCTCCTCTACGCGACGGTGCAGCGCACCTCCTGGCGTCAGTTCGCTGCCAACGTCCGGCCGATCATGCTGCTCGCCGTGGCCCTGGTGTTCGTGACGATGGCCGCCGTCGCGGCCGTCGCGACCACACTCGTCCCCGGGCTGCCCCTCGCCGCGGCCGTGGCGCTCGGCGCGCTGGTCGCCCCGCCCGATCCGGTCGCCGCCACCGCGGTCGCCGGCCGGCTGGGGCTGCCCCGCCGTCTGGTGTCCATCCTGGAGGGCGAGGGACTGTTCAACGACGTCACCGCGATCGTGCTCTACCACGTGGCGATCGCCGCCGCGGTCACCGGAACGTTCTCCTGGCCCGAGGCCGCTGGGGAGCTCGTCCTGTCCGCCGTCGTCGCGGTCGCGGTCGGGCTCGCGCTCGGCTGGCTCTCCAACAAGCTGATGAGCTACCTCGGCGACGCCACGCTCCAGATCGGTCTGTCGCTGCTGGTGCCCTTCGCGAGTTACGTACTCGCCGAGGAACTGCACGGCTCCGGCGTCCTCGCGGTCCTCACGACGGCGCTGTTCCTCGCCGAGCACACGGCGGACGCCGACGACGTGACCGGCCGGCTGGCCGGCAACACCTTCTGGGACATCGTCGACACCCTGGTGACCGGCGTCGCCTTCGGTCTGATCGGCCTGGAGCTGCACAACGTCTTCGGCACGGCCGAGGGGCAGCTGTGGGAGATGCTCGGCTGGGGCGTCGCGATCAGCGCGGTCGTCGTGGGCGTACGCCTGTTCTATCTGCTGCCGGCGACCTGGCTGGCCAAGCGCCTCCACGACAAACGCGACCTCGACGAGGAGATCCCCGTCGGCTGGCGCGAGACCGTCGTCATGTGGTGGGCCGGGATGCGGGGCGTGGCGACCGTCGCGCTGGCGCTCGCCATCCCGCTCACCACGGACAGCGGCGAGGCCTTCCCCGGTCGGGACCAGATCATCTTCATCGCGTTCTCGGTGATCATCTCCACCCTCGTGTTCCAGGGGCTCACCCTGCCCTGGCTGGTCAAGCGCCTCGGGGTGCAGTCCGACTCGGACGCCGAGCGGGAACTGGAGCACGGGCTCGCCCTGCGCGCCGCCAAGGCGGCCAAGCACCGGCTGCGCGAGATCGAGGACAGCGAGGAGCTGCCGGAGGAGATCAGCGAGCGGCTGCTGCGCAGGGCCTACGAGATCGGGGCACGGATCAGCCCCGACATCGTCGAGGACGAGCGGCGCGAGTGGTACACCAAGCGGCTCGACCGGCTGAAGATGGTCCAGCGCATCCAGCGGGAGATGATGTCGGCGGCCCGCCACGAAGTGCTGTCGGCGCGCAACGAACCGGGAGCCGATCCCGAGATCGTCGACCGGGTGCTGCGCCACCTGGATGTACGCAGCCTCCGCTGAGCGCCGCGGGCTCGTAGGATCCCCAGCATGGCGCGCACCGTGGTGATCAGTGGCGGCGGGACGGGAATCGGATTCGCGGCGGCGGAGGCTTTCGCCGCCGACGGGGAGCAGGTGGTGCTGCTCGGGCGGCGCGAGGAGGTCCTCGCGCGGGCGGCCGAGCAGATCCCCGGCGCCCGCTACTGCGCGGTCGACCTCAGCGAACCGCGCGGCGCCCGGGAGGCCGCGGAGTTCACGGAGCGCGAGTACGGGACCGTCGACGTCCTCGTGCACAGCGCGGGCGGCAACGGACGTCTGGAGCAGCGTTCCGCGTACGACGGCGACCCGCTGGAGGCTGTCGCCCGCGACTGGACGGTGAACTTCCGGCTCAACACCCTCACGGCCGCCCTGCTCACCGAGGCCACCCGCGGCCATCTGGCCACCCCTGGGGGCCGGGTGCTGTTCCTCAGCTCGATCGCGGCGTACCGGGGGTCCGGCCTCGCGCCGTACGCGGCGGCCAAGGCCGCGCTGCATCCGTACGCCTTCAAGCTCGCCCGCGAACTGGGACCGCGCGGGATCACGGTCAACGTCGTCGCACCGGGGTTCGTCGAGGAGACCGAGTTCTTCGGTGGCGGCGGCTTCCCCGAGGAGCGCCGGAGCGCCCTGGTCGCGGAGACCGCGACCGGGCGCATCGGCCACCCCGGCGATGTGGCGCAGACCCTGCGCTGGCTCGCCTCGTCGGCGGCCGGCCACATCACGGCCCAGGTCATCCAGGTCAACGGCGGCGCCGAGCGCGGGCACTGAGGGCCGGGACGCCCGGCGCCGGGTGCTCGGATGTCAGCCGGGGTTCTCGTGCCCGGACACCCGTGGGTCAGCCGCGGCCGGTCCGTGGAGTGCCCTCCTCCGGCGCGATCTGGTCCTGGGTGAGCTCGGCCGGCTTCTCCTCCCGCTCCACGGCGTGGGCGGTGGCGATCCGCGGCAGCGCGTACGGATGCTGGTCTGACAGCCAGGCGATCAGCTGCTCGCGCACCGCGCACCGGACGGTCCAGATGTCGTCCGCGTCCTTCGCCGTCATTACCGCGCGTACCTGGATCGTCGAGGGCGTGGTGTCCGTGACGGCGAGCGACCAGTCGCGGCCGTCCCAGGCCGGGCACTCGCGCAGGACGTCACGGAGCTTGTCGCGCATCTCCGGCACCGGTGTGGAGTGGTCGAGATGGAAGAAGACGGTGCCGGTCATCTGCACACCGCCGCGGGACCAGTTCTCGAACGGCTTGCTGGTGAAGTACGACACAGGCATGGTGATCCGGCGCTCGTCCCAGGTCCGTACGGCGAGGAAGGTGAGCGTGATCTCCTCGACCGTTCCCCACTCGCCGTCCACCACCACGGTGTCGCCGATGCGCACCATGTCGCCGAACGCGATCTGGAGTCCCGCGAAGAGGTTGCCCAGCGTCGACTGGGCGGCCACACCGGCGACGATGCCGAGGACACCGGCGGACGCCAGCATCGAAGTCCCGACGGCGCGCATGGCGGGGAAGGTCAGCAGCATCGCCGCGAAGGCCACCACGCCGACGACGGCGATGACGACCCGCTGGATGAGGGTCACCTGGGTGCGCACCCTGCGCACCCGGGCCGGGTCGCGGGTGGCCGCGGCGTAACGGGTGTAGGTGGACTCGACGACGGCCGTCGCGATCCGCACGACGAGCCAGGCGGAGGCGCCGATCAGCACCAGGGTCAGCACCTGGCCGATGCCCCGGTGGTGTTCGCGGATGCTCTCGATCTGCGCCTGGCGGTAGGTGGCTCTCAGCATCGCCGTGCACAGGACGACCTGCAGCGGCAGGCGGCACCGGCGCAGCAGACCCCACAGCGGGGTCTCGGTGTGGCGGGTGTCCTCTCGGCGCAGCAGCAGGTCGACCAGCCATCCCACGAACAGCGTGAGGACGACCGAGCCACCGATGACGATCAACGGGCGCAGCACGTTCTCCATGCCCACGAACGTAACCTGACGGCATGGACATCATGCTTTTCCATTCGACGTATGGCCTTCGTCACGGTGTGCGCCAGGCCGCCGAGCGCCTGGAAGCCGCAGGTCACACGGTCTGGACCCCGGATCTCTTCGAGGGCAGGACCTTCGGGAGCACCGAGGAGGGCATGGCCTTCCAGGACGGGATCGGAAAGGACGAACTGCTCAAAAGGGCGGTTCTCGCCGCGGCGCCCCGCTCGGACCGTGGCCTCGTCTACGCCGGCTTCTCGCTCGGCGCTCCGTCGCGCAGACGCTGGCGCTCGGCGACGAGAAGGCCCGCGGGCTGCTGATGATGCACGGCACCTCCGACATCGCGGAGGACGCGGCGGTCGACGACCTGCCGGTACAGCTGCACGTCGCCGATCCCGACCCCTTCGAGCCGCACGACTGGCTGACCGCCTGGTATCTCGGGATGGGGAGGGCCGGAGCCGACGTCGAGGTCTACCGCTATGCCGGCGCCGGGCATCTCTACACCGACCCGGACCTGCCCGACTACGACGAGGAAGCCGCCGAGCAGACCTGGCGGATCGCTCTCGCCTTCCTCGAATCGCTGGACGGCACGCCGTAGGGCGGATGTTGGGGCCCGGCCGCTCGCGGGGGCGGGTTCAGGGCCGGGTGCAGCGGCCCGAGGCTCCGGCCGCCGTGGGGCGGCACTGGAGGCCGTAGTCGGCCGAACTCGTGCTCAGATAGCGCCCGATGCAGGTGCTCGGCGACGTCCTGCCGCGTTCGGCGCAGAACGCCAGCGCCGCCCGGCCGTCCGCGAAGGGGCCGGGTGCGTAGATGACCCAGAACCCCGGGCGCAGCGAGGCGTAGTCGTCGCTGCGGACGAAGACGGCCTCGGGCACGGTGGCGCGGACCTTCGCGAGGCGTACGTCACGTGCGGCGGTGCCGGAGCCGAGGGGCTCGGAGTAGAGCTGGGCGATCCAGCCGCCGGTGGCCGGCGGACGGGGCGGGTCCGAGGACTCGTCGGGGCTGCTCGGTGTCGGTGTGGGTGTGGGCGTCGGCGTGGATGACGGTGACCGGGTGGGGCTGGGGCTCGGCGTGGGCCGTGGATCGCTCGTCGTCGCTGCCGGCGTCGAGACGGCGGACCCGGTCGGGCCGCCCCGGCCGCCTGCCTCGTCCTTGCCCAGGTCCCGCAGGACGAGCACCAGAGCGGTCGCCGCGGTGATCGCCACCGCCACCGCGATCACGGCGGCGACAACGGCCCCGCGTGGCTTGCCGCTTCGCCGGTCCGGCAACGGCGGGGGCTGCGGGACCGTCGGCCTGGGACTGTCCAGCTGGGTGGGGACGGGGGGCACCGGGCCCGGCATCACCGGGGGAGGAGCGGTCGCCGTCATGGTCGGGCCGGCCCAGTGCGGCAGCATGCCGGACTCCACCTGCGCCAGCATCGCGTCCAGTTGCCGCGCGTCGGGGCGGCCCGCCGGGTCGCGAACGAGCAGTGCCCCCAGCACCGGTGCGAGCGGACCGGAGCGCACCGGCGGCGGTACGTCCTCGTCCAGCACGGCGGCGAGCGTGGCCAGGGTCGTCCCCCGGCGCAGTGGGCTCAGCCCCTCGACGGACACATAGAGCACGAGCCCCAGCGACCAGAGGTCGGAGGCCGGGTCGTCGTCCCGGCCGCGGATGCGCTCGGGGGCGATGTACTCGGGGGAGCCGATGAGTTCACCGGTGGCCGTGAGCGAGGCCGAGCCCTGGAGGGCGGCGATACCGAAGTCGGTGAGCACGGCCCCGCCCCCGGGACCGTCCCGCAGCAGCACATTGGCGGGCTTCACATCGCGGTGCTGAATGCCGGCCGCGTGGGCGGCGCGCAGCGCCGAGAGCACCTGACGGCCGATACGTGCCGCCTCCACGGGTGCGAGGGGTCCACGGCCGAGCCGGTCCTGGAGCGTGGTGCCCCGCACCAGCTCCATCACGATCCACGGATGCGGTTCGCCGTCCACGATGTGATGGATCGTCACCACGTGGGGGTGGCTGAGCCGGGCGAGTGCCCGGGCCTCGCGGAGCACCCGCTCCCGCACGGCGCCGGACGTCCCGGCCTCCGACCGCACCGCCTTCAGGGCGACTTCGCGGTGGAGCACGGTGTCGCGAGCCCGCCACACCGTGCCCATACCGCCACTGCCCAGCGGTTCGATCAGCTCGAACCGCCCGTCGATCACGTCCCCCGGCGCATGCATGGCGTCAGGTTAGAGCAGCTCTGCGTCATCACACCCGTACAGGGTTCGTTCTTCACCCGTAGGTTCCCGGGCCGCGGGTACCGGCGGGCCGAGTGCCTCAGCGCACCGGCTGGTTCACCCGCTCGACCTTCTGCGTGCCGTTCAGCGTCCGGTACGACCGGGCCCAGGTGGCGGTCGCCTCGCGCTTCTTCTTGTCGGACAGCACGTAGTAGTCCATCTGTGAACGCTCGGCCGTCACGTCGAGGACGCCGTAGCCGTGGCTGTCCATGTCCAGCCACTTCACATGGCGGTTGGCGGCCCTGACCGCCGCCTGCGCGACGACGGAGACCGTCCCCGGTGCGACATGGAGGATGTCGTCCAGGTTGTCCGAGGTCACCGACGTCACGACGAACTCGGTCGCGGCGGACTGGGACAGCGGGTATGTCGCGGCCTTGACCGGAACGTCGTTGGCCCAAGCCATGTGGATGTCACCGGTGAGGAAGACGGTGTTCTTGATCCCGCGCTGCGTGAGGTGCGCCAGCAGCTCCCGGCGGTCGTCGGTGTAGCCGTCCCACTGGTCGACGTTGACCGCCAGGCCGCCCTTGGGCAGACCGAGCAACTCCGCGATGGGCTCCAGCAGATGGGCCGGCAGCGCTCCGAAGGCGACCGGCGAGATCATCACCGAGGTGCCGACCAGCTTCCACGCGGCGTCGGAGCCGGCCAGTCCGGCCTTGAGCCAGTCCAGCTGGGCACGGCCGGTGATGGTGCGGTCCGGGTCGTCCACACCGCCGTTGCCGATCGACGACTGCTGCGAGCGGAAGGACCGCAGATCCAGCAGATGCAGATCCGCCAGCTTGCCGAAGCGGAGCCTGCGGTAGACCGTGCCCTCGGTGGAGGCGCGCACGGGCATCCACTCGAAGTACGCCCGCCGGGCGGCGGCCGCACGGGCCGCGTAGTCCCCCTCGGTACCCGGGGTGTGGTTCTCGGCGCCGCCGGACCAGGCGTCGTTGGCGATCTCGTGGTCGTCCCAGATCGCGACCACGGGGTGCGCGGCGTGCAGCGCCTGGAGGTCCGGGTCCGTCTTGTAGGTGGCGTGGCGCAGCCGGTAGTCGGCGAGCGTGAGGATCTCGTGCCGGGGGGAGTGCTGCCGTACGCCGTGCTCCGCGTCCGGGTAACCGCCCGCCGCGTACTCGTAGATGTAGTCGCCGAGATGGAGAATCGCGTCCAGGTCGGCGCGGGCGGCCAGGTGCCGGTAGGCGGAGAAGTAGCCGGCCTCCCAGTTGGCGCAGGAGACCACGCCGAAGCGCACCCCGGACGTGGCGGCCTCGGTTGCCGGAGCGGTACGGGTGCGGCCCACGGCGGACACGGTGGTGCCGGCGGTGAAACGGAACCAGTAGACGGTCGCCGGGCGCAGGCCCCTGACGTCCGCCTTGACGGTGTGGTCCGTCTCGGCCGTCGATGTGGTGGTGCCACGGGCGACGACCTTGGTGAAGGCGCTGTCCTCCGCGACCTCCCAACCGACCGCGGTGTCGGGGCCCTTGCCCGAGCCCGGGAGGGACTCCGGCGTGGGGGTGATACGTGTCCACAGCAGTACGCCGTCGGGCAGGGGGTCACCGGAGGCGAGGCCGTGCAGGAAGGCCGGCGCAAGCGCGGCGGTGGCCGCGGAGGCGGAGGCGGAGGCGGCGACCGCTATGGCGGGCGCAGCGACGACAGCAGTGGCGGCAGCGGCCTTGACGACCGTGCGGCGGCTGGGAGTTGACGGGGTTCGACTGGTCACGGCCGATCAGACTACTGACCGGTAAGGCGAATGGGCGAGCGAACTGTCAAAGTTCGCCCGCCCATCCGGAGCGGTCCACCGGCGCGTTCCCCAACGGCCGCCCGGCCGCCCGGGACACTTCGGTCACCGGGCCCGCGGGGCGGGCCGTGAAGCCGCGCGGATCAGCCCTTCAGCACCTTGTCGAGCGAGGTCCGGTACTGCTCCACGGTCATCGGCGGGTTGTCGGTGCCCTCCGCCGTGATCTTCTTGCCGTCCATCTTCAGCGTCGGCGTACCGCCGACACCGCTCTTGTCGAACGTCGCGGACATCTTCATCGCCCACGCGTCGAACGTCCCGTCCTCGACGTTCTTCTTGAACTCGGCGTTGGACTTGAGCGCCGGGACGGAGTCGGCGATCTCCAGGAGGTAGGAGTCCTTGGCGAACTTGTCCTGGCTCTCCTCGGGGTGGAACTTCGCCGAGTACAGAGCGGCCTTGTACGCCGTGAAGGCGTCGGGGCTCACATTGAGCGCGGCGCCGAGCGCGCTCAGCGCGTTCTTGGAACCCTCGCCCTGGTCGGCGTTGTCGATGAAGGTGGCGCCGACGTACTTGAGCTTGTACGTGCCGTCGGCGACGTCCTTGGCGACCGTCTCGCCGACCGCCTGCTCGAAGCTCGCGCAGACCGGGCAGCGGGAGTCCTCGTACAGCTCCAGCGTCTTCTTCGCGGCCGGCTTGCCGATGACCACGGTCGTGCCGTTCGTGCCCTCGGTGTTCTTGGGCGCGGTGACGGTCTTCTCGTCCTTCACCGACTCCCAGTGATCCGGCTTGTTGGCCTGCATCACGGCGTACCCGGCGCCGCCCGCGATCGCGAGGACCACGATCGTCGAGCCGATGACGATGAGCTGTCGGCGGGTCTTGTCCTTCTTGGCCTGGCGCTCGCGCTCCTGGCGCAGCCGCTCGCGGGCCGCCGCCTTGTTGGCCTGGCTGTTACGTGCACTCATGGTTCTTCACTCCGTGGGATGTCGTATCCGCGGATACGGGGAAACGCCGGGGACACGGAAACCGGGACATACCGGGAAACGGGAAGTCCGGGAGACCGGAAGGGGGACGGTGGGCTCAGGCGAGAACCGCGGCCGAGTCCGGTGGTCCCCTTCGTCCGACGGAATGCACCAGCAGCCGCGCGCGGGCCCGCGCGGCCCGGACGGGTGCGCGCCGGGCGCCGGTGCCCCCGGATCGCTCCCTCGCCCCCACCGCGGCGACTGCCAGCAGCAGCGGCCGGAACGCGAAGGCGCCGACCGCCCGGACGAGGCCGGCCAGCGCGGACTCGCCGCGCCGCAGCCAGGCCGCGGCGAGCAGGCCGACCGAGACATGGGCGGCGAGCAGCAGCCAGGGCACGGCGGGGTCGGCGGAGTGCAGCAGATTCGCCGCGCCCGGGTCGGCCGCGGCCACCCCCGGCAGCCCGCTGCCCACACTGCCGCCGCAGAGCACGTCGAAGCCGACCGTGCGCAGCGAACCGGCGACCGGTCCGCCGCCCGGGCCGTAACAGACGTCCTGGCCGGCGGTGAAGACGGTGTCCGCGGCCAGCTCCAGGGGGACGAGCAGGCCCGCTATCCGCCAGAAGCCGCGCTCCTGCCCGGACAGCAGATAGGCGACGCCGAAGACGAGCGCCGACATCCCGGCGAGGGTCGTCCACGGGAGCGGGGAGCGGGAGAGCAGCACATGAGAGGCGGCGGACAGCGTCACGACCAGTGCCGTGAAGATCGCTGCCCGCAGCCCCCTGAGCTGCACACCCGACAGATTCATCACCGGGGAGTCTCCCATGGCTCCCTGAGAGGGTTCTTAACGGATCCGGTCGCGGGGCGGAGCGCCCTACAGACCGGGGATCCGGCCGTTGCGGAACAGGTCCACGAAGATCTGGTGGTCCTTGCGCGCCCGGGAGCCGTAGCCGTGCGCGAAGTCGACCAGCAGATCGGCGAAACCGTCCTCGTCCGCAGCGATCGCCGCGTCGATGGCCCGCTCCGTGGAGAACGGCACCAGCGAGTGGCCGCTCTCGTCATCGGCGGCACCGTGCATCGTGGCGGTGGCCCGGCCGAGGTCCGCGACGACCGCCGCGATCTCCTCCGGGTCGTCGATGTCCGACCAGTCCAGGTCCACCGCGTACGGCGAGACCTCGGCGACCAGCTGGCCGGCGCCGTCGAGCTCGGTCCAGCCCAGCCACGGATCGGCGTGGTCCTGGAGAGCGCGCTGCGAGATCACCGTGCGGTGACCCTCGTGCTGGAAGTACTCCCGCACCGACGGGTCGTCGATGTGCCGGGAGACCGCCGGGGTCTGCGCCTGCTTCATGTAGATCACGACGTCGTTCTCGAGGGCGTCGCTGTTGCCCTCCAGCAGGATGTTGTACGAGGGGAGGCCGGCGGAACCGATGCCGATGCCTCGCCGGCCGACCACGTCCTTGACCCGGTAGGAGTCGGGGCGGGTCAGGCTGGACTCGGGCAGCGTCTCCAGATAGCCGTCGAAGGCCGCCAGGACCTTGTACCGGGTCGCCGCGTCCAGCTCGATCGTGCCCCCGCCGGAGGCGAAGCGGCGCTCGAAGTCCCGGATCTCCGTCATCGAGTCGAGCAGGCCGAAGCGGGTCAGCGAGCGGGCCACGCGCAGCGCGTCCAGCAGCGGGCCCTCGGCGGTGTCCAGCGTGAAGGGCGGCACCTCGTCGTTCTTGGCGCCGGCGGCCAGGGCGTGGATGCGCTCGCGGTAGGCGGCGGCGTAGATCCGCACCAGCTCGGTGATCTGCTCGTCGCTGAGGGCCTTGGTGTAGCCGATCAGGGCGAGGGACGCGGCCAGCCGCTTCAGGTCCCAGGTGAAGGGGCCGACATAGGCCTCGTCGAAGTCGTTGACGTTGAAGATCAGCCGGCCGTTGGCGTCCATGTACGTGCCGAAGTTCTCGGCGTGCAGATCGCCGTGGATCCACACCCTGCCGGTGCGCTCGTCCAGGTACGGACCGCCGTGCTGCTCCCGCTCGAGGTCGTGGTAGAAGAGGCAGGCGGTGCCGCGGTAGAAGGCGAACGCGGAGGCCGCCATCTTCCGGAACTTGACCCGGAAGGCGGCCGGATCGGCGGCCAGGAGCTCGCCGAAGGCGGTCCCGAATACGGCGAGGATCTGCTCACCGCGCTGTTCGGCCGTGACCTCGGCGGTGTGCGGTACCGACATCGCTGGGTGCCTCCTGGTGCATGACAAATGGGACAGTGCTTCCGCCCCTCCAACGCTCGAAGGTACTCGGGAGTGCCCCGCGATTGTCAGTGGAGAGTCGTAGACTTCCACGCTGTCCCCCCAGACCGTCCGTTACCCGCCACTCGCCGTTCCCGGAGGCCCCCGCCGTGACCAAGCCGCCGTTCACGCACCTGCATGTGCACACCCAGTACTCGCTGCTGGACGGTGCCGCGCGGCTGAAGGACATGTTCAACGCGTGCAACGAAATGGGCATGTCGCACATCGCGATGACGGACCACGGCAACCTCCACGGGGCGTACGACTTCTTCCACTCGGCGAAGAAGGCCGAGGTCACTCCGATCATCGGGATCGAGGCCTATGTGGCCCCGGAGTCCCGGCGGAACAAGCGCAAGATCCAGTGGGGTCAGCCGCACCAGAAGCGCGACGACGTGTCCGGTTCCGGTGGTTACACGCACAAGACGATCTGGGCGGCGAACAAGACCGGACTGCACAACCTCTTCCGCCTCTCCTCCGACGCGTACGCCGAGGGCTGGCTCCAGAAGTGGCCGCGGATGGACAAGGAGACCATCGCCCAGTGGTCGGAGGGGCTGATCGCCTCCACCGGCTGCCCGTCCGGCGAGCTCCAGACGCGGCTGCGGCTCGGCCAGTTCGACGAGGCGCTGAAGTCGGCGGCGGAGTACCAGGACATCTTCGGCAAGGACCGGTACTTCCTGGAGCTGATGGACCACGGCATCGAGATCGAGCGCCGGGTCCGTGACGGCCTGCTGGAGATCGGCAAGAAGCTCGGCATCCCGCCGCTGGTCACCAACGACTCGCACTACACCTACTCCCACGAGGCGACGGCGCACGACGCGCTGCTGTGCATCCAGACCGGCAAGAACCTCTCGGACCCGGACCGCTTCCGCTTCGACGGCACCGGCTACTACCTCAAGTCCACCGACGAGATGTACGCGGTGGACTCCTCGGACGCCTGGCAGGAAGGGTGCGCCAACACCCTCCTGGTCGCCCAGCAGATCGACACGACCGGCATGTTCGAGGCCAAGAACCTCATGCCGAAGTTCGAGATCCCCGACGGCTTCACCGAGGTCACCTGGTTCCAGGAGGAGGTGCGGCGCGGCATGGAGCGCCGCTATCCCTCCGGCGTCCCCGCCGACCGCCAGAAGCAGGCGGAGTACGAGATGGACGTCATCATCCAGATGGGGTTCCCCGGGTACTTCCTCGTGGTCGCCGACTTCATCATGTGGGCCAAGAACAACGGCATCGCGGTCGGCCCCGGCCGAGGCTCCGCGGCCGGCTCGATCGTGGCGTACGCCATGGGCATCACCGACCTCGACCCGATCGAGCACGGACTGATCTTCGAGCGGTTCCTCAACCCCGAGCGCGTCTCCATGCCCGATGTCGACATCGACTTCGACGAGCGCAGGCGCGTCGAGGTGATCCGGTACGTGACCGAGAAGTACGGCGCCGACAAGGTCGCCATGATCGGCACCTACGGCAAGATCAAGGCGAAGAACGCCATCAAGGACTCCGCCCGGGTCCTCGGCTATCCGTACGCGATGGGCGACCGGCTCACCAAGGCGATGCCCGCGGACGTCCTCGGCAAGGGCATCGACCTGTCCGGCATCACCGACACCTCGCACCCCCGCTACAGCGAGGCCGGCGAGATCCGCGGGATGTACGAGAACGAACCGGACGTGAAGAAGGTCATCGACACCGCCAAGGGCGTCGAGGGCCTGGTCCGGCAGATGGGTGTGCACGCCGCCGGCGTCATCATGTCCAGCGAGCCCATCGTGGACCACGCCCCGATCTGGGTGCGGCACACCGACGGTGTGACCATCACGCAGTGGGACTACCCGCAGTGCGAGTCGCTCGGCCTGCTGAAGATGGACTTCCTCGGCCTGCGCAACCTCACGATCATGGACGACGCCATCAAGATGGTGAAGGCCAACAAGGGCATCGATCTGGAGATGCTCGCCCTCCCGCTGGACGACCCCACGACGTACGAACTGCTGTGCCGCGGTGACACGCTGGGTGTCTTCCAGTTCGACGGCGGCCCGATGCGCTCGCTGCTGCGGCTGATGAAGCCCGACAACTTCGAGGACATCTCCGCCGTCTCGGCCCTGTACCGCCCGGGCCCGATGGGCATGAACTCCCACACGAACTACGCGCTCCGCAAGAACGCGCAGCAGGAGATCACGCCGATCCACCCGGAGTTGGAGGAGCCTCTCAAGGAGGTCCTCGGCGTCACCTACGGCCTGATCGTCTATCAGGAGCAGGTCCAGAAGGCCGCCCAGATCATCGCCGGGTACTCCCTCGGCGAGGCCGACATCCTCCGCCGTGTGATGGGCAAGAAGAAGCCCGAGGAACTGGCGAAGAACTTCGTCCTGTTCCAGGAGGGCGCCCGCAAGAACAAGTACTCCGACGAGGCGATCCAGGCGCTGTGGGACGTCCTGGTCCCCTTCGCCGGATACGCGTTCAACAAGGCGCACTCCTCGGCGTACGGCCTGGTCACCTACTGGACCGCGTACCTCAAGGCGAACTACCCCGCCGAGTACATGGCCGCGCTGCTCACCTCGGTCAAGGACGACAAGGACAAGTCCGCGGTCTATCTCAACGAGTGCCGCCGCATGGGCATCAAGGTGCTGCCGCCCAATGTGAACGAGTCCCAGTCGAACTTCGCCGCGCAGGGCGACGACGTGATCCTCTTCGGCCTCTCCGCCGTCCGCAACGTCGGTACGAACGTGGTCGAGTCGATCATCCGCTCCCGCAAGGCCAAGGGGAAGTACACGACCTTCCCCGACTTCCTCGACAAGGTCGAGGCGGTCGTCTGCAACAAGCGGACCGTGGAGTCCCTCATCAAGGCCGGCGCCTTCGACGAGATGGGCCACACCCGCAAGGGCCTCGTCGCCCACCACGAGCCGATGATCGACAACGTGGTGGCGGTCAAGCGCAAGGAGGCCGAGGGGCAGTTCGACCTCTTCGGCGGCATGGGCGACGCGGAGGACAGTTCCGAGCCCGGCTTCGGTCTCGACGTGGAGTTCTCCGACATCGAGTGGGACAAGTCCTATCTGCTCGCCCAGGAGCGCGAGATGCTCGGGCTGTACGTCTCGGACCACCCGCTCTTCGGTATCGAGCACGTCCTCAGCGACAAGACGGACGCGGCGATCTCCCAGCTCACCGGCGGCGAGCACGCGGACGGCGCGGTCGTCACCATCGGCGGCATCATCTCGGGCCTCCAGCGCAAGATGACCAAGCAGGGCAACGCCTGGGCCATCGCGACCGTCGAGGACCTGGCCGGTTCGATCGAGTGCATGTTCTTCCCCGCGACCTACCAGCTGGTGTCCACCCAGCTCGTCGAGGACACGGTCGTCTTCGTCAAGGGACGGCTCGACAAGCGTGAGGACATTCCGCGGCTCGTCGCCATGGAACTGATGGTTCCCGACCTGTCGTCCGCGGGCACCAACGCCCCGGTCGTCGTCACCATCCCCACCGTGAAGGTGACCCCGCCGATGGTGAGCAGGCTCGGCGAGATCCTCAGCCATCACAAGGGCAACACCGAGGTACGGATCAAGCTTCAGGGGCCGCGCAAGACGACGGTGCTACGGCTCGACCGGCACCGTGTGCAGCCGGACCCGGCCCTGTTCGGCGACCTCAAGGTGCTGCTCGGTCCGTCCTGCCTGGCGGGCTGACACCGCATCCGGGGCCTCGTGCCCGAACACCCGGAAGGGGCGCGCCCGTCGTCACGGGCGCGCCCCTTCCGCTGGATGCGGGCCGATCAGTTGTGACCGAAGCGCCGCTGATGTTTACGGGCAACGTCCGCCGGGCTGCCCTGGCCTTGCGACTGCGGGCGGGCCTGGGACTCGTAGGCGGTGGTCTTCGCCTGCTCGTTGCCACGCTCCGCCGGGGACGCCGCGCGCTCCTGTTGGCCGCCCTTGCGATTCTTGTTCTTGGCCATGGTGTGCCTCCACTGGGATCTAGGGGCCAGGGCCGCGATCAGACTCACATACAGGACGATACGCCGCATTTTGGATCATAGCGGTGGGTAAAGACCCCATGTCACAGGCCTTGACACGGGATCCGCCACGCCGATGATCGAGTTCCGGCCGTTAAGCCTCATGTGGTCGGGCAGACTCGAAGGAAACCCGCGAGAATCCCCGGTCCGGAACCTTTTTCCGGTCCGGAGTCTTCTTGCATTCCGACGTTCCCGAATTTCCCGAAGTTCCCGAAAGAAGGTGGAACGCGTGGACCGCTGCGTTGTCCTGGTTGACGCCGGATATCTGCTGGGCGCCGCCGCGAGCCTGCTTGCCGGGGAACCGGCGCGTTCCCGGATCACTGTCGACCATTCCGCACTTATTCAAGGCCTTCGCGAACTCGCCGAGGCCGATACCGAGCGCCCCCTGTTGCGTATCTACTGGTTCGACGGAGCCCCCGACCGTGTGCCGCAGCCCGAACACCGCAGGCTGCGGGTGATGCCCCGGGTGACGGTCCGGCTCGGCGCACTGACCCGCAGCGACGGACGCTGGGCGCAGAAGGGCGTGGATGCGGCCATGCACGCCGAGCTCACCGAACTGGCCAGAAATCGCGCATGCTCCGACGTGGTCCTGGTGACCGGCGACGGGGATCTGCTGCCCGGCCTGATGTCCGCCAAGGAGCACGGCGTGGCCGTGCACCTGTGGGCGGTGCAGGCCGCCGACGGCGACTACAACCAGTCCGAGGACCTCGTCGCCGAAGCCGATGAGCGGCGGGTGCTCGACCGCGCCTGGATCACCGGGGCCGTACGGGCCAAGGAACTCACCGGCGTCTGCGCGCCGCCCCCCGTCCCGCGGCCGGAGATCGCGGCCATCCTCTCCGCACCCCTGCCCGAGTCGGCGCTCGCCGCCTCCCAGGAGCGGGCCGCCGAGGCCGCGCGCAACGGCGCTCCGCCCGAGCCCACCGACAACGGCGCCGCGGCCCCTCCCGCCCCCGCCGCCTCCTCCAAGGGCGTGCCCACGCCCAAGGACCTGGCGAGTCTGCGGGCCCCCGGGCCGCACCCCCCGCACCACCCCGCGAACGCCACCCTGCGCTGGTCCTCCGACAAGGGCTGGGTCGAGCGGGCCGGCGGTGCGCTGGGCGAGCCGCCGGAGACGGCCTCGCTGCCGACGCTGGCTCAGCTCACCAGCGCCGAGCAGCGCTGGGCCGATCGCGAGGAGGACATCACGACGGTCGGCGGCGACCCCTTCGAGGTCGGTCAGGTGTTCGCCCGGCGCTGGATGGCGCGACTGCCGGAGGCCGGCCATGTGCAGAAGCTGTCGACGATGTACCCGCGGATCCCGCACCGCATCGACGGAGAACTGCTGCGCTACGCAGCACGTTTCGGTCTGCTGGCGCACAAGGACGACCAGATCGACGAACACGACCGCTATGCGATCCGGGCCGGATTCTGGCGGGAGATCGACGTCCGGGCGGCGGCGGAACACGCCCCGGCCGGGGAGTAGCCCCGGCGACCCCGTAGTCTCGTACCTCGTGAGTACGGTGTGCGTGGTGCGGCGACTGGTCAAGACGTACCCCGCCGTGCGCGCCCGGCGGGGGGTTCCCGCGACGCCCGAGGTGAGGGCGACGGACGGGATCAGCCTGGAGGTCCGGGGCGGTGAGATCTTCGGTCTCCTCGGCCCGAACGGCGCCGGCAAGTCCACCCTCGTGCGCCAGCTGACCGGTCTGATGCGGCCCGACTCGGGCAGCGTCGAGGTGCTCGGCCACGATCTCGTACGCCACCCGGAGCGGGCCGCGCGGCTCATCGGGTACCTCGGGCAGGAGTCCACCGCGCTGGACGAGCTGACCGTCGCGCTGGCCGCCGAGACGACCGGGCGGCTGCGCGGACTGACCACCCGGGACGCCCGGGCCGAGCGGGACTCCGTCCTGGAGGAGCTCGGGCTGACCGCGCTCGCCGGGCGCCCGCTGAAGAAGCTGTCCGGCGGGCAGCGCCGGCTGGCCTGCTTCGCCGCCACGCTGGTCGGTGAGCGCCCGCTGCTCGTCCTGGACGAGCCGACGACCGGTATGGACCCCGTCGCGCGCCGCGCGGTGTGGGCGGCCGTCGACCGGCGCCGGGCCGTGAACGGAACGACGGTCGTGCTCGTAACTCATAACGTGATCGAGGCGGAGACCGTCCTCGACCGCGTCGCCGTCCTGGAGCGCGGCCGGGTGATCGCCTGCGACACCCCGGGCGGGCTGAAGGAACGGGTGGCGGGCGAGGTGCGGGTCGAGCTGGTGTGGCGGGACCGGGCGCCGCTGGACGTGCCCGAGGTCGCCGCGCTGCGCGGCTCCGCGCAGCAGTCGGGGCGCCGCTGGGTGCTGCGACTGGCGCCCGACGAGGCGCGGGCCGCGGTCGCCGCGGTGACGGGGGGAGCGGCGTTCGCCGCACTCGACGACTTCACGCTGACGACGCCCAGCCTGGAGGACGTGTACTTGGCGCTCGGGGGGAACGCGACGAAGGGGCTGGTCAAAGCGTGAGCATCGTTCCCGCGGAGGCGGTGTCCGGGAAAACCGGACAGATCAGGGTCCACAGCGCGGCGGCCGAACCCGCCGCGCCTCTCGCACCGCGGGCCCGGCTGCTGCCGGCTCTCGGTGCCGTGTACCGCGCGCAGCTGTCGCGGGCACGGGTGGCCAGGATCCCGCTCCTCTTCGTGGCGACGTTCCAGTCCGTCGGGATCATGGTCCTGATGCGCGGGGTCGTGGACGGCGGTGCCGAGGCGCGTGCCGTCGTCGCCGGCTCCTCGGTCCTCGTCGTCGCGTTCGTCGCGCTGAATCTGCTCGCCCAGTACTTCGGGCAGCTGCGCGCCACCGGTGGTCTGGACCACTATGCGACCCTGCCGGTGCCGCCCGCGGCCGTGGTGCTCGGGGCGGCCGGAGCGTACGCCTCCTTCACCGTGCCCGGCACGATCGTCACCGCCGTCACCGGCAGCGTGCTGTTCCAGCTGCCCATGACGCATCTGTGGGTGCTCGTGGCGGTGATCCCGCTGAGCGGGGCCGCGCTCGCCGGTCTCGGTGCGGCGCTCGGCCTGCTCGCACCGCGCCAGGAATTCGCCACACTGCTCGGGCAGTTGGGCATGTCGGCCGCGCTGCTGCTGGGAGTACTGCCGGCGGACCGGTTGCCGGGGCCGATCTCGTACGCGCGTGATCTGCTGCCGTCGACGTACGGCGTCGAGGCCCTTGCCAGGACCTTCGAGGCGAGCCCCGACTGGGCCGTCGTGGCGCTCGACCTCGCGGTCTGCGCGTTCGTGGGCGTCGTCTCGCTCACGGTCGCGACGTGGGCCTATCGGCGGGCGGCGGTCCGGTGAGGCGCCGGACGAACACGTTTGGCACGATGGCGGTGTGACTGCACCGCTGACACCGCCGCATCAGCCCTCCCCGAACGATCCGTGGCAGACGCCGCCGACCGGTCCCGTACCCGCGTACCCGCACCACGGGGCCGAGGGGCACGAGGGGGCGCACCCCGACGACCCGGACCTGAGGACGGATCTGCGGGACAGCGCGGTGGTGCTGGTCGCGGTGGCGGTCGCGGGTGTGGCGCTGGGCCTGCTGTGGCTGTGGCTGGCGCCCCGGGTGCCGCTGATCTCCGACGGCAAGGCGGTGTTCCTGCGGGACACCGAGGGTGAAGAGGCGATGGGAGCAGACGGAACGTTTGCCCTGCTCGCGCTCGCCTTCGGCGCGGTGAGCGCGGCGGTGCTCTTCCTGCTGCGCAGGCGTGGCGGAATCGCGCTGGTGGTGGCGCTCGCGGTCGGCGGTCTGCTCGGCTCACTGCTCGCCTGGGGCATCGGTACATGGCTCGGCCCCACGGACGACGTGGTCGCCCACGCCCGCGAGGTCGGCAAGGGGGTCGTCTTCGACGCACCGCTGGAGCTGAACGCGCACGGGGCGCTGCTGGCGTGGCCGGTGGCGGCGATGGTGGTCCACCTGGCGCTGACGGCGTTGTTCGGCCCACGGGACGTGGAGCCGGAGTGGGACGCCTACGGTCCCCAGGACGTCTCGCAGCACGGACCGCAGTCCGGTCCGCGGCACGGCGCCTGACCGGGGCCTGACGCGCGGCCGGTTATCCGGCCTCGCCGGCGGGGCCGACCCGGGGCCGTGGACCCGGCCGGAGCCCATGGCGCCTGATCCCGGGGTCTGATCCGCCGTCGGTCACACGGAAGCCGCAGCGCGCCCGCGCCGCGAAGGGCCCCCGTGAGGGCCACCCTCCGCGGCACGGGCGCGACCGTCACGCCGGGCGGTGGCCGTGGTTGGACTTACGGGTGCGCCACTTGCGCTTGCGGGTGCGTTTGGACATGAGGACGTACCTCCACATCGGACTTCCGCGTACGGATGGTCCGAGGCCCTGTCCGGGCGATCTTGTCGGGCCTGTGACGACAGCTACGGCACTCCCCCGTAGCCCTTCGGGCACGGGAGGCGCCCCCACGCTGTGTTGTCGGAGTCGCCCGAGTACGCCCAGTACGAGGACGATCCTTCGCCGTGCGATGCGCCGCATCTGACGCCACAGGCTGATCCTCGAAGATCGCCAGGACAGGACCTGGTCGAGGAGGCCCCTGCCGTCGAGCCCCTACGCGCGGCCGATCGGTGCCAGCACCGCGGAGGTGAGGGCCGCCAGGTCCGACGGGGAGAGCTCGACCTCCAGGCCGCGGCGGCCCGCCGAGACACAGATCGTGGGGTGGCCGGCCGCCGACTCGTCCAGCACGGTGGTCAGGCGCTTGCGCTGGCCCAGCGGCGAGATCCCGCCACGGACGTAACCCGTCGTGCGTTCCGCAGCCGCCGGGTCCGCCATCGTCGCGCGTTTGCCGCCGACCGCCGTGGCCAGGGCCTTGAGATCCAGTTTGCCCGCCACCGGCACCACCGCGACCGTCAGTTCGCCGTCGACGTCCGCGACAAGCGTCTTGAAGACCCGGTCGGGGGAGACACCGAGCGCCTCGGCCGCCTCCTCGCCGTACGACGCGGACGCCGGGTCGTGGGCGTACTCGTGCACGGTGAACTCCGTGCCCGCCGCGGTCAGCGCGACCGTCGCGGGCGTGCCGCCCGGTTTCCTGGGCTTCTTCGCCACGTCGAGGGGCTCCTGTTCAGTTGGGGCTCGTCGGCGCCCGCGTCAGATCGACCGCGGGCAGCGACGGAAGATGCCGGATCACCGCGGTCTCCGCGCGCAGCAGCGTCAGTTCCTCGCGCAGCCGCGCCGCGGTGTCCTTCGCCTCCAGGAGCCGCTGCTTCGCGGGGGTGTCCAGCACGGCCGCCGCCGCGACCAGATAGGACACCACCGACGGCTCGTCGGGCAGGTCCGCTCCCGTGGACAGCGAGCGCTCGCGGGCCCCCGCCAGCCGCTTCTGGTAGCTGCGGAAGGCCCGCAGCACACCCTCGGCGAGCGCTCCCGCGCCGTCCCCGGTCTCTTCCGGGAGCTCCTCCACCTCGGCCGTCAGAAAAGGGCCGCTCGCGTCGACCGAGAGCAGCCGGATCCGGGTCGTACCGGTGGCGAGCACCTCGAAGCTGCCGTCGTCGCGCTCACGGATGGTGGCGGCGTCGGCGATGCAGCCCACGGGGTGGAAGGCCTGGACGGGATCGTCGCCGAAGCCCGCCGTGGGGCCGCGCTCAAGCACAGCGGTCTGGTCCGGCATCCCGGGCAGCGTCGGCGCGACCTCCCGGCCGTCGCGGATGGCGACCACGGCGAAGCGGCGCGGCTCGGACTCGTCCGTCTTCAGCAGTTCGCGCATGAGGGCGCGATAGCGCTCCTCGAACACGTTCAGGGGCAGGACGAGACCCGGGAACAGCACCGAGTTGAGCGGGAAGAGAGGGAGACGTGCGGTGGTCACAACGGTCAAGCCTAATGGTCCGCGGACCCGCTTCGTCCGGCCCTTGCCCGCAGAGGTCTCGAGGAGGCGATCTGCAGCCGTACCGCGTCCCGTGCGTCGAGGAACCGGCCGAGCGGATCGTCCGAGAGGTGGTTCCACGGGAAGGATGTGGCATACGGCCCGATGAGCCGGAACTGTTCCAGCGCGGGTTCCCAGCGCCGCCGCCCCGCCAGCACGTACGCCGTCAGGTTGCGGACCTCCGCGGGCCACGGGTCGCCGGGCTCGTAGTCCGCCGAGAGGGCGACCGCGAGATCGGCCGCCGCGTCGATCCGGTCGTCCTGGACGGAATTGGTGTCACCGCTCAGCAGTTGCGCGAAGGCCGCCCGCACCGGCAGGGCCTGCACCAGGGACCCGGGCAGTGCGTCGGCCGCGGCCTGCTCGGCGAAGTCGAAGCACTCGCGGTGCGAGCCGTACCACTGGGCGGACAGGTACTGCAGGGCCGCGACGTGGCATCCGTAGTGGTGCGAGGAGCGGCGGACGGCCTGCTCCCACAGCGACTCGAAGGCCGTGTGCGTGGCATGGGTCCCCCGCGCGTGGTCCAGGGCGATCCGCCACGGCACCGGGTCGTCCGGGTCCGCCTCCGCCGCCGCGTCCAGCAGCGGGCCGACCTCGCGCAGCCGCTCGGCGCGCGCCGGTGACTCCCAGGCCCTGCGGACGGCCAGCTCCGCCTTGAGGACCAGCGCGTCCGGGTCGCGAGGCGCGACGGCGAGCCAGGAGGTGAGCCATTCGTCCCGGTTCAGGGCGAAGGCGGCGAGCCGCAGAACGTAGCGGTCCCGGTCCTCCCAATCGGCTGATTCCCGTGTGGTCGCGAGCAGTTTGGCGGCCGGTTCCCACTCCCCGAACGCTGCCGCCACGAGGGCAGGGCTGAGCCGTTCGTCGGGCGCGTCGAGCAGAACCGCCTGGTCGGGCGGCAGACCGTGGGCGATCCGCGGGGCGGTGCGGACCCTCCGTGCGGTGCGCATCAGGACTCGAAGCAATGACATGGTGCGGACCATTGAAAACCGCAGGTGGGGGCGGCGCCAGAGGATTGCTGTGAAGCTTTGGTGGCGGCCGGATGGTTGTCCTGACGGAAGCCAAGAGAGCGTAAAGAAAGTGACTCAGCCGCGCCGCAGGAGACGGGACGCGCCGGCCGCGACCGTCGTGGCGAGAATCCACCCCAACAGCACCAGCGCGGCGGCGGCCCACTGCCAGCGGCTGTCAAGCAGCCAGTAGCCGTCCTGGCCGAGATTGATCACCGGCACGAGCAGATCCAGCGCGTACAACGGGGCGTTCCACTCCGGATGCTCCCCGGACTTGATCGGCGCCGGTTCCACCTGGGAGAAGGCGACCGTGCCGGCCGCCCACAGGACCGCCATCCACAGCGCGGCCCGTCCTGGCCGGTAGCCGTACGCCACCGTCCAGTCCTGGAGCAGACCCCACAGCTTTCCGGCCAGGGGCAGCGTCTCGCGGCGTCTGCGCTGCTTGGCCAGCAGCACCTCCCGGGCGTCCTCGTCCTCGCCGCTGTTGCGCAGCACGGTCGCGAGGCGTTCGTACGGCTCGGGGGAGTACTCGGGGGTCGCCGAGGCCACCCATTCCAGCCGTCTGCTCAGCGGAAACTCCTCGTACGGGACGAGGTTCTCGTAGACGAACCCGCCCATCGCGAGTCCTCCCGGGCCCGGCCAGCTGACCGCCATGTCGATCAGGGTGACGACCTTCGCGCCGTTCAGCACGACCCGGCCCTCCTCGGGGCGCTCGGCGCTGAACCGCAGCTCGGGTGTCACGATCCGGCGCAGTGACAGCTCCTCGCGCGCGTTCAGCACGAACCGCGCACGGTTCAGATCGATCGCGTCACCGAACCGGCCGTCATCAAGACGCACCCCGCCCCGGCACTCGAACGGCTGAAGTCTCGTCCCGCGCCCCGCGGTGCTGCCCCGAGGGGTGCCGAACGGGGGAGTGGCGCCCTGGTTGCCGGTGGCCTCGCTGACCCACGCGCCCGTCATGTAGAGCGTCCGCTCCACGCTGAGCTGGGGTGCGTTCAGCGCCCGGCGCTCGCCCGCGGCCCGCAGTCTGCTGCCGCGCAGGCTGAGCGAGACGCCGACCTTCGCGCCGCGCAGGCTGAACTCGCCGTAGGTCTCTATCAGTTCCGCCTGTAAGTCCTGCGCGACCGACATGCCGTCCGCGGTGATCGCCCGGCCCCTGCGGTCGGGCCGCACATGGATCTGGTTGATCAGCAGGTCGGTGCCGATCTGGGCGTCCGTGAGCCGGATGCCGTGCTCGACGCGGCAGCGCGGCAGGTGGAGATCGCCCTCGGTGCGCAGCCGGGCCGCCTCGATCCGCGGGATGGCGCAGCCGACCATGCGCACGGTGGTGAAATGCGCCTCGGGCATGAGCAGTTCGTTCTCGAAGCGGCAGCCGTTCAGCTCGACGTACGGGGCGATGCTGCCGCCGGCGAGCTTGAGGGTGCCGGTGATCTGGATCCCGCGCAGCTTCAGCGCGGCCACCCGTCCGGGGCGGGCGGTCGGTCCGCTCAGCAGCAGCCGGGCGACGATCGACGCGCGGACACTGCGGTCGGGACCCCAGGGGCGTGGCGAGAAGGGGTCGTTCAACAGGGGATTGGGATCGCTCAGGTCGTATGTGCTTCCGTTCCGGAAGGCGTTCCACATGCGTTCCTCGGGCGGGCTCAGCCCGTCGGGAGGACCGTCGTCCAGCGGCTCGGTCACTGCCGCTCCTCCGCTTCCTTGGCTCGTACAGCTGTTCTTCCCGCTGAGTAACCAACTGAACGCATGTGGTCATGGTCAAAAAGAGTGGCGTGTATCAGCCATTGATACGGACGATCGGAGGCCGGACCCGGTCTGAGAGAATTGTCTGCGTGATCTCTCGAATCGATCTGCGCGGCGACGCCCTCCCCGAGGGCGCTGCTCTGCGTGACCTGTTGCCCCGTGCCGAGTTCGACGTGGAAGCCGCCCTGGAGAAGGTGCGGCCCATCTGCGAGGACGTGCATCATCGGGGCACGGCGGCGCTGATCGACTACGCGGAGAAGTTCGACGGCGTCACGCTGACGCAGGTGCGGGTGCCCCGCGCCGCGCTCACCGAGGCGCTGGAGCAGCTCGACCCCGAGGTCAGGGCCGCGCTGGAGGAGTCGATCCGGCGCGCCCGGATCGTGCACCGGGCGCAGCGCCGCGCCGAGCACATCACCCAGGTCGTCCCCGGCGGCACGGTCACCGAGAAGTGGGTGCCCGTCGAGCGCGTCGGGCTCTATGCCCCGGGCGGCCGTTCCGTCTATCCCTCCTCCGTGATCATGAACGTCGTGCCGGCGCAGGAAGCGGGCGTCGAGTCGATCGCGCTCGCCTCCCCTCCGCAGAGGCCCCGCTTCGACGGTGACCCGGCCGGCGGCCGTCCGCACCCGACGATCCTGGCCGCGTGCGCGCTGCTCGGCATCGACGAGGTGTACGCGGCCGGCGGCGCCCAGGCCGTCGCGATGTTCGCGTACGGAACCTCCGGACCCGACGGGTGCGCCCCCGCCAACATGGTCACCGGCCCGGGCAACATCTGGGTCGCCGCCGCCAAGCGCTACTTCACCGGACGCATCGGCATCGACACCGAGGCCGGCCCGACCGAGATCGCGGTCCTCGCCGACGACACCGCCGACCCGGTGCACGTCGCCGCCGACCTGATCAGCCAGGCCGAGCACGACCCGATGGCCGCCGCGGTGCTGGTCACCGACTCCCCGGAGCTGGCCGACGCGGTCGAGAAGGAGCTGGAGCCGCAGGTCGCGGCCACCAAGCACGTGGTCGACCGGATCCTGCCGGCCCTGGGGGGCAAGCAGTCCGCGATCGTCCTGGTCGACGACATCGAGGCGGGTCTGCGGGTCGTCAACGCCTACGGGGCCGAGCACCTGGAGGTCCAGACCACTGGCGCCGCCGCGGTCGCCGCCCGCGTCCGCAACGCCGGAGCGATCTTCGTCGGCCCCTGGGCCCCCGTATCCCTCGGTGACTACTGCGCGGGCTCCAACCACGTGCTGCCGACCGGCGGCTGCGCCTGCCACTCCTCGGGACTGTCCGTCCAGTCGTTCCTGCGCGGCATCCACATCGTGGACTACAGCCGCGACGCCCTCGCCGAGGTCACCCATCACGTGGTCACCCTGGCCGAGGCCGAGGACCTGCCGGCGCACGGCGCCGCCATGAAGGCGCGTTTCGGCTGGAAGGTGCCGCAGAAGTGACCGGCATCGACGATCTCCCCATCAGGGACGAGCTGCGCGGCAAGTCCCCGTACGGCGCGCCCCAGCTGGACGTGCCCGTCCGGCTGAACACCAACGAGAACCCCTACCCGCTGCCCGAGGCGCTGGTCGACCGGATCACCGAGCGGGTCCGCGAGGCCGCCCGCGGCCTCAACCGCTACCCCGACCGGGACGCCGTCGAGCTGCGCACCGAGCTCGCCCGCTATCTCACCCGCACCACCGGGCACGAGGTGGGCGCCGCGGGCGTCTGGGCGGCCAACGGCTCCAACGAGGTCATCCAGCAACTGCTCCAGACCTTCGCCGGGCCGGGCCGTGTCGCCATCGGCTTCGAGCCCTCGTACTCGATGCACGGTCTGATCTCCCGGGGCACCGGCACCGCCTGGATCTCCGGCCCGCGCCAAGCCGACTTCACCATCGACGTGGCGGCGGCCCGGGAGGCCGTCGCCGAGCACCGGCCGGACGTCGTCTTCATCACCTCGCCCAACAACCCCACGGGCACCGCGGTCGATGCCGAGACCGTCGTCGCCCTGTACGACGCGGCGCAGGCGGCCAAGCCGTCCCTGGTCGTGGTCGACGAGGCGTACGTGGAGTTCAGCCACCGCCCCTCGCTGCTGCCGCTGATCGAGGGCCGGCCGAATCTCGTGGTGTCGCGCACCATGTCCAAGGCCTTCGGCGCCGCCGGACTGCGCCTGGGCTATCTCGCCGCCGATCCCGCCGTGGTCGACGCCGTCCAGCTGGTCCGCCTGCCGTACCACCTGTCGGCCGTCACCCAGGCCACCGCGCTCGCCGCCCTCGAACACACCGATACCCTGCTCGGGTACGTCGAGCAGCTGAAGACCGAGCGCGACCGCCTGGTCGCCGAGCTGCTCGCCATCGGGTACGAGGTCACCGAGTCCGATGCCAACTTCGTGCAGTTCGGACGGTTCCCCGACGCGCACGAGGCCTGGCGGCAGATCCTCGACCACGGCGTCCTGGTCCGTGACAACGGCGTACCCGGATGGCTGCGGGTCACCGCCGGCACCCCCGAAGAGAACGACGCGTTCCTCGATGCGGTTCGCGCTTTGATGAAGGAACGCAGCAAGAAGGAGCAGAGCGCATGAGCCGCGTAGGACGGGTCGAACGCACCACCAAGGAGACGTCCGTCGTCGTCGAGATCGACCTCGACGGCACCGGGAAGGTCGATGTCGCGACCGGGGTCGGCTTCTACGACCACATGCTCGACCAGCTGGGCCGGCACGGGCTGTTCGACCTCACCGTGAAGACCGAGGGCGACCTCCACATCGACTCGCACCACACCATCGAGGACACCGCACTCGCGCTCGGCAACGCCTTCAAGCAGGCGCTCGGCGACAAGGTCGGCATCTACCGCTTCGGCAACTGCACCGTGCCGCTGGACGAGTCCCTCGCCCAGGTCACCGTGGACCTGTCGGGGCGTCCGTACCTCGTGCACACCGAGCCCGAGAACATGGCGCCGATGATCGGCGAGTACGACACGACGATGACCCGGCACATCCTGGAGTCGTTCGTCGCGCAGGCCCAGATCGCGCTGCACGTGCACGTGCCGTACGGCCGCAACGCGCACCACATCGTCGAGTGCCAGTTCAAGGCGCTGGCCCGCGCCCTGCGTTACGCGTCCGAGCGCGACCCGCGCGCGGCCGGCATCCTCCCGTCCACGAAGGGCGCCCTGTGACCGGCCTCTCCACCGTTCTCATCGTCGTCGGGCTCTTCCTCGCCGGCGGTGTGTACTCCTTCATCAAGCAGGACATGCCCCGGGGCCTCGTCGTGCTCCTCGGTATCGGGTCCGCGATGTGCCTGGTCGCCGGTGTCCTGCGGATCCAGGGGATCTGGGAATGAGCACTCCGAAGAAGGTCGTCGTCTTCGACTACGGATTCGGCAACATCCGCTCCGCCGAGCGGGCGCTGGCCCGGGTCGGCGCGGACGTCGAGATCACCCGTGACTTCGACACGGCGATGAACGCCGACGGACTCCTCGTCCCGGGCGTCGGCGCGTTCTCCGCCTGCATGGACGGCCTCAAGCGCGCCCGCGGCGACTGGATCATCGGCCGCCGGCTCTCCGGCGGCCGCCCCGTCATGGGCATCTGCGTGGGCATGCAGATCCTGTTCGGCCGCGGCATCGAGCACGGTGTGGAGACCGAGGGCCTCGACGAGTGGCCCGGCACGGTCGGCCCGCTCAAGGCGCCCGTCGTCCCGCACATGGGCTGGAACACCGTCGAGGCACCGGCCGGCAGCAAGCTGTTCGCCGGCACCGACGACGACACCCGGTTCTACTTCGTGCACTCCTATGCCGTGCACGAGTGGGAGCTGGAGGTCACCAACGCCGCCATCCGCGCCCCCCAGATCACCTGGGCCACCCATGGCGAGCGCTTCGTGGCCGCCGTGGAGAACAACGCGCTGTGGGCGACCCAGTTCCACCCCGAGAAGTCCGGCGACGCCGGCGCCCAGCTGCTGACCAACTGGATCGAGACGCTGTAATGCCGAAGCTTGAACTCCTTCCCGCAGTCGACGTCCGCGACGGCCAGGCCGTCCGGCTGGTGCACGGCGAGTCCGGCACCGAGACGTCCTACGGCTCCCCCCTGGAGGCCGCCCTGGCCTGGCAGCGCTCGGGCGCGGAATGGCTGCATCTCGTCGACCTGGACGCCGCGTTCGGCACCGGCGACAACCGCGAGCTGATCGCCGAGGTCGCGCGCGCCATGGACATCAAGGTGGAGCTGTCCGGCGGCATCCGCGACGACGCCTCGCTCGCCGCGGCCCTCGCCACCGGCTGCACCCGAGTCAACCTGGGCACGGCCGCCCTGGAGACCCCGGAGTGGGTCGCCAAGGTCATCGCCGAGCACGGCGACAAGATCGCGGTCGGCCTGGACGTCCGGGGCACGACCCTGCGCGGCCGCGGCTGGACGCGCGACGGCGGCGACCTCTACGAGACGCTGGCCCGCCTCGACTCCGAGGGCTGCGCGCGGTACGTCGTCACCGACATCGCCAAGGACGGCACTCTCCAGGGCCCCAACCTGGAGCTCCTGAAGAACGTCTGCGCCGCGACCGACAAGCCGGTCGTCGCCTCCGGCGGCGTCTCCTCGCTCGACGATCTGCGGGCCCTCTCCTCGCTGGTCCCCGCCGGTGTCGAGGGCGCGATCGTCGGAAAGGCGCTGTACGCCAAGGCGTTCACGCTGGAAGAGGCGCTCGCGGCGGTGTCGGCATGACCGATTCCGTACGCCGTCTCGCCTCGGAGAACCCGTGGGAGGAGTCCTTCGGCTACTCCCGCGCCGTCGAGCTGCCGACCGGCCTGGTCCTCGTCTCCGGCTGCACGTCGACCGTCGGCGGCCAGATCTCCGCGGGCGGCCCCTACGAGCAGGCGGTCACCGCGTTCGGTGTCGCCATCGACGCGCTGAAGGAACTCGGCCTCGGCCGGGAGCACGTGGTGCGGACGCGGATGTACCTCACGCACGCGCGTGACGTGGAGGACGTCGGCCGCGCGCACAAGGAGCTGTTCGGCGAGGTCCGCCCCGCCGCGTCCATGCTCATCGTCTCCGGCTTCGTCGACCCGAGCCTGGTCGTCGAGGTGGAGGTCGAGGCGTACCGGGGAGGTGCCGGATGAGCCTCGCGGTCCGTGTCATCCCCTGTCTGGACGTGGACAACGGACGGGTCGTCAAGGGGATCAACTTCCAGAACCTGCGCGATGCCGGCGACCCCGTCGAGATGGCCAAGCTGTACGACGCCGAGGGCGCCGACGAGCTCACCTTCCTCGACATCACGGCTTCCTCGGGCAACCGGGAGACGACGTACGACGTGGTGCGGCGCACCGCCGAGCAGGTCTTCATCCCGCTCACCGTCGGCGGCGGTGTCCGCTCGGCGGAGGATGTCGACAAGCTGCTGCGGGCGGGCGCCGACAAGGTGGGCGTCAACACGGCGGCGATCGCCCGGCCCGAGCTGATCCGTGAGATCGCCGAGCGCTTCGGCCGGCAGGTGCTGGTGCTGTCGGTGGACGCCCGGCGTACCGCGTCCGGTTCGTTCGAGGTCACCACGCACGGCGGCCGCGAGGGGACCGGTATCGACGCCGTCGAATGGGCGCACCGGGCCGCCGAGTTGGGGGCGGGCGAGATCCTGCTGAACTCGATGGACGCCGACGGCACCAAGGACGGCTACGACACCGAGATGATCGCGGCGGTGCGCAGGCATGTCACCGTGCCTGTGATCGCGAGCGGCGGCGCGGGCCGGCTGGCGGACTTCGCCCCGGCGGTCGACTCCGGCGCGGACGCCGTCCTCGCGGCCTCCGTCTTCCACTTCGGCGATCTGCGGATCTCCGAGGTGAAGGAGGCCCTGCGCGGATCCGGTCACCCCGTGCGCTGACGCCGGGCGACGGTCCGGGACCACGGTCCGGGAGGCCGGGCGAACTGTCCGAGACGCAGGACAAACTGTCCGAAAACTGGCGTCCGTCCCTCCTGTGGGCCGGGTTAGCGTGCCGTTGGACCCATGATGAACAGGGGGAACAGCATGGTGACCCGGCCCATCGCCGATCTCGCGGAAATCGGTCCGCACTTCGTCAGCGACCCGTATCCCGTCTACGCCAGGCTCCGCGCGGAGGGGCCCGTCCATCACGTGCGCGCTCCCGACGGCGAGGAGCTGTGGCTCGTCGTCGGGTACGAGGCGTGCCGTACCGCCTTCACCGATCCCCGGCTGAGCCGGGACTGGATGAAGTCCGGTGACATCACCCAGATCGTGAACACGGACCAGGACCAGCCGGCGCTCGCGCACATGCTGATGTCCGACCCGCCGGACCACACCCGCCTGCGGCGGCTGGTGGCACGGGAGTTCACTCCGCGCCGCATCGAGGCGCTCGCCCCGCGCGTCCAGCAGATCACCGACGAACTGCTGGTCTCCATGACGGCGACGGAGGAGCGGCGGGCCGACCTGGTGGCCTCGTTCGCCTTTCCGCTGCCCATGACCGTCATCTGTGAGCTGCTGGGCGTGCCCGGGATGGACCGCGACGCCTTCCGCGGCTGGTCCAACGAGATGGTGGCGCGCACCAGTCCGGAGGCGGAGGCGCAGGCCTACCAGGAGACGACGGCCTACCTCCGGGAGCTGATCGCGGCCAAGCGCCGGGACCCGGGTGAGGATCTGCTCAGTGCGATGATCCACGCCGTCGACGAGGGCGGCGACCGGCTCTCGCCGGACGAACTCATCGGGATGTCCGTCCTGTTGCTCATCGCGGGGCACGAGACGACGGTCAGCCTCATCGGCAACGGTATGCGCGCGCTCTTCGCGCATCCGGACCAACTAGCCGCGCTGCGTGCGGACTTCTCGCTGCTCGACGGGGCGATCGAGGAGATGCTCCGCTACGACGGCCCGGTGGAGGCCTGCACGGACCGACTGGCCCTCGCGGACGTGGAGATGGAGGGCGTCACGATCCCGGCGGGCTCCACCGTGCTGATCGCGATGGCGGACGCCGACCGTGATCCGGCGCGCTTCAAGGACCCGGACCGGTTCGACATTCGCCGCGACGCTCGCGGCCACATCGCCTTCGGGCACGGTCTGCACTACTGCCTCGGCGCGCCGCTGGCCCGGCTCGAAGGGCGCATCGCGATCCGCGGACTGCTGGAGCGCTTCCCCGGACTGGCGCTCGACGCGGACGTGGCGGACCTCCCCTGGATGCCGGGGATGCTGATCAGGGGCGTACGGAAGCTGCCGGTGCGCTGGTGACACCGGCCCCCTGACCCATCAGGGCCTGCGATACGAAAGAGAAGTTGCGCAAATCTTATTGCGCAACTTCTCTTTCGTATCTACGGTCGGGTCATGGCCGACCACGAGACCCAGCGCATCACCGACGTCGAGGCCCTCAAGGTCTTCACACACCCGCTGCGCATCAAGCTCTACCGCGCCCTCTATACGGCCCGCACGGCCACTGCCTCCCACCTCGCCGACCAGGTCGACGAGGCCGTCTCGCTGGTCAGTTACCACCTGCGCAAGATGGCCGAGCACGGGTTCATCGAAGAGGCGCCGGACGCGGGCAAGGACGGCCGCGAGCGCTGGTGGCGTCTCTCCACCGAGCGGGGATTCACCTTCCGCACCTCGGACTTCGACGGCCCCGAGGGTGCGGCTGTCGCCGGCACCGTCATCCGCCGGCTCGTCGACACCCGCACCGAGCGGTACGCCGCCTACCTCGACCAGCTGGCCGCCTGGCCCGACGAGTGGACCGACGCCGCCTTCAGCTCTGAATACGTGCCCCGCCTCACCTCCGCGGAACTCCAGGAGATGGCCGACGAGATCGGCGAGCTGATGCGCCGTTGGACCGACCGGGGGCGCGCCGCCGAGGAGAGCGGTGACACGGCCGGGCGTGAACACGTCGCGGTCCACATGTACGGATTCCCCTTCCGCCCCTGACGCCCCGTGTCGACACCGGCGTCCGCCTGCCCGAAGGAGCCCGAGTGACCGCGACCGTGACCGAGACGTCCAGCCCCCGCATACCGGCCCCCGCCGCCCACCGCGACGGCAACGTCCTGCGCTGGCTCGCCGCCTACGCCGCCTCCCTCGTCGGCGACAGCATCTACTTCCTCGCACTCGGCTGGGCCGCCGCCCAGATTGCCGGGCCTGCCCAGGTCGGCATGGTGATGGCCGCCGGAGCCGTGCCCAGAGCGCTCCTCATGCTCGGCGGGGGAGTGATCGCCGACCGTTTCGGCCCGCGCCGGGTCGTCATCACCTCCGACGCCGTCCGCTGCGCCGTGATCCTCGCCGTCGCCGGCGCGCTTACCCTTGCCACGCCCGGCCTGTGGCTGCTGATCGCCGCGGCCCTCGTCTTCGGCGCGGTCGACGCCCTGTTCATGCCCGCGGTCGGCGCTCTGCCGCCCCGCATCACCGATGCCGGGCAGCTCGTACGCGTCCAGGGACTGCGCGCCCTCGTCCAGCGCGTCGGCACCACCACCGGCCCGCCCCTCGCCGGATTCGCGATGGGCACCGGGGGGCCCGGGGCCGCCTTCGGTGTCGCCGGCGGCCTGTTCGCACTCTCGCTGGTCCTGCTCGTCGCGGTGCGGATCGCACCGCTGCCCGGGGGCATCGGCGAGGACCGCGGCGAAGCCCCCTGGCAGCAGTTGCGCGGCGGACTGCGCCACATCCGCCGCCATCCTCTGATCGGCCCGCTCGTTCTCTCCGGAGCCCTCAGCGAACTCGGAGCCATCCCGCCGCTGAACGTCGGTCTCGTCCTCCTCGCCGACGAGCGCGGCTGGGGTCCCTCGGGCGTCGGCTGGATCGTCGGCGCCTTCGGGGTCGGCGCCGGAGCGAGCGCCCTGCTGCTCACCGTCGCCCGCCGGCTGCCGCGCGCCGGGGCGGTCCAGATCGCGGCACTCGTCGTCGGCAGCGCCGCCCTCGGCTCACTGGCGCTGGCGCCCGGACTCGTCACGGCCGTCGCCCTCGCGGGAGCCACGGGCCTGTTCGCGGGCGTGTGCGGGGGACTGGCGGTCGCGCTGATCCAGAGCGCGACCGACCCGGCCTACCTCGGCCGGGTCAGCTCGGTCATGGCGCTCAGCAGCGTGGGCATCGCCCCGCTCGCGTACCCACTCTTCGGGTTCGCGACCGACAGCTTCGGCACCGTGCCCGTCTTCCTCGCCTTCGGCGCCGTCAGCATGACGGGTGCGGCCGTCGGGCTCCTCACCCCGGCCGTCCGCCGCGCCGAACTCGTGCGCTGATACCGCTACACCCCGAGAACCCCGACGACTCGAGGACCCGAGGACCGCGCTACATCCCGAGCTGGCCCATGTCCCGCAGCCGGGCCACCGCGTCCTTGTCGCCCTCCAGCTCCACCTGCGCCGCGTCCTGCCGGCCGAAGGCGAAGACCGTCAGCTCACCCGGCTCACCGGTGACCGTGACCACCGGCGCGCCGCGATGACCGACCGCGGTCTGACCGTCCGGCCGCCGCAGCACCAGGCCCACCGGGGCCTTGCGGCCCAGCAGCCGGGCCACCTTCTCCAGCCGCGACCACAGCGCGTCCTCGAAGACCCGGTCCAGCGTGCGCGGGGTCCAGTCGGGCTGCGCCCGGCGCACATCCTCGGCGTGCACGAAGAACTCGACGGTGTTCGCGGCCTCGTCCACCTGTTTGATCCCGTACGGCGACATCCGAGGCGGTCCCGTACGGATCAGCCGGATCAGCTCGTCGTACGGCCTGGCCGTGAACTCGGCCATCACCCGGTCGAGCCGGCTCCTGAGCAGCGGGATCATGATCCCGCCGGCCGCGTCGGCCCGCCGCTCACGCACCACCACGTGGGCCGCGAGATCCCGGGTCGTCCAGCCGTCGCACAGAGTGGGGGCATCGGGGCCCGCCGCCTCCAACAGATCGGCGAGCAGAAGTCGTTCACGCTTCGCATGGGTCGACATGTCCGCCAGCCTACGGCGGCGGCACACGGTCCGCCCAGTGGACATACCGTCCAGCGCGCGCCCGCAACACGGCACAATGGGCGTATGACCAGCAGTGTCCCCGCCAGCTCCCTCGATCCCGCCGTCGCCGAACGCCTCAAGCGCGACGCCGGCGGGCTCCTCCCGGCCATCGCCCAGCAGTACGACACCGGTGAGGTGCTGATGCTCGGCTGGATGGACGACGAAGCCCTCCACCGCACGCTGACCACCGGCCGGTGCACCTACTGGTCGCGCAGCCGCCAGGAGTACTGGGTCAAGGGCGACACGTCGGGCCACGTCCAGCACGTCAAGTCCGTCGCCCTGGACTGCGACGCCGACGCCATCCTCGTCAAGGTCGACCAGATCGGGGCCGCCTGCCACACCGGCGACCGCACCTGCTTCGACGCCGACGTGCTCCAGCTCGGCAAGTAGGCTCAGCCGCCATGGATCTCGACACCTTCCGGAAGCTGGCCGCCGACCGCCGCGTCATCCCCGTCAGCCGCAGGCTCCTGGTCGACGGCGACACCCCGGTCGGGCTCTACCGCAAGCTGGCCGCCGAACGCCCCGGCACCTTCCTGCTGGAGTCCGCCGAGAACGGCCGGTCCTGGTCCCGCTACTCCTTCGTCGGGGTCCGCAGCGCCGCCACCCTCACCGAGCGGGACGGCCGCACGCACTGGCTCGGCACCCCTCCCGTCGGCGTCCCCACGGACGGCGACCCGCTCGCCGCCCTGCGCGCCACCGTCGAGACCCTGCACACTCCCCCCACCCCCGGCGACGTAGCAGGGACCCACACGAGTGACCCGGCGTCCGGCATGCCGCCCTTCACCGGCGGCATGGTCGGCTACCTCGGCTACGACATCGTCCGCAGGCTGGAGAAGATCGGTCCGGGCGAGCGCGACGACCTGAAGCTCCCCGAGCTGACGATGCTCCTCACCTCGGACCTCGCCGTGCTCGACCACTGGGACGGCACCGTCGTGCTGATCGCCAACGCGATCAACCACAATGACCTCGACACCGGTGTCGACGAGGCGTACACGGACGCCGTCGCCCGGCTCGACGCCATGGAGGCCGACCTCGCGCGGCCGCTGGCCTCCGCCCCCGCCGTACTGCCGCCCTCCGAGCTCCCCGACTTCACCGTCCCGTGGGGCGGGCCCGACTACCAGGCCGCCGTCGAGGACATCAAGGAGCGGATCCGGGCCGGCGAGGCGTTCCAGGTCGTCCCCTCGCAGCGGTTCGAGACCCCCTGTGCGGCCAGTGCCCTCGACGTCTACCGGGTGCTACGGGCCACCAACCCGAGCCCGTACATGTACCTCTTCCGCTTCGACGGCTTCGACGTCGTCGGATCCAGCCCCGAGGCCCTGGTCAAGGTCGAGGACGGGCACGCCATGGTCCACCCCATCGCGGGCACCCGGCCGCGCGGCGCGACCCCGCAGGAGGACCAGGCGCTCGGCGACGAACTGCTCGCCGACCCCAAGGAGCGCGCCGAGCACCTGATGCTCGTCGACCTCGGCCGCAACGACCTCGGCCGCGTCTGCGAGCCGGGCAGCGTCGAGGTCGTCGACTTCATGTCGATCGAGCGGTACTCCCACGTCATGCACATCGTCTCGACCGTGACCGGCCGGGTCGCCGCGGGCAGTACCGCCTTCGACGTGCTCACCGCCTGCTTCCCCGCCGGCACCCTCTCCGGAGCGCCGAAGCCCCGCGCGATGCAGATCATCGACGAGCTCGAACCCTCCCGGCGCGGGCTCTACGGCGGATGTGTCGGTTATCTCGACTTCGCCGGCGACTCGGACACCGCGATCGCCATCCGTACCGCCGTGCTGCGCGACGGAACCGCATTCGTGCAGGCCGGAGCGGGTGTCGTGGCCGACTCCGATCCGGTCGCCGAGGACACCGAGTGCCGCAACAAGGCGGCCGCGGTGCTTCGCGCCGTCCATACGGCCAACCGGCTGAACGGCCACACCGGGCGGTAAGGGATAGTAGGGGTCGTGAGTGCTGTACCTGTACCCCAGCCCCGCGCCGAATCGGCATCCGCCGCGTCCGCCGACAGCAGCCGCCGCAGCCTCGGCGCAGCACTTGTTCTCGGCGCCGCCGGCGCCACCGTCGTCCTGCTCGCCTCCGGCCAGATCTGGGCCGAGGGCACGGCGGCCGTCGGTGGCGGCAGTGTGCCGCTCGACGCCGACGGCAGCGACGTCACCGGAGTGCCCACCGCCCTCGCCATCGTCGGTCTGGCCGCGCTGGTCGCGGTCTTCGCCGTCCGCAGGGCCGGCCGGTTCCTGGTGGCAGCGCTGCTCGCCCTCAGCGGCGCCGGTGCGGCCGTCACCGCCTTCCTGGGCGCGTCCGACAGCGCGGCCCTGGACGAGAAGGCGGCGAAGACCACCGGCGACACCGCCGCCACGGTCGGCGCACTCACCCATACCGCCTGGCCCTATGTGACCGCGGCCGGCGGTCTGCTGATCCTGCTCGCCGGACTGCTCGCGCTCCGTTACGGCAGGCAGTGGCCCGCCATGTCGGGCCGCTACGAGCGGGACGGCACCCCGAGGCCCCGCAAGGCGCCGGTCGTCGACCCCGACCGCCCCGAGGACCTCTGGAAGGCACTGGACCGCGGCGAGGACCCGACCCGCGGGACATGACCTCCCGGGGCCGAGACGTGACCGCCACCCCTGGCACAGGGCACGACACGGCGTACGGGACAATGGCGGGTGAGCTACCGGCTCACCATCGAGCAACAGCTCACCACAGAGCAACGGCAACGAGGAGCAACTCATGGCGGGCAGCGCCCACGGACACACCCCGGCCGCCTGGACCGGTGTCATCATCGCTTTCATCGGCTTCTGCATCGCCGGAGTCTTCATGGTCGCGGCCAACCCGCTCGGCTTCTGGGCCGGCATGGGCGTCGTCGTCGCCGGCGGTCTGGTCGGCCTCGCGATGAGGGCCGCCGGTCTCGGTATGCCGAAGGCCGAGAAGGCCGCCGCGGAGCGGGCCCGTGCGCAGGCGGCCACCGCCCCCGCGCAGCCCGCCTCGGCGCAGACCTCCGCCTGACACCGCCAGGACCTCACGACACAAGGGCGCAGACCGGCCGGGGCCGGGCTGCGCCCTTGCGTTCCGACGGAGACAATCACGGGGTGGACGCCATGCCTTCTCCCGCGACACCCGCTCGCGCTCCCGGGCCAGCCCCGCTCGCGCGACGTCTCGCCGCCCCCGTGGCCTCCCTCGCGGGAGTCGCCGCCGCCTTCGCCTACGTCGGCGCGGTCGACCCCAACGAACCAGGTCACTACCCGGTCTGTCCGCTCCTGCGGCTCACCGGGATCCTCTGTCCGGGCTGCGGTGGTCTGCGCAGCGCCCACGCCTTCGCCCACGGCGATCTGGCGGCGGCCTTCGGGGCCAACGCCGTGGCCGTCGTCGGCTACGGCGTCTTCGCCGTGGTGATGGCCCTGTGGCTGATTCGCGCCGTCCGCGGTGTGCCGATGCGGATCGCCGTCGCCCCCGTGTGGTGGTGGTCGCTGGGCGCCGTACTGCTGGTCTTCAGCGTGGTGCGGAACCTGCCGTTCGGCTCTGCGCTGGCCCCGTGAGGGGCCGCCCGGCCGGTGCCGGGGAGCCGCCGAAGTCCCAGGTAGTGGGACAGGCGTCAACCGGATGCGAGGCCGGGGGCCTCCTGCGGATACCATCGACATGGCTGATCCTGAACCATCACCGTCCCGGAAGGGGGCCGCTCGCGTGAGTGTGCTCGACGAGATCATCGAAGGCGTACGCGCCGACCTCGCAGAGCGGCAGGCGCGCGTCAGCCTCGACGAGCTCAAGGAGCGCGCCGCCAAGGCTCCCGCCGCCAAGGACGGGGTCGCCGCACTGCGCGGCGAGGGCGTCCAGGTGATCTGCGAGGTGAAGCGCTCCAGCCCCTCCAAGGGCGCGCTGGCCGCGATCGCCGACCCCGCCGCGCTCGCCGCGGACTACGAGGCCGGGGGCGCCGCCCTCATCTCCGTCCTGACCGAGGAGCGCCGCTTCGGCGGCTCGCTCGCCGATCTGGAGGCCGTCCGTGCCCGGGTCGACGTACCTCTGCTGCGCAAGGACTTCATCGTCACGGCGTACCAGCTGTGGGAGGCCCGCGCCTACGGCGCCGACGTCATCCTGCTGATCGTCGCCGCTCTGGAGCAGGAGGCCCTGGTCTCCCTCATCGAGCGCGCCGAGTCGATCGGGCTCACGCCGCTGGTCGAGGTGCACGACGAGGACGAGGTCGAGCGCGCGGTGGACGCCGGCGCGAAGATCATCGGGGTCAACGCCCGCGATCTGAAGACGCTCAAGGTCGACCGGGGCACCTTCGAACGGCTCGCCCCCGAGATTCCGTCCCACATCGTCAAGGTCGCCGAGTCCGGTGTGCGCGGTCCGCACGACCTGATCGCCTACGCCAACGCGGGTGCCGACGCCGTACTGGTCGGAGAGTCCCTGGTCACCGGCCGGGACCCGAAGGCGGCCGTCGCCGACCTCGTCGCCGCGGGCGCCCACCCGGCGCTGCGGCACGGCAGGAACTGACACCCGCCATGACCACCACCCGCACCACCGCCGCGCCGCACCGGACGCCCACGCGTCCCGCGACGTCGACGGCGGCCGTGCGCGCGGCACGGGCGGCGCTCGCCGCGGCCCGTGACCCGTACGCCCGTCTGGCCCGGGGCTGCAAGCCCCGCGGCTGCCGCGCCCCCGCACGCCGGGTGCACGGCAGGCGCGTGCGGTACGTCATCGGCTCGGAGCCGGGCCAGGTCAACGGGATGCGATGGCGCGGGGCCGGCGCGCGCGACTGACGTCCGACGGTGCCGGTTTCCCGGGGTGAAGCCCCGGGTCACGGCTCTCGCGGTGTCCTCGATCGCCGGACGGGCCCCTGCGTCCTGACCTCGCACCGCCGGTTGCGGCGCGTCGGTCCGGTGCGGAACCCCGGACACAGCGGCGCGCGCGCATAACGTGTCCCCTTGCACACCCAGACTTCAGGGGCGGCAGCCCCTTCTGAGGAGTACGTCGGATGTCTTCTGACTTCTTCATCCCGGACCCCGAGGGTCAGGTCCCCAGCGCCCAGGGCTACTTCGGCGCCTTCGGCGGCAAGTTCATCCCCGAGGCCCTCGTCGCCGCCGTCGACGAGGTCGCCGTCGAGTACGACAAGGCCAAGACGGACCCGGCGTTCGCGGCCGAGCTCAACGACCTGATGGTCAACTACACGGGCCGCCCCAGCGCGCTGACCGAGGTGCCCCGGTTCGCCGAGCACGCCGGCGGTGCGCGGATCTTCCTCAAGCGGGAGGACCTGAACCACACCGGTTCCCACAAGATCAACAACGTGCTGGGCCAGGCGCTGCTCACCAAGCGCATGGGCAAGACGCGCGTCATCGCCGAGACCGGGGCCGGCCAGCACGGCGTCGCCACCGCGACCGCGTGCGCCCTGTTCGGCCTCGAATGCACCGTCTACATGGGCGAGATCGACACCGAGCGCCAGGCGCTCAACGTCGCCCGGATGCGAATGCTGGGCGCCGAGGTCATCCCGGTGAAGTCCGGCAGCAGGACCCTGAAGGACGCCATCAACGAGGCGTTCCGCGACTGGGTCGCCAATGTCGACCACACCCACTACCTCTTCGGCACGGTCGCGGGCCCCCATCCCTTCCCGGCCATGGTGCGCGACTTCCACCGCGTCATCGGCGTGGAGGCCAGGCGCCAGATCCTGGAGCGCGCAGGCCGTCTGCCGGACGCGGCCGTCGCCTGCGTCGGCGGCGGTTCCAACGCGATCGGGCTGTTCCACGCCTTCATCCCGGACGCCGGGGTGCGCCTCGTGGGCTGTGAGCCCGCCGGGCACGGCATCGAGTCCGGCGAGCACGCGGCCACCCTGACCGCGGGCGAGCCCGGCATCCTGCACGGCTCGCGCAGCTACGTCCTCCAGGACGAGGAGGGCCAGATCACCGAGCCGTACTCGATCTCGGCCGGACTGGACTACCCGGGCATCGGTCCCGAGCACGCGTACCTCAAGGACAGCGGGCGCGGCGAGTACCGCGCGGTCACCGACGACGCCGCGATGCAGTCGCTGCGGCTGTTGTCCCGCACCGAGGGCATCATTCCGGCGATCGAGTCGGCGCACGCGCTGGCCGGTGCGCTGGACCTCGGCCGGGAGCTCGGCAAGGACGGCCTGATCGTCGTCAATCTGTCCGGACGCGGCGACAAGGACATGGACACCGCCGCCCGCTACTTCGGGCTCTACGACCGTGAGGCGGACGCCGTGGTCGAGGCGGACACAGCCGCCGAGAACGGCGAGGGCGAGATCAAGGGGGACGCGAAGTGAGCGGCAACATCCAGCTGTTGAGCGACACCCTGGCGCGGGCCATGGACGAGGGGCGTGCCGCGCTCATCGCCTACCTCCCGGCCGGCTTCCCGACCGTCGACGGCGGTATCGAGGCCGTGAAGGCCGTCCTGGACGGCGGCGCGGACGTCGTCGAGGTGGGGCTGCCGCACAGCGATCCCGTCCTCGACGGACCGGTCATCCAGACCGCCGACGACATCGCCCTGCGCGGCGGCGTCAAGATCGCCGATGTGATGCGCACGGTCCGCGAGGCGCACGCGGCGACCGGCAAGCCGGTCCTGGTGATGACGTACTGGAACCCGATCGACCGCTACGGCGTCGAGCGCTTCACCGCCGAGCTCGCCGAGGCCGGCGGCGCGGGCTGCATCCTGCCCGACCTGCCGGTCGAGGAGTCCGGCCTGTGGCGCGAACACGCCGAGAAGCACGCTCTCGCCACCGTCTTTGTCGTCGCTCCGAGCAGCAAGGACGCCCGGATCGCGCGGATCACCGAAGCAGGGTCCGGCTTTGTGTACGCGGCCTCGCTGATGGGGGTCACGGGCACCCGCGCGTCGGTCGGCGCACAGGCCCAGGACCTGGTGAGCCGCACCCGGGCCACCACCGAACTGCCGGTCTGCGTGGGCCTCGGCGTCTCCGACGCACAGCAGGCCGCCGAGGTCGCCGCGTTCGCCGACGGGGTGATCGTCGGGTCCGCCTTCGTGAAACGGATCCTCGACGCCCCCGACACCGCCGCCGGCCTCGCGGCCGTCCGCGAGCTGGCAGCGGAGCTGGCCAGGGGCGTGCGCAGGGACGGGCAGGGCGGGTAGCCGGAGTCATCCCTCTCGTACGGCTCGCTCGTACGAGTGGATCTGGACCGGGGAGGCGCTCACGTGCCTCCCCGGTTCGTTTGCGGGATGTGAGTGAGAAGAACCAGGACCGGAAGAGGACCGCGCGCGAGCGGCTCCAGCAGGAACGTGAGCAGCACAAGGCACGTGAGAAGCGCCGCCGGGTGCTGATCGTGTCGGCGGCGGTGGTGGCCGTGCTGGGCCTCGCGGCCGTCGTCGGAGTGATCGCTGCCAACTCCGGCACGAAGAAGGACAGCGGCTCCCAGGCCGGCCCGCTCCTCGCGCCCGCCGGCGTGCAGGGCAAGGACCGGCTGGCGATCCCGGTGGGAGCGGACGACGCGCCCTCCACGCTCACGATCTGGGAGGACTTCCGCTGCCCGGTCTGCGCGCAGTTCGAGAACCTCTTCCGTGACACGATCCACGAGCTGGTCGCGGCCGGTCAGATCAAGGTCGAGTACCACCTCGCCACCATCATCGACGGCAACATGGGCGGCAGCGGGTCCCTGCGTGCGGCCAATGCCGCAGCCTGCGCCCAGGATGTCGGCGACTTCGCCCCGTACCACGACGTGCTCTTCCAGAACCAGCCGCCGGAGCCGGACGACGCCTTCGGCAACAACGACCGGCTGATCGAGCTCGCGGGCAAGGTCGAAGGGCTGGACACCCCCGGGTTCCGCAGCTGTGTCGAGGACGGCAAGCACGACAGCTGGGTCGCCAAGTCCAACACGGCCTTCCAGAACGGCGGCTTCCGCGGGACGCCCACCGTCCTGCTCAACGGCGAGTCGGTCTTCCCGGCCAAGGGCAGCGAGCAGATCTCCCCGGCCAACCTGAAGAAGTGGGTCACCGAGGCGAACAAGGGCAAGAAGCCGGGCACCCAGCAGTCCGCGCCGGCGCCCAGCCCGTCGTCCTGACCGCCCGGCGGGGCCGCGCCGCGGCACGCCGCTCGTTATCAGGACGTTGCCGGGTGGGTTGCCGTGTCTCCCACCCGGCAGGGTAGCGTCGGGTCTGCCATGGAACTTGCCTACATTCCCAGTCCGTCGACCGGAGTGATCCATCTCGGACCGCTCCCGCTGCGCGGCTACGCCTTCTGCATCATCATCGGTGTCTTCGTGGCCGTCTGGTACGGCAACAAGCGCTGGATCGCCCGAGGCGGCAAAGCCGGCACCGTGGCCGACATCGCCGTCTGGGCGGTGCCCTTCGGCCTGGTCGGCGGCCGGCTCTACCATGTGATCACCGACTACCAGCTGTACTTCAGCGACGGTGAGAACTGGGTCGACGCCTTCAAGATCTGGGAGGGCGGCCTCGGTATCTGGGGCGCGATCGCGCTGGGCGCGGTCGGCGCCTGGATCGGCTGCCGCCGTCGCGGGATCCCGCTGCCGGCCTGGGCGGACGCCCTCGCGCCGGCCATCGCCATCGCGCAGGCGATCGGCCGCTGGGGCAACTGGTTCAACCAGGAGCTGTACGGCAAGCCGACCGATCTGCCCTGGGCCCTCAAGATCACGGAGGGCGCGAACCGCGAGGCGGGTCTGTACCACCCGACGTTCCTGTACGAGTCCCTGTGGTGCATCGGTGTCGCGCTGCTGGTCATCTGGGCCGACCGGCGCTTCAAGCTCGGTCACGGGCGGGCGTTCGCGCTCTACGTCGCCGCGTACTGCGCGGGCCGCGCCTGGATCGAGTACATGCGCGTCGACGAGGCGCACCACGTCCTGGGCCTGCGGCTGAACGTGTGGACCGCGATCATCGTCTTCGCCCTGGCGGTGGCGTACATCGTGATCTCGGCGCGGGTGCGGCCGGGACGCGAGGAGATCGTCGAGCCGGACCGCTCGAAGCCGGGCACGGACGGCGCGGACGCGGCCGACGAGAAGGCCGTCGAGAACAAGGAGCCGGGCGACGAGTCGACCCCGGAGGACTCGGCGGACGCCGGGGACACCGTCAGGGACGCCGACGCGGATGCGGGGTCGGCCAAGAAGGGCTGACCGCAGCGACATACGACGAGGCCGCCGGGACCGATCGGGTCCCGGCGGCCTCGTCGTATGCCGGAAGGCTGTCGCCGGTGTCGGGGCGTCAGAGGGGCAGGGCGTCAGAACGTCTCCCGGCGGGCGATGGACAGCGTGCGCTCGGCGGCCGCCACGATCGCGGCGTCCACGAATCGGCCGTCCGGCAGGGCCAGTGCCCCCGCGTCCCCGGCGGCCGCCTTGACGACCTCCTCCGCCGCCTCGATCTCCTCGGGGGTGGGCAGGAAGGCCCGCTCGATGACGGGGAGCTGGCGGGGATGGATGGCCGCCCGGCCGAGGAAGCCGAGCGCACGGCCGTGTGTGCAGGAGGCGTAGAGCGCGTCCAGGTCCCGGATGTCCGGGAAGACGGACTGCGACGGGGGCGGGAGACCGGCAGCGCGGGCGGCGACCACGATGCGCGAGCGGGGCCAGTCGAGCGAGGCGCCGTCCCGTACGCCGAGGTCGGCGCGGAGGTCCGCCTCCCCGAGCGAGATGCCTCGGACGGCCGGATGGGCGGCGGCGATGTCGTAGGCGTGCTCGATCGCGACGGCGGATTCCAGCAGCGGGTGGAGGGGGACACCGGGTGCGCGGTCCGCGATCCGGCGGATGTCAGTGCCGTGTGCGACCTTGGGAACACGCAGAGCACAGAGGCCGGGGAGACCGGTCAGGGTCTCGATGTCCTGGGGGGAGTTGATGCGGACATGGACAGGCAGGGGCTGGGGGAGAGCCAGGAGTTCGGCCGTGGCGGCCAGGGCGTAGTTCTTGCGGTCGGAGGGGACCGCGTCCTCGAGGTCGATGATCACGACATCGGCGCCGGAGCCGAGAGCTTTCAGCACGACGTCGGGGTGGTCGCCGGGGGCGTAGAGATAGGTGAGCGGGGTCATAGGGCGCCCTGGGTGCGGAGTGCGCTGATATCGGCCCCGGTCAGGCCGAGTTCGGTGAGGACCGCGTCCGTGTCGGCGCCGTGCGGGCGGCCGGCCCAGCGGATGGAGCCGGGCGTCTCCGAGAGGCGGAAGAGGACGTTCTGCATCCGGAGCGGACCGAGTTCCGGGTCGGGGACCTCGGTGATGGTGTCCAGCGCCTGGTACTGCGGATCCTCCATGACATCGCGGATGTCGTAGATCGGCGCGATGGCGGCCTCGGCCTTCTCGAAGGCTTCCATGGTCTCGGTCCGGCTGCGCTCGGCGATCCAGCCGCCGACCGCGTCGTCGAGGATGTCGGCGTGCTCGGCGCGGCCGCTTCCGGTGGTGAACCACGGCTCGTCGATCAGATCGGGGCGGCCGACCAGGGTCATGACGCGCTCGGCGATGGACTGGGCCGAGGTGGAGACGGCCACCCAGTGGCCGTCGGCGGTGCGATAGGTGTTGCGGGGCGCGTTGTTGCCGGAGCGGTTGCCGGTCCGCGTCTGGACGTAGCCGACCTGGTCGTACCAGAGCGGCTGGGGGCCGAGGACGGTCAGGATCGGCTCGATGATCGCCATGTCGACGACCTGGCCGCGGCCCGTGGTCTGACGGGCGGTGAGCGCGGTCATCACGGCATAGGAGGTGGCCAGGGCGGCGATGGAATCGGCGAGACCGAACGGAGGGAGCGTGGGCGGGCCGTCGGCCTCACCGGTGATGGAGGCGAAACCGCTCATCGCTTCGGCGAGGGTGCCGAATCCGGGCCGGTGGGAGTAGGGACCGAACTGGCCGAAGCCGGTGACGCGGGTGAGGACGAGACGGGGATTGACCGCGCTGAGTTCCTCCCAGCCGAGCTGCCACTTCTCCAGGGTGCCGGGACGGAAGTTCTCGACGATCACATCCGCGGTGGCGGCGAGGCGCAGCAGGGTCTCGCGGCCGCCGGAGGTGGACAGATCCAGTGTGATGGTGCGCTTGTTGCGGCCGAGCAGTTTCCACCACAGGCCCACGCCGTTTCTGGCGGCGCCGTGGCCGCGGGAGGGGTCGGGCCGGGTGGGGTGCTCGACCTTGATCACCTCCGCGCCGAAGTCACCGAGCATGGTGGCGGCGAGCGGGCCGGCGAAGAGGGTGGCCAGATCGAGAACGCGCAGCCCCTGAAGGGGCATCGGGGAGGGTGCGGGCGATGGTGTCATGAGGCCTCGTCGATCTCGGAGCGGTACGGCATGGAGGTCGAGGCGCCCGCGCGCTGGACGCACAGCGCCGCGGCGGCGGACGCCCAGGTGAGGGCCTGCTCGACGGGCTTTCCCTCGCCGAGGGCGACGGCGAGGGCGCCGACGAAGGTGTCGCCGGCCGCCGTGGTGTCCAGGGCGGTGACCACGGGGGCGGGGACGACGAGCGGGGGCGAGTGGCGGCTTGCGTGGAGGCAGCCGGCCGAGCCGAGCGTGATCACCACCTCGGGGACCTGGCGCAGCAGCGCTTCTGCCACGGCGCGCGGGTCGGCGACGCCGGTGAGGGTGGCCGCCTCGTGCTCGTTCGGCACCAGCAGGTCGGTCGCGGCGAGGAGTTCGGGAGGCAGCGGCTGGGCGGGGGCGGGGGTGAGCACGGTGCGCACCCCGTGCCGGCGTGCGGCCTCGGCGCCCTCCAGCACGGCGCTGAGCGGGAGTTCGAGCTGGAGGAGCAGGGCGTCGGCGGTGGCGATGAGGGCTTCGTCGCCGGGGGCGAGGGCGGTGAGCGTGCCGTTGGCGCCGGGGATGACGACGATGGCGTTGCCGCCTTCGTCGTCGACGACGATATGGGCGGTGCCCGAGGGGCCTTCGGAGGTGCGCAGCAGATCGACGTCGACGCCGGAGGCGACGAGCGTCTGCCGCAAGGCCGCGCCGAAGTCGTCCGAGCCGACCGCACCGATCATCGCGACGTCGCCACCGGCACGGGCGGCCGCGACGGCCTGGTTGGCGCCCTTGCCGCCGGGGATCGTCCGGAACTCCCGCCCGGTGACGGTCTCTCCGCGTTTCGGTGCGTGGGCGACATAGGCGACGAGGTCCATGTTGGTGCTGCCGAGCACCACGATGCCGGTCATGGGCGGAGTGCCTCCTGGTGCGTGAGGTGGGCGAGGGCGTCGAAGCCCGTCCCGTCGAAGCCGGCGACGGAGGTGGAGAGCCGGTTCTTGAGCGGGGCGGTCCACCGGTCGGGCAGTTCACCGGGCCGGCCGGCGAGGAGACCGGCGATCGAACCGGCGGTGGCTCCGTTGGAGTCCGTGTCCCAACCTCCGGAGACAGCACGGCAGATGGAGCCGCCGAAGTCGCCGTCCGCATGGGTCAGCGCGGCGGCGAGCAGGGCGGCGTTGGGCAGCACGTGGACCCAGTGGTACTGGCCGTAGGCGGTGTGGAGCCGGTCCACGACCGAAGCGAAGTCGGGTTCGGCGCGGGCGGTGTCGATACCGAGGCGGACGGCGTGGGCCAGCCGGGAGGCGGGCGGTACGACGGTCAGCCCGGCGGCGAGCGCACGGTGCACATCACCGGCGCCGTCGGCGGCGGTCGCGACGGCCGCCGCGACGAACATCGCGCCGTGGACGCCGCTCGCGGTGTGGGTGAGCGTGGCGTCGCGATGTGCCTGTTCGGCGGCGGCCCCGGGATCGCCGGGGTGTGTCCAGCCGTGCACATCGGCACGGATGGCGGCGCCGATCCACTCCCGGAAGGGGTTGTGGTGGCAGGCGGTGAGTGGGGGTTCGAGTCCGGAGAGGAGGTTGCGGTAGGCGATGCGTTCCGCGGTGAAGGTGCGGCCCGCGGGGAGTTCGTCGAGCCAGAGCCGGCCGACGTCCGCGGTGGTGAAGCGGCGGCCGTACCGCTGGAGCAGGAGCAGATTCAGCAGGGGGTAGTTGAGGTCGTCGTCCTCGGGCATGCCGTCGATGTTCTCGGCCAGTGAGGTGGTGGCGGAACGGCGGTTCCAGGGGTGGGCACGGGCGAGTTCGGCCGGCAGGCCCTTGGCGGTGAACCAGGTGTGGAGAGGCCAGTTGCCGGTGGCTCGGGCGATGGCACGGATCGCGTGGAGGGGGAGCTTCTCGACCGGCTTGCCCAGCAGACAGCCGGCCGCGCGGCCGAGCCAGGCCGCGTGGAGCCGGTCCGGGAGCCGCGGGTCGCGCACAGCGGCGGGGGTGTCGGGCAGCGAGGCGGCAGCGTCGTCCGGTGCGGCAGGCCGGGAGTCGGGCCCTGTCGTACCTGTCGTACCTGTCGTACCTGTCGTACCTGTCGTGCGGGAGGCGCGCGCCTCCCGCGCCTTGGTGGGCAGCGGGTCCCCGGGGCCCGTCGGCCAGTTGGGGCATGCCGCCTTGATGGCCGCGAGGCCGGTCGGCTCCTGTGCGGCCAGCGGGCTGGGGACCGAGGACAGCTCGTCCAGCAGCCGGAGTGCCAGGGTGCGCAGTTCGGGGGAGGCCGGGACGACGGAGGCACCGGCCGCGGGCGGCGCGGGGGAGCCGCCCGCCGCGAGCCAGGCGGCGGTGACCTCTCCCGCGTCACGGCCGTCCTCGGCCGCCTGGCGCAGCTCGTGGCCGAGCAGATCCTCCGGCTGCACCCAGGTCAGTCGGAGGGCGTCGCTCATCGGGCGTCCGTCAGGGCGGCGAACGCCGACTCGTGGGCCCGGCGGCGCCGCGTGTCGCGGGCGAAGACCTCCCGGGTGACCGCGGTCAGCTCCCGGGCGGGCGCATGCAGATCGAGGCGGCTGGCCTCGGCGACCGTCTTGGCCCAGTCGTGGGGTACCGCCGCGGTGCCACCGAGAGCGCCCGCGATCGCGCCGGACATCGTGGCGATCGAGTCGCAGTCGCGGCCGTAGTTCACCGAGCCCAGCACCGTACGGCGGTAGTCGCCATCGCCGACCAGCAGCATGCCGAGGGCGACGGGGAGTTCCTCGATGGAGTGCAGCCGGGAGGGACGGCGAGCGGCGAGGGACGGCGCCCGGTAGTCCGGACCGACCGTGTCGAAGGGAGCGACCGCCGTACGCAGCGGCGCCAGCGCCGACTCGAAGTCCGTGTGCCGCGCGGCGACTTCGGCCACCGCCTCGATGGCCGAGCGGGTGCCGTCCTTCGCCAGTGCCAGGGCCGCGTCGACGACGGACGTGGGGGTCGCCCCGGGAAGACACGCGGCGGCGACCGCCGCCGCGAAGACGCCCGCCGCCTCCCGTCCGTACGAGGACTGGTGCGCCCCCGCGATGTCGAGCGCCTCGGCGTAGGCCGCGGCGGGGTTGGCCGCGTTGACCAGTCCCACCGGTGCCATGTACATCGCCGCACCGCAGTTGACGATGTTGCCGCTGCCCGCCTCGCGGGGGTCGAGGTGCCCGTAGTGGATGCGGGCCACGAGCCACTTCTCGGCGAGGAAGATCCGTTGGAGGGGGAGCGCCTCCGCCTCCAGCTCGGGGATCCAGCGGGGAGTGGAGAGCAGGTCCGGCACCAGGTGGTCGGCCACGGCGTAGGCGTCGAGATGGTCGCGGACCGTGCCGTAGACCCGGATCAGGGCGTGCGTCATGAGGGTGTCGTCGGTGACGTGGCCGTCGCCCTTGTGGTACGGCGCGATCGGACGGGCGGTGCGCCAGTCGTCGCCGTTCCAGGGGCCGACGATGCCGTGGACACGGCCGCCGTGCCGTTCGGTGATCTGCTCGGGCGTGTACCCCTCGACCGGGCCGCCGAGCGCGTCGCCCACGGCCGCGCCGATCAGGCTGCCGGTGATCCGGTCATCGAGTGTGAGCGTCGCGAGTGTCGTCGTCATGTCGGAATTGTCCACCCGGGGCCGTCAGTTCCGTGTCTGCGAGCAGCCCGGCGAGTTCCACCAGATCGGTGCCCGCGAGACGGGGGAGGGCGCAGCCCGCGAGGGTCCGGCAGGCGTCCCGCCAACTGGCCGGCACGGCGTCGCCCCCGCCGAGCGCACCGGTCAGCGCGCCGGCCAGCGCGGGGGCGGAGTCGGCCACCCGCGACAGGCAGGCCGCGGCGGGTACCGCCTCGGCGACCCGGCCGCGGGCCGCCGTCGCGACGGCGAGAGCGACGGGCACGGTCTCGGCCGCGGCGACGCCGTAGCTGTAGACGTGGTCCACGATCTGGTGCTCCAGCAGCGGTACGAGGTCGAAGGCGGCGTCCGCGTCACGGGCGAGCTTGACCGCGTGGCGCGCGTTGCGGCCGATCTCGGTGGCCTCGGGGAGTTCCGCGAGCGCGGCGTCCACACAGTCGTCGACCCCGCCGCCGCCGAGTGCGACGGCGATGGCCGCCGCCATGGCACGGGCGCCGTGCACCCCGTCGCCGTCCTGGGTGTAGCGGGCGTCGAACTCGGCGAGCTCGGCGGCCGCCGCCGGATCGCCCGGGTGGACCACCGCGAGGACGGCGGCGCGTACACACGCGGCGTCGTCGAAGTAGTGCGGGTTGTCGTGACCGGTGGCGGGCGGGCGCAGCCCGGTGGCGAGGTTGCCGAGTCCCGCGCGTACGGAGATCCGGGCACGCAGGGGCAGCACGGCGGACTCCACCTCGGGGGCGCGGTCGGCGGCGGCCGCCACCTCGCCGGCGAGGGAGTTCCAGGCGAGGTCGACGGCCGCGCGCATCCGGCGTCCGGGAGCCAGCCCGGCGAAGAGGTGCCCCGAGCCGATGAGCACGGTCTCGGCGGCGAAGGCGGCCCACTCGGCGTCGTCGGACGGACCGAGACGAAGGGGCTCGGGGGGCTGGTTGAGGGCGATGGGCACGGGGAGCGTGGTGGTCGAGTTCTGCTCGGCGAAGGTGTCGAGCTCGCGGGTGAGCCGCCTGGTCCACTCGGGCATCCGCGCGGCCCGGTGCCGCGCCGCGGGCCAACCGGCCGCGTCACCCGCGGCGAGCCCGAGGAGGAGCCCTTCGACCGGCCGGACGGGGACGCGGCGTGTCCGGTGCGGTGCGGGCGCTCGCTCGCTGTCCCCGCCGGGCGGACCGGGGTCGCGGCCGCCCGGCGTGGGGGTGCCGGTGTCGCCCGTCGTGGTGGCGCCGGTCCACAGACCCTGCGGAGGACGTGTGTCGGCCGGGCGGTCGAGTACGGCGGTGCCGCCGGACGACGCGGGTGCGGCCGGTACCGGCGCGTCCGCGAGGGCGAGCAGATACGGATCGGTGGCCGTGCCGGTGTCCGGCGCGGCCGGATGTTCGAGCACGGCCATACCGAAGGTCGTGGCCGCCGCCTCCGGTGCCGCGGCCTGTGCGGGCCGCGACCCGTGCCCGCCGGCCGGATGGGCCGGCAGCACCGTCCCGCCCACCGGGGGCAGAGCCGGCGGGGTCGCCGGTGCAGCGGCCGGATCGCGGTCGGGGATCGACGCGTCGTTCGTCGGTGGAGTCAGTGTCATCACGCCGCCTGCGGGTCGTCGGGGGTGAGGAGGTCCGCGATCTCCAGTACGTGGTGGCCCTTCATCGACGGGAGACAGCTGCCCCGTACCGGGCCGATGGCCGAGGCCCAGGCGGTGGGGATGGCCGCCGCGCCCGAGACCGCTCCCGCCAGTGCCCCCGCCACCGCCGCGGTCGTGTCGGCGTCGCGGCCCATGTTGACCGCCGTCAGCACCGAGGCGCGGAAGTCCCCGCGGGCCGCCGCGAACGCGCCGAAGGCCAGGCCCACCGCCTCCGGGGCCAGGTCCGTCCACGGGTAGCCGCCGATCACCACCGCCGAGCGCACCGCGCGTTCCGTGGCCAGGGGGTCACCCTGGCTGCGCTGGGCCGTCACCACCGCGCGGCGCAGGGATCGTGCCGTCCAGGAGTCCATCGGGATCACCGAGAGCGCGGCGCCGATCACCCCGGCGGGGCCCGCGCCGGTCATCGCCGCCGCGACCCCCGCGGCCACGGCCTGCCCGCCGTAGATGCCCTCGCCGTCGTGGCTGACCGAGCCGTCGATCGCCACGAGCCGGGCCGCTTCGGCCGGCAGCCCCGCGGCGAAGACCCCGAAGGGTGCCGCCCGCATCGCGAGACCGTCGCTCCAGGCGTGCCGGTGCTGCGCGGAGATCGGGGCGGCGAGCCCGCGCCGCAGGTTCTCCAGGGTGCCGCGCTCGCTGAACCCCGCTCCCCGGAAGGGACCCTCGTCCAGATCGGCGATCCAGTGGTGCCACGCGGTCTCGACATGGGTGACGGTCAGGGCCGAGCCGTGCCGCGCCAGCAGCAGCCCGGAGAAGATCGCGTACTCGGTGTCGTCCGTGCCCGCGGGGTCGTCGTTCACGAAGCCTTCGATACGGCCCCACCGGGCGCGGATCTCCGAGGGCCGCATGTTCTCCGCGGGCGCGCCCAGCGCGTCGCCCACCGCCAGACCGAGCAGTGCGCCGCGGGCCCGCTCCCGCAGCACGGAGGCGGGGACGGCCGGCGCGGCGGGAGCCGTACCGGGCGCGCGCTCGGAGGGATCAGCGGGATCGCATGCAACCAACTCCACGGGGCGGGCCCCTTTCGCGTGCACCGGCGGTTCCTGCATCTGTGCCACACGCGGCCCGGGACGAGTCTGAGAAACGCCTCTGTCACCCGAACCGCCATCCCGCACCCCCAGGTAAGTACGGCCTGCCTTGCTGGCGCGCCCCTTACATGATGCGTATGTTCGACAGTGTCGAAGGGGGAGCGGACCCGCTGTTTCCGCTGCTGAGAAGGTTGAAGGGGAGAGTTGTGTCCATCATCGAAAACGCCGCGACGCTGCACGAGGCGCATCGCGACAACCACACCCACCGTGATGTCAACGGCGGCTGGCTGCGCCCCGCGGTCTTCGGTGCGATGGACGGACTGGTCTCGAACCTCGCGCTGATGACCGGTGTCGCGGGCGGTGCCGTCTCGCAGCAGACCATCGTCATCACCGGGCTCGCCGGGCTGGCGGCGGGAGCGTTCTCGATGGCCGCCGGCGAGTACACCTCCGTCGCCTCCCAGCGCGAGCTCGTCCAGGCCGAGCTGGACGTCGAGCGGCGCGAACTGCGCAAGCACCCGGTGGACGAGATGGAGGAGCTGGCGGCGCTCTATGTCGCCCGTGGCGTCCAGCCCGCACTCGCCCGTGAGGTCGCGATGCAGCTGTCGAAGGACCCGGAGCAGGCGCTGGAGATCCACGCCCGCGAGGAACTCGGCATCGACCCGGACGATCTGCCGTCGCCGACGGTCGCCGCCGTCTCGTCCTTCGGATCGTTCGCGCTGGGTGCCCTGCTGCCGGTGCTGCCCTATCTGCTCGGCGCGACGGCGCTGTGGCCGGCGGTCCTGCTGGCGCTGGTGGGCCTCTTCGCCTGCGGCGCGGTCGTCTCCCGCGTGACGGCACGCGGCTGGTGGTTCAGCGGCCTGCGGCAGCTGGCGCTCGGCGGGGCCGCGGCGGCGCTCACCTACGGCCTGGGCTCGCTGTTCGGTGCCGCGGTCTAGCCCGTCTCCGGCGGGGTGGTGCCCGGCCTCGGCCCGTCTCCGGCGGGGTGGTGCCCGCCCCGCGCCCCGGGCCCGCCCTGCCCTGCGCGAGGGCTGTTCTCGCTCTCCCGCCCCGCCGGGCCCTCCCGGCTCTGCCTCGGCTCTCCCGCCCGCGACCGCCCCGCCGCCCCGAATGACCTGCCGTGACCGATTTGTATCCTGTCGATCCGGGTCGGGACGTGTCAGGGTGGGTATCCCACACCACCGGGAAGACATCTCGCTGTGACGCACATCCCCACCGCGGATTCCGCTTCCGGTGAGACACTATGCAAGGCGCTACATAAGTAGCCGTAACTCGGCGGTTTCGAGTCCTTAACCACCGGGCATGAGCCGAAAGCGCTGCGGGCAACGAAGCCTGCTCTGCGATGGTCCTGCGGATACCGATCTGTCCGACGGCGACCCACCTCGACCGCTACGCGCGGTGTCCGCATGCTGGAATGCGCTATCCACTTTTCGAGAACCATTCCATCATGTAACCTGCACGAAATTTCGCGGAGGGCCAACGTCGTCCCTCGGTACTTGCATATGCCACGACGACGACGGGAGAGCCGATGCGTTCCGACGCCTGGTCGCCCATGGACGGTCGCCCCGCCCCCCAGGGGATGTACGACCCCCGTAACGAACACGACGCGTGCGGCGTCGGGTTCGTGGCCACCCTCACCGGTGTGGCCAGCCATGAGCTGGTGGAGCAGGCGCTGACCGTACTGCGCAACCTCGAGCACCGTGGTGCCACCGGCTCCGAGCCCGACTCGGGTGACGGTGCGGGCATCCTGCTCCAGGTTCCCGATGCCTTCCTGCGTGAGGTCAGCGGATTCGAACTCCCCGAAGCGGGTTCGTACGCCGTCGGTATCGCCTTCCTCCCGGCCGATGATGACGCCCAGGCCGTCTCACGTATCGAGACGATCGCCGCCGAAGAGGGTCTGAAGGTCCTCGGCTGGCGTGACGTCCCGGTCACCCCGGATCTGCTCGGCAACGGCGCCCGCGCCACCATGCCCGCCTTCCGGCAGCTCTTCGTCGCCGACGCGGCCGAGGGCGAGGGTGCCTGCACGGGCATCGCGCTGGACCGCAAGGCCTTCGTCCTGCGCAAGCGCGCCGAGCGCGAGGCCGGCGTCTACTTCCCGTCGCTCTCCGCGCGCACGATCGTCTACAAGGGCATGCTGACCACAGGCCAGCTGGAACCTTTCTTCCCGGACCTGTCCGACCGGCGCCTCGCCACGGCCGTCGCGCTCGTCCACTCGCGGTTCTCCACGAACACCTTCCCGAGCTGGCCGCTCGCCCACCCGTACCGCTTCGTCGCGCACAACGGCGAGATCAACACGGTCAAGGGCAACCGCAACTGGATGCGTGCCCGTGAGTCCCAGCTCGCGAGCGACCTCTTCGGCGCCGAGCAGCTGGACCGGATCTTCCCCGTCTGCACCCCGGACGCCTCCGACTCCGCGTCCTTCGACGAGGTGCTGGAGCTGCTCCACCTCGGCGGGCGGTCGCTGCCGCACTCCGTGCTGATGATGGTCCCCGAGGCGTGGGAGAACCACGACTCCATGGACCCCGCCCGGCGCGCGTTCTACCAGTACCACTCCACGATGATGGAGCCCTGGGACGGACCCGCCTGCGTCACCTTCACCGACGGCACCCAGGTCGGCGCCGTGCTCGACCGCAACGGTCTGCGCCCCGGCCGCTACTGGGTGACGGACGACGGACTCGTCGTCCTCTCCTCCGAGGTCGGCGTCCTCGACATCGATCCTGCGAAGGTCGTCCGCAAGGGCCGCCTCCAGCCCGGCCGGATGTTCCTCGTCGACACCGCCGAGCACCGCATCATCGAGGACGACGAGATCAAGGCCGGTCTCGCCGCCGAGCTGCCGTACCAGGAGTGGCTGGAGGCCGGTGAGATCGAGCTCGAGGACCTCCCCGAGCGCGAGCACATCGTCCACACCCACGCCTCGGTCACCCGCCGCCAGCAGACCTTCGGCTACACCGAGGAAGAGCTGCGCATCATCCTCGCGCCCATGGCCAGGACGGGCGGCGAGCCGCTCGGCTCCATGGGTACGGACTCGCCGATCGCGGCCCTGTCCGAGCGCCCCCGGCTGCTCTTCGACTACTTCACCCAGCTGTTCGCGCAGGTCACCAACCCGCCGCTGGACGCCATCCGCGAGGAGCTCGTCACCTCGCTGCGCTCCTCGCTGGGCCCGGCCGGCAACCTGCTGGAGCCGACCGCCGCGTCCTGTCGCAGCGTCACGCTGCCCTTCCCGGTGATCGACAACGACGAGCTGGCCAAGCTCATCCACATCAATGCCGACGGCGACATGCCCGGCATGAAGGCGGCCACGCTCTCCGGCCTCTACCGCGTCAGCGGCGGCGGCGACGCCCTCGCGGCCCGGATCGAGGACATCTGCGCCGAGACCGACGCCGCCATCGAGGACGGCGCCCGTCTGATCGTCCTGTCCGACCGGCACTCGGACGCCGAGCACGCGCCCATCCCGTCGCTGCTGCTCACCTCCGCCGTGCACCACCACCTCATCCGTACCAAGCAGCGCACCCAGGTGGGACTGCTGGTCGAGGCCGGTGACGTGCGCGAGGTGCACCACATCGCGCTGCTGATCGGCTACGGCGCGGCAGCCGTCAACCCCTACCTGGCGATGGAGTCGGTCGAGGACATCGTCCGGGCCGGCACCTTCATCGAGGGCCTGGAGCCCGAGCAGGCCATCCGCAACCTCATCTACGCCCTCGGCAAGGGCGTGCTCAAGGTGATGTCCAAGATGGGCATCTCGACCGTCGCCTCCTACCGCGGTGCCCAGGTCTTCGAGGCCGTCGGCCTGGACGAGGCGTTCGTCGAGAAGTACTTCAACGGCACCGCCACCAAGATCGGCGGAGCGGGTCTCGACATCGTCGCCAAGGAGGTCGCCGCCCGGCACGCCAAGGCGTACCCGGCCTCCGGCATCTCCGCCTCGCACCGTGCGCTGGACATAGGCGGTGAGTACCAGTGGCGCCGTGAGGGCGAGCCGCACCTCTTCGACCCGGAGACGGTGTTCCGGCTCCAGCACTCCACGCGCAACCGCCGCTACGACATCTTCAAGAAGTACACGGACCGGGTGAACGAGCAGTCCGAGCGGCTCATGACGCTGCGCGGCCTGTTCGGCTTCAAGTCCGACCGGCCGTCGATCTCCATCGACGAGGTCGAGCCGGTCAGCGAGATCGTGAAGCGGTTCTCCACCGGCGCGATGTCCTACGGCTCCATCTCGCGCGAGGCGCACGAGACCCTCGCCATCGCCATGAACCAGCTCGGCGGCAAGTCCAACACCGGTGAGGGCGGCGAGGACGCCGACCGGCTGTACGACCCCACCCGCCGGTCCGCCATCAAGCAGGTCGCCTCCGGCCGCTTCGGTGTCACCAGCGAGTACCTGGTCAACGCCGACGACATCCAGATCAAGATGGCGCAGGGCGCCAAGCCCGGCGAGGGCGGCCAGCTGCCCGGCCACAAGGTCTACCCCTGGGTCGCCAAGACCCGGCACTCGACCCCGGGCGTCGGTCTGATCTCCCCGCCGCCGCACCACGACATCTACTCGATCGAGGACCTGGCCCAGCTGATCCACGACCTGAAGAACGCGAACCCGCAGGCGCGGATTCACGTGAAGCTGGTCTCCGAGGTCGGTGTCGGCACGGTCGCCGCGGGTGTCTCCAAGGCCCACGCGGACGTCGTGCTCATCTCCGGCCACGACGGCGGCACCGGTGCCTCCCCGCTGACCTCGCTCAAGCACGCGGGCGGCCCCTGGGAGCTCGGTCTCGCCGAGACCCAGCAGACGCTGCTGCTCAACGGGCTGCGCGACCGTATCGTCGTGCAGACCGACGGCCAGCTGAAGACCGGCCGTGACGTCGTCATCGCCGCGCTGCTGGGCGCCGAGGAGTTCGGTTTCGCGACCGCGCCGCTCGTCGTCTCCGGCTGCATCATGATGCGGGTCTGCCACCTCGACACCTGCCCGGTCGGTATCGCCACCCAGAACCCGGTGCTGCGGGAGCGCTTCTCCGGCAAGGCCGAGTACGTCGTCAACTACTTCCAGTTCATCGCCGAAGAGGTGCGCGAGATCCTCGCGGAGATGGGCTTCCGCTCCGTCGAGGAGGCCGTCGGCCACGCCGAACTCCTCGACACCGAGCGCGCCGTGAACCACTGGAAGGCACAGGGCCTGGACCTCGCACCCCTGTTCCACGTGCCCGAGCTGCCGGACGGCGCGGTGCGCCACGCGCTGATCACCCAGGACCACGGTCTGGAGAAGGCGCTCGACAACGAGCTGATCAAGCTCGCCGCCGACGCGCTGAACGCCGATTCGGCAGAGGCCGCCCAGCCGGTCCGCGCACAGGTCGCCATCCGCAACATCAACCGGACCGTGGGCACGATGCTCGGCCACGAGGTGACGCGGAAGTTCGGCGGCGCGGGCCTGCCCGACGACACCATCGACATCACCTTCACCGGCTCGGCCGGCCAGTCCTTCGGCGCGTTCGTCCCGCGCGGCGTCACGCTGCGGCTGGAGGGCGACGCCAACGACTACGTGGGCAAGGGCCTCTCCGGCGGCCGCGTCGTCGTCCGCCCGGACCGGGGCGCCGACCACCTGGCCGAGTACTCGACCATCGCGGGCAACACCATCGCCTACGGCGCGACCGGCGGCGAGCTGTTCCTGCGCGGCCGCACCGGCGAGCGGTTCTGCGTCCGCAACTCCGGCGCCACGGTCGTCTCGGAGGGCGTGGGCGACCACGGCTGCGAGTACATGACCGGTGGCCACGCGGTGGTGCTCGGCGAGACCGGGCGCAACTTCGCGGCCGGCATGTCGGGCGGTATCGCGTACGTGATCGACCTCGACCCGGACAACGTCAACTCCGGGAACCTCGAGGCGGTCGAGCCGCTGTCGGACACGGACAAGGAGTGGCTGCACGACGTCGTGCGCCGCCACCAGGAGGAGACGGCCTCCACCGTCGCCGAGAAGCTTCTCGCCGACTGGTCCGCGAACGTGGACCGGTTCAGCAAGATCATCCCGACCACCTACAAGGCAGTGCTCGCCGCCAAGGACGCCGCTGAGCTCGCCGGTCTCTCCGAGCAGGAGACCACCGAGAAGATGATGGAGGCGGCGATCAATGGCTGACCCCAAGGGCTTCCTGACCACCGGGCGCGAGGTCGCCGAGACCCGCCCCGTGGCCGAGCGCGTCAAGGACTGGAACGAGGTCTACGTCCCCGGCTCCCTGCTGCCGATCATCAGCAAGCAGGCCGGCCGCTGCATGGACTGCGGCATCCCGTTCTGCCACAACGGCTGTCCGCTCGGGAACCTCATCCCCGAGTGGAACGACTACGCGTACCGCGAGGACTGGTCGGCCGCCTCCGAGCGGCTGCACGCGACCAACAACTTCCCGGAGTTCACCGGACGGCTGTGCCCGGCGCCCTGCGAGTCCGCCTGCGTGCTCGGTATCAACCAGCCCGCCGTCACCATCAAGAACGTCGAAGTCTCGATCATCGACAAGGCCTGGGACTCCGGCGACGTCACCCCGCAGCCGCCGGAGCGTCTGTCCGGCAAGACCGTCGCGGTCATCGGCTCAGGCCCGGCGGGCCTCGCCGCCGCCCAGCAGCTGACCCGCGCCGGCCACACGGTCGCCGTCTACGAGCGCGCGGACCGCATCGGGGGACTCCTCCGGTACGGCATCCCCGAGTTCAAGATGGAGAAGGTGCACATCAACCGCCGTATCGAGCAGATGCGCGCGGAGGGCACCAAGTTCCGCACCGAGATCGAGATCGGCCGGGACATCGACGCGGCGAAGCTGCGCCGGCGGTACGACGCCGTGGTCATCGCGGCCGGTGCCACCGTCTCCCGCGACCTGCCCGTGCCGGGCCGTGAGCTGAACGGCATCCACTTCGCCATGGAGTACCTGCCGCTCGCCAACAAGGTGCAGGAGGGCGACTTCGTCGCCCCGCCGATCACCGCCGAGGGCAAGCATGTCGTCGTCATCGGCGGCGGCGACACCGGTGCCGACTGCGTGGGCACCGCCCACCGCCAGGGCGCGGCCTCGGTCACCCAGCTGGAGATCATGCCCCGCCCGGGCGAGGAGCGCAGCGCCGGCCAGCCCTGGCCGACGTTCCCGATGCTCTACAAGGTCACCTCCGCGCACGAGGAGGGCGGCGAGCGGGTCTACTCCGTCTCCACCACCCACTTCGAGGGCGACGAGGACGGCAACGTCCAGTTCCTCCACCTCGCCGAGGTGGAGTTCAAGGACGGCAAGCTGGAGCAGAAGCCCGGCACCGAGCGGAAGATCCCGGCGCAGCTGGTCACCCTGGCCATGGGCTTCACCGGCACCGACCAGGAGAACGGTCTGGTCCAGCAGTTCGGGCTCGAACTGGACGAGCGCGGCAACGTCGCGCGCGACGCCGACTTCGCCACCAACGTCAACGGCGTGTACGTCGCCGGTGACGCGGGCCGCGGCCAGTCCCTGATCGTCTGGGCGATCGCCGAAGGCCGCTCGGCGGCCCGCGGTGTGGACCGCTTCCTCGGCGGGGCGAGCGACCTGCACGCCCCGATCAAGCCGACGGACCGCTCGCTGATGGTCTGACCCACCGGCCGAAAGACGTCCCGTACAACGGCGTACGGAAACGAACACGGCGCCTGCTCTGTCCCCGACCGGACATGGAGCAGGCGCCGTGCTGCGTGCCCGGCCGTCAACGACACAGCCAATGACGGGGGTTGGGGCCGCACAGGGCCGAGATCGCGAGCGATCAGGTCCCCGGGGCCGCCGGGGATCCGGGCGATATCCTCGGCGGACGACCCTCATCCGACGAACGGAGCCGTCCATGGCCACCGCCAGCATCCCCGGACCGGCCATCAGTCTCCGCAAGGTCGAGGAGAAGGCGCCCGCGCTCGTCAGCCTCTACAAGTCCGCCGGGGTCTCGCTGCGCAAGCACGGCCTGGACGGGCAGCGCGCCGCCGTCTATCTGGTGCTCGACTACTCCGGCTCCATGAAGGACTACTACAAGGACGGCAGCGTGCAGGCGCTGGCCGACCGGGTGCTGGGCCTGTCGGCGAACCTCGACGACGACGGCCGTGTCCCGGTCGTCTTCTTCTCCACCGACATCGACGCCGTCACCGACATAGCGCTGGAGAACCACCACGGCCGGGTCGACGCGATCGTCGCGGGCCTCGGGCACATGGGCAAGACCAGCTACCACCTGGCCATGGACGCCGTCATCGACCACTACATCGACAGCGGCTCGACGGCCCCCGCGCTCGTCGTCTTCCAGACCGACGGCGGTCCGATCAGCAAGCACGCGGCCGAGCGCTATCTGTGCAAGGCGGCGAAGCTGCCGCTGTTCTGGCAGTTCATCGGCTTCGGCAACAAGCGCAGCTCGCAGTTCGACTTCCTGCACAAGCTCGACGAACTCGCCGTTCCCGCCAAGCGGGCCGTGGACAACGCCGGCTTCTTCCACGCCGGCCTCGACCCGCGCACGGTCCCGGACTCCGAGCTGTACGACCGGCTGGTCGGCGAGTTCCCGCTGTGGCTGGCCGCCGCCCGCGCCCAGGGCATCGTGCGGTGACGCCCCGGGTGCTGCGGGCCGACGGCCGCCGGGCCGTGCCGTGGAAGAACGGCGGTGGAACCACCCGTGAGGTCGCGATCGCGCCCGACGGCGCCGGGACGGACGACTTCGACTGGCGGATCTCGCTCGCCGATGTCGGCGTGGACGGCCCGTTCTCCGCGTTCCCCGGTGTGGAGCGCATCCTGACCGTGGCCGACGGTGCGGGGATGGAACTCACGGTGGGCGGGGAACGCACGGTCGCCGACCAGCGCTACCGGCCCTACGCCTTCCCCGGCGACGTGCCGACCGACGGCCGGCTGCTGGGCGGCCCGGTCGTCAACTTCAATGTGATGTACCGGCGGGACCGCATCGCATGCCGGACCTCGGTCGTACGGGGAGAGGCCGCACCGGAGGTGCCGCCGGGCTCCACGGTGGTGGTGGTCGCGCTGGACGGCACCACGGCCGTAGGCGACGCGGGCCCGACGCTCGAACGGTACGACGCCGTACTGCTCGACGGACCGCCAGGACCGCTGCGCACGGAGGGACACGCGGCGGTCGTCGTCCTGCGGAGCCTGTGAGGCGTTCCGTCGCCCACGGAGGTATCGCCGGGAATCCCGACAGCAGATGTCCGGTTTCTGCGGTTCGATGGACGCATGACCTCATCCACGTGGGCCGGCTTCCATGCGGCCGAGCCCGAGTTCGCCGCCACCGTGCGGAGCCGTTTCGAGCGCTACAAGCACCATGTCCTCGCCACCCTGCGCAAGGACGGGGCGCCGCGCGTGACCGGGCTGGAAGTGACCTTCCGCAGCGGGGAGTTGTGGCTCGGCATGATGCCGGACTCCCGCAAGGCGCAGGACCTGAAGCGCGATCCGCGCTTCGCGGTGCACGCCAACCCGGGTCCCGACGACTCCATGGACGGTGGCGACGTACGGATCTCCGGACGGGCGCTGGAGGTGACCGACCCCGCGCAGATCGCCGCGTTCGTGGCCGAGGTCGGGCCGCCGGAGCCGTTCCATCTCTTCCGCGCCGAGCTCGGCGAGGTGGTCCGGACCTCCGTCGAGGGACAGGAGCTGGTCGTGCAGTCCTGGAACCCGGGCGGCTCGCTGCGGACCGTCCGGCGCCGCTGAACGTCACGTACGGCCGGCCAGCACCTCCGCCCGGCAGCGGGCGGGGGCGCCCCACGCGTCCCGCAGCGGCCGGGCCTTGCGCAGCCACAGCGCGAGGTCCAGCTCGTCCGTGTACCCGACGGCGCCGTGCAGTTGCAGCGCCGTGCCGGCCGCCGCGTACGCTGCCCCGCCCGCGGTGACCTTCGCGGCGCAGATGTCCGCAGGAGCCAGGGTGAGCGCGGCTCCGTGCAGCAGCGGCCTCGCGAACTCCAGCCCGATCAGCGTGTCCGCGAGCCGGTGCTTGACCGCCTGGAACGAGCCGACGGCGACGCCGAACTGGGTGCGCTGCTTGACGTGGGCCACGGTCTGGTCGAGGAGGGCGAGCCCCACGCCGAGTGCCTGCGCGGCGGTGAGCAGCCTCGCCAGCGCGGCCGCGCGATCGGCGGCGGCGGCCACATGCGGACCGCTCGCGAGAATCTCACCGCCGGCCAGCGGGGCGGCGAGACGCCGGACCGGGTCGGCGGAGACCCGCAGGGGCCCGTGCCCGGGCGCACACCGCAGCCGGGCCGCGCCGCCGTCCGCCGCCTCGGGTTCGACCACCAGCAGCACGTCCGCCGCGTCGGCGTCCAGGGCGTACGTGCCGTGGCCTGCCACGGTCAGCGTCGCCGTCTCGTCCCCCGCCACCAGCCCCGGCAGCAGGCGCTTCGCCGGTGCCGCGTCGCCCAGTTCGGCCAGCTGCGTCAGCAGGACCGCCGCGCCGGCCGTCTCCACGAGCGGTCCCGGCACGGCCGCGCGGCCCAGCTCCGTGAAGGCGAGAGCCAGCTCGACCGGGAGCGGGCCCACGCCGTCGTACAACTCCGGTGCCGCGAGCGCGAAGAGGCCCGCCTCCGCGAGCCGGGACCACACCGCCCGGCCCGGCGCACGATCGCCCGCGGCCCAGGCGCGGGCCGCCAACGGGACGTCCGCCGCGGTCAGCATCGCGTCCAGCGAGCGGACGAAACCGAGCTGTTCGGAGGTCGGCGTCAGATCCATCAGCGGCGGCCCTTCGGAAGGCCGAGCAGCCGCTCGGCGATGATGTCGCGCTGGATCTCGTTGGTCCCCGCGTAGATCGGTCCCGCCAACGAGAAGAGGTGGCCCTCCGCCCAGGCCGTGTCGGACAGTTCACCGTCCTCGCCCAGCAGGTCGAGCGCCGTCTCGTGCAGGGCGATGTCGTACTGCGACCAGAAGACCTTGTTGAGACTGGACTCCGTGCCGATGCTGCCGCCCTGCGCGAAGCGCGAAGCGCCCGCCCACGTGAACAACTCGTAGGCCCGCGCGCCGATCACCGCGTCCGCGACCCGGTCCCGTACGCCCCGGTCCTCGCCCCCCTCCCGCCACTGCCGTACGAGACGGTCGGCCGCGGCCAGGAAGCGGCCGGGGGAGCGCAGCGTCAGGCCCCGTTCGTTGCCCGTCGAGGACATCGCGATCCGCCACCCCCGGCCCGGCTCGCCGATCACGTCCTCGTCCGGCACGAAGACGTCGTCGAGGAAGAGTTCGGCGAAGGCGGGCTTCCCGTCGAGCCGGCCGACCGGCCGGACGGTCACTCCGGGCGCCGACAGGTCGAACATCAGATACGTCAGCCCCTGGTGGGGCCGGTCCGCCCGGGGATCACTGCGGAAGATGCCGAACGCGCGGTCCGCGAACGCCGCCCGGGACGACCAGGTCTTCTGGCCGTTCAGCAGCCAGCCCCCCTCCGTCGGGACGGCCCGCGAACGCAGCGACGCGAGATCGGAACCGGCCTCGGGTTCGGACCATGCCTGGGCCCAGACGACCTCGCCGCTCGCCATCGGGGGCAGCACCCGGGCCCGCTGCTCCTCGGTGCCGTGGTCGAAGAGGGTGGGCGCGAGGAGGTTGATGCCGTTCTGCGAGACCCGCCCGGGTGCGCCGGCGGCGTAGTACTCCTGCTCGAAGAGCAGCCAGGCGAACAGGCCGGCGCCCCGGCCGCCGTACTCCCTCGGCCACGAGACGACCGACCAGCGGTCCGCGTGGAGCCGCGCCTCCCAGGCGCGGTGGGCCGCGAACCCCTCGCGTGTCTCCAGGGACGGCAGCGGGCGCTCCGGCACATGCGCGGCGAGCCAGTCGCGGGCCTCGGCCCGCAGGGCCTCGTCCTCGGGGGAGTGCTGCAGATCCATTCGCGCATCCTTCCCTAACAAGTGTTTGGTAGGTTAACGTGCCGGTGTGACGGACAACAGGGCGCAGTACGTACCGGGCCACGGCCTGCTGAAAGGCCGTACCGCCGTGCTCACCGCCGCGGCCGGCGCCGGGATCGGCGGAGCGACCGCCCGCAGGTTCCTGGAGGAGGGCGCGCGAATCCTGATCAGCGACGCCCACGCGCGCCGCCTGAAGGAGACGGAGGCCGCGCTCGCCGCGGAGTTCGGCGCCTCCGCCGTCTCCTCCCTGCCGTGTGACGTCACCGACGAGGCCCAGGTGCAGGCGCTGTTCGACCGCGCGGCCGAGGGGCACGGCGGACTCGACATCGTCGTCAACAACGCCGGCCTCGGCGGTACGGCCGAACTCGTCGACATGACCGACGAGCAGTGGGACAGCGTCCTCGGTGTCACCCTCACCGGCACGTTCCGCTGTACCCGCGCCGCCCTGCGTGCCTTCCGGGCGGGCGGGAACGGCGGAGCGATCGTCAACAACGCGTCCGTGGTGGGCTGGCGGGCCCAGGCCGGCCAGGCGCACTACGCCGCCGCCAAGGCCGGGGTCATGGCGCTCACCCGCTGCGCCGCCGTCGAGGCTGCCGCCCACGGCGTACGCGTCAACGCGGTCGCCCCCAGCCTCGCCATGCACCCCCATCTGGTGAAGGTCACCTCCGCGGAGGTGCTGGCCGACCTGACCGCCAAGGAGGCGTTCGGCCGGCCCGCCGAGCCGTGGGAGATCGCCAACGCCATCGTCTTCCTGGCCAGCGGCTACGCCTCGTATCTCACCGGCGAGGTCGTCTCCGTCAGCAGCCGCCATCCGTAGCCCGCCGAGAGCCCCCGACAATGACCCTGTGCCGAACAAGAAGAAGAACCAGGTGACCCCCTCGCCCGAGCGCCGGCGTGAACTCCTCGCCCTCGCCGCCGAGGTGTTCGCCGCGCAGGGGTACAACGCCACCACCGTCCGCAGGATCGCGGACGAGGCCGGGATGCTCGCCGGCAGCCTCTACTACCACTTCGATTCCAAGGAATCGATGGTCGACGAGATCCTCTCCACGTTCCTGGACGAGCTGTGGCAGGGCTACGACAGCGTCCTCGCGGCCGGCCTCGGCCCGAGGGAGACCATCGAGGCCCTCGTCACCGAGTCGTTCCGGGAGATCGACCGGCACCGGGCCGCCGTCGCGATCTACCAGAAGGAGTCCCGGCACCTGGCCGCGCAGCCCCGCTTCCACTACCTCACCGACTCGCAGCAGAAGTTCGAGAAGGCCTGGCTCGGGACGCTGGAACGCGGCGTCGCCGACGGGGTCTTCCGCGCCGACCTGGACGTCCGGCTGACCTACCGGTTCGTGCGCGACACCGTGTGGGTCGCGGCGTCCTGGTACCGGCCCGGCGGACAGCACGGTCCCGAGGAGATCGCCCGCCAGTATCTGTCGATGGTGCTGGACGGAATCGCCGTACGTCAGTAACCGACCGAGGAGTTGTCATGGGCGAGGCCTACATCGTCGAAGCGGTACGGACCCCGGTGGGCCGGCGCAGGGGAGGCCTCGCGGGTGTCCACCCCGCCGACCTGGGCGCGCATGTGCTCACCGCCCTGATGGCCCGGTCCGGCGTCGATCCGTCGGCCGTCGAGGACGTCGTCTTCGGCTGTCTGGACACCGTGGGTCCGCAGGCCGGCGACATCGCCCGGACCGCGTGGCTCGCGGCGGGGCTGCCCGAGGAGGTGCCGGGCGTGACCGTCGACCGGCAGTGCGGCTCGTCCCAGCAGGCCGTGCACTTCGCGGCCCAGGCGGTGCTATCCGGCACCCAGGACCTGGTGGTGGCGGGCGGCACCCAGAACATGTCGATGATCCCCATCGCGTTCGCCTCCCGTCAGGCGGCCGGTCCGCTCGGACTGACCGAGGGTCCCTTCGCGGGCAGCGAGGGCTGGCGGGCGCGGTACGGCGATCAGCCGGTCAACCAGTTCCACGGCGCCGAGCTGATCGCCGCGAAGTGGGGCATCACCCGCCGCGACCAGGAGGAGTACGCCCTTCGCTCCCACCGGCGCGCGGTCCGGGCGATCGACGAGGGGCGTTTCGCGCGCGAGACCGTGGCGTACGGCGACGTGAGGGTGGACGAGGGCCCCCGCCGTGACACCACGGTGGAGAAGATGGCCGGCCTGGAACCCGTGATGCCGGACGGCACCATCACCGCGGCATGCTCCTCGCAGGTCTCGGACGGCGCCGCGGCGATGCTGGTGGCGAGCGAGCGGGCCGTCCGCGAGCACGGTCTGACGCCGCGGGCCCGCATCCACCATCTGTCGGTGCGCGGCGAGGACCCCATCCGCATGCTCTCCGCCCCGATCCCGGCGACGGCCCACGCGCTCAAGAAGACCGGCATGTCGATCGACGAGATGGACCTGGTCGAGATCAACGAGGCCTTCGCCCCCGTCGTCCTCGCGTGGCTGAAGGAGACGGGAGCGGACCCGGGCCGGGTGAACGTCAACGGCGGCGCGATCGCGCTCGGCCATCCGCTCGGCGCGACGGGGGTGCGGCTGATGACGACGCTGCTCCACGAACTGGAACGTACGGGCGGCCGCTACGGCCTCCAGACGATGTGCGAGGGCGGCGGCCAGGCGAACGTGACCATCGTCGAACGGCTCTAGTGCCGCTCCCGGCAAGCCTTGCCCTGTCGCGGCACCAGGTCCTGGCCGGGGCCCCGTCCGAGCTCCCGCCGTCGCCGGGGCGCGCTGTGCCCGGACGGCCGATGAGTTCCGCCTCGCCGCGCCGTCTCCATGGTGTGAGCTTCCCCTTCCGCGCCTGCGGGAGGCCCGGGACGAGACGACGAGGAGCGTGGACACCGTGCCCGAGGAGAACGTGAGCGCCACCCTGACCGTCGCCGTGCCCCCCGCCAGGGTGTACGCGGTGCTGGCGGACCCGACGACCCACGCTTCGATCGACGGCACCGGCTGGGTCCAGGCAGCCGTCGACCCGGTGTCACTGACCGACGTGGGGCAGATCTTCCGGATGGACATGTACCACCCCGGACATCCGGACGGTGACTACCAGGTGTTCAACGAGGTCCAGGTGGCCGACCCGCCGCGCGCCATCGGCTGGCGGACGGGGTACGACCCGAAGGGCGACGGCCATCTGGAGTTCGGCGGCTGGTTCTGGCGGTACGACCTGACGCCGCTGGGCCCGTCCGGGACCGAGGTGACGCTCACCTACGACTGGTCCGCCGTGCCGCAGTCCGTCCGGGAGTACCTCCGGTTCCCGCCCTTCGGCCCCGATCACCTCGGCAACTCGCTCCGGCATCTGGCCGAGATCACCGGGCCGACGCCCCTCCCATGATTCCGCCGCGTGATCAAGAAACGGCCGTGCCTGCGAGCCATTCAGGAAGGGGCATGCTACGGTTACTGTGTTGCAGTTTTGGTACCCATGAACTTTGTGTGCGCCTGACGGGATGCTTCCGCAGGCGCATATTTTGTTTGCCGGTCTTTTCCGGATGGGGGTCAATGCGGCGATGGGAAATCCACGAGGTGTGGATTTCCGGCTTGCCCCTCGTTTTAGGAGTAATGACATGGCTACTGGAACCGTGAAGTGGTTCAACGCGGAAAAGGGCTTCGGCTTCATCGAGCAGGACGGCGGCGGCGCCGACGTCTTCGCCCACTACTCGAACATCGCCACCCAGGGCTTCCGTGAGCTCCAGGAGGGCCAGAAGGTTTCCTTCGACGTCACGCAGGGCCAGAAGGGCCCGCAGGCGGAGAACATCGTCCCGGCCTGAACCGTCGGCGCGTGACTCCTAGCCGGGGCCCGCACCCTCAAGGGTGCGGGCCCCGGCTTGTGCGTGCTGTCCCGAGGCCCAGGAAGGCAATACCGCATGACTCGCTCCGATCGACCGGCCGGCCAGGACCGTCCGGCACGTCAGGACCGCCCGGCGCGCCCGGCCCGTAAGCGCACGGCTGATTCCCGTGGCTCCGGCTCCGGCAGGCCCGCGGCAAAGACAGCGGGCAACGGCTCGCGAAAGAACCCCGGCAAGGGCCCCGCCCGCAAGGCGGCTCCCCCGCAGGAATTCGCGCTGCCGGAAACCGTAACCCCGGCGCTGCCCGCCGTTCACGCATTCGACGAGCTGGACATGCCGGCCGCATTGCTGAAGACTCTCGTGGCCCAGGGACTGACCGAGCCTTTCCCCATCCAGGCGGCGACCCTGCCGAACTCGCTCGCAGGCCGTGACATCCTCGGCCGCGGACGCACCGGTTCGGGCAAGACGCTGGCCTTCGGGCTCGCGCTGCTCGCCCGTACCGCCGGCCGCCGTGCCGAACCCCGGGCGCCCCTCGCGCTCGTCCTGGTGCCGACCCGCGAACTCGCGCAGCAGGTCACCGACGCGCTGACCCCGTACGCGACCTCGGTGCAGCTGCGGCTCACCACCGTCGTCGGCGGGCTGTCGATCTCCAAGCAGGCGGGCTCGCTGCGCCGCGGCGCCGAGGTGCTCGTGGCCACGCCCGGCCGGCTCAAGGACCTGATCGAGCGCGGCGACTGCTCCCTGGACCGGGTGTCCATCACCGTCCTCGACGAGGCCGACCAGATGGCCGACATGGGCTTCATGCCCCAGGTCACGGCGCTGCTCAAGCAGGTCGAGCCGGACGGTCAGCGGATGCTCTTCTCGGCGACGCTGGACAAGAACATAGACCGGCTCGTCCGCATGTTCCTGACCGATCCCGTCGTGCACTCGGTCGACGCCTCCGTGGGAGCCGTCACCACCATGGAGCACCATGTGCTGCATGTCGCGGACGAGACCGACAAGAAGGCCGTGGCCACCCGTATCGCGGCCCGCGACGGCCGGGTGATCCTCTTCGTCGACACCAAGCGTGCCGCGGACCGCTTCGCGAAGCGGCTGCTGGCCAGCGGCGTCCGGGCGGCGGCACTGCACGGCGGCCGTTCACAGCCGCAGCGCAACCGCACCCTGGACCAGTTCAAGAACGGGCAGGTCACCGCGCTGGTCGCGACCAACGTGGCGGCCCGTGGCATCCATGTCGACGATCTCGAACTCGTGGTGAACGTCGACCCGCCCGTCGACCACAAGGACTATCTGCACCGCGGCGGCCGTACCGCCCGCGCGGGGGAGTCCGGCAGCGTGGTCACGCTGGTGCTGCCCGAGCAGCGGCGTGAGATGACGCGGCTGATGGCGGACGCCGGCATCAGCCCGCAGACCGCCCGGATCAAGTCGAGCGACGAGGAACTGAGCCGGATCACCGGCGCTCGCGAGCCCTCGGGTGTCGCCGTCACCATCGAGGTGCCGGAGCAGGCTGCCCAGCAGCAGCGGCCCCGTCAGACGCAGGGCCGGGCGCGCAGTGCCGGCGGAGGCCGCCGGGGCGGGCAGGCCCGTGAGGGCGGCCGGACCGGTCAGGGAGGTCAGGCCCGCCAGAGCGGTCAGTCCCGGCAGGGCGCATCGGCCCGTCAGGGCGGCCAGGCACGCCAGGGTCAGGCAGGCGGCCAGGCCGCAGGCCGCCAGCGCACGGCGCAGAGCAGCCGTCGCAGGGCAGCCTGAGCGCGATTCTCAGGGACGACCGGGGCCCGGCAGTGCATCGAGCACCTGCCGGGCCTCGGCCATGACCCGGTCGACGAGCTCCGCACACGTGGGCAGATCGTCGATGACCCCCGCGACCTGACCCGACGCCATCACCCCCAGGTCGGTGCGGCCCTCCACCATGGAGGCCCGCAGCAGCATGGGTGTGTTGGCGGCGAGCAGCACCTGGCTCCACGACAGTTCCCGCCCGTGCTTCATGGCCAGGCCGTCGCGGAGCATCCGTGACCAGCTCAGACCGGAGAGCTTCCGGAAGCCGGCCGCGTGGCGGACCGCCCGGGCCAGGTTACGCGTACGGCCATGCCGCTCCAGCGAGTCGACCAGGTCCGTCCGCAGCATCCGGTGCGGCAGTCCGTCGACGGCCGTCGTCACCGTCACGTCCTTCACGGACGCCGCGAGATACTTCGCCTTCACCGCGTCCGGAACCGTCGACTCGGCGGTGAGCAGGAACCGTGTGCCCATCGCGATGCCCGCCGCACCGTACGCGAGCGCCGCCACCAGACCCCGTCCGTCGCGGAACCCGCCGGCCGCGATCACCGGGATGCCGACCGCGTCCACGACCTGCGGCAGCAGCACGGTGGTGGCGACATCGCCGGTGTGGCCGCCGCCCTCGCCGCCCTGCACGATCACCGCGTCCGCGCCCCAGGCGGCCACCTTTTCCGCGTGCCGTCGCGCCCCGACCGACGGGATCACGACCACCCCCGCGTCTTTGAGCTCGGCGATCAGCTCCCGCGAGGGCGCGAGCGCGAAGGAGGCGACCCGTACACCCTCCTCGACGATGATCCGCACCCGCTCGCGCGCATCTCCCGCGTCGGCGCGGAGGTTGACCCCGAACGGCGCGTCCGTGCGGGCGGAGACCTCGCGCACCGCATGGCGCAGCTCGTCGGTGGTCATCGTCGCCGAGGCGAGGATGCCGAGTGCTCCCGCCTCCGCGGCCGCGGACACCAGCCGCGGGCCCGCCACCCAGCCCATCCCGGTCTGCACGATCGGATGGCGTACACCCGTGAGCTCGGTGAGCGCCGTCCGGACACGGCCCGTCATCAGGCCGGGACCTCGCGGTCCCGCAGTCCTTCCGGGTCGATCACCTCGCGGATCAGCCGCAGTTCGTCCTCGGTCGGCTCGCGTGTGTACGGGACGTCGTCCGGGACCGTCAGCGCGAAGCCGGTGGCCTCCCGCACCCGGTCGAGCGTGACACCGGGGTGCAGGGAGGCGAGCCGCATCGAGCGGTCGGGGGTGGCGAAGTCGAAGACGCCCAGGTCGGACACCACGCGCGGGATGCGGTGGAACCGGGTGGCACTGGAGCCGGCGGCGGCAGCGTTGTCGTGACCCACCCCGCACACCACGTCGACCTTCGGCACGAAGACCCGGGCCGAGTGCTTGGGCACCCAGTAACTCACCGGGTTGTTCAGGGTGTTGACGGGCGCTCCGCGGACGCCCAGGAGCTGGCGCGTGGGCTGCCGCCAGTCCCCGATGCAGGAGATGTTCTGGTTGCCGAAGCGGTCGATCTGACTCGCGCCCATCATGACGTGGCGTCGGCCGCCGGTGACCATGGCGAGGTGCTGACGGTAGGGCAGCCAGCCCTCCACCGTGCCGTCCGGGCCGACGAGCATCGCCTCGCCGTCGGTGAGCAGGAGGCCGGGTGAGAAGGTGCGCCGGGCCAGCCGGGCCCCGACCGAGGGGATCAGTCCCATCGGACTGGCCAGGATCTCGCCGTCGCCGCGCCATGCCTCGGCGCAGGCGACGACGCAGTACTCGGCCCGGGAGACGGTCCGTGTGGGGGTCACTGCTGCTCCTTGTGCCAGGCCTGTACGGCGCGTTGGTAGTCGCTTTCGCCGGCCCCGGCCAGGAAGCGTCCCGCGAACTCGTCCCAGGGCGTGCCGGCGTACATCCGCTGGAAGGCCTCGTCGCGCTCGTGGTCGGGGGCGCAGGAGGTGAAGTGCGCGCCGTTCGGGGCCTCCACCACTCCGGTGACCGCGTGCCGGGCGACCAGCAGGGTCTGCGGGGCCGCGTCCTTGGTGAGCTCGGCCGTCTCCACCAGCTGGTCGCAGGAGACGTACGCGGCGTCGGCGGACTGGCAGAACAGATCGTCGAAGTAGGGGTCGGGGCCCAGGTACTGGCCGTTGCCCTGGCGGTCGGCCCGGTTCAGATGGACGAGCGCGGCATCCATGCGCAGCGCCGGCACGGCGACGAACTCCTCGCCGTCCTCGTAGGGCGAAGTGACGGTACGCAGCTCGGGGTTGACCCGCATGACGTCCGATCCGAGGCCCGCCCGCACCGGAAGGAAGGGCAGCCGGTTGGCGGCCGCGTGCAGGCCCCACATGAACATCGCCTCGTCGATCTCGGTGAGGGCGAAGTCGCCCCGCTGGCGGGCGGCGCGGTAGTGCGGTTCGAGCGGGATCGAGTCGAGGGTGACGAAGGGTGTGACCAGCCGGCCGATCCGGCGGGCGGCGGCGAGCATGCCGACGTCGGGGCCGCCGTAGGAGATGACGGTCAGATCGGTGATCTCGGAGCGGAGCAGTGCGCGCACCAGCGCCATCGGCTTGCGGCGCGAGCCCCAGCCGCCGATCCCGATGGTCATGCCGCTGCGCAGGCGCCCCACCACGTCCTCGGGCGTCATGGTCTTGTCGGTCACGGCTGCGGTTCCTTCCCGAAGGTGTCGCGGACGCGGTCGGCGACACCGCTGAGACCCGCCTCGAAGGTGAAGCCCTGCTCGAAGCGGTAGCTGCGGCGTACGTCGACGGGATCGATGCCGTTGATCGCCGCCTTGGCCAGCCGGATGAGGGTGCCGTCCTTGCGGGCGATCTCCCGGGCCAACTCCACCGCCGTGTCCTGGAGTTCGCCGCGCGGCACGACCTTCCAGACGGAGCCGTGGTGGTGCAGTTCGGCGGCCGTCGCGGTGCGCGAGGTGTAGTACAGGGCGCGCATCAGATGCTGCGGAACCAGGCGGGCGAGATGGGTGGCGGCGCCGAGCGCGCCGCGGTCGAGCTCCGGCAGCCCGAACGTGGCGTCGTCCGAGGCGACGATCGCGTCCGCGTTGCCGATCAGTCCGATGCCGCCGCCGAGGCAGTGACCGTGCACCGCGGCGACGACGGGCACCTCGCACTCGTACACGGCGGCGAAGGCCTCGTAGCAGCCGCGGTTGGCGCCGATCAGGGTGTCGTGCCCGGGGTCGCGCTGCATCTCCTTGATGTCGACGCCGGCGTTGAACCCGCGGCCGGCGGCGGTCAGCACCACACAGCGGGTCGCGGGGTCCCGGCCCGCGGCGCGGACGGCGTCCGCGAGGTCGTACCAGCCCTGCACGGGAAGGGCGTTGACGGGTGGGAAGTCGGCCGTGACGCGTGAGATGCCCTTCTCGGGGCTTGTGGTGGAGACACCCATGAGAGGATCAGCTACCTTTCCACCAAACATTTGTTAGGTGAGGAAGGTAGCAGCCGATGGAGCTGGACGGGAGGGTCGCCGTCGTCACCGGCGGCACGCGGGGCGTCGGCGCGGGCATCGCGCGGGCCTTCCTGCGGGCCGGCGCCCGGGTGGTGGTCTGCGCGCGCAGACCACCCGAAGTCCCGCTCGACGGAGCCGAGTTCATGCCCGTGGACCTGCGCGAGGCCGAGGAGGTGGCCGGCTTCTTCGACGATGTGGCCGCCCGGTACGGCCGCCTCGACACCCTCGTCAACAACGCCGGAGGCACCCCCCACCGGCTGCTCGCGGACGGCGCCGCCGCACGTCACGCACGGGTCGTCGAGCTCAACCTCGTCACCCCGCTGACCGCGTCCCTCGCCGCCCACGACCACCTCAGGGCCGCCCGGGGCTCGATCGTCATGATCGGCAGCGTCAGCGGCGGCCGGCCCTCGCCGGGCTCCGCCGCGTACGGAGCGGCCAAGGCCGGGCTGGAGAGCCTGGCCCGCTCGATGGCCGTGGAGTGGGCGCCGGACGTGCGGGTGAACACGCTCGTCCTCGGCATGGTCCGCACGGAACTGTCCGGGCTGCACTACGGGGACGAGGAGGGGATCGCCGCGGTGGGCCGTACGGTCCCGCTCGGCCGTTTCGCGGAGCCGTCGGACGTCGGCGAGGCGGCCGTCTTCCTCGCCTCGGGGCGCGCCGCCTACATCAGCGGTGCCTCGCTGCTTCTGCACGGAGGCGGGGAGCGTCCCGCCTTCCTCGATGCCGCGACGGTCAACAGGGAAACGGTCCACGACGGTCGACAAGGAGACGTGAGATGACGGGAATCTGTGCGGAGCGCGTGGTCGTCGTCACCGGCGCCGGACGGGGGCTGGGGCGGGCGCACGCCCTCGCCTTCGCCGCCGAGGGCGCCCGGGTCGTCGTCAACGACCTGGGGGCGGGCCTCGACGGCGCAGGCGCATCGGCGGGTCCGGCGCAGCAGGTCGTCGACGAGATCAGGGCGGCCGGCGGCGAGGCGGTGGCGCACAACGGGGACATCGCGACCGGCGAGGGCGCCGCCTCCCTCGTCGCCGCGGCTCTGGAGACCTGGGGCCGGCTCGACACCCTGGTCAACAACGCGGGCTTCCTGCGCGACCGCATGCTCGTCAACCTCGATGAGGACGACTGGGACGCCGTGATGCGGGTGCACGGCCGGGGGCACTTCCTGCCGCTCAAGCACGCCGCCGCGCACTGGCGCGCCGAGGCCAAGGCCGGACGGCCGGTGGCGGCGCGCATCGTCAACACCACGTCCGGCGCGGGGCTGTCGGGCAGCGTCGGACAGGGCAACTACGCGGCGGCCAAGGCCGCGATCATCGCTCTGACACTGGTCGCGGCGGCGGAGCTGGGCCGGTACGGGGTCCAGGTCAACGCCATCGCCCCGGCGGCCCGCACCAGGATGACCGAGGAGACGTTCGCCGGCCTCACCGCGCTGCCCGAGGACGTGTCACCCCTCGTCGTCTGGCTGGGTTCGGCCGCCGCCGAGGGGGTCACCGGCCGGGTCTTCGAGGCGGAAGCCGGAAGGATCACCGTCATGGAGGGCTGGCGGCCGGGTCCGACGGCCGACAAGGGGAGCCGCTGGCAGCCGTCGGAGGCGGGCGACGCGGTACGGAAACTGCTGGCGGACGCCGAGATTCCGCAGCCCGTCCACGGCGCCCGATGACCAGTTCGCAGACCCTCCCCACACCTTCGTGTCCACGAATCCACCCAGGTTAATTCGCAGAAAACACCGAGGAGTTCGCCTTGACGCGTGCATGTCTACGCGCGTCATGATGGCCGACATGCGAATCCCCCCACGAATCGCCACGCTCGGCGCGGCCGCCGCTCTCGCCTCGACCCTCCTCATCGGCGGGCAGGCCACGGCCACCACCTACACCCCCACCCTCACGGCTGCCCCCACAGCAGCCGCCGCGGTCGGTGACATCTGCTACTCCGACCTTCCGTCCCAGGCCCACGACACGCTCGAACTCATCGACGCGGGCGGGCCGTTCCCCTACCCGCAGGACGGCACGGTCTTCCAGAACCGGGAAGGCATCCTGCCGTCGCACTCGACCGGCTACTACCACGAGTACACCGTCAAGACGCCGGGCTCCTCCGACCGCGGCGCACGCCGCATCGTCACGGGCGAGGCGTCGCAGGAGGACTACTACACCGCTGACCACTACGCCTCGTTCGACCTCGTCGACCACGGCTGCTGAGCGGCTATCCTCCGCCCCGTGACCAAGACCTATGTGATCGACGGGGCGGAGGTCACCGGCCTGGACAGCTTCTGGCGGGTGATCGGCGAGGCCGTGAACGGGCCGGAGGGGTACTTCGGCCGCAACCTCGACGCCTTCGCCGACTGCCTCAGCGGCGGGATGGGCACGCCCGACGACGGCGACTACCGCATCGAATGGCGCGACCACGAGAGCTCCCGCCGGGCCCTCGGGCACCCGGAGACGGTGCGTCAGCTGGAGCTGCGGCTCGCCCGGTGCCATCCGTCGAACAAGGCGGCCGTCGCGGAGGAACTGGCGCGCGCCCGAGCAGGCGAGGGGCCGACCGTCTTCGACGAACTGGTCGGCATCATCGAGGAGCGGGCGCCGGGCGTGCTGCGGCTGCTCTGACCTCGCGCGTCGGCGCACGCGCGGGAACCGCTCCGTGGGAGTCGGGGCTCCCGCGCCGGCGGTTCGGTCTCCTCCGTCAGCGCACGCGCGGGACCGTGCCCTCCAGTCGGCGCCTGACCGTCTCGTCCTGGATCAGCTGCACCGCCTCCGCCGCGGCTTCGTGCGCATAGCCGTCCGGGTCCCCGTCCGCCAGTATCCGTGCCAGTACCGGGACCGCCCGCGGGTCCTGACGCCTCGCCAGCCCCTGTGCGGCCTCCGCCGCGGTGTCCGGGTCGGGGTCCTCCAGCCGGGCCGCCAGCGTCTCGCGGATCTCGGCCGTGTCGCCGCCGAGGTGCGCCAGCGCGGTGGTCGCCCAGTCCCTGACCCGGTCGTCTGTGTCACGGCTGAGGGCGATCAGCGCCTCGGTGCTCTCCCGGTGACCGTCCGGCACCAGGCCGAACAGCGAGAGCGCCACGTCGTGGCGCACGGCCGCGTTCGGGTGTCCCGCGTGGCGCAGGATCTCCGGCAGTGCGGCCGGATCCCCGTGGTGGCCGAGCCCGAGGACGGCGGCCCGGATCAGCTCCTCGTCCCGTGCCTCGCGGGCCAGTTCGCGCAACAGCGGCAGGGCGCGTGCGGCGAAGGGACGGTGCGCCGCGGTGCCGGCCGTCCCCGCGGCAGCGCCCGCGCCCGCATCCGTATGCCCACCCGCACCCGCACGTGTATGCGCACCCGCGTCCGGCTCCGGGCCCGCCGGGCCCAGCTGTGCCAGCACCTCCGCGGCGAACGCCTGCCGCATCGGGTCGTCGCTCGCGCACCACGCGGCTGCCGCCTGGAAGGTCTCCTCGTCGCCGCGCCTCCACAGCGCCAGCACCGCCTCCACCCAGTCGTCCTGGTCCCGGTCCCCGCAGCGCAGCGCGCGCTCGGCCAGCGTCGCGTACGGCGTCTGGATGCCCAGGTCCTCCTCCAGGAGGGTCGCGATCGCCGCATGTCCGGTCTGCTGCTCGTTGCCCGCGACCGGCTTCCCCTCGCGCAGCACCTCGACCACGACCGTCACGCCGCCGTCCTCCTCGACGCGGCGCGTGACCGTCTGCGACCCGTCGCCGTACGCCTCCAGCAGCCCGGCGCGCAGCTCCTTCTCGACATCACGCGCCAGCCAGGCGCGGGCCTCGTCGAGTGCCGCCTGCCGTGCGCCGGCACCGTGCCGCAGCAGCGCCCTGACGGTACGGGGCGAGCCCCGGCGCGCGGCCAGGACCAGCGGGGGTTCGCCCCCCGGCGCCGGCAGGTCGGGGTCGGCGCCGTGGTCGAGCAGCGCCTCGACCGTCGCCGCGTGACCCAGTTGCACGGCCCAGGTCATGGCGGTGAAGCCGAAGGCCTCCGCGGTGTCCGGCCGGGCTCCGGCGGCGATCAGTGCCAGCACCACGTCCGTGTGACCGCCGACCGCGGCTCCGCACAGCGGCAGGTCCCCGCCCTCGTGTCCGCTCAGCCGCTCGGGTTCGGCGCCGGCCGCCAGCAGCAGCCGTACGATGCCCAACTCGTCGCTCACGGCCGCCCGGTACAGCGGCGTCTGTCCGTCCTCGTCGGTCGCGTCGGCGGGAACTCCCGCCCGCAGCAGCCGTACGACGGCGTCCTCCGCGCCCTCCCACACGGCGTCGAAGAGCTGCTGGACGGATGCTGCCGGCTCGTACGTCATCCCTCGAGCCTACGGAGAACCGTTCAGGTGTCGCATTCCAGAATCGTCCGGCACAGACCGCACCGGGCGCGCACCCGGCCGCGCACGGCGATCCGGATGCGCTGGTGGCAGGTGGGACACGAGAACGAGACACGCAGGCCCTCGGGGCCCTGCTCGAAGGCGTACCCCGTCGCGCCGGACTCCGGGTGCGGGGTCGCTCCGGCGTGCTCACGCGCATACCGCCGGTCCTTGGCATAGCGGTGGCGGCCCGTCCATCCGGCGGTGGTCAGCGGCGGCTGCTGCGCGTCGCGCAGCGCCTGCGCCTTCCCCTTGGTATATGCCGTATAGCCCTGCGGGCTGGTGAACCACGGTGAGGGGTCCTCGTCGAAGACGAGTGACCGCTTGGCGAGGACATAGCCGAACTCCTCGGGTGTGAGGTACCCGAGTTTCTGACTGGAAACGCTGTCCTCGCGGAACGCGTCGAGCAGCAGCCAGCCCGCACCGAGATAGGTGGTGGCGGTGTCGGTGAGGATCTCGTTGTCACGAGTGCCGGGGAAGGAGAGACCGAGCCGGTGGAGCAGGACATGCATGATCTCGTGGGCGAGGGCCGCGCCGATGTCCCGGCGGTGCGTACGGAACCGGTCGTTGAGCTCGATGAAGTATTCGGGTCCGGCCGTCAGTTCGACGCTCGCGGCGTGGGTCATCTCGCGGAAGCTGACGATCATCCGCGCGTCCGGCAGCCGGAAGTGATGCACCAGGGCCCGGGCGACACGCTGGGCGCCCAGATGGAGGTCGTCCTGATCGGCGAAGGCCACGTCGGCCGGCAGGACGCTCGGGGCGTAGGAGAGCACGCCCTCGGACGAGAGCCGTCGGTGCAGGGCGGTGATCGCCGCCCGCACGGTGTCCAGGTGCGGATAGCCGTGTACGACCTCGCTGTCCTTCGCCACCACGTCCCGTACCCCCCATGCACGATGGTCGGCCGGGATCAACTCTACGGGGAACGGGCGGTGAATCCGCGCTGGTGGCGTGGCTGAAAACTGCTCCTTGTGGCGCACCTGACACACTCCCCATAATCCGGATCACGTCTTGTCGGGCCCATGTCAGTTGCGTGCCGCGGCTGCCTGGATCCGGTGCCGGCGTAAGTCTGAACCCCCCACGAAAGGCAGTCCGTTGAAGCAGCTTCTCCGCATGGTCAAGAGATGCGCCGCCGCCGGCGCTGTCGTGCTGGCCGCTGTCAGCCTTCAGCCCTCCTCGGCCTCGGCCGCGCAGCCGCCCGTCGTCGGCGGTACCCGCGCCGCCCAGGGCGAATTCCCCTTCATGGTCCGGCTCTCCATGGGCTGTGGCGGCGCTCTGTACACCCAGCAGATCGTCCTCACGGCCGCGCACTGTGTCTCCGGCTCCGGCAACAACACCAGCATCACCGCCACCGCCGGCGTCGTGGATCTGCAGAGCGCCAGCGCCATCAAGGTCAAGTCCACCAAGGTCCTCCAGGCCCCCGGCTACAACGGCACGGGCAAGGACTGGGCGCTGATCAAGCTGGCCAAGCCGATCAATCTCCCCACACTGAAGATCGCCGACACGACGGCGTACAACAACGGCACCTTCACGGTCGCCGGCTGGGGTGCGGCCCGTGAGGGCGGCGCCCAGCAGCGCTACCTGCTCAAGGCGCAGGTGCCGTTCGTCTCGGACGCCTCCTGCAAGCAGTCCTACCCGAGCCTCGTCGCCGGTGAGGAGATCTGCGCCGGACTCCCGCAGGGCGGCGTCGACACCTGCCAGGGCGACTCCGGTGGCCCGATGTTCCGCAAGGACAACAACAACGCCTGGATCCAGGTCGGCATCGTGAGCTGGGGCGAGGGCTGCGCACGGCCCAACTACCCGGGTGTCTACACCGAGGTGTCCACCTTCGCTGCCGCCATCAAGTCCGCGGCCGCCACGCTGTAGCAACCGAGCAGGTCCGGCCGGGTCCGCCACGGGCCCGGCCGGCCACTGAAGTCCCGTGAAGCAGGGGCAGGTGCCGGACGCTTTAGTCCAACACCTGCCCCTGCTTTGTCCATGGGCGCGTTCCTCCCTCCCGGCGCAGATTGACGTGCACGCAGCACCCGTCACGAGGAGGAACGAGCGTGGACGCACAAGACCGCGGGCCCAGCCGCAGAACCGTCGTGGCCGCCACCGCCCTGGCCGGCGTCGGTGCGGCCGTCGCGGGCCCGGGAACCGCGCTCGCCGCAGCCGACGGGTCCGCCGCCCCCGAGACCGTCCTGCGCTCGCGCGACCTCGACGTCCTCGTCGACCGCGGCTTCCCGCGGATCGTGTCGTACACCGACCGCGGCACCGGCGCCAAGCTGTACGGGCAGCAGCGGAGCGTCACCTCGGTGCTGATCGACTCCGTGGCCCGTACGCCGCAGGTCACCGCACAGGTCCGCCGCGACCGGATCGCGTACACCCTCGCCTTCGGCCCCACCGGCGGCGACCGGTCCACCGAGAAGCGCGCGGTCACCGAGATCGACGTCGAGATCCGGGTCGACGGACGCACGGTCGACTGGCGGGTCACCCGCATCGCCGACACCGAGGCGCTGCGCGTCGGCACCCTGGAGATCCCCGGCCTCGCGCTCCTCGCGGTACGCAGCGACCAGCCCGGCGCGACGCTGTACGCCGCCCGTATCGCGCTGGACAAGGCCGGCAGCGGCGACACGCTCGTCACCCTCACCCCGCAGACGCCCGCCGAGGCGAGCCCGACGGGCTGCGCCTACGCCGTCGTCGCGCACGACAGGCTCGGCGGCGCCGTGGAGACCAACACCGTCTACGACAACCCCGCCGCCACTCCCGGCGCCACCTGGGACAACGGCCGGCTCTGGCGGCAGACGACCGTCACCGACGGGCTGGTCACCGCGCACCTCGTCCCCGGGCAGTGGACCCACCGCGCGGCCACCGCACCCCTCGACGCGGTGGAACCCCTCCCGTACGCCACCGTCGTGATCACCGGCGACCGCAACGGGGACGGCGTCGTCGACTGGCAGGACGCCGCCATCGCCTTCCGCGACATCATGATCGACCCGCTCGGCGCCGACGAGCAGCATCTGCGGGTCGTCCCGCACATCCCCTTCAACTTCGCCTCGCAGGCGACCAATCCGTTTCTGGCCACTCTCGACCACGTCAAGCGCATCTCGCTGGCGACGGACGGACTGCGCCAGTACACGCTGCTGAAGGGCTACCAGTCGGAGGGCCACGACTCGGCCCACCCCGACTACGCCGGCAACCACAACCGGCGCGCCGGCGGACTCGCCGACCTCAACACCCTGGTGCGTCAGGGCAGGAAGTGGAACAGCGACTTCGGCGTGCACGTCAATGCCACCGAGTCCTACCCCGTCGCGAACGCCTTCTCCGAGACCCTGGTCGACAAGACGAACGAACAGTGGGACTGGCTCGACCAGTCGTACCGCATCGACCAGCGGCGGGATCTGGTCTCCGGCGACATCGTCCGCCGCTTCGCCGATTTGCGGGCCGAGACCGACCCCGCCCTCACCACGCTCTACATCGACGTCTTCCGCGAGTCCGGCTGGACCTCCGACCGGCTTCAGCGCGCGCTGCGCGAACAGGGGTGGCTCGTCACCACCGAATGGGGCCACGGCCTGGAGCGCTCGGCGCTCTGGTCGCACTGGGCGACCGAGACCGACTACGGCCCCGACACCTCGCGCGGCGTCAACTCACGGCTGATCCGCTTCATCCGCAACCACCAGAAGGACGTCTTCGCCGACAAGTGGCCCACCCTGCTGGGCATCCCGCGCACCGGCAACTTCGAGGGCTGGGTGGGCAAGACGGACTGGAACGTCTTCTACGAGCTGATCTGGACCGAGTCCCTGCCCGCCAAGTATCTCCAGGCCCACCCGATCAAGCGCTGGACCGACCACGAGATCACCTTCTTCGGGCCGAGCACCGTCTCCGACGAGGGCGGCACGCGCCGCATCGTCACCGACGGCCGCGTGGTCTACGACGGCGGCGCCTATCTGCTGCCCTGGGAGCCGCGCCGGGCCACCGATCCCGCGAAGCTCTACCACTACAACCCCCAGGGCGGCACCACCAGTTGGCGGCTGCCGCGCGGCTGGTCCGGCGCCGCGCGGGTCCAGCTCTACCGGCTCACCGACCAAGGCCGGGTGCACGCCGCCGAACTGCCCGTACGCTCCGGCCGCATCACCCTCGACGCCGAGGCCGGGCAGCCGTACGTCGTCCACCGCACACGGGTGAGGGCCGGCGGCGACCCGGGCTGGGGCGAGGCGACACCCGTGCACGACCCCGGCTTCCACGCCGGCACCCTCGACGGCTGGACGGTGGAGGGCCCCGCCTCCGTGGTGCTCAGCCCGCTCGGCGACCACGAACTGGTCATCGGCGCGGGCGCGGCCGCCTGTGCCGGGCAGCGGCTCGCGCGGCTCGCGCCCGGGACGTACGCCGCCTCCGTGCAGGTCGAGGTGGGCGAGCGGGCGGGGGAGCGGCGCAGGGCGAGCCTGGAGGTCCGCACCGCCGACGGCGTCACCGCCGCCAACTGGACGGACATCTCGACCGCCGGCAACCATGTCGCCGCCGACCGCAAGCACGGCACCCGCTTCCAGCGGATGTTCACCCACTTCACCGTCCCCCAGGGCGGCGGGCCGGTCATCCTCACGCTGCGGGCCGAGGCGGGCGCACCGCGGGTCCGCTTCGACAACGTCCGCGTCGTCGCCGCGCGCCGGACGGCGAAGCCGGACACCGTCGCGTACGAGGACTTCCAGGAAGTGCCGCAGGGCTGGGGCGTGTTCGTGAAGGGCGACGCGGGCGGTGCGACCGACCCGCGGACCCATATCGCCCAGCGGCACGCGCCGTTCACCCAGCGCGGCTGGAACGGCAAGGCGATCGACGACGTGGTGGACGGGACGGAGTCGCTCAAGTCCCGCGGCGAGAACGGCGGTCTCGTCTACCGGACCGTGCAGCACACCGTCCGGTTCCGGCCGGGGACCCGCTACCGTGTCTCGTTCCGCTACGAGAACGAGAAGGCGGGCCAGTACGCCTGGGTCACGGGCGCCGACGACCGCGAACTCACGCGCGTGCCGCTGCCGGTGGCGACGGACCCGGTGTCCTTCGCGTACGAGTTCACCGCTCCCGACGACGCGGGCGAGACCTGGGTGGGCCTGCGGAAGGTCGGTGACGACGGCACGGCGGAATTCGTCCTCGACACCTTCGAGGTACGGGAGGCGGGACCCGGGGCGCCGTGAATCCCGTTGGTGGGGCGGTGACTGCCGCGCCTACGATCCGACCATGACGACTCCGGCCGACGAAGCGCCCCGGCAGGCCCCGAGCCGGGGCGAGAGCGAGGCGGCCCGCCACACCGACCCACTGGTGTGCGCGCCGTCCGACCTCGCCCGGCTCATCGGGCACCCCGACCCGCACACCAGCCACCTGGGCCTGGTGCTGTTGCGGGAGCGGGTGACCTCGGCCCGGTGGGACGAGGGGTCGGAGGGAGCCGAACTCGCGGGGCTGCTGCCGCCTGACGTGGCGGCCCCACCGGAAGCGGCGCTCGTACAGGCGGAACTGTACGGACGACTCGCACAGCATGTCCCCGCGCGGAGGTGGCCCGCCTGGCGGACGGCGGAACTGCCGATGCCGGTGCGGATCGCCTGGCTGCGGGCCGAACTGCTGCACCGTCCGGAGGCCGTACGCACGCAGCCGCGGGACGAGCTGCTGTACCAGGCCCTGCGGGAGACACGTGCCCTCGACGCCCCGGGGCCCGAGCGGCTGGTCAGCGAACTGGCGGACACCGACGACCCCGTGGTGCAGGGGGAGGCGCTGCGTCTGCTCCGTGAAGGGCTGCACGCCGGACTGCTCAGGCCGTCGCTGGTGCGCGCCCGCCTGTCCGCCCTGCTCGGCGCCGCCGGCGACGGCGTCGTGGCCGGAGCGCTGAGCGAACTCGCCGAGCCGTGGGCGGCGCTCGAACCGTTCCCGCTGCCGCGCCTGGCGCCGTTCCTCACCCCCCTTTCGTCCGCGGCCCGGCCCGAGGGGGCCGCCGCGGCGCTCGCCGCAGCGGCCCGCCACGGGCACGCGGACCTGCTGCGACAGGTCGCCGAGGACACAGGGCTGCCGCCCGCGCTGCGGCAACGGAGTGTGGAACTCCTCGGAGACCTGGCGGAACGCGACGACATCGGCGCGCTGACGGCCCTCGCCGGGACGGACCCGCTGCTTCTCGGGAGGCCGGTCCTGACCTGTCTGAGCGGACTGCACCGGCGCGGACACTTCGCGCAGGACGAGGACGTCCCCGCCGTCGTCGCTCTCGCGCTCACCGACCACTCGATTCCGGCGGACGAGGTCGCGACGGTCCTCTTCACCTGCCGGCGGGCGGTGCTCCGGGAACTGACGGAGACCGCGCCCGACGACCGGAGCCCGCGGCGGCTCGATCTGCTGGTCGCGCTGGCCGCCCAGGGGGCGGGGGACCTGCCGGTCGGTGAGGCCGTCACCCGCCTGCTGCCGCTCGCCGCGAGGCCGGAGCCGTTCCTCGACGCGATCCGCGCACTGCGGTACACGGACGCGGAGGAGACGGTGCTCGGTCTCCTGCCCTCCGCGCCCGCGGCCGCCCTGCGCACGCTGGAGGCCATCGGCGGCCGGCGGACGGTTGAGGTACTCGCTCAGGGAATCGGTCTGGGGAAGGAGGAGTTGGCGTCGGCGTCGGGCTCGGCGAACTCGGCGGCGAACCCGGCGGCGGGCTCCCAGGGTGACGGGGACGCGGCTGCCGTCGTGCCTCATCTCCGCGCCGTACGGCACCACGCCCTGGAGGTGCTGTGGCTGCTCAACGAGGACCCGGAGCTGCGGCGCCGGATCCTCGGCCGGCTCGATCCCACCGATCTGCCCGACCGCGTCGCGGCGGACCTCGGCGGCCCCGACGACCGCGAACTGGCGCTCCTCAGCTCGCATCTCGACCCCGCGCGGCCGGTGACGGCGCTGTGCCGGCTGGCGGCCAACGGCAACGCCGCCACCCTGCCCGTCCTCGCGGACCTGCTGCTGCGCATCGTCGCCGAGGTGGCGGACAGGCGGGACCCGGACGGCCGAGAGCCCGCCTCCCCCCAGCCGACCGCCGACGCCCGGCACGACGTCCGCCCGCCTGCCGAACCCCGGTCCGCCGAACCCCGGTCCGCCGGCACCCGGCACGACGGCCGGCCGGGCGGCGAACCCGTCGTCCCCCAGGAGGCCTTGGACGCCCTGCACGCCCTGGGCGGCCGGCTGCACGTCCGGGGCAGGATCCGCCCGGTGTGCCTGCTCGACGCGGCCGGTCCCCGGGAGGCCGGTGACGCGCTCGTCGCGACCCTGGCCCTGGAACTGCTGGAGCGGCCGGGCCTGTCCGACATTGAGCGGACCGTCCTGCTCGACGTCCTCCTCCGGACGCCTCACGCCCACACCCGCCCCCAGGTGCACCGCCTGCTGCGCCACCGCGACCGGCACATACGCAAGCACGTGATCGCCCTGCTCGCCCGCGACACTTCCGGCACCGACGCCCGCGCCCTGTCGGCGACGCTGATCCCCCTGACCGCCGCCGAGGACATCCAGACCGTACGGCAGGCACTGCTGGCGCTCGGACAGGCCGGGGCACGCTGGGCGGCGGGTGCGATCGCCGCCTGTCTCGACCGTCCCACCATGAACATCAAGAAGACGGCCGCCGAGGTCCTGGTCCGTGCCGGCGGCCCCGAGGCGGTGCCGAAGCTGCTCCTGTGGCTGGGCCGTCACGACAACCCCGGCCTGCGAGCGTCCCTGACCGAGGCACTGCGCGCCGTCCTCGGCGACGCGTACGCGGCGACGCTGATCGCCGCGGCCGAACGCGAGGACGACGGCCGCACCCGCGACCTGCTGCTGGCCGGCCTCGACGGCGTCCTGCCCGCACGCTCGCTCCTCGCCCTGGACACCCAGCGCTCACCGGCGGCCCCGGTGCTGCTCGCCCTGGCCGTGACCGGCCGCGTCCGCCTCGCCTCCGGGACGCTCGCCGAGATCACGGGAGCGGCCGCCCGTCACGGCGTCGTCGCCCCCGGCCGCCGGCCCGGACCGGAGGAGACGACGGACACCGAGATCGCCTCCCTGCTGACCGGGGGCTGGGACCCCGCGATCGCCCTGCGGATCGCCGAACGCCAGGAGCCGCCGTCCCTCGACCGGTTGCGCGAACTGCGGCCCCTGCTCGGCGACTGGCTGCGGCTGGCAGCGTCCTCGCCCCGCCCGGCGGTTCGCGGCCGGATCCTGCGACTCACCCTGAGCCTGTGCCCCGCGCCCTGGACGCCCGTCGAACTGGCGGCCTTCGCCCGGTCCGCCGACATCGTCCTGGACCAGCTCACCCATGCGTCCGATGCCGACCGGGCCGGCCTTCTCGCCGTACTCGACGCCGTCGCGCCCGAACTGCCCGCGGTCAAGCGGCCGGTGGTGGCCGCCGCCGTACGCGCCCTGCCCCCGGCACCCGGCGCCGGCCGCGTCACCCTCGCGCTGCTGCGCCGCTGCGGAGCGGTACTCGTGCGCGGTGACCTCGACTCGGCGCTGGCCGCGGCCCGGCTCGGCGGCGACCCCTGGGAAGCCGAAACCGCCGTACTGCGCGAGGCGTTCGCCGTCCCGCCGCCCACCGAGCAGGCGGCGAACCCGGCCTGGCCGGCCGCACTGGACGCCGCCGTACAGACGTCGGACGCCCTGGAGGAGTTCCGCCGCTCCCCGCACGCCCCCGGCTCGCGGGAGCTGCTGGCCGCGTTGATCGGCGCCCACGCCGGCGCCGTACCCGAGGTCCGGGCCGCACTCGTCGACCGGATGACCGAACTCCAGCCCCTCGGCGCCCCGCCGTGGACCATCGCCGAATCGGCCGCGGCACCCGCACCCGACGCGCGGACCGTGCACGGCGACGATCTCGACCAGCCGCGTTCGGCGGCCCTGCGGCGACGCCTGCTGGCCCTGCTGGACGCGCCCGAGGCCGACCGCCGGGATGCCGCCGCCCGGGCACTGGTGGACTGGCCGGAGCCCGGCGTCCGGCTCGACGTCCTGCGTGCGTACCTCCGGGGCCGGGTGACCGTGCCGCCCGGCCCCGGCTCCCTGCGGGCCCTCGACGCGGCCGAGTTGAGCGCGGAGGGCATCCTGCCCGACCGGGCGGTGGCCCTGGCGCTGCTGCTCGACCCGGACGATCCGACGGCCCTGCTGCCTCTGCTCCTCGGGTGGTGGGAGCACGGCCCGGCCGCGATCCGTCCCCAGGCGGCACGGGCCCTGCGCAGGGTCCCCGCCGACGTCCTCGCCGGCCACCTCGACGACCGGCTCGCCGCCGGCGCCTGGGGATACCTGGACCTGCTCGCGGGGCGGCCCCTGCTCCGCACCCCCGCACTGACCCGCCTCGACGCCCGGCTGCGCGCGGAAGGGCGTGCCGATCTCGCCGATGAACTCCGCCTGGTGGACGGCCCGCTGCGCGGCCCGGACGCCCCACACGACGACGCCGCAGCGCTCGCGGCGCTCCGCGAACGCCCCGCGACGGCGCGGCCCCGGCGGCCCGCCGCCCGCACCGAACTGCCCGCCCTGGCGCATACCGGTTCCCCGGACGAGATACGCCGGGCCCTCCTGCGGCTGATCGAGGAACAGGAAGGCCCGGGCTCCGTGGAACACACCGGCCGGGCCGCCGAGGAGGACCGCGGACTGCGGGAGGTGATCGGCGCACTGCTGGAGCACCCGCGGACCAAGGTCCGTCTCCAGGCCTACCGGACCTCGCGTGCGGTCTTCGACCGCGAGACCCATCTCGGCCATGTGTCGGTGCTGCTGCACGACCCGCAGCCGGACGTACGGCGCATGGCGGTCCGGGCGGTGTGCCATGCGCGCTGGACGCCCGCGATCCCGGTGGTGACCGGACTGCTCGAACACCCGCACCCCGTCGTCCGCACGGCGGCCGCCGACGGGCTCGCCCTGTGGGGCACACCCGCCGCCTCCGCCCTGCGGCACGCCCTGGACCACGCACGCCCCGACAAGCGCTCCGTCTACCGGGACGTTCTCGACCGCATCACCGGCGGGGGCGTCACACCGGGCTGAACACCCCGGCCGGCGCTCCCGCCCCCTCCAGCTCCAGCACCCACACCTCGTTCGTCCCCGCCCGCAGCACCGGGCCGGGGACGAAGAGCGAGTGCTGCGGTCCCTCGGCCCAGTAGCGGCCGAGGCAGAAGCCGTTCACCCAGACGAACCCCCGTGTCCAGCCGGGGAGTTCCAGGCGCGCGTCACCGGCGTGCTCGACGACGGCCGAGCCGCGGTACAGACCCGCGGCACCCGCATCGGCCGCCCGGAACGGCACCTTCGCGACCGCCGCGGCACCGAACGCGTCCAGCCGCAGCGCACCGGCCCGCACCCCGTGCAGATACTGGCGCTCGTGCAGCACCCCGCCGGTGATCCCCTTCGGCTCGCCCGTCCGCGGCCCGTAGTTGACCCGCCCCAGCGACTCCACCCACAGCTCCACGTCCGCGGGCCCCGCCACCGGCTCCGCCAGCGCCTCGTTCTCCCCGCCGAGCACCCCCGCCCGGGCCCCGTCGACGTACACGACGGCCCGGTCGCGCAGCCCGTACACACGCAGCGGATACGGCCGGCGGGGCCCCGGAATCCGTACCCGGTAGCGGACCAGGCCGCGGTCCACGCCCAGTTCCTCGAAGGTGGGCGGCACCGGGCCCTCGGTCTCCTCGTCGCCGAGCACCTCCAGGACGTCACCGAGCGGCGCCCAGCCGTCGAACTCCACCCCCACCGGGGCGCCCAGCACGACGGGCTCCGCCGGCAGATCGGGCAACGGCCCGTCCCCGTACGGCTCCAGGACCTCGCGGAAGCGCCAGAACTTCTCCGTGGGACGGCCCGTCTCGTCGATCGGTGCGTCGTAGTCGTAGGAGGTCACGGTCGGTTCGAGCTCCTGGTCCTGGAGCTCGCCCGAGCGGTTCGCCCCCGCCCAGCCGGCGAAGCTCGTACCGCCGTGCGCCATGTACACATTGACCGAGGCCCCCGCGTCCAGGATCTCCCGCAGCGCCCCGGCCGCATCCGCCGGATCGCGTACCGAGTGGTCCTTGCCCCAGTGGTCGAACCAGCCGCACCAGAACTCCATGCACATCAGCGGGCCGCCGGGACGGTGACGGCGCAGTGTCGCGAAGGCCTCACGGGCCCCCGACCCGAAGTTCACCGTCGCGAGCACGCCCGGCACCGAGCCGCCGGTGAGCATGTGATCCTCGGGCCCGTCCGACGTGAACAGCGGCACGGTCACCCCGCAGCCCCCGAGCAGATCCACGAGATGGCGCAGATAGCTGCCGTCGGTGCCGTAACTGCCGTACTCGTTCTCGGCCTGCACCATGATCACCGGTCCGCCGCGGTCCGCCTGCCGCGCCACGACCTGCGGGAGCAGCCGGGTGAACCAGCGCTCCACATGCCCCAGATACTCGGCGTCGTCGGTGCGCACCCGCCGGCCGAGGCGGCCCGTCAGCCAGTGCGGCAGCCCGCCGTTCTCCCACTCGGCGCAGATGTACGGCCCCGGCCGCACGATCGCCCACAGCCCCGCCCGGTGCGCCGCGTCCAGAAACCGCCCCAGCGCCTCCGGGTCGGCGTAGCGGCCCGGCGCCGGCTCGTGGAGATTCCACGGGACGTACGTCTCCACACAGTTGAGGCCCATCGCCCGCAGCATCGCCAGCCGGTGGTCCCAGTGCCCCTCGTGCACCCGGAAGTAGTGCAGCGCACCCGACAGCAGCCGCACCGGCCGCCCGTCCAGCAGAAAATCCTCGTCACCGACCGTGAACTCCGTCACGTCCCACCCCTCACCCATGTCCCCCCGCCTCGCTCACCATCGCCCCCTGGCGGCGGAGGAATCCATGGACAAAGATCGGCGCTGTTTGGACGCACGCGCAGGCTGATCGCGGCCGGGGAGAGGGACGAAAGCGGATGTACCACACCTGGATGCGCTATTTCACCCCGGGTCCCGTGCACCAGCGGCTCGGCCTGGTCTGCCTCGGCGTCGGACTCCAGCACGGCCTGCTGCCCACCGTCGGGCCCCGCACCCTGGACCACCATGTCGCCGTCGTGATCAGCGCGGGCAGCGGCTGGTTCCGCGAACCGGACGGACAGCGCACCGCCGTCACCGCGCCCGCCCTGCTGTGGCTCACACCCGGAGTGCCCCACCACTACGGCCCCGACCCGACGGGCGGCTGGGACGAGAGCTTCGTCGACTTCTCCGGACCCGCCACCGCCACCTACACCGAACTCGGCTACATCGAGCCCCACCGGCCGGTCGTCCCACTCTCCGACACCGCGGCCCCGCGCGCCGCCGTGGGGCGCATCGCCCGGGCCGCCCGCCGCGGCAATCCGCTCCTGGAGGTCGAGACCGGCGCCGCCGTGCACGAACTCCTCGTCGCCCTGCGCCGCGCCCGCGCCGACACCAACGCCGAGGGCGACCCCGTACTCGGCGCGCTCGCCCGCGACGCCTTCCAGCCGCTGTCGGTCGCCGAGCACGCGGCACGCCACGGCATGACCCCCGCGGAACTGCGCGCCGCCGTGCGCCGGGGCGCCGGATGCAGCCCCAAGGACTACCTCCTGGGCATCCGGCTCGGCCGGGCCAAGGAACTGCTCGTGGCGACCGAGCTCCCCGTCGCCGCCGTCGCCCGCCGCGTCGGCTACGAGGACCCGGCCTACTTCTCCCGGCTGTTCACCCGCCGTGTCGGAACCGCGCCCGTCCGCTTCCGCGCCCAGCAGGGACGCGCCGTTCCCGGCGGCTGGAGCAACCGCATCCCGGACCCCGAACACCCCCCGACGATCTCCACGTGATCGTCGTAAGCTCGCTGACCATGACCACCAGGGACATCGACGAGAACGTGCGGGCCGAGCTGAACCGCCTGCGCGAGAGCATCGACAACATCGACGCGGCCGTCGTCCACATGCTCGCCGAACGCTTCAAGTGCACCCAGCAGGTGGGCCGGCTCAAGGCCCAGCACCATCTGCCGCCCGCCGACCCGGACCGCGAGGCCCGCCAGATCGAGCGGCTGCGCCAGCTCGCGGAGAGCGCCAGACTGGACCCCGCGTTCGCCGAGAAGCTGCTGAACTTCATCATCGCCGAGGTGATCCGCCACCACGAGACGATCGCCGCCGACCCGGACGTCGCGCCGCGCAGATGATCTGAGGCGGGCGGCGCCGCCCCCGGCGTCGCGCCGGCGAGTACGACCCGAGGCGGGCGCCGCTGCCCCCGACGCCGTGCCGCGGAGACGACCCGCGGCGGGCGCACCGCGCGGGGCGTGCGCTCTCAGCGCAACCGATACCCCGTGTGCGGGAGCGGGACCATCAGGCAGCATGGCCCTCATGTCCGTCCTGACGCGCGACGAAGCGCAGACCCGTGCCCAGTTCCTCGACGTCCACCGGTACTCGATCGACCTCGATCTGACCACCGGGGAGGAGACCTTCGACTCCCGTACCGTCATCCACTTCACCGCGCGGGCGGACGGGGACACCTTCGTCGAGGTCAAGCCGGACGTCCTGCGCTCCGTCACCCTGGACGGACAGCCGATCGATCCCGAGACGCTCACCGGGAACCGGCTGGCGCTGCGCGGCCTGAGCGCCGGCGAGCACGAGCTGCACCTCGACGCGAGCATGCGGTACTCCCGCACCGGTGAGGGCATGCACCGCTTCACCGACCCCACCGACGGCGAGACCTACGTCTACACCCAGCTGTTCATGGAGGACGTCCAGCGCGTCTTCCCGGCCTTCGACCAGCCCGACCTCAAGGCCGTCTTCGAGGTCACTGTCACCGCGCCCGCCGGCTGGAAGGTCCTCGGCAACTCCATCGCCACCGACCTCGGCGACGGGCGCTGGACCTGCGCCCCCACCCCGCCGCTCGCCACCTACTTCGTGGCCGTCGCCGCGGGCCCCTGGCACTCCGTCCTGACCGAGCACGCGGGACTGCCCTTCGGCATACACTGCCGGCGTTCGCTCGCCCCCCACCTGGACGCGGACGCCGACGAGATCTTCGAGATCACCCGCCAGTGCTACGACCGGTACCACGAGAAGTTCGAGGAGCCGTACCCCTTCGACTCCTACGACCAGGCCTTCGTGCCCGAGTTCAACGCCGGGGCGATGGAGAACCCGGGACTCGTCACCTTCCGCGACGAGTTCGTCTACCGCTCCGCCGTCACCGACACCGAGCGGCAGACCCGCGCCATGGTCATCGCCCACGAGATGGCGCACATGTGGTTCGGCGACCTGGTCACCCTGCGCTGGTGGGACGACATCTGGCTGAACGAGTCCTTCGCCGAGTACATGGGCTACCAGACCCTCACCGAGGCCACCCGCTTCACCGACACCTGGGTCGACTTCGGCATCGGCCGCAAGTCCTGGGGCTACGACGCCGACCAGCGGCCCTCCACCCACCCCGTCGCACCCGACCCGGACGCCGTCCCCGACACCGCGTCCGCGATGCTCAACTTCGACGGCATCTCCTACGCCAAGGGCGCGTCCGCGCTGCGGCAACTGGTGACCTGGATGGGCGAGAAGGACTTCCTCGCCGGCATCAACACCCACTTCACCCGCCACAAATTCGGCAACGCCACCCTCGCCGACTTCATCGACTCCCTCGCCCAGGCCACCGACCGCGACGTGCACGGCTGGGCGGAGTCCTGGCTGCGGACGACCGGCGTCGACACCCTCACCTCGACCGTGACCGAGTCGAACGGCACCTGGTCGCTCACCGTCGCCCAGGACGGCAGCCGCCCGCACCGGATCGCCGTCGGCGCGTACGACGCCGACCCCGTGGACGCCTCCGCCCTCGTCCTGCGCGACCGCTTCGAACTGGACGTCCCCCACGGCGAGAACGGTCCCCGGCCCGGCCGGCGCCCGGCCCTCGTCGTCCTCAACGACGGCGACTCCAGCTACGCCAAGGTGCGCCTCGACCCGGCCTCCTGGGACACCGCCGTCCGCTCGCTGTCCGCCGTCCCGGACCCGCTGACCCGCACCGTCGTGTGGAACGCGGCCCGCGACATGGTCCGCGACGGCGACCTCGCCCCGGCCGCCTATCTGGAGGCCGCCCGCGCCCATCTGCCGCGCGAGTCCGACCTCGCCGTGGTGCAGGGCGTGCTCGCCTTCGCCGCCGGCCAGATCGCCGACCGCTTCTCTCCCGCGGACCAGCGCCCGGCGGCGCTCAGCGCCATCAGGAACATCTGCCGCGACCTGCTGCGCCGCACCGAGGACGGCAGCGACGCCGGACTGCGCCTGACAGCGGTACGCCACGCCATCGACGCCGCCGCGCAGCCCGAGACGATCCAGGAATGGCTCGCCGACGGCAGCGTGCCCGGCGGACCGGAGCTCGACCCCGAGCTGCGCTGGCGCATCCTCTACCGCCTCGCCGTCCTCGGCGAGACCGACGAGAACGCGATCGCGGCCGAACTGGACCGCGACCCGAGCGCGACGGGCCAGGAGGGCGCGGCCCGCTGCCGCGCCGCGCTGCCCACACCGGAGGCGAAGGAGGCCGCGTGGGAGCGGCTGTTCACCTCCGACACACTCTCCAACTACCTGTTCACCGCCACCGCACAGGGCTTCTGGCAGCCCGAACAGGCCGAACTGGTCCGGGAGTACGTGGCCCGCTACTTCGACGACGCCGTGGCGCTCGCAGGCCGCCGCGGCCCGGCCATAGCGGAGGCGGCGGGCCGGTACGCGTTCCCGCTGCACGCCGTCGACGCGCGGACGCTGGAACTGGGCGAACGGTGTCTGCGCGACGCGGACATGATCCCGGCCCTGCGCCGCAAACTGGCGGACCAACTGGACGACCTGCGCCGGGCGTTGTCGGTGCAGGAGGGATAGGGACGCAGGCGGGGGCGCACTGCGGGGCGCCCCCGCGACCCGGCCGCGGGTCGGTACGCGGGGGCGCTGCCCGGTGAACCCTCGCGCGTCCGCCGCGCGGGTGCGCGGTAGGTGCTGCGGGGACTTTCGATGCCCGGGGCTGCGTGGGTTGTCGCGTGAGGGGGCTGCCCGGTGGACCTGCGGGTGTCGGCCGCGGGGTGACGAGGCCGGACCCGCTGCCGGTGAACCCCCGTGTTCCGAGGGCGGGTTGACACGGGCATCGCTGGTCGGTGAATGCCCCCGCGACCTGGCCGCCGGTCGATACGTCCGGCTGCTGAACGCGTTGCTGTGGTGTTGCTGCCGCGGCGAAGCCGGCGGTTCGACCGCCGTCTCCCGCATGGCGTCGCCACCTGCGAGCGCGTACCTCCGCCGGCGGCGGTTGTTGCGTGGGGCGCCTTTGGTGAAGTCGTCGTGCTCGTGGCGAGTTGGCGGCGGCGTTGCTGCCGGGGCGACCCCGGCGGATCGACACCGCCGTCTCCCGCGTGGCGTCGCCACCCGCGAGCGCCCACCTCCGCCGGGGGCGCCGGTTGACGCGTGGGGCCTTCCGTGAAGTCGCCGTGCGCGTGGCGAGTTGATGCGCGGAGCCGCTGCCGGGGGCCGCCCCCGCGCGCTGCCCGCAAGTGGACGCACGCGTGCCGCCCACGCTGCCCCGTAAGCCTCCAGCGCCCGCAGGCGAACGCCACGATTCCCGTCCCTCGGAGGCCGGTTGTCACGCGCCACCGCACCCTGCAGCCTTCCGCATCCGGGCGGCCGATGAGCGCTGACGCACGGGGGCACGCCCTGCTGCCCCGGGAGTCCCCGGCCCCCCGGGGGGCCTGTCTCGCGCAGGCGAACGCCACGATTCCCGTCCCTCGAATGCCGGCTGTCACGCGCCACCGCACCCTGCAACCCTCCGCGTCCGGGCGGCCGATGAGCGCTGACACACGGGAGCACGCCCCGTTGCCCCGGAAGTCCCGGGCCCCGGGTCGCCTGTCTCGCACGGGGGCGCACGCCACGAACCCCCGTGCCCCGACCGCCGGTTGAACCCCCGCCCCCCGCTCCCGCACCCCGGCGCGCGAGTCAGCCCGCCGAACACCACCGGCGCCCCGCCGCGGACCCCGCACACACCTCGCCCCCCCGCCCACCTTCCCCGCGCGCCAATACCCCTTGCCCGTCCCTGTCGTTGAGCATCGTGCGCACCCTCATCACCCCGGGGTGACCAGCCCGGCGACACCCGAAGGAACCTCCATGAGTACGCCGCCTCTCGCGGGAGGAACCACAGGCCCCGACGCCCTGCGGCCCCTGCTCGACGTCGTGCTCGACGCGCTGCGGGACGGCGCGGCCGGGCGCGGTGGGCCCCTGCCTCCCGGGGGGCCCGGGCCCGTCGCCGTGCGGCTGCGTGAGGCCGCCGGGGCCGTTCTCCCCGAGCAAGGCACCGGTGCCGAGGAGGCGCTGCGCAGCCTCGTACGCGCCCTCACGCACGGCGCCGCCGACCCCGCGGACCCCCTGTGCGCGGCGCATCTGCACACACCGCCCCTCGCCCTCGCCGTCGCCGCCGATCTCGCCGCCTCCGCGCTCAACCCCTCCATGGACTCCTGGGACCAGGCACCCGCCGCCTCGGAGCTGGAGACCGCCGTCGCCCGGGCACTCGCCCACGAGGTCTATCCCGCGGCGCCCGCGCCCGACGCCCTGTTCACCACCGGCGGTACGGAGTCCAACAGGCTCGGGCTGCTCCTCGCCCGCGAGCGGCACGGCGCGGTCCAGGTGATCTGCGGCGCCGCCACCCACCACTCCGTGCACCGGGCCGCCTGGCTGCTCGGACTGCCCGAGCCGGTGGCCGTCCCCGCCGGATCCGGTGTGCTCGACCCCGCCGGTCTCGACGAGGCGCTCACGGACCTCCCGGGACCCTGCCTCGTCGTCGCCACCGCGGGCACCACCGACACCGGGCGAATCGATCCTCTGCCCGAGATCGCCGACCTCTGCGCGCGCCACGGCGCCGAACTCCACGTCGATGCCGCCTACGGCGGCCCGCTGCTCTTCAGCGACCGGCACCGCGGCCTGCTGACCGGGCTGGAGCGCGCCCACTCCGTCACCCTCGACCTGCACAAACTCGGCTGGCAGCCCGTCGCCGCCGGAGTGTTCGCGGTGCCCGACCGGTCCCGTCTCGACCCGCTCGGCGTCCGGACCGAGTACCTCAACGCCGACGACGACACCGAAGCCGGACTGCCCGACCTGCTCGGCCGTTCGCTCAGCACGACACGGCGGCCCGACGTCCTCAAGGTCGCCGTCACGCTCCGAGCCCTCGGCCGCGCCGGACTCGGCGAGCTCGTCGACCGCGTCTGCGCCGCCGCCGGTCAGCTCGCGGACCTCGTCGACCAGCACCCCGGGCTGGAGCTCCACGACCGCCCCGCCCTCTCGACGGTGCTGTTCCGGCCCGTCGCGGCCGACGACGAGCAGACCGCGCGGATCCGCCGTGTCCTGCTCACCGAAGGCCGTGCCGTGCTCGGCCGCGCCCACGCCGACGGCCGCCTCTGGCTCAAAGCCACGCTCCTGAACCCGCACGCCACAACCGGCGACCTGGAAAAACTGCTCGAACTCGTGGAAGGCAGCACCCACCGATGACCGGTACGCCCGCACCCGAACCGTCCCACGCCCCCGAGGGAACCTGGGGGGACACCCAGCCCCTCGACCTCGTCGGCATCGGCATCGGCCCGTTCAACCTGTCGCTCGCGGCCCTCGCCGACGGCGTCCACGGCGGGCTCACCACCGCCTTCTACGAACAGCGGCCGGCCTTCAGCTGGCACCCCGGACTGCTGATCGAGGGCGCCACCCTCCAGGTCCCCTTCCTTGCCGACCTGGTGACCCTCGCCGACCCGGCGAGCCCCTGGAGCTTCCTGAACCATCTGCGCGCCCGCGAGCGGCTGTTCCCCTTCTACTTCGCCGAGAAGTTCCACATCCAGCGTGCCGAATACGACGCCTACTGCCGCTGGGTCAGCGACAATCTCCCGGGTCTGCACTTCGGCCACCAGATCGACGCCGTCCGCTGGAACCCCGAACGCGCCCTGTTCGAGGTCGACTTCACCCAGCTCGACGCCGACGGCGAGGCGGAGGCACTCGGCCGCAGCTACGCCCGCAGCATCGTCCTCGGCGTCGGCACCGAACCGTACGTCCCCGAACCGCTGCGCCCGCTCGCCGAGGCCCCCGCCGTCCCCGTGATCCACTCCGCCGACTACCTCGACCACCGGGAACGGCTGCTGGAGGCCGAGCACATCACGGTCATCGGCTCCGGACAGTCGGGCGCCGAGGTCTTCCTCGACCTGCTGCGGGCCCGCCTCGCCGGCGCGGAGAAGCTGCACTGGCTCGCCAGGACCGAGGCGTTCGCCCCCATGGAGTACTCCAAGCTCGGCCTGGAGCACTTCACCCCCGACTACACCCGCTACTTCCACGCCCTGCCCGAGCAGACCCGCGACCGGCTCGTCCCGCAGCAGTGGCAGCTCCACAAGGGCATCGCCGGCGACACCGTCGCGGCCATCCACGAGGAGCTCTACCGCCGGACCCTGCACGGCGGCTGGCCCGACGCCGTCCTCACACCCGGCGTCGGCGTCCGCACCGCGGGCCGGGTCGCCACCACCAAGATCGAACTCCATCTGGAACACCTGCAGCAGGGCACCCGCTCCCGCCTCACCACCGACGCTGTCATCCTGGCCACGGGCTACCGCGAGCGCCCCGTCGACCGGATGCTCGCCGGACTGGACCCGTACATCCGCCATGACGCCTCCGGCCGGCCACGCGTCGACGGAGAGTTCAAGCTCGTCCTCGACGAATCGGTGACCGGCTCGGTGTATGTGCAGAACGCGGAGAAGCACAGCCACGGCGTCGGCGCGCCCGATCTCGGCCTCGCCGCCTGGCGCAGCGCCGCCATCCTCAACTCCCTGACCGGCAAGGAGCCCTACCCCATGCCCCGGCGTACGGCCTTCACCAGCTTCGGCCTGGAACGCCGGGAGGCGCCCAGGGTCCCCGGGCAGGCGATGGAACTCACGCCCCTCGCCCAGGGAAACTGAACGCCTCCCGACACGCGGACGGTCAGAAGACCGGCGTGCCCTCACGCGTCAGCTTCCAGCCCACCGACGCGAACTGCGCCGGGTCCACCGTGCCCTTCGCCGTCACCCAGGAGATGATCGTGTTGCGGATCTCCTCCGAGTTCGCCCACAGCTGCTGGGAGCCCGCCACATGCGGGAAGTTGCCGCCGCCGCTCGCCCGGTAGTTGTTCACGGCGAGCACGAACTGCGCCGCCGGGTCGATCGGCTCGCCGTCGAAGGACAGCGCGGCGATCCGCGAGCCCGCCGGCTTCGCGATGTCGATCTCGTACGTCAGACCCGAGATCGCGTCGTAGTTGTAGTCCGGCGTGTTGTCGGCGTTCGTCAGCTTGGCCGTGTCCACCGGGCCACCCGCCGGCGTCTGCACGTAGTACCGCGCCGAGAACTCCAGATAGTCCTTCAGCTGCGCGCCCGTGAGCAGCCGCGCCTCCAGCGTGTTCTCGAACGGATACAGCCCCGCGGCGTCCTTGATGGTCACGTTGCCGGCCGGGATCGCCGCGGTCCGCGAGAAGCAGGACGCCTGCGAGAGCACCGGCAGCGCCGCCCACTGGCCGCCGGCCAGCGCCGCCTTCACCGTCTCCTGCTGGACGTGGTTGATCAGATCGATGATCGGCTCGTCCTTCCACGGCGCATCGGCCGTGGTCATCGCGGTGACGGAGGTGCCGATGACCTGGTTGACGTAGGCGACGACCTTCTTGTGCTCGTCGCCGAGCAGCCGGGTGATCTTCGGGTCCTCCTCGACGGTGTTCGAGTTCAGCACCTGGGCGCCGACCTTCTCCACCGTCCAGCGGCCCTTGCTCCACACCAGGTCGAAGTCGAACAGGGTGAGCCGCTGGCCCCACTTCAGCGGTTCGGAGAGCACGACCTTCGCGCCGGTCTCCTTGTTGGTCACGAAGTACTCGGCGATCTCGGTGTGCGCGTGACCGACGAGGATCGCGTCGATACCGGGCACCTGCTCGGCGACCAGACCGGCCGCGTTCTCGATGTGCGGCAGCTGGTCACCGTAGGACGAGGTACCGCTGGAACCAGAGTGGGCGGAGACGATGACGACGTCGGCGCCCATGGAACGCAGCTTCGGCACCCACTTGGCGGCCTGCTCCTCGAGACCCGGGAAGACCATCTTGCCCTGCACATTGGCCTTGTCCCAGATGGCGATACCCGGGTTGGTGAGCCCGAGGACCGCGACCTTCACATCCCGGCCGCACGGCGTGGACATGCGATGCATGCTGTACGGCGCGAACGCCGGGCGCAGCGTCTTGGCATCCAGCGCGTTGGCGCCGAGCAGCGGGAAGCGGCACTGCTCCTCGAACTTGCGCAGCACCGGGATGCCGTAGTTGAACTCGTGGTTGCCGAGCGCCGCGGCGTCGTAGTCGATCGCGTTCATGGCCTGGGCCATGGGGTGCACCGGACCGCGCTCGGCCGTGATCGGGTCGACCTTCGCGTAGTAGTACGACAGCTGGGTGCCCTGGATGGTGTCGCCGGCGTCGATGAGCAGCGTGTTGCGCCGGCCCTTCTCCTCGCGGATCCGGTTCACCAGCGTGGAGATCTTCGCCAGGCCCACATCGTTGTGCGCCTTGTCGTCGAACTCCTTGTCGGTGAAGTAGTCCCAGTTGAAGACATTGCCGTGCAGATCGGTGGTGCCCATGACGGTGAACGAGTACCGCTTCGGCGGACGACCGGAGGCACGCTCGTCGGCCGCGGCGGGCACGGCGGCGCTGCCGGCGATGGCCACCCCGGCCCCGGCGGCGGCGGATCGCTCCAGGAACGTCCTACGGTTCAGCGGCATTTCGTATCCCTCGTTCTCTCGGTTCACAGGCACAACGCGCGTAGATTCTGGCCCAGGGGCGGTGCCGTGCGACACCCCCCGCGGGTTTCGATCTGGTGTCTGCCGGTCGCACACCCGGGATGCGAGAGTGGCGGACACGTCCGCCGGCACGACCACGCCGTACGAGGGAGTCACCGTGACCACCGACGCACCGCCCACCGCCGCGCCGTACGGCACCCCCGAGACCCCGCGGGTCGCCGTCCGCGGAGAGGCCCGCCTGGAGTTCGACCCCGAGATCGCGCGGATCGGCGTCGCCGTCAGCGCACGCGGCACCGACCGGCGCACCGCACTCGAAGACCTCACCCACCGCAACACGGCGGTCCTCGACCTCATCAAGTCCTACGGCGACGCCGTGGAGAAACTGGAGACCGGCGCCTTCTCCATCACCCCCGAACTCACCCGGCACGGCCGCGCCGAACGCATCCGCGCCTACCACGGCCGGGTACACATCACCGCCGAACTCTCCGACTTCACCGCCCTCGGCGAACTCACCACCCGCCTCGCCGACCTCGACCTCACCCGGGTCGACGGCCCCTGGTGGGCGCTGCGCCCCGACTCACCCGCCCACGGCGAAGCCCGCCGGCAGGCGGTGCTCGAAGCCGTCCAGCGCGCCCGGGAGTACGCGGAGGCCCTCGGCGCACGCCTCGCCGCGCTGGTGGAACTCGCCGATCTCGGAGCCGAGAACGCCGTCGGTTACGGAGTGCCACCGGCCCCCGGCGGAATGCGCATGGCCGCCTACGGAGCGGCCGACAGCGCCGAGATGGCCCCCGCACTCGACCTCGAACCACAGCGGCAGACGGTCTATGCGCAGGTCAACGCCCGCTTCACCATGACGCCACCGGCACTGTGACGGCCGGGTGCCCCGATCGGCGCAATTGCTCATCGGAGCGCCCCCGCGCACAATTCAACACTTGTCAATAAGCCTTCACGTAAAGGTTGTTGAGTAGTCATGCCCGGCCAATTCTCTACCCGTCGGTAAGCTCTAGGCTCGAACCATGCGCCGAGCAAAAATCGTTTGTACTCTGGGGCCCGCCACCGACTCGTACGACCAGATCAAGGCACTGGTCGAGGCCGGAATGGACGTTGCCCGATTCAACCTCAGCCACGGCACCTACGCCGAGCACGAGGAGCGCTATCAGCGCGTACGCAAAGCGTCCGACGAAACGGGCCGCAGCGTCGGTGTCCTCGCCGACCTTCAAGGTCCGAAGATTCGCCTCGGACGCTTTCGTGAAGGTCCCGTACTGCTTGAACGCGGCGACGAATTCGTCATCACCGTCGAGCCGATGGAGGGCGACCGCCACATCTGCGGCACCACCTACGACGGACTCGCCGCCGATGTCACCACGGGTGAGCGCATCCTCGTCGACGACGGCAAGGTCGCCCTCGAAGTGACGGCGGTCGACGGCCCCCGGGTCACGACCACCGTGATCGAGGGCGGCATGGTCTCCGACCACAAGGGCCTCAATCTCCCCGGTGTCGCCGTCTCCGTCCCCGCCCTGTCCGAGAAGGACATCGACGACCTCCGCTGGGCCCTGCGGATCGGCGCGGACATCATCGCCCTCTCCTTTGTCCGCAGCGGCAAGGACATCGAGGACGTCCACCGCATCATGAAGGAGGAGGGGCGCCGGCTCCCCGTCATCGCGAAGGTCGAGAAGCCGCAGGCCGTCGACAACATCGACGACATCGTGGCCGCGTTCGACGGCATCATGGTCGCCCGCGGCGACCTGGGCGTCGAGATGCCGCTGGAGCAGGTCCCGATCGTCCAGAAGCGCGCGATCAAACTCGCCAAGCGCAACGCGAAGCCGGTCATCGTGGCCACGCAGATGCTGGACTCGATGATCGAGAACTCCCGCCCCACCCGCGCCGAGGCCTCCGACGTGGCCAACGCCGTCATCGACGGCACCGACGCCGTGATGCTCTCGGGCGAGACGAGCGTCGGCAAGTACGCGGTCGAGACGGTCCGCACCATGAGCCGCATCGTCGAGGCGGCCGAGGAGGACGTACTCGCCAAGGGCCTTCCGCCGCTGAACGACCGCAACAAGCCCCGCACCCAGGGTGGCGCGGTGGCCCGCGCGGCCGCCGAGATGGGCGACTTCCTGGGCGCCAAGTTCCTGGTCGCGTTCACCCAGTCCGGCGACACGGTCAGGCGGCTCTCCCGCTACCGCTCCCCGATCCCCCTGCTGGCCTTCACCCCCGACCCGGCCACCCGCTCCCAGCTCAACCTCACCTGGGGAGTGGAGACCTTCCTCGGCCCGCAGGTCGGCTCCACCGACGCGATGGTGGCCCAGGTCGACGAGGAGCTGCTGAAGATCGGCCGCTGCCGGAAGGGCGACATCGTGGTGATCACGGCGGGCTCACCGCCGGGTGTCGCGGGCTCGACGAATCTGGTGCGGGTGCACCACATCGGCGAGGACGACAGCCCGAAGTAGGTGGCACGGGCCGGAGTGCGGACGCGTGCTCAGTACTTCGGCCCGATGTGCTGGTCCATGAGGGCGACGGAAGCCCGGCGGGCGACGGAGATGTTGTACGGCCTCCCGGCCCGGGTGCAGTGCTTCCACTCGACTCCGAGCTTGTCGAGGGTGTCGGTGTACAGCTGCCTGATGTCGTCGGAGACATTGGTGAACCAGTAGCGCGGGTATTCGTAGCGCTTGACCTCACCGCCCACGAGGCGGGTGGTCCAGTTCATGTTCCGGCAGCCGTCGGAGTGGACCAGACCGCGGACGAATTCCCACGGATTCCGGTCCACGATCGCCTGTTGCCAGTCTTCGAGGGCGATGCGGCGTTCGTGCTTCTTGCCGGCTCCGTGCTGAGGGAAGAGGCACGTGAGGTGCTTCGAATAGACCTTCACGTTGTGGCAGCCCGTCCTGCGGACACGGCACACCCGGTTCTCGGGGAAGACGGTGCGTATCGCCCGCTCGGCCTCGTCCATGAGGCCGGGCCATGCGTCCCCACAGGTGATCATGAGGTTGGGCACCCGATGCCCGGAGTAGTGGCTGATGTGCCCGTCGCCGAGATAGAGCCCCAAGAGGTACGCGTACGCGCTCCCGTCCAGGGCGCGGTCGTCGCATCGAGGGCACTCCGGATCGTGCGAGCCCGGGCATTCGCCGCGCTCGGCCCGGTCCATGTGGAGCCAGTACGCGACGGTGCCGAGAGGCACGTCCAGCCGGCGCGCCACATCCGCGTTCCGGGCGCCGCCGTGAAGGAGCGACAAGGCTTTCCGGCGCACATCAGTGCCATGGACTCTCATACGACTACTCTGCGCGACAGCGCATGTCGCTGAGCAGCAAAAAGTGGATGTTCCACGCGAACGGGAACATCCACTTGTCCAGGCGTACCGGGTGCGGGACTCGAACCCGCAAGCCCTCTCGGGCAGAGGTGTTTGAGACCTCCGTGTATACCGTTCCACCAACCCGGCCGGTTTCGCTTGTGGGAGTGTACCCGGTGACCGCCCGCCGGTTCAGCTGGGTAGGCTCGGAGGAGCTGTAGCTGCCCTGCAAAGAGGAGTCCCGTGACCGCCCCCGACTCGCCCCAGCCCCCCACCGACGACGACGCGTCGCACGTTCCCCCGCTCACCACCCGCGTCGTGATCGCGGAGGACGAGGCCCTCATCCGTCTCGACCTCAAAGAGATGCTGGAGGAAGAGGGCTACGCGGTCGTCGGCGAGGCCGGCGACGGACAGCGCGCGGTCGAGCTCGCCCGGGAGCACCGGCCCGACCTGGTCATCCTCGATGTGAAGATGCCGGTCCTGGATGGCATCTCGGCCGCGGAGAAGATCGCCGAGGAGTCCATCGCGCCGGTGCTGATGCTGACCGCGTTCTCGCAGCGCGACCTCGTGGAGCGGGCCAGGGACGCGGGCGCGATGGCGTACCTGGTGAAGCCGTTCAGCAAGAGCGACGTGGTCCCCGCAATCGAGATGGCGGTGTCCCGCTTCACGGAGCTGAAGGCGCTGGAGAAGGAGGTCGCGGACCTCTCGCAGCGGCTGGAGACGCGCAAGCTGGTGGACCGTGCGAAGAGCATTCTGCAGACGCAGTACGGCCTGACGGAGCCGGCCGCGTTCCGCTGGATCCAGAAGACCTCGATGGACCGCAGGCTGTCGATGCAGCAGGTGGCGGAGGCGGTCATCGAGGACGCGGAGGAGAAGAAGGCGGCGAAGGGGCAGTAGGTTCCGGCCTCTTGCCCGTCGTACGCCCTCGTATGCCTCGTACGCCCCGCGCAGCACGTACGAGAAGGGCCCGCACCCCCTGATCCCGGGGTGCGGGCCCTTCTCCGTGCGGGTGCGGGTCGGTCAGTCCTCGCCGAGGTACGTCTTGCGGACGTTCTCGTCGTGCAGCAGGCTCTCGCCCGTGCCGGTGAGCTTGATCTCGCCGACCTCCATCACATGGCCGTAGTCGGCCAGCGAGAGAGCCGCCTGGGCGTTCTGCTCCACCAGAAGGATGGTGGTGCCCCGGGACTTCAGCTCGGAGATCGTCTCCATGATCTTCTGCATCATGATCGGGGAGAGACCCATGGAGGGCTCGTCCAGCATCAGCAGCTTCGGCTGCGACATCAGCGCGCGGCCCATCGCCAGCATCTGCTGCTCACCGCCCGAGAGGGTTCCGGCGGCCTGCTTCCTGCGCTCTCCCAGGATCGGGAACAGGTCGTAGGCGCGCTGGATGTCCTTCTCGATGCCCGCCTTGTCGGTGCGCAGGAACGCGCCGAGCTGGAGGTTCTCGGTGATCGACAGACGCGGGAAGATGTGCCGGCCCTCGGGGGAGTGGGCCAGGCCCAGCGACACGATCTTGTGTGCCGGAACTCCCGTGAGCGGCTTGCCGTCGAAGACGATCCGTCCTCCGGCGGGCTTCAGCAGTCCGGACAGCGTCCGCAGCGTCGTGGTCTTTCCGGCGCCGTTGGTGCCGATGAGGGTCACGACCTGACCGGCCTCGACGCTGAAGGAGATGCCCTTGACGGCCTCGATCTTGCCGTAGGCGACCCTGAGGTCCTCGACCTCCAGAAGTGCGGTCACTTGGCGTCCCCTTCCGGGCTGGTGGTGCTGGTGGTGCTGGTGGTGCTCTGCGTCTCGGCGGCCTCGACCTCGGCCGCCTCCGCCGCACCGGGCTCACCCTCGAAGGGCGTTCCCAGGTAGGCGGCCACGACGCGCTCGTCACCCTGGACGACCTGGGGTGTGCCCTCGACGAGCTTCTCGCCCTGGACGAGACAGGCGACGCGGTCGCACAGGTTGAAGATGAAGCGCATGTCGTGCTCGATGACGAGTACGGCGATGCCCTGGTCCCGGATGGCGAAGATGAGCTCTTCGGCCGCCCGGGTCTCCTGCGGGTTCATGCCGGCCGTCGGCTCGTCGAGGAGCAGCAGGCCGGGGTCGCTCGCGAGTGCCCGGGCGATCTCCAGCTTGCGCTGTTCGCCGTAGGGCAGGTTGCGGGCGAGGTGGTCGGCCTTGTGGTCGAGCCCGATGAACTCCAGGAGTTCCATGGCCCGTGCGTGCGACGCTGCTTCGGCCTTCTTGAAGCCGGGGCCGCGCAGCAGCGCCGACCAGAGGCCTTCCTTGGTCCGGGTGTGCCGTCCGACGAGGACGTTCTCCAGGACCGTCATGTTGGCGAAGAGCCTGATGTTCTGGAACGTCCGGGCCACACCGGCCTTGGTGACGAGGTGCGGCTTGGGCGGCAGGACCGAGCCCTTGTAGCTGACCTTGCCCTCGGTGGGGATGTACAGACCGGTGAGGCAGTTGAAGAAGGTGGTCTTTCCCGCACCGTTCGGGCCGATGAGGCCGACGATCTCGCCGGCCCGCACCGTGAGGTCGACCGAGCGCACGGCGGTCAGACCGCCGAAGCGCATGGTGACTCCGGTCGCTTCCAGCACGGCCTCGGCCGTGGTGGTCGTGGTGGTGGTCGTCATGTCGTTCACGCCCCAGCCTTGGCGATGCCGACGCCGGAGTCGGGCAGACCCTTTTCCGGTACGTCGAGTTGATCGTTCTCGTGGTACTCGAGCTGGGCGCGGCGGTTGGCGATGAGGCCCTCCGGGCGGAACCGCATCAGCAGGATCAGCGCGATACCGAAGCCGAGGAGCTGGTAGTCCTGGAGGAACTGCAGCTTCGCCGGGATCATGTAGAGCAGTGTGGCGCCGAGGAGCGGTCCGCTGATGGTGCCCATACCGCCGAGGATGACGGCCGCCAGCAGGAAGGCGGAGTTGGGCGGGACCGGGCCGGCGAACTGGTACATCTCCGGGACGACGGTGTGCTGGACGTGTGCCTGCACGGTGCCGGCGAGGCCGGCGAGGGTCGCGCCGAGTGCGAACGCGATGAGCTTGACCCGGAAGCCGTTGATGCCCATGGCCGTCGCGGCGGTCTCGTCCTCGCGGATGGCCACCCAGGCGCGGCCGATGCGGGAGCTGCCCGCCCGGCTGAAGACCAGGACGACCAGGACCATCGCGAGCAGCATCAGCAGGTAGTAGTTGGCGTAGCTGCCGAGCTCGATGCCCGCGATGGTGTGCGACTCCCCGAAGTTGTACCCGAAGAAGTTGAGGTCCGGGATGTTCGGGATGCCGTTCGGGCCGTTGGTGATCTGGGGGCCCGAGACACCGTCGAGGTTGCCCATCGCGATGCGGAAGATCTCACCGAAGCCGAGGGTCACGATGGCGAGGTAGTCGCCGCGCAGCCGCAGGGTCGGTGCGCCGATGACGACACCGAAGATCAGTGAGACGGCCGCACCGGTGAGGACGGCGGCCCAGAACGGGAAGTGCACGTCGAACGCGGATGCCGTCGAACCGGAGACGAGGGCGGCGGTGTACGCGCCGACGCCGAGGAAGGCGACGTAACCGAGGTCGAGCAGGCCCGCGAGGCCGACGACGATGTTCAGGCCCAGGGCGACGGTCGCGAAGATCAGGATGTTGACCGCGATGAGCGTGTACGTGTCGGTGTTCTGCGTGAAGGGGAACGCGGCCGCCGCGACGAACGCGGCGATGAGGGTCACCTGGCGGTACTTCGCGGTGAGCCCCGAGAGCCGCGCGACGAGCCCGGCCTTGAAGAGCGCCGCCACGGCGAAGCCGACGGTGATGAGGTAGCCGGTGAACAGCTCGGCGTACTCGGTGTCGATGCCGTAGGTGATCACGTACATGCCGACGGCGAACGCGGCGACCACGATGAGGATCTCGGCCCAGGAGGGGAGTTCCTTGGGGCGCTGCGCCTTGCGGGTGTCGTCGGGGAGCATGTAGGCGGCGGCGACGGGGATGGCCGAGGTCACGGCCGCGACATAGCCGCCCGGCTCGAGGTTGATCACGCCGCCGAGTTCGACGGCGATGGCGATGACCGTGAACCAGGTGGTGCCGAAGGCGCCCAGTGCCAGCAGCTGCAGGGCCTTGGTGGTGCCTGTGGGGGCGAGCCAGCCGAGGCCCTTGATGCCCAGCGAGGCGAGTGCGAACAGGACGATGACCAGGCCCGCCACGAGGGTGAGGACCTGAAGCCCGCCCGGGTATCCGTAGACCGTGAGGTCACCGGGGAACTCGGAGGTGTACGTCCAGGACATGAAGGTGCTGGCGATGGTGGCGATTCCGCCGACCGCGGCGAGCCAGCGCAGCGCGGTGACGCGCGAGGCGTTGTCCGACGCGGGGACGTCGGTCGTCTTGGTGATGTCGGTGGTCATCGTTCTCACGCCCGATCCGCGACGCGCTCACCCAACAAGCCCTGCGGCCTGACGAGAAGCACGACGATGAGAAGTACGAATGCCCAGACGTTGGACCAGGCGCCACCGCCGAGCTGCTGCATTCCGGGGATCTCTTCGATGTACGCGATCGACAGGGATTCCGCGAGACCCAGGACGACGCCGCCGACCATGGCTCCGTAGATGTTGCCGATGCCTCCGAGGACCGCGGCGGTGAACGCCTTGAGTCCGAGGATGAAGCCCATCTCGAAGTTGATCTGGCCCTTGTCGAGTCCGTACGCGACCGCGGCGACCGCGGCGAACGCGGCACCGATGGCGAACGCCATCACGATGATGCGGTCGGTGTTGATACCCATCAGCTTCGCGGTGTCCGGGTCCTGGGCGGTGGCCTGCATGGCCCGGCCGCTGCGGCTCTTCGAGACGAAGATGCCGAGGCCGAGCATGCACAGCGGTGCGAGGACCAGGACGAAGGCGTCTGCGCGCTGGATGCTGAGGTTGTCCAGGATCTTGAAGGACTCGCCGGTGAACTCCGGGAAGCTCCGGGCCGCCTTGGCGTCGGGGTAGAAGCCCCAGATGAGTTGTTGGAGTGCGATGGACAGGCCGATCGCGGTGATCAGGGGCGCCAGCCTGGGGGCGCCTCGCAGCGGCCGGTAGGCAAAGCGTTCCGCGGCGGTGGCAACGGCGACGGAGGCTATGGCGCCGCCGATGATCATGAGGGGTATCGACACCAGAAGTGATGTTCCGCTGGGGAGCATCAAGTAGGTGGTGAGGGCGCCGAAGCCCCCGATCATGAAGATCTCGCCGTGGGCGAAGTTGATGAGCTGGACGATGCCGTAGACCATGGTGTACCCGATGGCGATGAGGCCATAAAGGGCACCGAGGGCAAGGCCGTTGGCCAGCTGTTGCGGCAGTTCGTTCACCGCAGGGCCTCCGATGAGCGTGTCGGATATGACACCGCGCGAGGGCGCTGTTTGCGCCCTCGCGCGGCCTGGTTCATGTGATGCAGGGGGGTAATGCGGTGGATCAGTCCTCGAACGTGGCGCTCTTGACGTCCTTCCAGTCAGCGCCCGTGACCTTGTAGACGGTCAGCTGCTTGTTCGTGGTGTCACCGAACTCGTCGAAGGCGACCTTGCCGGAGACGCCGTCGAACGACACCTTGGACATGGCCTCGACGACCTTGGCGCGGGCGTCGTCCGGCACCTTGCCGTCGTTGGCGGCGACGACCGCCTTGACCGCCTGGATGATGGCCCAGCCGGCGTCGTAGGAGTAGCCGCCGTACGCCGCGTACGGGTCCTTGTAGCCGCCGGCCTGGTAGTCGGCGATGAACTTCTTGGCGGTCGGGAGCTTCTCGACCGGGTAGCCGACCGAGGTCGCCAGGTCACCGTCGTTCGCGACACCGGAGGCCTTGATGAAGGCGGGGTCGTAGATGCCGTCGCCACCCATGGTGGGGATCTTGGCTCCGGCCTTCTTGACCTGGTCCGAGAGCAGACCGCCCTCGGGGTACTGGCCACCGAAGTAGACCGAGTCCGCGCCGGACGCCTTGACCTTGTCGGCGGTGGAGGAGAAGTCGGTCTCCTTCACCGTGACGTGGTCGGTGCCGGCGATGGTGCCGCCGAGGCGCTTGAACTCCGCGGAGAAGATCGCGGCGAGGCCGGCGCCGTAGGTCTGCTTGTCGTCGACGACGTAGACCTTCTTCTTCTTGGCGTCGTTGTACAGGTACTGGGCGGCGAACTTGCCCTGGATGACGTCCGTGGTGGCGGTACGGAAGTACGTCTTGAACGGACGCTTCTTCTCGCCCTTGCCCCAGTTGTCGCCCTGGGAGAGGGACGGGTTGGTGTTCGCGGGCGAGACCTGCGTGAGGTTCGCCGTGTTGAACACACCCTGCATCGACTGGGAAACGCCGGAGTTCAGCGGGCCGACGACACCGAGAACATCCTTATTGCCTACGAGTTTGGTGGCGTTTGCCTGACCCGAGGCAGGAATTGCCTGGTCGTCATAGGATTCGACCTTGAATTCAACGCCCGGGACCTCGTTGTTCTTGTTCGCGGTCTTGGCCGCGAGGTCCACGGAGTTCTTGATTCCCTGGCCCAGGGCGGACAGCGAGCCCGTCAGCGGGGCGTCCACACCGATGACCACGGTGGTCTTGCCCCCGCTGTCGTTGCCCTTGTCGTCGTCGCGCGAGCCGCAGGCGGTGAGAGTGAGTGCTCCCGTGGTGACCACGGTGGTGAGAATGAGCAAGGAACGGTTGCGCACGATAAGTCCTTTCCCTGGCGCGGCCCCTCCCCTGAGGTGCCGTTTGGTCGCCGGGCCGTACTGGGGGGTACACGGCCGTGCTTGTGATGCGCCCGGCGGCGCGGTGACTGGCCGTGACTCTAAGCGGAGCCGACGGGGTCGGGGAGCCGGGAAGTCAGGATGTGACGCTCTTGTTATGCCAAGGCCAAGACTTGGTGGGGGAGTGTGGACAGATCGGGCGCACATTTCACCGGCGTTTCAGCCCACATGGTGAGAACGCGCAGTTCCGCTAAGGGGCTTGGGGCGATCTTGGTACTGACATCGGCAAGATCGAGAAAAGGCCGCACGGAAGCCCATTCGTGACGAGCTGGTGAACCGCCCGGTTGGATTTCCCGCTCGCGCATCCATTACGGAGCGTGATGACCGCAGCGGCCGCGGCGGCGCCGCGGCGCGCCGTCGTTCCTCTCCCGCGACGGCGCGGTGGTCAAGATCCATGCCCGAAGCGGGCTCTGTCGGCGACCGTCGCCGGTGGCGGACCGGAGGCTCCCCGACGCGATGGCGGATCGTCCGGCGAGCGCACGATAATCGGTGTTCCGTGTACGACTGTCGTGGTCAGGGGCCGCCTGAATGGCCGTACTCCGCTGCCTGGTTGACGCCGGGGCCGCCCGTTCGGTCCCTGTACGTCTCCGGTGTCTCCGGGGCTCCGGCGCATCGCCGGTGGACGCCCCGGAACCATTGAACCGCGGGGAGGGCGCGAGGTGTGTCGCGGCCCCCACGAGTACAGCGCGTCGCCAACGCGCCGGGATTCGGCGGCTCTTGGTGCCTGGCTTCGCCGCGGCAGCTCTGTGTAACCGTCGCGGCGGGAGGTGCTGCGACGCCGTGCCGGCGTGTCATCGCGGTGGGCGCCAGTTCTCCGAGCTGCCGGTCGCGCCGTTCCGGGCGGCGCAGCATTCGCGAGCCTGTCTGTCGATCAACGCGAGTGCCTTTTCGCGGCCTTGGCGCCGTTCCTCGGAGCGGCCCGCGGCGACGATCTCCTCGTGGATCGCGTACTGCTCGTTGGACAGCCCCTTCTGCTCCCAGTCGATTCCGGCCGCCTTGCTGCCCTTGAGGGTCTCTTTGGCCCAGTAGGACACGAGACTTGTGCAGATGTCCGCCGCCGAGGACGCGCGGGGAGCGGTGGTTGGGGCGCCGGACCCGCCGGAGGTGCCGTCCGCGGAGCAGCCCGCCGTCGCGCAGGCGAGCGCCAGCGCGCACGCGGCCAGGGAGGCGGCGGGGTGCCGGGCAGTCCTCATACGCCGACGCTAGAACGTCACGATGGGTAACTCAACAGAGCTGCGTGTAGCAGGGCGGCGGGCATCGATCTGCCCGGGGGGCGGCAGCCGCGGAGTTCCCGTGCTGTCGCTCCCCGGGGCGGGGCTGCGGTCAAGAAGCGGAGCTCGGCGCTCCGCCCGCGTCCCGCAGCAGACACGTCAGCCGCGCCGTGCACACCCTCTTGCCCTGCTCGTCCGTGATCACGATCTCGTACGTCGCCGTCGAGCGGCCCCGGTGCACCGGCGTCGCCACGCCGGTCACCGTGCCCGAGCGCACGCCCCGGTGGTGCGTGCAGTTGAGGTCCACCCCGACCGCGATCTTGCCGGTGCCGCCGTGCAGCATCGAGCCCACGGAGCCGAGCGTCTCCGCGAGGACGGCCGAGGCGCCGCCGTGCAGCAGTCCGTACGGCTGGGTGTTGCCCTCGACGGGCATCGTGCCGACCACCCGCTCCGCCGAGGCGTCGGTGATCTCCACGCCCATACGGTCGCCCAGGGTCCCCGCCGAGAAGAGCGCGGGCAGGTCGACCCCGAGCTCCGCGTACTCGTCGATGACCTCTTGCGGGAAGTTGACGGTCTTCTGCTCGCCCATGGGGCCCGGCTCCGTTCTGCTGCCTTGCGTGCTGTGTGCACCGTCTTACCAGATGCCTGAGCGAACGCTTAGCCCGGGCGGGATCATTCCCGCCCCGCCGTCATCCGGCCTGCTCGAACCGCACCACCACGGACTTGCTCGCCGGTGTGTTGCTGGTGTCCGCGGTCGAGTCCAGCGGCACCAGCACATTGGTCTCCGGGTAGTACGCCGCGGCGCAGCCCCGGGCGGTCGGGTAGTGGACCACCCGGAAACCGGCGGCCCGCCGCTCCACGCCGTCCTTCCACTCGCTGACCAGATCGGTGTACGAACCGTCGCCGAGGCCCAGCTCGGCCGCGTCGTCCGGGTTCACCAGGACCACCCGGCGGCCGCCCTTGATCCCGCGGTAGCGGTCGTCGAGACCGTAGATCGTGGTGTTGTACTGATCGTGCGAACGCAGGGTCTGGAGCAGCAGCCGGCCCGCGGGCACCTTCGGGTATTCGATCGGCGCGGCCGTGAAGTTGGCCTTGCCGGTGGCCGTCGGGAAGCGCCGTTCGTCGCGCGGGGCGTGCGGCAGCGTGAAGCCGCCGGGCCGGGCGATCTTCGTGTTGAAGTCCTCGAAGCCCGGCACCACGCGCGCGATGCGGTCCCGGATCGTTCCGTAGTCCTTCTCGAACTCCTCCCACGGCGTCAGCGACTCCGGCCCGAGGACCGCCCGCGCCAGCCGGGCGACGATCGCCGGCTCGGAGAGCAGATGAGGGCTCGCCGGGGCGAGGTTGCCGCGCGAGGCGTGCACCATGCCCATGGAGTCCTCGACGGTCACCACCTGGCGTCCGCCGGCCTGGACGTCCTTGTCGGTGCGCCCCAGTGTGGGGAGGATCAGGGCCCGCGCACCCGTGACGGCGTGCGAGCGGTTCAGCTTGGTCGAGACATGGACCGTGAGCCGGGCCCGGCGCACGGCCGCCTCGGTGACCTCGGTGTCGGGTGTGGCGCCCACGAAGTTGCCGCCCATGGCGAAGAAGACCTTCGCCTCGCCGTCCCGGAGCGCCCGGATCGACCGTACGACGTCGAATCCGTGGTGGCGCGGCGGCGCGAAGCCGAACTCCCGCTCCAGGGCGTCCAGGAACGCCGGGGCGGGCCGCTCGAAGATGCCCATGGTGCGGTCGCCCTGGACGTTGGAATGCCCGCGCACCGGACAGACACCGGCGCCCGGGCGGCCGATGTTGCCGCGCAGCAGCAGGAAGTTGACGACCTCGCGGATCGTCGCCACGGAGTGCTTGTGCTGGGTCAGGCCCATCGCCCAGCACACGACGGTCCGCTTCGACTCCAGCACCATCGCCAGCGCCCGCTCGATGGCGGCCCGGTCCAGGCCCGTGGCGGCCAGCGTCTCGTCCCAGTCGGCGGTCCGCGCCGCGGCGGCGAACTCCTCGTACCCGTGGGTGTGTTCGCGGACGAACTCCTCGTCGACGGCCCCCTGCGTCTGAAGGACCAGCTTGTTCAGCAGCCGGAACAGGGCCTGGTCGCCGCCGATGCGGATCTGGAGGAACAGATCGTTGAGCGCGACGCCCTTGATCATGCCAAGCGGGGTCTGCGGATTCTTGAACCGCTCCATGCCCGCCTCGGGCAGCGGGTTCACCGACATGATCCGTGCGCCCGCCGCCTTCGCCTTCTCCAGCGCGGAGAGCATCCGGGGGTGGTTGGTGCCGGGGTTCTGGCCGGCCACGATGATCAGGTCCGCCTGGTGGAGATCCTCCAGCGAGACACTGCCCTTGCCGATGCCGATCGTCTCGGTCAGCGCCGAGCCCGAGGACTCGTGGCACATGTTCGAGCAGTCGGGCAGGTTGTTGGTGCCGAACTCGCGGGCGAAGAGCTGGAGCAGGAACGCCGCTTCGTTGCTCGTGCGGCCCGAGGTGTAGAAGAGAGCCTCGTCGGGGGAGGAGAGCGCGGTCAGCTCCTCGGCGATGATCTCGAAGGCCCGCTCCCAGCCGACGGCCTCGTACCGGTCGGCGCCCTCGGGCAGATACATGGGCTGGGTGATCCGGCCCTGCTGACCGAGCCAGTACCCACTGCGCGAGGCCAGGTCCGCGAGTGAGTGCCGGGCGAAGAAGTCGGGGGTGACCCGCCGCAGCGTCGCCTCCTCGGCGACGGCCTTCGCGCCGTTCTCGCAGAACTCCGCCGTGTGCCGGTGATCACCCTCCGGCCAGGCGCACCCGGGGCAGTCGAAGCCGTCCTTCTGGTTGACCTTGAGGAGGGTCTGCGCGGTCCGCCGCACGCCCATCTGCTGCCGGGCGATCTTGAGTGTGTACCCGACGGCGGGCAGGCCGGCCGCCGCGCGCTGCGGTTCGGCGACCTGCGGAGCGTTCTGGGCCGGATCACCTGCGGGCGGCTTGCTGGCCATCGTGCTCCCCCTCGGGCGCGTTCCTGTGTCGTATGCATCCAATCCTGTCACGGGCGCCGCCGATCCCGTCACCCGTCGCTCCGGAGTGCTCGGCGGCGGGCGGTGTGAGCGGCAATGTCAGTGGTCCGTGGCAGGATCGTGTCCGTGGCTGAGACAGCATCGAAGAAGACCCCAGACGACAACCGTCCGCGCCTGCTCCTCATGGACGGGCACTCCCTGGCGTACCGGGCGTTCTTCGCGCTGCCCGCGGAGAACTTCACGACCGCGAGCGGCCAGACGACCAATGCCATCTACGGCTTCGCGTCGATGCTGGCGAACACGCTGCGCGACGAGGCGCCCACGCATTTCGCCGTGGCCTTCGACGTGTCCCGCAAGACCTGGCGCTCCCAGGACTTCCCCGAGTACAAGGCGAACCGCTCCAAGACGCCCGACGAGTTCAAGGGCCAGGTCGAGCTGATCGGCGAGCTGCTGGACACGATGAACGCCGTGCGGTTCGCCGTGGACGGCTTCGAGGCGGACGACGTCATCGCCACGCTCGCCACCCAGGCCGAGGCCGCGGGCTTCGACGTGCTGATCGTCACCGGCGACCGCGACTCCTTCCAGCTCGTGAGCGATCACACCACCGTGCTCTACCCCACCAAGGGCGTTTCGGAGCTGACCCGCTTCACCCCGGCCAAGGTCCAGGAGAAGTACGGACTGAGCCCGCAGCAGTACCCCGACTTCGCGGCCCTGCGCGGTGACCCGTCGGACAACCTGCCGGGCATCCCGGGCGTCGGCGAGAAGACGGCCACCAAGTGGATCGCCCAGTACGGCTCGTTCGCCGAGCTGGTCGAGCGCGCCGACGAGGTCAAGGGCAAGGTCGGCCAGGCCCTGCGCGACCACCTGGAGTCGGTCAAGCTCAACCGCCATCTCACCGAGCTGGTGCGGGACGTCGAGCTGTCGAAGGGCGTCACCGAGCTGGAGCGCGCGCCGTACGACCGGACCGCGCTGAAGGGCTTCCTGGAAGTCCTCGAGATCCGCAATCCGAGCCTGCGCGAGCGGCTGCTCGCCGTGGACCCGGGCGCCGAGGAGGACGAGGCCCCCGCCCCGGACGCCGGTGTCGAGCTGGACGGCAGTGTCCTGGGCGCCGGCGAGCTGGCCCCCTGGCTGGCGGAGCACGGCACCCAGCTGCTCGGCGTCGCCACCGTCACCGCCTGGGGACTCGGCGTCGGCAGCGTCAGCGAGGTCGCGCTGGCCGCGGCCGGTGGAGCGGCCGCCTGGTTCGACACCACACAGCTGGACGAGGCCGACGAGCGCGCCTTCGCCGCCTGGATCGCCGACCCTGCCAGGCCCAAGGTCATGCACAGCGCCAAGGAAGCGCTGCGGGTCTTCCCGGAGCACGGCTGGGACATCGCCGGCGTCACCATGGACACCGCCCTCGCCGCCTATCTGGTCAAGCCCGGGCGCCGTTCCTTCGCGCTGGACGCACTGTCCGTCGAGTACCTCCACCGCGAGCTCGCCCCGGCCACCGCCGACGGCCAGCTGGCGTTCGGCACCGACGAGAGCGCCGAGGCCGACGCGCTGATGGCACAGGCCCGCGCGGTGCTCGACCTCGGGGAGGCGTTCGGCGAGAAGCTGAAGGAGGTCGGCGCCGCCGAGCTGCTGCACGACGTGGAGCTGCCCACCTCGCTGCTGCTCGCCCGGATGGAGCGGCACGGCATCGCGGCCGACCGCGCCCATCTGGAGGCGATGGAGGTGCAGTTCGCGGGCGCCGTGCAGCAGGCGGTGAAGGAGGCGCACGCCGCGGTGGGCCACGAGTTCAACCTCGGTTCGCCCAAGCAGCTCCAGGAAGTCTTCTTCGGCGAGCTGAATCTCCCCAAGACCAAGAAGACCAAGACCGGTTACACCACGGACGCGGACGCGCTGGCCTGGCTGGCGGCCCAGACCGAGCACGAACTGCCGGTCATCATGCTGCGCCACCGTGAGCAGGCCCGCCTGCGGTCCACGGTCGAGGGGCTGATCAAGACGATCGCGGCCGACGGCCGGGTCCACACCACCTTCAGCCAGACCGTCGCGGCCACCGGCCGGCTGTCCTCCACCGACCCGAACCTGCAGAACGTGCCGGTGCGCACCGACGAGGGGCGCGCCATCCGCCGCGGCTTCGTCGTCGGCGAGGGCTTCGAGTCGCTGATGACCGCCGACTACAGCCAGATCGAGCTGCGGGTCATGGCCCATCTCTCCGAGGACGAGGGGCTGCTGGAGGCCTTCGCCTCCGGTGAGGACCTGCACAACACCGTCGCCTCCCAGGTGTTCGAGGTCGCGCCGTCCGCGGTCGACGCGGAGATGCGCCGGAAGATCAAGGCCATGTCGTACGGCCTGGCGTACGGGCTCTCGGCGTTCGGCCTCTCCCAGCAGCTGAACATCGAGGCGGGCGAGGCGCGCGCCCTGATGGACACCTACTTCGAGCGGTTCGGCGGCGTGCGTGACTATCTGCGCCGTGTCGTGGACGAGGCGCGGGCGACGGGGTACACCGCGACGATGCTCGGCCGTCGCCGCTATCTCCCCGACCTCAACAGCGACAACCGCCAGCGCCGTGAGGCGGCCGAGCGGATGGCGCTGAACGCCCCGATCCAGGGCACCGCGGCGGACATCGTCAAGGTCGCCATGCTCCGGGTGGACCGGGCCCTGCGCGAGGAGGAGCTCACCTCGCGGCTGCTGCTCCAGGTCCATGACGAAATCGTGCTGGAGATCGCCCCGGGCGAGCGCGAGCAGGTGGAGACGATCGTCCGCCGGGAGATGTCGGCGGCCACGTCGCTGCGCGCGCCGCTGGACGTCTCGGTGGGTGTCGGCACGGACTGGGAGTCCGCGGCGCACTGAGCCTGCCGTCCGTCAGGAAGAGCGTCCCGCTCCGGCCCCTGTCCGCCGGGGCGGCCCCGCTCGGGCCTCTGTCCGTCCCCCGCCCGGAAGCGGTGGGGGAGGGGCGGGGGCTCAGACGCGTTCAACCGCCCGTGCGCGCAGGCGCATTCCCGCCCCGTACACCACCATGCCCACCGCGAGCCCCGCACCCGCCCCGAAGCAGGCCGTCGGGATGATGTCCAGGGGCGAGCTGATGTGCCCGTAGTACGCGTACCAGCGAGCACACCGCTGGACGACGCCGAGCAGGACGCAACCTCCCAGCAGGGCCACGGCGAGCCGCCGCCCCCGGCTGTCGAGCACCGGCACGGACGCCGGCGGCGCGGCCGCGGGCTGCCGCCGCAGCGCGGACATCAGGAACCAGCCGAGCACCACCAGCGCGAGCGCCGAACTGCCGTACTGCGCGTACTGGAAGAGCCCGAGACCGGCCACCGTCTCGTTGAGCACCGGCAGCACCCGGGTACCCCAGCGGTCGTGATGGGTGAAGGCGTCCCACACCACATGCGTGAGCGCGCCGAGCACGGCCGAGACATAGAAGCGGAACCCGAAGGCCAGGTCCCGCCGGCCGCTCCCGCCCTCGCCCCGGACGCAGGCGTGGACGCGCCCCTGCCAGCGGGTGGGCAGCAGGGCCAGCAGCGGGTCACGCACCATCAGCCACACCGCCACCAGCGCGGCCGCGACGGCCACATCGACGGTCAGCACACCGGCCGGCGCATGCGTGAACTCCCCGAACTCCATGGCCCCGGGCACCGCCGTCGCCGCGAAGTACGTCATGTCCGGCGCGAGCGAACCCGTCACGAGCGCCGAGGCGAGCAGCGGTCCGCGCGCCCGTCCGTCCCGGCGGATGCCGGGCAGCACCGCGGCGGCGTGGCTCAGCGTGAACGGCATACGTGAAGTCCCCCTGGAACCGATCCGGATCTTTGACGGTCAGTATGCGTGATGGACCGGTGCCGGAATCCGGTGGATCCGGAGATGGCGAAGTGGTGAAAACCGGTCAGGTAACGGTGTCCTGAGGCACATAGGTGCCGTAGGGTCGCCTGAGTCATCGCGCTGGGGAGCGCGCGGCACCTCGGGAGGGAACAGACGTATGGCAGCGCAATTCGGCCGCCGGCTGCGCAGGGGAGCGACCACGACCGCAGTGGCCGCGGCTGCTGTGGCCGCACTCTCCGCCTCACAGGCGCCCGGCATCACGCATGCCACCACGGGTGACAGCCAGGGGGCGTCCGACGCCACGCCGCCGCCGGGCACCCCGGTCACCGGCAACTCCCCCTACTACACCGACCTGCCGCCGCTCAACACCCCCGACAAGCCCGGCACCTCGGTCGACCTGCCGGCGACCGGAACGGCGGAAGCGGGCATACCCGCGACCGTCCTCGCCGCCTACAAGCAGGCCCAGCAGACCATCGCGGCCTCGGACCCCGGCTGCCATGTGCCGTGGCAACTGCTCGCCGCCATCGGCAAGGTGGAGTCCGGCCAGGCGCGCGGCGGCAAGGTCGACGCCGACGGCACCACCTTCTCGCCGATCCTCGGCCCCGTGCTCAACGGCGTCGGCTTCGCGAACATATCGGACACCGACAACGGTGCCTTCGACGGCGACTCGACGCACGACCGCGCGGTCGGCCCGATGCAGTTCATCCCCTCCACCTGGGCGACGTGGGGCCAGGACGCCAACGGCGACGGCCGCAAGGACCCGAACAACATCTACGACGCGGCGCTGGCCGCGGGCCGTTACCTCTGCGCGGGCGACCGGGACCTCGGGGTCAAGTCGCACCTCGACCGCGCGATCCTCGGCTACAACCACTCCCAGGAGTACCTGCGGACGGTGCTGTCCTGGTTCGACTACTACAAGCGCGGTACGCACGAGGTCCCGGACGGCACCGGCGTCCTGCCCGACACGAGCGGGCCCGACTCCTTCCCCGCCGGCGCCGAGACGCTGCCCTCGCCCTCCCCGACGCCGCCCAGCACTCCGGGGACGACGCCCAAGCCGACGCCGCCGGCCAAGCCCGGTGGCGGCACCAAGCCGCCGACCACGCCCCCGCCGACCACGACGCCGCCGTCGCCGATCACCCGCATCGAGCGGGCCGGCGCGGCAGAGCTGACCGCCATGGCGGGGCGCGACTTCGCCGAGAAGGCCACCGTCCGCGTGAAGAACGCCGCGGGCCGCACGGTCGCCAAGCAGCCTGTCCGCTTCGAGATCGTCGGGGACACCGACGCCCGCTTCGCCGGCGGCAAGGCGAGCACCGTCGCCGCCACCGGCGCCGACGGCACCGTGGCCGCGCCCGTCATCAAGGCCGGTGAGAAGACCGGCACGTTCACCGTGCGGGCCTCGGTCGTGGGACGCACGCTTCCTCCCGTCAGCTTCACCGGCACCGTCGTACCGCGTGCCGCGGACGCGATCCGCCGGACCAGCCACGAGGTGCTGACGGCCGCGCCCGGCGCGGAGTTCGCGCAGGCGGTCGAGCTCAAGGCCACGTACCAGGGCTCCGCGGCCGAAGGCGTCGCGGTCACCGCCACGCTCATCAAGAGCGCGGAGGACCCGACGGCGAACGACAAGGGTCCGTACTTCAAGGGCCCCGAGGACAAGCCGGTCCGCACGCTCACGGACCTCAAGACCCGCGCCGACGGCCTGCTGACCCTCCCGAAGATCTTCGCGGACGGCGAGACCGGCACCTTCCTCCTGCGGCTCACCACCGCCGGCGGCGGCACGGTGACCATCGAGCTCAAGGTGGTCGCACCGGACACCCCGACGACCCCGCCCGCGACGCCGCCCGCCACACCGAGCGCTCCGGCGTCCCCGGCCGCCTGACCCGCGGCACGACCCAGACGGCACCGCCCCTTTGCCACCGCTCGGCAGAGGGGCGGTGCTACGTGTTCTCATCTCGCGGCCGGATTGCTACGGTGCCCCCGTTCTGACGCAGTATCAGATTCTGAGTGGGTCCCGACGCTCCGGGAGGCCGAGCATGCGCGCACTCGTCGCCGCCGCCATCGGGCTGGCCGCCGCCCTCGCCCTCGTCCTCACGGTCACGGCGATGGGGTCACCCCCGGGCGAGACCTCCCCGAAGCCGCTGCTGACCACCGTCCCCGGCCCCAAGAAGTAGGGAGGGCCGGCCCATGCGCCGCCGCGCCAGTCTCGTACTCCTCGCCTTCGCCGTCTTCTTCGCCGCGCTCTCACCGCTGCTGCGCTGGTACGCCTTTCCGCGGCTCGCCAAGGTTCCGCCGGGCCAGTACCAGGAGATGGTGCTGGAGGCGAAGCCCGCGACCCTCCTCGACTACGGCACCCTCCAGGCGAAGGAGGTCGAGAAGGTCACCATCGTGCAGACGCTCAAGGGCAATGTGGAGGAGTCGGAGCGGATCGAGCGCAGCGCCGGACGCGATGTCGTCGTCTGGGACTCGCTCTCCTACGTCCAGGGCCCCGACGGGGCGATGGTCTCCGCGATTCCCGAGCGGTACATCTTCGACGCCCACAGCCAGGCACCCGTCCACGCCACCGGCGAGGCGGTCGACGGTCAGGCGGTGCGGCGCGAGGGCATCGAGTTCAAGTGGCCCTTCCTCACCGAGAAGCGGGACTACGAGTACTTCGACGCGCAGACGAGGAGGTCCGCGCCCATCCACTACCGGGGGACCAGGACCTTCCGGGGCTTGGACGTCTACTACTTCGAGCAGACGATCCCGTGGACGAAGGTGCCCTACCCGAAGAAGATGCCCATCCCCGGCGTCGACGCGAGCACCCTGGAGAAGCAGACCGGAACCTCCCGCTGGTACACCACCAAACGCATGTTCTGGGTCGACCCGGTCACCGGCGCGCCCGTCAACGGCGAGGAGATCCACCAGGAGGAGCTGCGCGGCGGCACCTTGCTGGGCGGCCGGGACAAGGTGACCGCCTTCTCCGGTCATGTGAAGATGCGCCCCGACTACCTCGACCACACGGTCGCCCTCGTCACGTCCCAGCGGCGGCTGGTGCTCCTCATGACCTCGTATCTGCCGTGGGGCTTCCTCGTCCTGGGCGGCGGACTCCTCGCCCTCGCCTTGGTGCTCGAGGCCCGCAGCCGCCGGCCACGAGAGCCCTCGGCGGACCGCGAGCCGGAGCCCGTCGGGGCCTGAGACCCGTCAGCCCCGGCTCTGCCGGTCCTGACGCGCCTTCGTGTGCCGGGTCGGCTCCGCGGCCGAAGGGTCCTGCGGCCAGGGGTGCTTGGGGTAGCGGCCGCGCAGTTCGGCCCGTACGGCCGCGTATCCGTCCTTCCAGAACGACGCCAGGTCGGCGGTGACGGCCGCGGGGCGGCCCGCGGGGGAGAGCAGATGGACCAGGACGGGTACGCCCGCCACGCGCGGTGTCTCGCGCAGCCCGAACAGTTCCTGGAGCTTCACCGCGAGGACGGGCTGCGCACCCCCGTACGCGACACGGATCCGCGAGCCGCTCGGCACCTCGATACGCTCCGGCGCGAGCTCGTCGAGCCGGGAGGCCTCACCGCCCGCCCAGGGCAGCAGCCGCTGCAACGCCTGCCCCGCCGGGACACGCCCGACATCGGATCGCCGACGGGCCCGTGACAGCTCGGGTTCCAGCCACTCGCAGGCGCGGTCCAGCAGCGCCGTGTCCGACACGTCCGGCCAGGGCTCGCCGAGCTCCCGGTGCAAAAAGGCGAGGCGTTCGCGCAGCCCTTCCGCGTCCCGCGTCCAGTGCAGCAGGCCGAGCCCCTCACGGTGCAGCCCGTCGAGCAGGGCGGCACGGACGAGAGCGGGGTCCGGGTTCCTGAGGGCGCGGGCGGACAGCTCGATCGCCCCGAGCCGCCGGACGTCCCGGGCGACGACGTCCCCGTTCTCCCAGTGGACCTCCTCGCCGGCGGCGAGGAGATGGGCCGCGGCTCTGCGGGCGGTGTCCTCGTCGACGACGGCGGCGAGACGTACGCGGGCCGAGGCGGCGGCGGACGGGCGGTCGGCCACCGCGACCGCCAGCCAGCCGGACGTCCGCAGGCGGGATCCCTCCGCGAGCTCCGCCCCGGTTCCGGAAGCCATCAGAAAGGCGCCCTCGCCGCGGGCCCGGGCGATGCGCTCGGGAAACGCGAGCGCCGTCACGAGCCCCGCGACGGCGTCCTCGCCCTGACCGGCCCCGCCCTGGCTCCCCTCCCCCGGGTCATGGCCGCCTGCTCCCGCCAGTGACGACTGCAGTCGGCGGGCCTCCGAGGTCCACCGGCCCGCATACGCGTCGCCGCCGCGCCGCGCCGTGCGCCAGGCCGCCGCCAGATCGTCCCCGTACTCCCGTGGCGGCTCCTCGCTCAGCAACGCCACCACCTCCGCCGCGCGGCGCGCGCCCACCTCCGGCGCGCCGTCCAGGAGAGCCCGCGCCAGCCGGGGGTGGACACCGATGCGGGAGAGCGTGGTGCCGCGCTGCGTCGCACGGCCCTCCTCGTCCACCGCACCGATCGCGGACAGCACCGAGCGCGCCGACGACATCGCACCGGCCGGCGGCTGGTCCAGCAGGGCGAGCCCGGTGGCGGACGGGTCGCCCCAGCATGCGGTCTGCAACGCGAAGGCCGTCAGATCGGCGACCTTGATCTCGGGGGAGGGGAAGCGGACCAGCCGGCCGTCCTCCGCCTCGGACCAGCAGCGGTACACCGTGCCCGGGGCCTCCCGGCCGGCGCGGCCCGCCCGCTGGCGGGCCGCCGCCTGTGAGACGCGGACCGTGGTGAGCGCGCTCAGTCCTCGGGCGTGGTCCATGCGGGGCTCGCGCGCCAGCCCCGCGTCCACGACGGTTCGCACACCCGGCACCGTCAGGCTCGATTCGGCCACCGAGGTCGCCAGCACCACCCGCCGGACACCCGCCGAGCCCGCCAGCACCGCGTCCTGCACCGCCGCCGGAGCGCGCCCGTGGACCTGGAGCACCTCCGCGTCCGCACCGCCCAGCTGTCCGGCGACCCTGCCGATCTCCCCGACTCCGGGCAGAAAGCACAGGACATCCCCGCTCTGTTCGGCCAGCGCCCGCCGGATCACCGAGGCCACATGCGTCAGCAGCGCGGGATCCACCCGCATGCCGTGCGGCGGCCGCACCGGCCGCGCGGGCGGGGCCCACACCACCTGAACCGGATGCGTGGTGCCCTGCGCCTCGACCACCGGGGCGTCGCCGAGCAGTCGCGCCCAGCCCTCGGCATCGGTGGTCGCCGACGCCGCCACCAGTTTCAGTTCCGGCCGCAGCGCGGCCCGTACGTCCAGGAGGAACGCGGCCACCGTGTCCGCGTCGAGATGCCGCTCGTGGCACTCGTCGAGGATCACCGCATCGATTCCGGCCAGCTCCTGGTCACGCTGGAGCCGCTGGAGCAGCACACCGGTGGTGACCACCTCGACGACCGTCTCGGCCGAGACCACTCGTTCACCGCGGACGGTGAAGCCGACTCTCCGCCCCACCCGCTCGCCGAGCAGCCAGGCCATGCGCCGCGCCGCCGCCCGGGCCGCGATCCGGCGCGGCTCGGCGACCACGACCCGCGCGCCACGCCCGGCGAGCACGAGCGGTACGAGCGTTGTCTTGCCCGTCCCGGGAGGAGCGCAGAGCACCGCGCAGCCGTGCGTGTCGAGCGCCTGCTCCAGCGCCGGCAGCGCCGAACGCACCGGCAGCCGCTCCGCCTCCCCCGTCCGTATACCGAGCCCGTCGTCCTCGCTCACGCCCGCTCGCAGACGAAGATGGCCGTCCCCGGGATCAGGTTCCCGCGCAGCGGGGACCAGCCGCCCCACTCCTGGCTGTTCCAGGCCGGCCACTCCGGCTCGACCAGGTCCACCAGCCGGAAGCCGCCCGCGACCACGTCCCGCACCCGGTCGCCGAGCGTCCGGTGGTGCTCGACGTAGACCGCGCGGCCCATGTCGTCCTGCTCGACGTACGGGGTGCGGTCGAAGTACGACGCAGCCACGCTCAGGCCCTCGGGGCCCGGCTCGTCCGGGAACGCCCAGCGCACGGGGTGCGTGACGGAGAAGACCCAGCGCCCGCCGGGCCGCAGCACCCGGTGGACCTCGGTGAACACCTGCACCGGATCGGCCACGAACGGCACCGCCCCGTAGGCGGAACAGGCCAGGTCGAAGGAGCCGTCGGCGAAGGGCAGCGCCGTCGCGTCCGCCTCCACCAGGGGAATGCCGCCGCCGATCCGCAGCGCGTGCTGGAGCTGGCGGTGCGAGAGGTCGAGCGCCACGGGGCGCGCGCCCTGCGCCTTCAGCCAGCGCGAGCACTGCGCCGCGCCCGCGCCGATCTCGAGAATGTCCAGGCCCTCCAGCGAGGAGACGGTGCCGAGCAGTCCGGCCTCCGCCTCGTCGAGCCCTTCCGGTCCCCAGACGAAATGGTCGTCACCGAGGAAGGCGCCGTGCTCGCTCTGGTACTCGTCGGCGTGGCGGTCCCACCACCCGCGACTGGCCCGGCTGCTCTCCGTGTTCCCGGCGTCACGCCGGGTGGCTTCCGGTTCTGGATCCTGGAGGTCGCTCAGGTCTTGGATCATTTCCACCGTCGTTGTAGTTTGCGTTCAGCGCGCCACAGGGCGGCCGTTGTGGCCTCTGCAAACATTAGTTGTGCCGGGATTGGGGCGATCCGCCCCGGGTGTGCGCCTTCGCGCATTGACCGCCTCCGGCTGCCCCCGTATGCTACAAGTTGCGCTGCGGGCCTGCGCGCCTCAGACGGAGCAGGTCGCGCTCGCATCTGTATGTATGTCCCCTCGGTTCACGAGGCGCCCCCGAGGCGTGTTCTCCGGAACAGCCACCCGGGTCGGCGCTTCCAAGGCTGTCCGGCTTCTGCAGCTGCGATACGGGTTCTCGGCGTAGCAGTACCTACGACTTCAATGTCCGCACCGGAGCCTTTTCCCACATGACGAGCAGCACCGAGACCACCGCAACCACCCCGCAGGTAGCGGTCAACGACATCGGTAACGAGGAAGCCTTCCTCGCCGCGATCGACGAAACGATCAAGTACTTCAACGACGGCGACATCGTCGACGGCGTCATCGTGAAGGTCGACCGGGACGAGGTCCTGCTCGACATCGGTTACAAGACCGAAGGTGTCATCCCGAGCCGCGAGCTCTCGATCAAGCACGACGTCGACCCCAACGAGGTCGTCAAGGTCGGCGACGAGATCGAGGCCCTTGTTCTCCAGAAGGAGGACAAGGAAGGCCGCCTGATCCTCTCGAAGAAGCGCGCCCAGTACGAGCGGGCGTGGGGCACCATCGAGAAGATCAAGGAAGAGGACGGCATCGTCACCGGTACCGTCATCGAGGTCGTCAAGGGTGGTCTCATCCTCGACATCGGCCTCCGCGGCTTCCTCCCGGCCTCCCTGGTCGAGATGCGCCGTGTTCGCGACCTCCAGCCCTACGTGGGCAAGGAGCTCGAGGCCAAGATCATCGAGCTGGACAAGAACCGCAACAACGTGGTCCTGTCCCGCCGTGCCTGGCTGGAGCAGACTCAGTCCGAGGTTCGCCAGACCTTCCTCACGACCCTCCAGAAGGGTCAGGTCCGTTCCGGCGTCGTCTCCTCGATCGTCAACTTCGGTGCCTTCGTGGACCTGGGTGGCGTCGACGGTCTGGTTCACGTCTCCGAGCTCTCCTGGAAGCACATCGACCACCCCTCCGAGGTTGTCGAGGTCGGCCAGGAAGTCACCGTCGAGGTTCTCGACGTCGACATGGACCGCGAGCGCGTCTCCCTGTCGCTCAAGGCGACGCAGGAAGACCCGTGGCAGCAGTTCGCCCGTACGCACCAGATCGGGCAGGTTGTTCCCGGTAAGGTCACCAAGCTCGTTCCCTTCGGTGCGTTCGTGCGCGTCGACGAGGGCATCGAGGGTCTGGTCCACATCTCCGAGCTGGCCGAGCGCCACGTGGAGATCCCGGAGCAGGTCGTCCAGGTCAACGACGAGATCTTCGTCAAGGTCATCGACATCGACCTCGAGCGCCGCCGCATCAGCCTCTCGCTGAAGCAGGCCAACGAGTCCTTCGGTGCCGACCCGGCCTCGGTCGAGTTCGACCCGACCCTGTACGGCATGGCCGCGTCCTACGACGACCAGGGCAACTACATCTACCCCGAGGGCTTCGACCCCGAGACCAACGACTGGCTCGAGGGCTTCGAGACCCAGCGCGAGGCGTGGGAGGGCCAGTACGCCGAGGCGCAGCAGCGCTTCGAGCAGCACCAGGCCCAGGTCATCAAGTCCCGCGAGGCCGACGAGGCCGCCGCTGCCGAGGGTGGCACCGCCGCTCCGGCCGCTGCGCCCGCCGGTGGCAGTGGCGGTTCGTACTCCTCGGAGTCGGACGACAACTCCGGCGCCCTGGCGTCGGACGAGGCGCTCGCCGCCCTCCGCGAGAAGCTGGCCGGCGGCCAGAGCTGACGCTCTGCCGGCTGACTGACAGCTGACAGCAAGGCCCGCTCCCTTCGGGGGGCGGGCCTTGCTCGTTGTGTGGGGGGCCGGCTGTCTCAGGGGGTCGGGAGCCGGCCGTACCAGGGGGCGGGAGGCGGCCGTCTCAGGGGGTGACGGGGATGTTCGTCAGCCCCTTTCCCCCGGTGACGGTGTTGTCCGCGTACACCGTGGTCCGGCAGTCGGCGGTGTCCTTGGTGACGTTGACGGCGAGCTGCTTGTCGCCGGTGGCCCCGCGCAGATCGGACCGGTTGCCGCGAAAGACGGTGCCGCAGCCCCGGCCGGTCTGCTGGGTGTGGGTCTCGAAGCCGTTGTTGGTCGTGTTCTTGCCGGTGTTGTTCTGGACGAGGACCTGATTGCGCTCGGTGACGGTCGGGAGGGGGCGGGGGCATGTCAAGGTCCGGACCTGGAGCGATCATGAGATGGCCCGAACTGGTGCCCGCTCCGGCGGTGTTCGTTCCGTGCCCGGGGAATGCCCGAGAGTCACACCGTGTTCTTGAAGGAGAACACGAGGAGGAGCGGTAATCGTGGTTGATCCGCAGGGTTTGTACGAATGGGAGCCGAAGGGCCTCGCGGTCGTCGACATGGCGCTCGCGCAGGAGTCCGCAGGCCTGGTCATGCTGTACCACTTCGACGGATACATCGACGCGGGTGAGACCGGCGACCAGATCGTCGAGACGCTGCTCGAAACGCTGCCCCACCAGGTGGTGGCGCGGTTCGACCACGACAGGCTGGTGGACTACCGGGCCCGGCGCCCGCTGCTGACGTTCAAGCGCGACCGCTGGTCCGGCTACGAGACGCCCAGCATCGAGGTGCGCCTCGTCCAGGACGCCACCGGCGCACCCTTCCTCCTGCTGTCGGGCCCCGAGCCCGACGTCGAATGGGAACGCTTCGCCGCGGCCGTCGAGCAGATCGTCGAGCGCCTCGGCGTGCGTCTCGCGGTCAACTTCCACGGCATCCCGATGGGCGTCCCGCACACCCGTCCCGTGGGGCTGACCCCGCACGGCAACCGCACGGACCTCATGCCGGGCCATCGCAGCCCCTTCGACGAGGCGCAGGTCCCGGGCAGCGCGGAGGCGCTGGTCGAGTACCGACTGATGGAAGCAGGCCACGACGTCCTCGGCGTCGCCGCACACGTCCCGCACTACGTGGCGCGCTCGTCCTATCCGGATGCCGCGCTCACCGCGCTGGAAGCGATCACGGCCGCCACCGGTCTGGTGCTGCCCGGCATCGCGCACACGCTGCGCACCGAGGCCCACCGCACGCAGAACGAGATCGAGCGCCAGATCGGCGAGGGCGACGAGGAACTGGTCACCCTGGTCCAGGGGCTTGAGCACCAGTTCGACGCGATGGCGGGCGCGGAGACGCGGGGCAGCCTGGTCGCGGAGGCGGTGGATCTGCCGTCCGCGGACGAGATCGGCCTCGAATTCGAGCGCTTCCTCGCCGAGCGGGAGGGCGACGCCTAGAGAGGCGTGGGGAGTCGTGGGGAGGCGCACGGGCGCCCGGGCGGCGCGGACGAGGCGCAGCCCGAGGGCAGAGGGGCCGACGTGGTGCGCAGGAGGCGGGGTCTAAGCTGCGGCTCATGCTGAAGGTGGGCCTGACCGGCGGAATCGGCGCCGGCAAGAGCGAAGTCTCCCGTCTCCTCGCCTCGTACGGCGCGGTCCTCATCGACGCCGACAAGATCGCCCGCGAGGTCGTCGAACCCGGCACGCCCGGGCTGGCAGCCGTCGTGGAGGCGTTCGGCCCCGGGATCCTGACCGCCGACGGAACACTGGACCGGCCCGCGCTCGGGTCCATCGTCTTCGCCGACCCCGAGCGGCTGGCGACGCTCAACGCGATCGTGCACCCCCTGGTCGGAGCGCGCTCCCAGGAGCTCGAGAAGGCGGCTGGAGCCGACGCGGTGGTCATCCACGACGTACCGCTGCTCACCGAGAACGAACTCGCCCCGCTCTACGACCTGGTGATCGTCGTGGACGCGGCACCCGAGACGCAGCTGGACCGGCTGGTCAGGCTGCGCGGGATGGCCGAGTCCGAGGCGCGGGCGCGGATGTCGGCTCAGGCGACCCGTGAGCAGCGGCGCGCCATCGCGGATCTGGTCGTCGACAACGACGGGCCGCTGGAGGATCTGGAACCGCAGGTCCGAGACGTCTGGACGGAACTGACCCGCCGGGCCGCGGCGGAGGCTCCCTAGGCGCCGGCAGCCGGGGAGTCCTTCACCCGCTGCGCTCCGCCAGGGCGGCCCTGACGGGCCCGCGCGCCCGCACCCGTCAGGCATGCGTCAAGGCCGCACCGGATGTGCGGCGCCCCCAGTAGCATCGAGGCGGTGCACATCGTTTTCGCCACGGTCACCGTGCTGGGCGGGCTGGTTGCCGCCCTCGCCGGGGGACACGGCCTGCGGCAGACCCGCCGGATCACCGCCGACGGCCGCCTCGTCATGGCGCTCGTGAAGCAGCCGCCCCAGGGTGCGGAACGGCCCCTCCTGGAGTTCGAGACCCAGGACGGCCGGGTGATGGAGATCGTCTCGCCCGTGGCCGAACTGACCGTGGGGACCTCCGTCGGAGTCTCCTACGACGCCCGTGATCCGCGCGACGTGGTGGTCGACGGACATCGGCGGACGGGTGTCGACAGAGGCTTCGTGATCGCGGGCCTGTTGCTCGTGGTGATCGGGCTGGTGCTCGCGGTCTCCGGTCTCTGACGGTTGCGGCCATCACGGCCGTCGCAGCCCGCAGCGCGCCGCCTCCCGGGCATCCGATCGGAATACCGCTGCCGGGTCCCGTGTTGGAACCGTGCAGCGAGGGGAAGGATGCCACCGTGCCCGAAAGCAACCCGGAGACGCACGTCATCGACTACCGGGCGGCTGAGCAGTTGCTCGCCGCCAGGGATCCGCGCGGAGCCCTGAAGCTGCTGGACTCGGTGATCGCAGCCCACCCCGAGAACACATCGGCCCGCCTGCTGCGTGCCCGAGCCTTCTTCGCCTCCGCCCAACTGCGCCCTGCCGAGCTCGAGTTCGAGCTGGTCCTGGAGCGCGAGCCGGACAACGCCTTCGCCCACTTCGCCCTGGCCCGCACCTTCGAGCGGGCCGGCCGGCCCGAGCAGGCCATGCGCCACTTCCGCCTGGCCGCGGCGCTGGACCCGAAGCCGGAGTATCTGAGGGCGGCCCGCTTCGACGCGGACGCGTGACCGTCAGCCCGTCGACTCCGCGGCGGTCAGCCGCGGTCCGGTTCGTACGGGGGGACGTCCCGGCCCGGCTGGTAGTGCGGACCCTGACGGATGTGGCGGACGACCAGGACCAGATCCACCAGCACGATCACCAGCAGCGCTCCGCACGCCGCCGCCCAGCCGGGGCGGGAGGCGAGAGCGAAGGCGACCGTCCCGCCGGCCGTCCAGAGCAGGCCCCACACACTCAGCCAGAACCGCATCCGCAGGGGACTGCGCGCAGTCCTCGGTTCACTCCCGGTACGCATGGCCATCCCCTCTCCCCTTCCAGCATGCACCCACGGCGATCTGCCGGATGCGCCGGCGAGGGCCGTCCGGCTGCCCGCATCCTGGGACATACGGACCTTCTGAGAGGCACCTGCGGGAGAGACGCGGACGTCGCGAGACGTACAGACATTCCGAGACGTACGGAGGTCCCGAGACGTACGGATCCGGGGTCGCCCGGGCCCGTGCGCACGACCGACCCGAGGGGGAGGAGTCGCCGGTGACAGGCGTCCTGGTGGAACTGCCGGCGGCGGAGGAGCTGGCGGGCGAACTGCTGGACCTGGCCGTCCCGCACGAGGACATCAACGAACTCCTCGCCCTGCGCGGCCGTATGACGAGCGACCCCGGTCTGCGGCGGATGCTGGAGGCGGGTGTCCGGGACATGGTCGACGGCATGGGGAGGGTCGACGGTGGCGGGGAACTGCCACGGCCCGAGGATTCCGGCCCGCTCGGCCGCTGCTTCCCCGTCTATGTGTTCGTCGCGACCCTGCCGTACACCCGGGCCTACCACCGCGCTCGCTCCGTCCCGGAGGCCGTCTCCCGGCACACCCTCGCCGACCTCGGCCGCCAGATGGCCATCCACCGCAGGAGGCACGGCATCGGGGGGCTGCCGATACCGGGCTGGCTCGGGCTGCACTTCCGCGGTGAGCTCTACCAGTTGGGGCGGCTGCAGTTCGAACGCAGCCGGCTCGGCCGGCGTACCGGTGAGGCGGTGCGTGCGGCCGGACTGCCCCTCGGACCCGGCGACCCGGTTCTCGGCCTGCACATCCCCGACTTCCTCGGGCCGCTCACGCCCGCGGCCTGCGACCGCTCGCTCGCTCTCGCCAGGGACTTCTTCCCGCGGCACTTCCCCGAGGAGACGTACCGGGTCGCCGACTGCCACTCATGGCTGCTCGATCCGCAGCTCGCCGGCTGTCTGCCGCAGGACTCGCACATCCGGCGCTTCCAGGGCCGCTTCCGGACGGCGTACGAGGAGAAGGAGGCCGACGACAGCGGACCGGTCGGTTTCGTGTTCGGCGATCCCGACCTGCCGGCCGCCGGTCTGCCCCGGCGCACCACGCTGGAGCGCGCGATCGGCGATCATCTGCGGGCGGGCCGCCACTGGTACGGCGGGCACGGCTGGTTCGAGCTGTGAGCAAGGGGCGTGTTCCGGCGGTGAGTTGAAGAAGTCCGAACAGATCTGGAAAGAGGGGCCCGCGAGCGATGAGTTCGCGGGGCCTGCCCGGTCTACCTCCCGAAAGCACCGCAGAGCCTGTACCGGAGGAGACCATCATGTCCGCGACGACCGCCGCCACCACCACGAACACCGCCGCCACCACCGGGAACGGAACGCGACTGAGCCGTCGCGCGAACATCGCCACGCTCACGCTCCAGATCGTCCTCGCCCTCTTCATGGCCATCCCGAGCGCGGGCCCCAAGCTCGTCGGGCACTCCTCCGCCGCGGAGTCCTTCGACAAGATCGGGTTCGGCGACTGGTTCATGTACGTCACGGGCGGCCTGGAACTGGCCGGCGCGATCGCCCTGGTCATCCCCATCCTGTCCGGGGTGTCCGCCATGGCGTTCATGGGCCTGATGATCGGCGCGTTCATCACCCAGGTGACCGTGTTCGACGGTCAGTACGCGATCACGCCCGTGATCCTGTTCTTCGTCTTCGCCGGTATCGCCTGGGCGCGCCGCCACAACACGGCGGAGCTGGTCGCGCTGATCCGCAAGCGCATCTGACGGCGCCGGGCGTTCGCGCTCCGTCGGCCGAGATCTCCACCGCAGTCAGGAAAGGCCGTACCCGCCGAGGGTGCGGTCTTCCTGCGTTCCGGGGCGTGCGTCGGCGCGCGGCCGTGCCGGGGCGTGTGCCGGTGCGCGGCGGAGGAGGCCGACGCTCGACCGGCGGAGCATTTCGGGCATACCGTGGTAGGTGGACATCCGGCCCGGACGGTAGGGGGTGCCCTGATGGTCGAGGAGCTGGTGATTGCGGGCGTGTCGGTCGCGTCGGCAGCCGTGGTGTACACGCTGGCCGCTGCCCGGGTGGTCAAGCAGTACGAGCGGGGTGTGGTCTTCCGCCTCGGCCGCCTTCGTGGAACCGAGCGCGGTCCGGGATTCACCATGATCATTCCGGGCGTGGACCGGCTCCGTAAGGTCAACATGCAGATCGTGACCATGCCGGTGCCCTCGCAGGACGGCATCACCCGGGACAATGTGACGGTCCGGGTCGACGCGGTGATCTACTTCAAGGTGATCGATCCTTCCGACGCGGTGGTGCAGGTCGAGGACTACCGGTTCGCGGTCTCGCAGATGGCGCAGACATCGCTGCGTTCGATCATCGGCAAGAGCGATCTCGACGACCTTCTGTCGAACCGGGAGAAGCTGAATCAGGGGCTGGAGCTGATGATCGACAGCCCGGCGATGGGCTGGGGTGTGCAGATCGACCGGGTGGAGATCAAGGACGTGTCGCTGCCCGAGGCGATGAAGCGGTCGATGGCACGCCAGGCGGAGGCCGACCGCGAGCGCCGGGCCCGGGTGATCAACGCGGACGCGGAGCTCCAGGCGTCGAAGAAGCTGGCCGAGGCGGCGGGCGAGATGTCGAAGCAGCCGGCGGCGCTGCAACTGCGGCTGCTCCAGACCGTGGTCGCGGTCGCCGCGGAGAAGAACTCCACCCTGGTGCTGCCCTTCCCGGTGGAACTCCTTCGCTTCCTGGAACGCGCCCAGCAGCCGGCGCCGGTGGCCCAGACGGGCGCTGCCGCACAGCCCGAACCGGGTCAACAGGCGGTGGCTCCACCAGCGCCGGGACCGGCGGTGGAGAGTCCGGCAGCGGCAGCGGAGACCATGTCCGAGCCGGGGACGGTGGACGAGCCGGTGCAGGAGCCGAAGCCGGAATCCCTTGCCGCTCCGGAGGCCGGACCCCAGGCGGTACGGGAGCCCGGGCCGAGGGACTCGTCCGCCGAGCCGACCGCCGGGGACGCGGCCGGCCGCGAGCCGGACGGCGTCACGCGGAACGCCGAGGGCCCGCCATCCGTACGTCCGCTGCCGCCGGCTGCATGATCGCCGCGGCCGGACCTGTCCGGCAACGCGGACCGGCGCCGCCGTCGGCAGTCATTGTCAGACCCCGCCCGTAAGGTCGTAGATCCAGTGCTCCACCGCACGACCGACGGGTGGGAGGTGACCCGATGACGTCCGAGACGACGCCTGCGCTGCACGGCTGTGCCGCCGTGTTCCTTCCGGCAGCGCTCCCGCGCGAGGGCCGGGTCGCCTTCTGGGACCCGGACGGCGACCGGCTGCGTGACGCGACCGCCGAGATCACCGTCGTCGGACCCGGACCCGGACCCGGACCCGGACCTGACGGGCCGGACCTTCCGGACGGGAGCGTGGCGGTGCGTACCGTGCCCGCCGTGCTGCTGTCCGTCGCCGAGGCCGTACCGCTGCTGGCGAATGCACGCCATCGTCCCGGTGCGCACCCCGCCACCGCCTGCTGGGGCGCGGCCGCGCTGCACGCCCTGCATCTGGTGGCGCGCGGCCGGCTGCTGCCGGGGCTGACCCCGACCGATCACGACGCCTGGCGCGCGGGCCCGCTGGACGCGGACGACATCGCCCAGCTGCGTGCCATCGCCGCCGCCATGCCGTACGAGGCACACGCCGTCCCCGTGCCCGGCCCGCAGCCCCTGGATCTGCCCGAACCGGAGACCCTGGTGCGGGCCTTCTTCGACGCGGTCGCCGACGCCCTTCCCCGTACCCCGGCCGCGGCCTTCGCGGCCGGCGCACCGTTCGCGGCCGAGGAGCCCCAGCATCTGCCGGGGGCGCGGGAATGGGCCGCGGAGGCCGCGGCGGGCATGGACGCCGGGGTCCGGGTGTCCCTGCGGCTGGACCTGTCGGCCTTCGAACTCTTCGACATCGCGGACGCGGAGGAGGACGCCGAGCGCAGTGCGGGCGCGGCCCTCGTACAGGTGCACAGCCTCGCCGACCCGACACTCGTCATCGACGCGGCCCGGCTGTGGGCGGGCGACGGCGACCAGCACTTCGGCCCCCGTGCCCGGATCGACGCGGTGCTCGCGCTGCGCCGTGCCGCCCGGGTCTGGCCGCCGCTCGCCGGACTGCTGGAGCGGGACGTCCCGGATGTGCTGCCGCTCACCGAGAGCGAGTTGTACGACCTGCTGGGGCCGGGAGCGGCACGGCTCGCCGCCGCGGGTGTCGCCGTCCACTGGCCGCGGGACCTCGTGCGCTCCCTGTCGGCCGCCGCCGTCGTACGGCCCGCGCCGGGTTCGGCGACGGACGGCACCCCCTTCTTCGACAGTGCGGAACTGCTCGCGTTCAACTGGCAGTTGGCCCTCGACGGCGATCCGCTGACCGAGAAGGAGATGGACGCGCTGGCGGAGTCGCACCGCCCGGTCGTGCGGCTGCGGGACCAGTTCGTCGTGGTCGACCCGGACCTGGTGCGCAAGGCGCGGAAGCGGGAACTGGGGCTGCTCCAGCCCGTCGATGCGCTGGCCGTGGCGCTGACCGGCACCGCGGAGGTCGACGGCGAGACGGTGGAGGCGGTGCCCACCGGCGCCCTGGCGGCCCTGCGTGACCGGCTCACGGCCGGCGCCGCACCGGTCCCGCACCCCGAGGGGCTCACCGCCACCCTGCGCGACTACCAACTGCGCGGTCTGGCCTGGCTGGACCTGATGACCTCGCTCGGTCTCGGCGGCTGCCTCGCCGACGACATGGGCCTCGGCAAAACGGTCACGGTGATCGCGCTCCATCTGCGGCGCGAGCGTTCCGCCCCGACGCTCGTGGTCTGCCCTGCGTCGCTCCTCGGCAACTGGCAGCGGGAGATCGCCCGGTTCGCGCCCGGTGTGCCGGTCCGCCGCTTCCACGGCGCCGACCGGACCCTCCCGGAATCCGGAGGCGGCTTCGTCCTCACGACGTACGGCACGATGCGCACCAGCGCGGAACAGCTGGCCGGACACACCTGGGGCATGGTGGTCGCCGACGAGGCCCAGCACGTCAAGAACCCCTTCTCCGCCACGGCGAAGGCCCTGCGCACCATCCCGACACCCGCCAGGGTCGCGCTGACCGGCACCCCGGTGGAGAACAACCTCTCGGAGCTGTGGGCGCTGCTGGACTGGACGACGCCCGGACTCCTCGGCCCGCTCAAGGCGTTCCGCTCCCGGCACGCGCGCATCGTCGAGCACGGCGAGGACGAGGAGGCCGTCGAGCGGCTCTCCCGGCTGGTGCGGCCCTTCCTGCTGCGGCGCAAGAAGTCCGATCCCGGCATCGTGCCCGAACTGCCGCCCAAGACCGAGTCCGACCATCCCGTGGCGCTCACCCGCGAGCAGGCGTCGCTGTACGAAGCTGTCGTCCGGGAGACGATGGCCGCGATCGAGGGCGCCGAGGGCATCGCGCGGCGCGGCCTGGTGATGAAGCTCCTCACCGACCTCAAGCAGATCTGCAACCACCCGGCGCAGTTCCTCAAGGAACGCGCGCCCACGGAGCAGCGCGGCACCCCGGGGGGCCACGTGCGGCGCGGCGGTGCGCCGGGCACGGGCGCCGTGCGGCTGGCCGGCCGCTCGGGCAAACTCGCCCTGCTGGACGAGCTGTTGGAGACGATCCTGTCCGAGGACGGCTCGGTTCTGGTCTTCACGCAGTACGTCGCGATGGCCCGGCTGCTCGCCGACCATCTCGCCGCACGGGCGATCCCGGCCCAGCTCCTCCACGGAGGGACGCCGGTCGCGGAGCGCGAGCGCATGGTGGACCGCTTCCAGTCCGGCGGCGCACCCGTGTTCATCCTGTCGCTCAAGGCGGCCGGCACCGGACTGAACCTGACGCGCGCCGGCCATGTCATCCACTACGACCGCTGGTGGAATCCGGCGGTCGAGGAGCAGGCGACCGACCGCGCCTACCGCATCGGCCAGACCCAGCCGGTCCAGGTCCACCGGCTGATCGCGGAAGGCACCGTGGAGGACAGGATCGCCGACATGCTCGCCGCCAAACGGGCCCTGGCGGACGCGGTCCTCGGCTCGGGCGAGGCCGCCCTGACCGAGCTGACCGACCGGGAGCTCGCCGACCTCGTCTCCCTGCGGAGGCCCTCATGAGCCCGCGCAGCCGCTCCACGGGACCCGCCCGCCACGACGACCGCCGGCGCACGTTCCCCGCGCTCCAGCCCCTGACGGGTGAGGACTTCGCCGCAAGCTGGTGGGGGAACGCCTGGGTGGACGCGCTGGAGGACACCGCCCTGGACCGGGCCAGGCTGGTCAGGGGGCGGGCGTACGCGAGCCGCGGCCACGTCGACGCGATCACGGTGACCCCCGGCCGTGTCATGGCGTACGTCCACGGCAGCAGACCCCGCCCGTACCGCACGGAGATCCGTCTGCGGACGCTCACCGACGACGACTGGGACGATTTCCTCGCGGCGGCGGCCTCCCGGCCGGACCACATCGCGGCCCTGCTCGACAAGGATGTGCCGCACGCCCTGGCGGAGGTGGCGGACCTGCTGCCGACCCCGGGCGATCTGATCCCCGACTGCTCCTGCCCGGACGACGGTTACCCCTGCAAGCACGCCGCCGCGCTCTGCTACCAGACGGCACGGCTGCTCGACGAGGACCCCTTCGTCCTGTTCCTCATGCGCGGCTTGGGCGAGAGGGAGATCCTCGCCGCCCTCGCGCACCGCAACGCGACCCGGTCCGCCGCCGAGCGGAGCACCGCCGCGACGGCAGCACCCGTGCCGACGGTCCCGGCCCGCGAGGCCGTCGCGGCTCGCGGGCTCCCGGTCCTGCCGCCACCGTTCCCCGTCCCCCTCCATCCGGGGCGCCCGCCGGCGTACCCCGAAGGACCCGGTGCGGGCGGCCGCGGGCTCGACTCGCTCGCCCTCGATCTGCTCGCCACCGAGGCCGCCGCCCGGGCGCACACCGTCCTCGCCACCGGCTCCGACCCCATCGCCGGACTCACCGTCTGGCAGGACGCGATCCGGCTGGCCGCCGCTCACCCGGGCTCGGGGCTGACCGCGTCCACCCGCGCGCTGTACCGGGACCTCGCCGCCGCCACCGGTCGTACGCCCACCGATCTGGCGCGAGCGGTGGCCGCCTGGAGACAGGGCGGCCGGGCGGCCCTGGATGTGCTGGAGGAACCGTGGGACCCGCCCGCCGGTCCCTTCGACCGCGCCCGGCCCGCGCTCGCCGCCGCCGACTTCCCGCACTTCCGTCCCTGGCGCAACCACCTCTCGACCAGCTCGCTCCAGCTGCGCTTCGGCCGCGACGGCCTCTGGTACGGCTACGAGTCCGACACGGACCGTGAGGACTGGTGGCCCCGCGGCACACCCGACGCCGACCCGGTGGGCGCGCTCACCGCCCTGCTGGGCAGATGACCGCCCCGGTGCCGCAGGGGGGACCGGTGGACGGACCCGCGCCGGCCGGACCGGCTCGCTGACCGGCCCGGCGCGCACGGCGTGGGGTAGGGAGTCCGGTCGGACGCGTGTCAGGAGCTCGTGAGGACCACGAGCTGCTGCGTCGCCCGGGTCATCGCGACATAGCGGTCGACCGCCCCCTCGATGCCCTGGCCGAACGCCTCCGGGTCGACGAGGACGACCAGGTCGAACTCGAGGCCCTTCGACAGCTCCGGAGTCAGTGACCGGACGCGAGACGTTGCCCGGAACGTGGGATCGCCGATGACGCAGACGGTTCCGTCGTCGTGGGCGGCGAGCCAGGTGTCGAGGACCGCGCTCAGATCCGCAGCCGATCCGTGCAGGACGGGGACACCTCCGCTGCGGATGGAGGTCGGCACATTGGCGTCCGGCAGAGCGGCCCGGATGACCGGCTCGGCCTCCGTCATGATCTCTTCCGGCGTCCGGTAGTTGATGCTCAGGGAGGCCTGAGTGATCCGGTCGAGCCCGATCCGTTCCAGCCGTTCCCGCCACGACTCGGTGAACCCGTGCCGGGCCTGGGCGCGGTCGCCGACGATGGTGAAGCTCCGGGACGGGCACCGGAGCAGGAGCATCTGCCACTCCGCGTCGGTGAGTTCCTGGGCCTCGTCCACGACGACGTGCGCGAACGGCCCGGCGAGCAGGTCGGGTTCGGCGCCGGGAAGTCCGCTCTCGTCGATCAGGGTGTCCTGGAGATCCTTCCCGTGCAGCATCCCCATCGCGCCCTGGCTCTCGTCGATCTCGGTGTCCCGCAGCAGGATGTCGATGACGTCGGCCCGGCGCTCCCGTTCGGCGGCGACGGCGGCCTCGTGCCGGCGTCTGCGCCGTGCCGTCTCCGGGTCGCCGAGCCGCTGCCGGGCCGCGTCCAGGAGCGGTAGGTCGGACACCGTCCAGGCCTGGGCTTCCTCGCGCTGGAGCGTGCGCACCTCGTCGCGGTCGAGCCAGGGAGCGCACATCCGCAGATAGGCGGGCACCGACCACAGGTCCCCGACGAGGTCGGCCGCTTCGAGCAGCGGCCACGCGCGGTTGAAGGCCGTCAGCAGTTCCCGGTTCTGCCGCAGCGACTTGCGGAGCAGATCCTCCGGTGCGTCACCGTCGTGGTTGTCCACCAGGATCGTGACCAGCTCCTCCCAGACCTGGTCGCGCGCCTCGTTGTGCGGAGTACCGGGCGCCGACTCGAACGCCGAGGCCCAGTCGTCGGCGCTCAGCCGGATGTCGGACCAGGGGGTCGTGACCGTCATCCCCTTCGTCGGAGGCTCCTCGTAGAACCCGACGGCCGACTCGATCGCTTTCACCAGCCTCGCGGACGACTTGAGACGGGCCACCTCCGGATCGGTCTCGGTCGCCGCCGTGGCTCCCTCGGTGACGAGGTCCCGCAGGGTGCAGGTCTGCACGCCCTCCTCGCCGAGGCTGGGGAGCACGTCGGCGACGTACCCCAGATAGGGCTGGTGCGGACCGACGAACAGGACGCCGCCCCGGCGGTGACCGAGGCGAGGATCGGAGTAGAGGAGGTAGGCGGAGCGGTGGAGCGCGACGACGGTCTTTCCCGTACCCGGACCGCCGTCGACGACGAGAGCGCCGCGGGAGCCCGCACGGATGATCGCGTCTTGGTCGGCCTGGATGGTGCCGAGCACGTCCCGCATGCGCGTCGACCGGTTGCTGCCCAGGCTCGCGATGAAGGCGGACTGGTCGTCCAGGGCGGCGTGCCCGACGAACCCTTCCGAGGTGAACACCTCGTCCCAGTAGTCGTTGATCCGGCCACGGGCCCAGCGGTACCGGCGGCGGCTCGCCAGACCCATCGGGTTCGCGTGCGTGGCGCCGAAGAAGGGCTCGGCGGCGGGGGAGCGCCAGTCCAGCAGCAGCCGGCGGCCCTCGCTGTCGGTCAGGCCGAGCCGTCCGACGTACAGGGGCTCGGCGCTGTCCTCGGTGACCATGTGCCCGAGGCACAGGTCCAGGCCGAAGCGCCGCAGCGCGCGCAGACGCGCCGTCAGCCGGTGGACCTCGATGTCCCGGTCCATGGCCTGCCGGCCGATGCCGCCGGGTGTCCGGCGCTCGGCGTCGAGGCGGTCGGACAGCTCGGCGATCGACTCGTCGAGGCATTGCGCGATGGCCGCGAAGTGCTGCTCGTCGCCGGCGATCAGCGTGGGGTCGTCCTTGGAGGAGAGACGGTCGGGAAGGTCGAACGCACTACGCATTCAGTGGCACTCATTTCCGCAGGATCTGGCATCGGCGGACGATTCTGCGGTACACCGGGGGCCTTGCCGCAAGCCCCCCGGTGCGCTATAAGTTAAGAGTGGCAAGGAGTGGGTGTACTCCTTGCCTTTCGTCATCTTCGGCGACGGAGGCTTCGACGGACGGCTCATGACCGTCCGAGCGGCGGTCCGAGCGGCGGGGCCCTACGGTGCACGCCGAACCGTGCCGACGGTACGTCTCACGACTCGTCCCGGGACCGTACGTCTCGCGGCTCCACCCGGGTACGTCCTGCCCAACACCCGGCCCAGGTACGGCCCGCACCCCCGACGATCCGTCAGAACGCCTTGTCTAGGCTGGCGTCATGACCATGGACGATCCGGCGAGCGAGCTGCTGACCGACCCCTACGCCGTCTACGCCCGCCTGCGGGAGACCGCCCCCGTCCAACGGATCACCGGGCCAGACGGCTCGCCCGCCTGGATCGTCACGCGCTACGAGGACGTACGGCAGGCGCTCGCTGATCCCCGGCTCTCCCTCGACAAGCGGCATGCGCTGCCCGGTAGTTACCGGGGCTTCGCCCTGCCGCCCGCCCTGGACGCCAACCTGCTCACCATGGATCCGCCGGACCACACACGGATCCGGCGCTTCGTCACCCAGGCGTTCACCGCGCGCCGGATCGAGGAACTGCGCACACCGGTCCGGCGCATCGCCGACGAGCTGCTCGACGCCGTCGCCCCGCACGGCCGGGCGGACCTGGTCGCCGCCTACGCCGCTCCGCTGCCGATCGCCGTCATCTGCGAACTCCTCGGAGTACCGCCGCACTCCCGCCGCGACTTCCGCGACTGGACCGACGCCCTCGTCGCCCCCGACCCCGCACAGCCCGGCCGGGCCAAGCAGGCCATCGGCAGCATGCTCGGCTTCTTCCACGAGCTGCTCGCCCACAAGCGTGCCGAACCGGCGGACGATCTGCTCTCCGCGCTGATCGCGGTACGGGAGGAGGGTGAAGACCGGCTCAGTGAGGACGAGTTGACGTCGCTCGCCTTTCTCATCCTCTTCGCCGGCTACGAGAACACCGTCCAGCTGATCGGCAACGCGACACTCGCCCTGCTCCGGCACCCCGACGAACTCGCCGCACTGCGGGCCGATCCGACGCGGATCGGCTCCGCCGTCGAGGAGCTGGCCCGGTACGACGGCCCGGCCCTGCTGGCCATCCGCCGCTTCCCGGTCGAGGACGTGACCATCGGCGGAGTGACCGTTCCGGCGGGCGAGACGGTTTTGCTGTCCCTGGCGTCCGCAGACCGCGACTCCGCCCGCTTTCCGGAGCCGGACCGGCTCGACCTGAGCCGTGACACCGCGGGGCATCTCGCGCTCGGCCACGGCATCCACTACTGCCTCGGAGCACCGCTCGCCCGCCTCGAAACCGGCGTCGCACTCGGCGCGCTGCTGGAGCGTTTCCCCCGGCTGGCGCTCGACACCGCCGAGAGCGAGCTGCGCCGGCGGCCGTCCGCCCGTGCCCGGGGGCTCATCGCGCTGCCCGTCCGCTTCGGAGAGTCGTGAGGGTTCTGGCGGTTCTGAGAAAGAGCTTCCGAGGGCGGATTCAGAAGTCGGCGAGGGTCGCCTCGTCGAGGCGGGCCACCGACTCCTGCCCGTATGCCGCCCGGTACGCCTCGCGGATCCGCTCGATCAACGGCCCGCGGGCACGGGCCTGCGACGCCGGGTACAGCAGCGTCAGCTCGTACGACCGCTCCCTCTCGATGGTGCCGTTGGCGTCCCGCCACTGCCCGCGGCCGTCCTGGACCGTCAGCCCGTCCGGGAAGCCCGGGGTGACACTGCGGTCGACGAAGGCCATGAACTGCTCGTCGGTGACATCGGGCCCGCCGTCGGGACGCTCCGTACCGAAGAAGAGCCGGGTCTCGACGTAGGCGCTTCCCGCCGTCGCGGTCGCCCCGACCGCCCCGGCCGGTACCTCCGTCACCGCGGCCGGCATTTCCGTCACCGCGGCCGGTACTGCCGTCGCTTCGGCCGCCTTCGGCTCCGGGCCGTCGAGTGCCGAGGTGGCGGAGGGCGCCGCCAGGGTCAGCACGGCGGCAACGGCACCGGCGGCGGCCAGCAGTGAGCGCTGCTTCGAGGTGGGCACGGGTGGATCCTTCCGTCCGGCGTCAGCACGGCGGTCTGCCGGGCGCGCCCTCACTGTGGCAAGGTCCGTGCCGGTGTGCCCGGCAGGCCGCGCAGGTCGGCCGGACACCACCCGCACGGGGGCGCCGGCCGTTCGGAAGGCGACTCCCGGGCCGGCAAGGTCCGTGCCGGTGTGCCCGGCAGGCCGCGCAGGTCGGCCGGACACCACCCGCACGGGGACGCCGGCCGTTCGGAAGGCGACTCCCGGGCACAGAGGTCAGCGGCCGGGAGGCCGGAAGCCGGAGGGAGAACCGGATGGTTGATCTTGTCATCGACGGGTGCACCGCCCTGGTGCACGACGACAGCGGGCAGATCCAGTTCGTGCAGGACGCCGCCGTCGTGGTGCGCGGGGGAGTGATCGACGCCGTCACCTCCACGCGCGAGGCAGCCTCGCTCGAGGCCGTGGAGCGGATCGACGGACGCGGGCAGCTGGCGATGCCCGGTCTGATCAACTGCCACACCCACTCGCCCATGGTCGCTCTGCGGGGGATCGCCGAGGACATGCCCGTCGAGGAGTGGTTCAACGACTGGATCTGGCCGATCGAGTCCAACCTCACCGACCGCGTCGTCGAACTCGGTGCGAGGCTGGCGTGCGCCGAGATGATCCGCGGCGGGGTGACCACCTTCGCCGATCACTACTTCTCGATGGACCGGGTCGCGGCCGCGGTGGCCGACAGCGGACTGCGGGCCAATCTCGGCTGGGCCTTCTTCTCCAGCCAGGGGGCCGAAGGACGCGAGCGCTCCCTGGATTTCGCGCTGCGGATGCGGGGCGCGGCGGACGGCCGGATCACCACCTCGCTCGCGCCGCACGCGCCGTACACCGTGGACGACGACGATCTTGCGGCCACCGCCGCCCTCGCGCGCCGGCACGGGCTGCTCGTCCACCTCCACGCCGCCGAGAACCGGGCACAGACCGACAACAGCCTGGAGCGGTACGGCCGCACGCCCATCGGTGTGCTCCAGCGCACGGGGCTGCTCGACGTGGACGTTCTCATCGCTCACGGGACCGGGATCACCCCGAAGGACCTGGACGTCCTGCGGGAGGGCACAGGACGCATCGGGGTCGCCAGCGCGCCGAAGGGGTACCTCAAGTTCGCATGGGACACCACGCCCGTCCGCGGTCTGGTGGCCGCCGGCGTCGCCGTCGGACTCGCGACGGACGGGGCCGCGTCGAACAACACCCTGGACGTGTGGGAGAGCATGGCGCTGACCGCCCTCGTGCAGAAGTCGGAGGAGAACGACCCCGCCTGGCTCACCTCCCGGCAGGCACTCGGCCACGCCACCTTGCAGAGCGCCCGGGCCGTCGGACTCGGAGACGAGATCGGGTCGCTGGCACCCGGTCGCCGGGCCGATGTGATCCTCGTGGACCTCAGCGGGCCGCACACCCAGCCGTTGCACGATGTGGCCGCGGCCCTGGTGCATTCCGCGCGCTCGGCCGACGTCACCACCACGGTCGTCGACGGCCGGATCCTCATGCGGGACCGCCGGCTGCTCACCCTCGACGTGCCGGAGATCGTCGCCGAACTGAACGCGGAACTGCCCGCGTTGACCGAGCGGCGGAAGGGCAAGCGGATCCAGGACTACGACGGCTGAAACCTGTCCGGCACGGTGGAGACGGCGATACCGCTTACCCCGCCCAGTTCGAAATGCTGCCCACTCGATGGAGTGAAAGGCGTGGGCCACGTAACCCGGATGGCGTCAGGGCGTCGTTGTTCCCGGTGCGGGCGAGTGCCCGCGAACTTCTCCGGAAGGCAGGGAACATGAGGCAGCTTCACCGAAAGGGTCTGGCCACCGTGATGCTCACGGGTGGCGCGCTCGCGCTGACGGGACACGCGTACGCCGACGCCGGGGCGGACGGCGCCGCGGCCGGTTCACCCGGTGTGCTCGCCGGCAACACGGTGCAGCTTCCGGTACACGTCCCGGTCAATGTGTGCGGCAACACGATCAACGTCGTCGGGCTGCTCAATCCGGCCGCCGGCAATTCCTGCGAGAACACCTCGCAGGACGACGGCCGGCGTGCCGGACACGGCTCGAAGGGAGCCACCGCAGAGGGTGGCAGAAAGGATTCCCCGGGCGTCCTGTCCGGCAACGGCATCCAGCTTCCGGTCGATGTGCCGGTCAACGTCACGGGGAACTCAGTGAACGTGGTCGGTATCGGCAACGCCTCCGTGGGCAACTCCTCCTCCAACAACCCCGGGCAGCCGCCCGCTCAGCCGCGCCCCGTCACCCCGCCCAGGCCCGCCCCGCCCAAGCCGGTCGAACGCGCCGACGCACCGCTGCCCGAGACGGACGTCGAGCTCGCCCACACCGGCTCCGGACCGATGGGCTACGCGGTTCCCACGAGCGCCGCACTGCTGCTCGGCGGAGCGATGCTCTACCGGCGGGCACGCCGCGGCGGGGCCTGAGAACACCCCGCTCCGAAGCTACCGGGCAGGCGGCTGCCGCCACGACGCCGGCACCGTCTCGATCGCGGCGGACACCCGTGCCCGTGCCTCCTTGCGGGCGGCTCCGGCGGTCGGCAACGCGTCGTACCCGGTGTCGAGATGCCGTACGGCGGCCCGTACCGCGGCTGTCACCGCTCCTGTCTCCAGGGACCGGCCCGCGGCGGTGCGGGCCGCCCGACCGCTGCCGCGCGCCGTGGAGTGCGCGGCGATGTCCTGCGCGCGGGTGGAGCGGACTGCGGGGGAACAACCTCGGGATCCTGGCGGCCAGTTCAGCCGTGAAGCGTATGTCCTCGCCCGCACGCCGGGCCGCGTCCCGTTCCCGGCGGCGTGCCCGGGCCGGCGCGTCCGCGTGGCAGGCCGACTCGGCACGGGCCGGAGTGGCTTCCTCGACGAGCAGGCCCTGCCGCTCGTACCGCCGGCGGCGGCGGTTGAAGCGGACCACGACCGCGGCGCGTCCGGGTCACCGCGTCGCGCCCGGCCGCCGCGCCAAGGGCCCGGGTGCGACCGCCGAGAGCGAACTCACCTCGCGGGCGCGGCGGGTGAGTGCCGCGGACCCCGCGGCAGGTGGACCAGGTGCGCGAGATCCGCGCAGACCGGGCAGAGCGGCGCGTTGAACTCCCGGATGTGCATCGCCAGCGGCCCCTGACGGCACTCCGCGCAGTACCGTCCCTTCCGTGGTTCGATCACCACCACGTCCATGTCAGCACGTACCCACCGGGTACGCTCCGCTCCCATGACGCTGCACTGTGCCGTGCTCGACGACTACCAGGCGGTCGCGCTCTCCCTGGCCGACTGGTCGGCCGTCGCGGGCGACGTCGAAGTCCGTTCCCACGCCCGCCATCTGGCCTCCGAGGACGAGGTCGCCGACGCCGTCGGCGACTGCGAGATCCTCGTCGCGATGCGCGAACGCACCCCTTTCACCGCCTCGTTGTTCGCCCGCCTGCCCCGGCTGCGGCTGCTGATCACCTCCGGCATGCGCAATGCGTCCATCGACCTGGAGGCCGCCGCCCGGCACGGCGTCACCGTCTGCGGCACCGCCAGCAGCTCGGAGCCTCCCGCCGAACTGACCTGGGCGCTGATCCTCGGTCTCGCCCGCCATGTCGTCGAGGAGAACGTGGCCTTGCGCGGCAACGGGCCCTGGCAGTCGACCGTCGGCGCCGACCTGTACGGCCGCCGGCTCGCCCTCCTCGGGCTGGGAAAGATCGGCGTCAAGGTCGCCCGCGTGGGACAGGCCTTCGGTATGGACGTCATGGCCTGGAGCGAGAATCTCACCGACGAACGGGCCGCGGAGCACGGCGTCGTCCGCGCGGCCTCGCTCGACGAACTCCTCGAAGCAGGCGACTTCGTCTCCGTCCATCTCCAGCTCGGTGACCGCACCCGCGGGCTGATCGGGGAGAACGAGCTGCGGCGCATGCGGTCCACGGCCTATCTCGTCAACACCTCACGCGCGGCGATCGTCGACCAGTCCGCGCTGGTGCGGGCGCTGCACGAGGGATGGATCGCCGGAGCGGGATCGGACGTGTTCGCGGCCGAGCCGCTGCCGGCCGACGATCCGCTGCGTGACGCACCGAACTTCCTCGGCCTGCCGCACCTCGGCTATGTCACCCGGCGCAACTACGAGGGCTACTTCACCCAGGCGGTCGAGGACATCGCGGCGTATCTCGCGGGCAGCCCGGTCCGCCGGCTCACCTGACACCCGGCGCCGCGCGCCGAGCAACTCCGAGAGCGTTTCAGGTGCCTGCTCGGAGCGATCCGCCCGGTCGGCCTCGTCCGGCGCCCCGTGCATGCGGTCGGGCACCGCGCAGGCCGACGCGGCCAGGGCCGGCGCGCCTGCGGATGGTCACACGTCAACTGGACGCGGACCAACGCCTGATGGTCGCCCGCATCAACGGGACGCGGACCAGCGCCTGATGGGCGCCGGGACGCAACCGACAGTCGTCGATGCGGGCCGCTCCGGCGCCGGCCGCCCGGAGTCTGCTGCGCACGGTGCCACCGGTCGTTCCGGCCGTGTCCCGGTGCTCCGAATAAGGGTTCGAGAGCGTCGGAAGGTCTTGGTACCGTGATCGACGTGGCGAAACTCAATCAGATCATCGCAGTGGAGAAGGGCGTCAAGTCCAAGACGCACCAGGACCTGACGGCCGCTCACCACGGGCTCCAGAAGCCCGCGTTGCTCGCCGGCATCTCGCGTACGTACCAGCCCAAGGACGAGGAAGGGGAGCAGCTTCCTCCCGAGTCCACGCGGGTCCAGGTCAAGGCCGAGGACGTGCTGCGCGACACGGCGAAGACGCTGACGCGGCTGTTCGACGTGACCGCCACCAAGGACTGGGCGAACTGCACCGCGCGCGCCGATGTGACGGTGGACGGGCGGGTGCTCGTGAGTGATGTACCGGTGGCGTACCTCCTGTTCCTGGAGAAGCAGCTGACGGACATCAACACCTTCGTGCGCAAGCTGCCCGTGCTGGACGCGTCGGAGTCGTGGACGCAGGACCCGTCGACGGACGCGTGGAAGACCGAGGCGGTCCGCACGCTGCGGACCAAGAAGGTGCCCCGCAACCATGTGAAGGCCGAGGCGACCGAGAAGCACCCGGCCCAGGTCGAGGTCTACTACGAGGACATCCCGGTCGGTTACTGGACGACGGTGAAGTTCTCCGGCGCGCTGCCGGCCCGGCGGGTGAACGAACTGCTGGAGCGGGTGGAGAAGTTGCAGCAGGCCGTGAAGTTCGCGCGCGAGGAGGCCAACGGCGCGGAGGTCACCGACGAGCGCGTGGGTGACGCGGTGTTCGGCTACCTGTTCGGGTAGCCTTCAAGACTCCCCGTCCGCTGCTGTGCGGGCGGGGTGCGCGAGGAGCGCAAGCTGAAACTGAAGCTTGTCGTGAACGAGGCGGTTCCAGTGGAGGTTCGAATCCTCCCCGCGGCATGTCACGCGCCGCGGTAGCCCAAGCCTGGCAGAGGCAGCCGCCGTCAATCTCAGACTATTGCTCCAGATTCAGTATTCGCCGCCGATCGCCGGATCGACCGGGCCCCGGCCCAGTACGCCGAGATGCCGGTTCAAGTCCGGCCCGCACAGCTCGATGTGCGGTGGTCCAAAGGCAGGACGCGACGACATCATGACTGACCGGGGTCCTCAAGTGTGCCGGCGTGCCACATGGGCGGCATCACAGGGCTCGGGGGCCGGCTACGCCTCCGGGCCCGCTCCTTTTCGGCCCCACCCGCGTTCGTCGGGCACCGCCGCCGCACTCCCGTCGGGCACCGATACCGGCCTCGGCCGGGCAGCACCACCACCCCCTCCTTCGGGCATCGCCACCGCGTCCGCCGCATCATGGGACCCGTGCGACTCGAAGCGATCACCTGGGAGCGGCTGACCGAGGCCGTGGCGGACACGGTCACGGCGGTCGAGGCCGAGGACGGCAGCCCGTGGCTGCGCGTCGCCGTGGACGGCGCCGGCGGGGCGCCGGGAGGGGAGTTCGCCCGGCGCGTCGAGGAGGCGCTGCGGCTGCGCGGCCGGAGCGCTCTCGTCGTCGGGACCGAAGGCTTCCTGCGACCCGCGTCGCTGCGCCTGGAGTACGGGCGCGAGGACCCCGACTCGTACTACAGCGGCTGGTTCGACACGGGCGCCCTGTGGCGGGAGGTCTTCGGGCCGCTGGAGGCCGGGGGCAGCGGGCTCGTCCTGCCCGATCTGTGGGATCCGGCGACCGACCGGGCGACCCGCAGCCCGCGCGTCCGGCTCCCGCCCGGGGGAGTGCTGTTGCTGCACGGTCCCTTTCTGCTCGGCCACTGGTTCCCGTTCGACCTGACCGTCCACCTCCAGCTCTCGCCCGGTGCGCTGCGGAGGCGGACACCGGAGAGCGAACAGTGGACCCTGCCCGCGTTCCAGCGGTACGAGGACGAGGTGGGGCCCGCCGGGGCCGCCGATGTGCTGGTCCGTGTCGACGACCCGCGTCATCCCGCGTGGGGCGGGACGGGCTGAGCCGGCCGGCCGCCGATCAGCGTCACCGCCTCCGCGCCGGCCCGGCAGCCCTCGGCCGCCGCACTCGCAGGGTCCGCCCCGGCGAGCCGCGCCGCCAGGAACGTGCCCGTGAAGGCGTCGCCCGCGCCCGTCGAGTCGACCGCACTGGCCCGCGGCGCCGGAACGCGGGCCGTGATCTCACCGGACTCGGCCACCAGCGCGCCCCCGGCGCCCAGAGTGACGACGGTCAGCGGAACCCGGCGGCTGAGCCGTGCCGCCGCGTCCGCCGGATCGGTCAGACCCGTGAGGAGGCACGCCTCGTCCGCGTTGGGGACGAGGACGTCCACGTCGTCGAGTTCCGCCAGCACCTCCGGTGCGCCGGCACCGCGGATGAAGCCCGCCGAGGCCGGGTCCAGGCTCACCGGGACGCCCCGGGCACGCGCCGAGGCCATGGCGAGACGCGCGAGCTCTCGGCTGGACTCGGCGAAGAGCAGATAGCCGGAGATGTGCAGATGCCCGACGCCGTCCAGCAGCGACGGCGACCAGTCGGCGGGTGAGATGCGCAGGACCGCGCCGCTGTCGGTGAGGAACGTGCGCTCCGCGCTCGCGTCGACCAGCGCGATGACCGTGGCGGTCGGCGCCCCGTCGTCGGGGACGAGCAGCGGGCGGACCCCGGCGGACCGCAGCCGCTCCTCGTGCCAGCCGGCCTCCGCGCGGCCGACCCGGCCGAGGAGACGTACGTCGGCGCAGCCCCGGCGCGCTGCCCAGCAGGCCACGTTGGCACCCGCGCCGCCCGGCAGGATGAGGATCTCGGCCGCTGTGTCCGTGCCGTGGCTGAGCGGTGCCGCATGACGTGCGACGACGTCGGTGACGACGTCCCCGATGACGAGCAGCGCGCCCGCGGGCACGGCTCCCCCCTCGAACGGAGCGGGAAGCTCCGCCCTCACAGGGCCGCCGCGATCCGCGCCGCCAGCCGCACATTCCCGCGCACCGCCGCGATGTTGGCCTCCAGCGACGCGCCCTCGGTCCGCTGCATCAGGAACTCCAGCAGGAACGGCGTCACCGCCTGACCCACGATGCCCCGCTCCGTGCACTCGTCCAGCGCCTCGCGGAGCACGCGGTCGTGCAGCGCCGGATCCAGCTGGTCCGACTCCGCTACCGGATTGGCGACGATCAGTGAGGACTCCGGCCCGCCGAGCGCTTCCCGGGCGCGGATCACCTCGGCGACCTCACCGGGGGAGTGGACCGTCCAGTCGACCGGCTCCCCGGAGGAGGTGAGATAGAAGCCGGGGAAACGATCCGTCCCGTAGCCGAGGATCCCGACACCCAGGGTCTCCAGCCGTTGCAGCGTCGCGGGAACGTCCAGCACCGACTTCACCCCCGCGCACACCACCGCGATCGGTGTCTGGGCCAGCACCCGAAGATCCGCGGACTCGTCCTGGGAGTGCGTCCACTCGCGGTGCACCCCGCCGAGCCCGCCCGTCGCGAAGACCCGGATACCGGCCCGCGAGGCGAGAAAGGCCGTCGCCGACACCGTCGTCGCCCCCGAGGCTCCCGAGGCCAGCGCCGGTGCGAGGTCCCGGTGCCCGAGCTTGCGCACGTCGTCGTCCCCGGCGACGCGGTCCAACTGCCGCTTGTCCAGGCCGATGTGGACCCGTCCGTCCAGGACGGCGATCGTGGCGGGGACGGCCCCCTCGGACCGTACGAGCCCTTCCAGTTCCTCGGCGACGGCCAGATTGCGCGGACGCGGCAGCCCGTGCGCGATGATCGTCGACTCCAGGGCCACGACGGGCCGGTGGGTGGCGAGTGCTTCCCGTACTTCCTCGGTCATCTCGGTGAGCTGCATGTCCCATCCCTGGCACAGCGGCGGGCCGCCCAAACCCCGGAGAACGCGTCCCGGACCTGGAGCCACTGACGGGACACCCGACCCGAAGTCCCGGGCCCGTGTGCGTCAGCGGATCGACCTGCGGATCGTCAGGGCCGCCATCGGGAGCAGCAGACAGGCTCCGACCAGGTTCAGCCAGCCGTAGCCCGCCTGGGCGACGATCAGGCCCGCGGCCGCGCCGCCGAGCCCGGCGGTGGCGCTCATCGCCAGATCGGAGAGGCCCTGGGCGGCGGCCCGGGCAGGCTGCGGCACCGAGTCGGTCAGCAGCGCCGAACCGGAGACCACGCCCGCCGACCAGCCGAGTCCCAGCAGGAAGAGCCCCACGGCGGTCTGGACGTGGCTCGCACCCGCCGTGCCGGCGAGCAGCGCGGCCACCGACAGCAGACCGACGGCGAGTCCGATCACCGCGAGCCGGCCGACCCGGTCCGCCAGCCAGCCCATCACCGGCGAGAACGCGTACATGCCCGCGATATGGCCGCTGATGACGAGCCCGATCAGTTCTATGCCGGCGCCGTGGTGGCTGAGAGCCACAGGTGTCATCGACATGATCGACACCATGGATGTGTGCGAAAGGGCGACGGTCACCAGCGCGAGCCGGGCCATGGGGGACTCGCGCACGGCCTGCACCCCGGCCCGCAGAGATCGGCCCTCTGGGGACCGGTCGGCGGGCGACAGCGCACGGGCGGTCAGCAGCGGGTCGGGCCGCAGCAGCACCAGGACCATGACCGCCGCGATGAGGAACACTCCGGCGGCCCAGACGAACGGACCGGCTGTGGCCGGTATGCCGGCACCGGCGACGCTACGGCCCGCGGGCGCCGCGATGTTGGGGCCGAGGACCGCACCGATCGTGGTCGCCCACACCACGTTCGAGATGGCACGGCCACGCCGCTCGGGCACGGCCAGATCCGCGGCGGCGAACCTCGCCTGGAGATTGGCCGACGAGGAGGCGCCGAACGCGGCCATGCCCACCAGCAGCACCACGAAGTTGTCCATGACGGCGCCGAGCACGACGACGCCCGCACCGAGAGCGCCGATCAGATACGCGAGGACCAGCCCCGGCCGCCGTCCCCTGGCCGTCATCAGTGCGGCCAGCGGCACGGACATCAGCGCCGTCCCCGCGACGGTTGCGGTCGGCGCGAGGCCGGCCAGCGCCTCGGTGCCGCTCACCTGCTGCGCCAGCACGACGGCGAGCGCGATGCCGGTGGCGACTCCGAGCCCGCCGAGGATCTGACTGGCGACGAGCACGGCGGTGATGCGCCGCCGCACGGCCGCCAGCTCGGTCTCGGGCATCGGGGCGACGGCCGGAGCCTTGTCGAGCGAGGTCACGACGCGGGCGCCGTTCCACCGCCGGGACAGAGGGAGGGTGCGTCAGCGCGGAGAGTCACTGACGCAGTCTGGCAGCTCGCACGGCCGTGCGAAACCACGAGCCCCGGGGCGCACGGCCGGATCCGCCCGCCTCAGAACAGCGGCTCCGGCAGAACCCCCTCCAGGGCCAGCAGCTTCCGCTTCGTCTCCAGACCGCCGCCGAAGCCCCCCAGCTTGCCGTCGGTCTCCACCACGCGGTGGCAGGGCACCACCACCGGCAGCGGATTGGACCCCATGGCCGCCCCCACGGCCTGGGCGGCACCCGGCTGGCCCACCCGGGACGCCAGGTCGCCGTAGCCGACGACCGTGCCGAAGGGGACGCCGGCGGCGAGCTCGCGCAGCACCTCACGGTTGAAGCCGCCCGACAGCGACCAGTCGAGCGGCAGCGTGAACTCCCGCAGGCCGCCCGCGAAGTACTCCGTCAGCTGGCGCACCGGCTCCTTCAGCCTGCCGGTCGCGTCCTCGACCGGCTCGGCGCCCAGGCGCCCGGCCAGCTGCCCGAGCGCCCGGTCGCGTATGCCCGCGTCCGCGTGGAAGACGACGCTCACCAGGCCCTGCTCGGTCGCGGCGACCAGCAGGGGCCCGATGTCCGTGCTCACGACGGTCCACTCGAAGCTCTTCATGCGGACCACCGTACGACCGGGCACTGACAGTGCCTTCGGGCTGCGGCTCGGAGCGCCTCAGCCCACCGCGTCCGCCACCACGTCGGGCTTGTTGGTGATGATGCCGTCGACGCCGTACCCGGCGACCCGTTCGGCGTTCGCCGCGTCGTCCACGGTCCAGGTGTTCACCTGGAGCCGCTTGCCGTGCGCCCCCTTGAGCCGGTGGACGGCGGTCACGTAGTCGGCGGTGAGGGTGCTGTACGTCGGGTTGATCTGGTCGGTGTACGCCGCGTACGACGGCAGATCGGCCACCGCGGGCGTGCCCAGGAATCCGGTGGTGACGTCGGGGCGCTGACGGTGCACCTCCCGCACACTGGCCGCCCCGAAGCTCTGGATCACGAGGCGGCAGCGGACGTGCCCGCGGTCGAGCCAACCCTCCTGGCGCAGCACGCGCAGGGTGTCCTTCTCGATGCCGGGGTAGAGCTCGGGCTTCTTGATCTCGAGCAGCAGCTTCTGGCCGTTGTGCTCGACGCGGTTCAGGTACTGCTTCAGGGTCGGCACCCGGGCGCCCGACCACTTGGGGCCGAACCAGCTGCCCGCGTCCAGCGTCGCGATCTCGGCGGCCGTGAAGTCCTTGACCTTCCAGGGCGACCGTGCGGGGAACCGCTGCTCGACGTCCGTGGTGCGGGCCAGTGAGTCGTCGTGGACGACGACGAGTTCACCGTCCTTGGTGCGCTGGACGTCGTTCTCGACCCAGGCGAAGCCCATGTCGGCGGCGAGGTCCACGGCCGCGAGGGTGTTCTCCGGGGCGTACGCGGAAGCACCTCGGTGGGCGAAGACGATCGGTTCGCCGTGCCGGCCCGCGGTCTCGGCGGGGCTCGGGCCGGCGGCGGCCGCCGGAGGGGACAGCAGGGCCGCTCCGACTCCCAGGACGGCGGCGGCAGTTGCGGCGACGGGACGTGCGTACACCTTGACTCCTCACGGTGTCGGTCACGGACGGGCCGAGAGTGACACCCGCCGGTCAACGCGGAACAGGCGAAGTATGGCCAGAACGTGAACGGATCCACCCAGAACACATCGCGTGTCCGCTCTCGTGTCGACAAATCTCCGCACACCTGTTTGCCAACCGTGGCCGGAGTCATACCCTCGGCCCCTGACCGGACGTTCCCTCAGGATCGTGGGGGATCCAGGATTGCGGGAATCGCAGAACCGCAGAACCGCAGAACCGCAGAACCGCAGAACCGCGGAATCGCGCCGGGAGCGAAGGGCGTCAGAGGTATGCAGGGAACAGTCGACGGCTTCAGCTACGGACTCGTCACGCCCGTGGCCGCGTTTGTGATGGCGTGGCTGGGCGGTGCCCTCGGGCTCCGCTGCACGGCACGGTCCGTCCGCAACAGGGGGTCGTTCAAGGCCGGCTGGCTGGCGCTCGGCGCGACCGCGATCGGCTCCGGCATCTGGAGCATGCACTTCATCGCGATGCTGGGCTTCAGCGTGGACGAGGCGCCGATCGCCTACGACCGGCCGGTCGTCTTCGCCGGGCTCGGCGTCGCCGTCCTCATGACCGGCATCGGGATCTTCCTCGTCGGCTACCGCGGGGCCACGCCGATGGCCCTGGTCACCGGCGGCACGATCACCGGCCTCGGCATCGCCTCCATGCACTACCTCGGCATGGCGGGGATGCGGCTCCAGGGGGCTCTGGCGTACGACACCGTGACCGTCGCCGCGTCCGTGGTGATCGCCGTCGCCGCGGCCACGATCGCCCTGTGGGCGGCGGTCTCCGTCCACGGCCTCCTGGCCGGCCTCGGCGCCGGCCTGGTCATGGGCGTGGCCGTGAGCGGCATGCACTACACCGGCATGGCGGCCGTCAGCGTCCATCTGCACGGAGCCGCGGGCGCCGCGGGCACGGGCGACGACCCCGCCGCACTGCTCCTCCCCATGCTGATCGGCCCCGTGATCTTCCTCGTGCTGGCGGGGGTGGTGGTGATGTTCGACCCGCTCCTGATGCTGGGAGAGCCGGACCGGCGGGCGCCCGGGAGCACGGACCTGCGCCCCGGGGTGCCGGCCCAGCGCACGGGGAGCCCGTCCGGGTACCGGGCGCCCGGCTGGGCGGTCGAGAGGGGCGAGCGGCACCGGTCCGACAGCTGGTGACCACGGCGGCCGCCCCGGAGGGGGCGATTCCCGGGGGCGCCGGCCCGATCCGGCCCGATCCGGCCTGATCCACAGGACGGACTCGAGCCCGGTTGTCAGTGGGGGGTCGTACCGTTGGATCCATGCGGCCCGTTTCCAAGATCGAACGTACGGTGGCGCCCTTCGAGGTCGTCAGTCCCTTTCAGCCCAGTGGCGACCAGCCCGCGGCCATCGCCGACCTGGAGCGCCGTATCCGCGCGGGTGAGGACGATGTCGTGCTGCTCGGCGCGACCGGCACCGGCAAGTCGGCGACGACCGCCTGGATGATCGAGAAGCTCCAGCGCCCCACCCTGGTAATGGCGCCGAACAAGACGCTGGCCGCCCAGCTGGCGAACGAGTTCCGCGAGCTCCTGCCGAACAACGCCGTCGAGTACTTCGTCTCGTACTACGACTACTACCAGCCCGAGGCCTACGTCCCGCAGTCGGACACCTACATCGAGAAGGACTCCTCGATCAACGAAGAGGTCGAGCGGCTGCGCCACTCCGCGACCAATTCGCTGCTCACCCGGCGTGACGTGATCGTCGTCGCCTCCGTCTCGTGCATCTACGGCCTCGGCACCCCGCAGGAGTACGTCGACCGCATGGTGCAGCTCAAGGTCGGCGAGGAGATCGACCGCGACCAGCTGCTGCGCCGTTTCGTCGACATCCAGTACACGCGCAACGACGCGGCGTTCCAGCGCGGCACCTTCCGGGTCCGCGGCGACACCATCGAGATCTTCCCGGTCTACGAGGAGCTCGCGGTCCGCATCGAGATGTTCGGCGACGAGATCGAGGCGCTCTCCACCCTCCACCCGCTCACCGGCGAGATCATCAGCGAGGACCAGTCGCTCTACGTGTTCCCGGCGACCCACTACGTCGCGGGCCCCGAGCGCATGGAGAAGGCGGTCAACGGCATCGAGGCGGAGCTGGAGCAGCGGCTGGCCGAGCTGGACAAGCAGGGCAAGCTCCTGGAGTCGCAGCGGCTGCGGATGCGCACCACCTACGACCTCGAGATGATGCGCCAGATCGGCTCCTGCTCGGGCATCGAGAACTACTCGATGCACTTCGACGACCGCGGACCCGGCTCGCCGCCCAACACCCTTCTCGACTACTTCCCCGAGGACTTCCTCCTCGTGATCGACGAGTCGCACGTCACCGTTCCGCAGATCGGCGCGATGTACGAGGGCGACGCGTCCCGTAAGCGGACCCTGGTCGACCACGGCTTCCGGCTGCCCTCCGCGCTCGACAACCGCCCGCTGAAGTGGGAGGAGTTCAAGGAGCGGACCGGCCAGACCGTGTATCTGTCGGCCACCCCCGGTGCGTACGAACTCTCCCGCGGCGACGGATTCGTGGAGCAGATCATCCGCCCCACCGGACTCGTCGACCCGGAGGTCGTCGTCAAGCCGACCGAGGGTCAGATCGACGACCTGGTGCACGAGATCCGGCTGCGCACGGAGAAGAACGAACGGGTCCTCGTCACCACCCTCACCAAGAAGATGGCAGAAGACCTCACCGACTACTTCCTCGAACTGGGCATCCAGGTCCGCTATCTGCACAGCGACGTCGACACCCTGCGCCGCGTCGAGCTGCTGCGCGAGCTGCGCGCCGGCGAGTACGACGTGCTGGTCGGCATCAATCTCCTGCGGGAGGGCCTCGACCTCCCCGAGGTGTCCCTGGTGGCGATCCTCGACGCCGACAAGGAGGGCTTCCTGCGCTCCGGCACCTCGCTGATCCAGACCATCGGCCGCGCGGCGCGCAACGTCTCCGGCCAGGTCCATATGTACGCGGACAAGGTCACCCCGGCGATGGAGAAGGCCATCGAGGAGACCAACCGCCGCCGGGAGAAGCAGATCGCCTACAACACCGAGCGGGGCATCGACCCCCAGCCGCTGCGCAAGAAGATCAACGACATCGTCGCCACCATCGCGCGCGAGGAGGTCGACACCGAGCAGCTGCTCGGCACCGGCTACCGGCAGGCGAAGGCGGAGAAGCCGGGCAAGGGAGCCAAGGCCCCCGTCCCCGCGCTCGGCGGCAAGGCGGGCAGGAAGGGCGAGGTGCTGAGCGACCGGCCCGCCGCCGAACTGGCCGGAATCATCGAGGAGATGACCGACCGGATGCGAGCGGCCGCCGCGGATCTGCAGTTCGAGGTGGCGGCCCGGCTGCGCGACGAGGTCGGCGAGTTGAAGAAGGAGCTCCGTCAGATGAAGGAGGCGGGTGTGGCCTGAGCCCGTCCCACGGGCGGGGCCACCACCCCGCTCACCAGGTGTGCGGCAGCCCCCGCACACCTGGTGTGTTGCAAGACCGACACAAAATCGAGCCATTTGTGCTGCACCGTTGACGCAACTGCGTAGGGTGCTGGGAAGCCGCGCGTTGGGCGGCGGAATTCAGGGAGAAGGGGACAGCGCGTGACGGTCAACATGACCAAGGGTCAGGCCATCAGCCTGCAGAAGAGCGACGGGGGCACCCTCACGGCTGTACGGATGGGGCTCGGCTGGCAGGCGGCGCCCCGGCGCGGTCTGTTCGGCTCGCGCACCAGGGAGATCGATCTGGATGCCTCGGCGGTGCTGTTCGCCGACAAGCAGCCGGTGGACGTGGTCTTCTTCCGTCACCTGGTCAGCGACGACGGTTCGGTGAAGCACACCGGTGACAACCTGGTCGGCGGGGCGGGTTCGGGCGGCGACGACGAGGCGATCCTCGTCGATCTTCAGCGAGTGCCGGTCCACATCGACCAGATCGTCTTCACGGTGAACTCCTTCACCGGCCAGACGTTCCAGGAGGTGCAGAACGCCTTCTGCCGCATCGTCGACGAGACGAACGGCCAGGAGCTCGCCCGCTACACGCTCGACGGCGGTGGCCAGTACACCGCCCAGATCATGGCGAAGGTGCACCGCGCGGGCTCGGGCTGGCAGATGACGGCCCTCGGCAACCCCGCCAACGGCCGCACCTTCCAGGACCTGATGCCGTCGATCCTGCCGCACCTGTAAGCACGGCTCGCACGGACGACGCAGCTCCCGGAGGCATGAGGCCGCCGGGAGCTGCACCGATTGGCACCACCGCGCAGCACCGACCACAGCACGAGGGGACAAGGCGATGACGGCCGAGCTGGTCCGGGGGCAGAACCATCCACTGCCCGACGCCCGCCTGGAGATACGGGTGTCGGCCGGACACCCTGTCGTGGCCTGCGCGACCTGCGCCGACGAGCGGGGCGCCGTCCGGGACGACTGGATCGCCCACCCCGGATCGCCCACCGTCCACGGCGTCGAGGTACCCCGCCAGGCCACCGAGGCGCCCCGCTTCGCCGTCGACCTGCCGGCGGTACCCGCGGCCGTTCACCGGCTCAACATCCTGCTCGCGCTCCCCGAAGGCACCGGCGGCCCGTCCCAGTTCGGCGCCACGGCCGCCCCGTTCCTCGCCGTCGTCGCCGAGGACGGCAGCGAGGTGGCCAGCTTCACCATCACCGGTCTGGACACCGAGACGGCGCTCGTCGCCGTCGAGGTCTACCGCCGCCAGGGCGCCTGGAAGGTGCGCGCCATGGGCCAGGGGTACGCGGGCGGGCTCGCCCAGCTCCTCGGCGACCAGGGACTGGCCACCGCCCGTGAGAAGGCCGCCGAGATCCAGGCCGTCGCCGCCCCGCGCAGTCCGCGGACCGCGCCCGCGCCGCTGAACACCCGCGGCGCCGACGGCGCCTACACCCGCCCGGCCTCCGGCCAGACCTCCGCGGTGGACCCGACGGTCGCGGACGGCCTCGGGGCCGGCGGCGGTCAGGCCCCGGCACCTGCCGAACCCCAGCAGGCCACCACACCCGACGCCCCGCCGGGATCCGGCGGCCCCATCGACTACGCGCACCCGCGCCGCCGCTCGGCCCCACCCCCGCCGCCTCCCGCCGCGCCGGCCGCCGAGCCCGGACAGCCCGCCCGGCCCGTCGCCGGCGACGCCACCGGCTGGTCCATGGAGGAGCGGCTCTACAACCAGATCTGGGGGATGTTCGAGGACCTGGCCCGTGCGGTAGCCGCCTACCGCAGCGCGGTCGAGTTCGCCGAGAACCGCCTCGACCAGGAACTGGACCGGGCCCTGTCCGACCCGCGCAGCCGTATCGGCGGCGCCGGGGACACCGCCCGTGCGGCGGCCCGTGCCAAGTGCGAGGAGCTGACCACCCAGGCGCGCCAGGCGCTCGACCGGGACCTGGCCCAGCTGTCGGCCGAGTCCGACGTCGTCGAGCCGGCCCTGCCGCCGGCCTTCGCGCGCTGGGACAACCCGGTCTGGCACGCCTACCGCGTGCCCATGGAGATCCCGATGGCCCTGCGCCTCGGTGATCTCCAGCTGCCCGAGACGCCGGAGCTGCGCATCCCGTTCCTGATCAGGCTGCCGCTGGAGCGCGGTCTGTGGGTGGACAGCGGACGCACCGGCTCCGAGGCCGCGATGATGCTGGACGAGGGCCAGTTGCGAAAGCTCGCCGTGGACTGCGCGGTCTCGCACGCGGCCCGGCTGCTCGGTGTCTACCCGCCCGGCGAGTTCACCGTCCATGTCATCGACCCCGCCCGTACCGCAGCGGCATCGCTCGCCCCGCTGGTCGAGTCGGGCGCTCTCGCGGGCCCGCCCGCGACCGGCGCGCAGGGTGTGAGCGACACGCTCGCCAAGCTCACCCAGCGGGTGGACCTGGTGACGATGGCGGTGCGCGGAGGCGCGGCCGACGCCCTTCCGCCCGACCTGGACACCGGCGAGCAGCTGCTGATCGTCAACGACTTCCCGCACGGCTTCGACGACCGGGCCGTCACCCAGTTGCGCTACCTCGCCGACGAGGGTCCGGCGGTCGGTGTGCACCTGATGATGGTCGCGGACCGCGAGGACGCGAGCGCCTACGGACCGGTGCTGGACCCGCTGTGGCGGTCCCTCCTGCGGATCACGCCCGTGCCGGACGACCATCTCGCCGACCCCTGGGTCCGGCACGCCTGGACGTACCAGCCGCTGACGGTGCCGCCGGGCAGCGCGGTGCTGCGTCAGGTGCTGGACGCGGTGACCGCCGCCCGCCGTAACTGGGGCCGCTGACCTGCGGATTTGAACCGTCCTTTACCCCTCGCTTTACCTTTCCTTGGGGATACCTGTACTCTCCTTTTGAACGGAGGGGAGTACTCCCGACTGCGGCGTGCCCGTCAATACGGACCGATTCACAGGTCCCGGGGCGCCGGCCGGAGCGGCAAGGACCGCTCGGGTGGAGGAGACCTCCGGCAGCGACGACGCTGATCAGTAGCCGTACGAAGCCGGAGGCGCAGTGGACGTTTCATTGAACATCTGGTTGCTGACCATTCTTGGTCTGTCAGCCCTCATCGCCGTGGACTTCTTCATCGGGCGCAAGCCCCATGACGTGTCCATCAAGGAAGCCGGAATCTGGACGATCGTCTGGATCGTCCTCGCCGCGCTGTTCGGCCTGGGCCTGTTGATGGCGGGCGAGAGCCAGGCGTCCGGCGAGTTCTTCGCGGGCTTCATCACCGAGAAATCGCTCAGCGTCGACAACCTCTTCGTCTTCGTCCTGATCATGGCGAAGTTCTCGGTGCCCTCACACCTCCAGCAGCGGGTGCTGCTCATCGGTGTGCTGATCGCCCTGGTCCTGCGAGCGATCTTCATCGCCGCCGGTGCCGCGATCATCGCCAGCTTCTCCTGGGTCTTCTACATCTTCGGTGCGTTCTTGATCTACACCGCCTGGAAGCTCATCCAGGAGGCGCGGGCCGACGACGAGGACGAGGAGTTCGAGGAGAACCGTCTCCTGAAGTCCATCGAGAAGAAGTTCGGCGTCGCCGACAAGTACCACGGCACGAAGCTCTTCATCCGCAACAACGGCAAGCGCGTCCTGACCCCGCTGATGGTGGTCATGCTGGCCATCGGCACCACGGACGTGCTGTTCGCGCTGGACTCGATCCCGGCGATCTTCGGCCTCACCCAGGACCCGTACATCGTCTTCGCCGCCAACGCCTTCGCCCTGATGGGTCTGCGGCAGCTGTACTTCCTGATCGGCGGACTGCTGAGGAAGCTGGTCCACCTCAGCTACGGCCTGTCGGTGATCCTCGGCTTCATCGGCGTGAAACTGGTGTTGCACGCACTGCACGAGAGCGGGGTGCATGTCCCCGAGATCTCGATCCCGGTCTCGCTGGCGGTCATCTGCGGCGTGCTGATCATCACCACGATCACCAGCCTGATCGCCTCCAAGAGGCAGTCCGAGCGCGAGGCGGCCCAGACGCCGGAGTCGCCGGAGAAGGACAGCATCGAGGCCTGACGGACCTCATGAGCGGTGGGCGGGGACAGCGGCTGCTGTCCCCGCCCACCGGCGTTCCCGCGTCCCCGCCAGCTGCCCCCGGCCTTCGGCCAGTCAGTACGTCACCGTGATGCGCCCGGCCGGCCCGTCCACCCGCACAAGCCCGCCGTAGGGAACGATCAGCTGCGGATCGGTGTGCCCGAGGTCGACGTCGAAGACGGCCATCAGGTCCGGCGCGTACGCCGCCAGGGCTCGCAGCACCGCCTCGCGCTGGTCGCGCGCGTACCGGGCCCGTTCCTCGTGGTCGCCGGGCCGCTCGAAGGACCAGGTCTTGGCCCGGCCCATCAGCAGCGCGTCGAACCGCTCCAGCAGCCCCCGCTCGCCCATGGCGCGCAGGATGCGGAACACCTCCTCGGCCGACGGCAGTTCCTCTGAGGTCTCCAGCAGCAGCACTCCGCCGTCGTACGCCGAGAGGTCGGAGCTGATCTCGCGGTCCGCCATCAGCAGCCCGGCCAGCACTTCGAGACTTCCGCCCCACGAACGCCCCTCGACGACGCGCTCGGGCCCGTGCCACAGCCAGCCGCCGCCCGGATCCGTCTCCGGCTCGGCCTCGAACGTCGCCGGGTCCGCCCAGTCCCGGTCGACGACCCGGAACCGGTCGGCTGCGCGCAGTTCGTACGGACCCGAGGTGAACAGGGCGGCCCGCATCGAGTCGGCGGTCAGCGGGGCCATGGCCCCCGGGCGGCCGAGCTCGACCATCACGCTGCCGCCGTGGTAGCTGACGATGCCGGTGTTCCAGAGGTAGCAGTGCAGGGCCGTGTTGTCGCTGTATCCGAAGAAGGGCTTCGGGTTGGCCCGGATCAACTCCCGGTCCAGATGCGGCAGCACGGTGATCTGGTCGTCCCCGCCGATGCTTGCGACGACGGCCGTGATGCCGGGATCCGCGAAGGCCGCGTGGATGTCGTGGGCCCGCTCCCGTGGCGACGAGCCCATCCGGCGGGTCGTCGGGTACTCGACCGGGACGAGCCCGAAGTCGTCACGGAGCCGGGCGAGACCGAGCTCGAACGGCAGCGGCAGCAGTCCCGGAAGTGCGCTGGAGGGCGAGAGGACCGCGATCCGGTCGCCGGGACGGGGCTTGGGAGGGTGGACGGGCTGCGTCATGCCCGGAGGCTAACCGTGCGCAGGCGCCGGACGACAACGGTTTCTCTCCGGCCGCGGACCCACAGACCGGACGCGGGCCCACGCGGACAGTCGCCCGGAACGCGGACCCACGTGCACAGCCGCCAGGACGCGGACCGACCCGCACAGCCGTCAGGACGCGCACCCACGCGCACAGCCGCTCGGACGCGGACCCGTCTCCCACGCCGCCCGGGTGCCGGAACCCCGTACGGCCGCGCGGTCACCAGCCGCGCCGGCGCCACTCCGCCAGGTGCGGCCGCTCGTCGCCGAGCGTCGTGTCCTTGCCGTGGCCCGGGTACACCCACGTCTCGTCCGGCAACGGCCCGAAGAGCTTCTCCTCGACACCGTCGATCAGGCTCTGGAACGCCACCGGGTCCTTGCGGGTGTTGCCCACCCCGCCGGGGAAGAGGCAGTCGCCGGTGAAGATGTGCGGGTGGCCGTGCGGGTCGTCGTAGACCAGGACGATCGACCCCGGGGTGTGGCCCACCAGATGCCGGGCGGTCAGCTCGACCCGGCCGACGCGGATGACGTCGCCGTCCTCGACCTGCACGTCCGTGGCGACGGGAATGCCCTCGGCGTCGAAGCGCCCCGCGTACGTGCGCGCGCCCGTCGCCCCGACCACATCGGCGAGTGCCTGCCAGTGGTCGCCGTGGCGGTGTGTGGTGACCACCGAGGCGATGGAGTCGTCGCCGATCAGCCGGAGCAGCGTCTCCGGCTCGTTCGCCGCGTCGATCAGCAACTGCTCGTCCGTGGCGCGGCAGCGCAGCAGAAATGCGTTGTTGTCCATCGGACCGACGGCGACCTTGGAGATCATCAGGTCCGTCAGTTCGTGAACGTCCGCAGCGCCGCCGACCTTCACCACTCCGCTGTACGTCATGGAGATCAGCCTATAGCGGGGGCAGCGCGGGCAGCAGGGCTCCCGCGGTGTCCAGGGAGGCCCCGTCCCGGCGGCCGGCGAGCCAGCCCACGAGCGCGGCCGAAGGGCCGGAGACGGTGACAGGGGCGCCGTCGGTGCCGCCGGTGTGCCACTCGCCGCCGGAGCCGTCCGTCGCGGCGATCCGGGTCGGGGGCACGTCCGGCCGGCCGGAGAAGCGCTGCGCGAGGAAGTCGATCTCCCGGGCGGTGAACTCCTGCGGCAGATCCTCCAGCTCGTAGCCCACGTCGAGATCCACATGGTGCAGCTCGACCTCGACGAGCCGGCGGAAGGGGACCCGGGCGGCGGCATCGGTGACGCCGTTGCGCAGCTGGACCGTGCGCCGCCAGTCGGCGGGGAGCGCGCCCACGGCCTCCAGGCGGGCCGCGCTGTCGCGCAGGTCGGCGAGCTGTACGTCCAGCGGACGCGGCGCGTCACGCTCGATGTCGGCCTCGCGCGCCTCGGCGCTCGCGTACATCGGCCGGCCCTCGAGAATATTTACGATCGCGTCGGCGTTACGGGATACATGAGCAAGGACATGTCCGCGGCTCCAGCCCGGTAGCCGTGACGGACCGGCGAGGACGGCGTTGTCCATGGAGTCGACTGCGCTGAGCAGCCGCTCCGTCGCTTCACGTACAGATGCCAGGTCGCGCATGGGATCGATCATGAGGCCGACGATAGCCGCGCCACACGTTCGGGTGAAGGTGGCAGAGCGCGGTCTGTAATCGAATGCACGTGCTATAGCCTGGTCCGAGGCATCCTTGCTTGTCTGGCATTCATCGATCTGGCGCCCTCCGTAGGCTGGAACAGTCTGGGACGGGGGCCGGTGCCCCCGCTTCTCTGAAGAAAGGTGCGGACCCGGCGTGGCCGACCGTCTCATCGTTCGTGGCGCTCGCGAGCACAATCTCAAGAACGTTTCGCTCGACCTCCCCCGTGACTCCCTCATCGTCTTCACGGGGCTCTCCGGGTCGGGCAAGTCCTCGCTCGCCTTCGACACGATCTTCGCCGAGGGCCAGCGCCGGTACGTGGAATCCCTGTCGTCGTACGCCCGCCAGTTCCTCGGGCAGATGGACAAGCCGGACGTCGACTTCATCGAGGGTCTCTCCCCGGCCGTCTCCATCGACCAGAAGTCGACCTCGCGCAACCCGCGCTCGACGGTCGGCACCATCACCGAGGTCTACGACTACCTCCGTCTGCTGTTCGCGCGGATCGGCAAGCCGCACTGTCCCGAGTGCGGCCGGCCCATCACGCGCCAGTCGCCGCAGGCCATCGTCGACAGGGTGCTCGAGCTTCCCGAGGGCAGCCGCTTCCAGGTGCTCTCGCCGCTGGTGCGCGAGCGCAAGGGCGAGTTCGTCGACCTCTTCTCCGATCTCCAGACCAAGGGATACAGCCGGGCCCGGGTCGACGGGCAGACGATCCAGCTCGCCGAGCCGCCGACGCTGAAGAAGCAGGAGAAGCACACCATCGAGGTGGTCATCGACCGCCTCACGGTCAAGGACAGCGCCAAGCGCCGGCTGACCGACTCCGTGGAGACCGCGCTCGGCCTCTCCGGCGGCATGGTCGTGCTCGACTTCGTCGATCTCCCGGAGGACGACCCCGAGCGCGAGCGGATGTACTCGGAGCATCTGTACTGCCCGTACGACGACCTGTCCTTCGAGGAGCTCGAGCCGCGCTCGTTCTCCTTCAACTCCCCCTTCGGCGCCTGCCCCGACTGCACCGGCATCGGCACGCGCATGGAGGTCGATCCCGAGCTGATCGTCCCGGACGAGGAGAAGTCCCTCGACGAGGGTGCGATCCACCCCTGGTCGCACGGCCACACCAAGGAGTACTTCGGCCGGCTGATCGGCGGGCTCGCCCAGGCGCTCGGGTTCTCCACCGACATGCCCTGGGGCGGACTGCCGCAGCGTGCCAAGAAGGCCCTGCTGTACGGCCACAAGACCCAGGTCGAGGTCCGCTACCGCAATAGGTACGGCAGGGAGCGCGCGTACACCACGCCCGCCTTCGAAGGCGCGGTGCAGTTCGTCAAGCGGCGGCATCAGGAGGCCGAGAGCGACTCCAGCAGGGAGCGCTTCGAGGGCTACATGCGCGAAGTCCCCTGTCCCACCTGCCAGGGCACCCGGCTGAAGCCGATCGTCCTCGCGGTGACGGTGATGGAGAAGTCCATCGCCGACGTCTCCGCGATGTCGATCAGCGAGTGCGCCGAGTTCCTCGGCCGTCTGACGCTGAACGCCCGGGACAAGAAGATCGCCGAGCGGGTGCTCAAGGAGGTCAACGAGCGGCTGCGGTTCCTGGTCGACGTCGGCCTGGACTACCTCTCGCTGAACCGCGCGGCCGGCACCCTCTCCGGCGGCGAGGCCCAGCGCATCCGGCTCGCCACCCAGATCGGCTCCGGACTCGTCGGCGTGCTGTACGTCCTGGACGAGCCGTCCATCGGTCTGCACCAGCGCGACAACCACCGGCTCATCGAGACCCTCGTCCGGCTCCGTGACATGGGCAACACCCTCATCGTCGTCGAGCACGACGAGGACACCATCAAGGTGGCCGACTGGGTCGTCGACATCGGTCCGGGCGCCGGCGAGCACGGCGGCAAGGTCGTGCACTCGGGCTCGCTCAAGGATCTGCTCGCCAACAAGGCGTCGATCACCGGTCAGTACCTCGCCGGGAAGCGGTCCATCCCGACCCCCGACATCCGCCGGCCCATGGACCCGGGACGGCAGCTCACCGTCCACGGCGCCCGTGAGAACAACCTGCGGGACATCGACGTCTCCTTCCCGCTCGGTGTCCTCACCGCCGTCACCGGTGTCTCCGGCTCCGGCAAGTCGACCCTGGTCAACGACATCCTCTACACGCACCTGGCGCGTGAGCTGAACGGCGCCAAGTCGGTGCCCGGACGGCACACCCGCGTCGACGGCGACGACCTCGTCGACAAGGTCGTGCATGTCGACCAGTCGCCGATCGGCCGCACGCCGCGGTCCAACCCTGCGACGTACACCGGTGTCTTCGACCATGTCCGCAGGCTCTTCGCCGAGACGATGGAGGCCAAGGTCCGGGGCTATCTCCCCGGCCGGTTCTCCTTCAACGTCAAGGGCGGCCGCTGCGAGAACTGCTCGGGCGACGGCACCATCAAGATCGAGATGAACTTCCTTCCGGACGTGTACGTCCCGTGCGAGGTCTGCCACGGTGCGCGCTACAACCGGGAGACCCTGGAGGTCCACTACAAGGGCAAGTCCATCGCCGAGGTGCTGGACATGCCGATCGAGGAGGCCCTGGACTTCTTCGAGGCCGTCCCGACGATCTCCCGTCATCTGCGCACGCTCAACGAGGTCGGTCTCGGTTACGTCCGCCTCGGCCAGTCCGCGCCGACCCTCTCCGGAGGTGAGGCCCAGCGGGTGAAGCTGGCGTCCGAGCTCCAGAAGCGCTCGACCGGCAGCACGGTGTACGTGCTCGACGAGCCGACGACCGGTCTGCACTTCGAGGACATCAGCAAGCTGATCAACGTGCTGTCCGGGCTGGTCGACAAGGGGAACACGGTCATCGTCATCGAGCACAACCTCGATGTGATCAAGACCGCGGACTGGGTCGTCGACATGGGACCGGAGGGCGGCAGCGGCGGCGGACTCGTCATCGCGGAAGGCACTCCGGAGCAGATCGCCGGAGTCCCGACCAGCCACACCGGCAAGTTCCTGCGGGACATCCTGGACACGGAGCGGATCAGCGACGCGGTGGTGCCGCAGGCGCGCTCGGGCACCAGGAAGGCCGCGGCGAAGAAGCCCGCGACCACGGCCGCCGCGAACTCGGTCCCCACCGTGAAGGCACCCGTCACCAAGAACACCGCGAAGAAGGCGGTGGCCAAGAAGACGGTGGCCAAGAAGACGGCGGCGAAGAAGACGGCGGCTCGCGCCCGCAAGGCATGAGCACCGTAGCCCGCAGGGCCTGATCACCGTAGTCGGCAGCGTCATCGGTCTCTCCCCGAGCTCATCGGGGGGAGACCGATGTCGTTCGGCCGGTTTTCGAACCCGGACGGCTCGACCGACAGCCCGCCGGACGGCTCGTCAGTCCTGGCGCAGTTCCCAGGCGTAGGGCGGTTCCGCCCCGGTACGGGAGCAGGTCACCGCCGCCGCTCGTGCCGCGAAGACCAGCACCTCACGCCAGCCCTCCGCGTCCAGCCGGGCCATGCCGTCCGCCGACAGGGCGTCCCGGGCCGCGAGACCGTGCAACAGGGCCGCGTTCACCGTGTCGCCCGCGCCGATGGTGTCGGCGACGCGCACCTGTGTCGCGGGCACGGAGACCTCCGTCCCGGTCCGCGTCCGCACGCGCATGCCCTCGTCGCCCCGCGTCAGGACCACCGCCGCCGGGCCCTCGGGCACACCGCCCAGCCAGCGGGCGTCGTCCTCCGAGAGCTTCAGCAGGGACACGGACGGCAGCCAGCCCGCGAACCGTGCTCGGTAGGCGTCCGCGTCCGGGATCAGCCCCGGTCTGATGTTCGGGTCGAGCAGCGTGAACAGCCCGCGCTCCGCCTCCCGCCGCAACAGCGCCTCGTACGCGCTCGCGCCCGGCTCCAGCACCAGCGAGCACGTGCCGAAGGCCACCGCCCGTGCCGCGTCCGGCAGTCGGGGCGGCAGCTCGAACAGCCGGTCTGCGCTGCCCTCGGCGTAGAAGCCGTAGCCGGCGGAGCCGTCCGCGCCGAGGGACGCGACCGCCAGCGTTGTCGGCTCCGGGCCGCGCGCCACCAGTCCGGTGTCGACGCCCGCGTCCCGCAGGCCGGCCAGCAGCGCCTCCCCGAAGCCGTCCGTGGACATCCGGGAGCAGAAGGCGGCGCGCGCGCCGAGCCGCCCCAGCGCCACGGCGGTGTTGTACGGTCCGCCGCCGAGGCGCGGCAGCAGCGTCGGCAGGGGCTCGCCGTCCCCGTGCGGGACCAGGTCGATCAGGGATTCACCGGCGACGACGATCACGGGCCAGAACGTAACTCATTACCGCGGCCCGGGGGAGGTATCCCGCCCTCGGGGCCGCGGGTACGCGCCGGTATTGTCGGGTCTGTCGCAGGCCCTGCGACCGATGCTCTGACCTGTGGAGTCTGCATGTCCGGCCACCCCTCAGCCGCCCGCCGCACCGTGCTGAAAGGCGCCGCCCTCGCCGGGGCCGCCGGCCTCGGGGTCGCCGCCTGCTCCACCGAGTCCAAGCTCGGCCACGCGGAGAACCCCACACCGACCGCGCCCGTCGATCTGGGCGCGGCCGACGCCGTTCCGGTCGGTGGTGCCAAGCTCTACCGCGAGCAGCGCCTGATCGTGAGCTGCCCGGCCGCGGGCCAGTACCGGGCGTTCAGCGCCCAGTGCACCCACGCCGGCTGTGTCCTCGACAAGGTCGAAGGCACCGAGGGCAACTGCCCGTGCCACGGCAGCCGCTTCGACGTGACCACCGGCAAGGCGCTCCAGGGCCCGGCGACCGTGCCGCTGCCCGAGGTGCCGGTGACCGCCAAGGGCGGAAAGCTCGTCGCGGGGCCGAGCGCGTAAGACGTCCGGCACACCGGTCACCGGCCACCGGCCGGCGATGTCGGCCGGTCCGGGCTCACTCCCAGTCCCAGTCGATGCCGAGAATCCCGGGGCGCACACCCTGCTCGACCAGATGCACCGTACGGTGCCTGCCGCTGATCGTCAGAGCCGTCCGGGCCCCCCGCGGAGCACCCGTGGTGGCCTGGGCGAACCGGCGGCACCGGGCCGGCAGGGCCCCCTCGTCGAACCGCACCTGAAGTACGTATTGCCCGCCCGCGAAGGTGAAGCCGCGGACGTACTCACTGCTCGGGCCGCCGGTGCCGTCCTCGAAGCCGTAGCCGAAGAGATAGGTCTCACCCGCCCGCAGCCGGGCATCGAAGAGCAGTTCCGCGACGGTGATCCCGGTCTCGCGGTGCCGGCGGACCCGGCCCGTACGGCAGTTCTCCAGCGCGCTCACCCGGACCAGGGCCGGGTCACAGCCGGGGTCCCCGTGGTGGATGGCCAGATAGCGGTCGACACCGTCGCGGTGGGCGCGGACGACATGCTGGGAATCGCGGCCCACCAGTTCCCGCCCGGCGCCGATGCGCACGCGCTCGTGGTGTCCCACGGTGTGCAGTCCGGTGTCCTTCGGCGTCTCCATGTCGGCGAGCAGCCGCTCCACGACGCCGGACACCTCGGCCAGGGAGCGGTACGAGCGTCCGGCGGGACGTTCGACGTCGAGGCCCGCCCCGTGCTCGCCGACCCCGAGCAGCCGGGTCAGTGAGTTGCCGGGCAGCTCCAGCACCTCCTCCAGCGCGCGTACCGCCCGCAGCGACTCCGGACGCTGCGGCCGGCGGGCGCCCTGCTGCCAGTAACTGAGACTGGTCACCCCGACCTTGATGCCGCGGTGGGCGAGATGGTGCTGCACCCGCTGGAGCGGCAGTCCGCGCACCGCGAGGGCGGCCCGCAGCGCCAGATGGAACGGCCCGGTGTGCAGCACCTGTGCCAGATCGGCGGTGTCAAGGTCGGGGCGACCCATGGAACCTCCAGCGGCTTCGGGGTACGGCTGCGCGGCCTGCGACGGCCCGGATGAACGGTCAGGACGGGAACGGCCCCTGTCAGCGCGCGGCCCGGCCGTCCGGCCGGGGCGGGGAGGTGTTCACATCCCGGTCGCGCGTTCACAGTCCCGTGTCCACCGCATTGAAGCGGGTTGACCTATCCGCGACAAGGATTCGGGCACAACCGCAGCGTCCCCGGACGCGCTCCGTCCCCCTTGCGCACGCGCCGTGCCGGCAGCCTCTCGCACGGTGAGCGGAGCCCGTCCCGGGGCGAGCCGCGCCGGACGCCGTAGCGGCACCTGAGAGCGGCTGGAGCCTCCGGTCCGGTGCACGCCCGCGCGCCCCGCGGTGTCACCCCCCGCCAGTAGGGTGGTCGGCATGGCAGACCCCTCCAGCTACCGTCCCAAGCCGGGAGAGATCCCCGACTCGCCGGGGGTCTACCGGTTCCGCGACGATCACCGCCGGGTGATCTACGTCGGGAAGGCGAAAAGCCTCCGCCAGCGCCTCGCCAGCTACTTCCAGGACCTGGCCAATCTGCACCCGCGCACGGCGACGATGGTCACCACAGCGGCCTCCGTCGAGTGGACCGTCGTCTCCACCGAGGTCGAGGCGCTCCAGCTGGAGTACTCCTGGATCAAGGAGTACGACCCGCGGTTCAACGTCAAGTACCGGGACGACAAGAGCTATCCCTACCTCGCCGTCACCCTGAACGAGGAGTTCCCGCGCGTCCAGGTGATGCGCGGCGCCAAGCGCAAGGGAGTGCGGTACTTCGGTCCGTACGGCCACGCCTGGGCGATCCGCGAGACCGTCGACCTGATGCTGCGCGTCTTCCCCGTGCGCACCTGCTCCGCCGGAGTCTTCAGGAACCACCAGCAGAAGGGCCGGCCCTGTCTGCTCGGCTACATCGGCAAGTGCTCCGCTCCCTGCGTCGGGCGGGTCACACCCGAGGAGCACCGCGAACTGGCCGACGAGTTCTGCGACTTCATGGCCGGCCGCACCGGCACGTACATCCGCCGCCTGGAGCGGCAGATGACCGACGCGGCCGAGGAGATGGAGTACGAGCGGGCGGCCCGGCTGCGGGACGACATAGGGGCTCTCCGGCGCGCCCTGGAGAAGAACGCCGTCGTGCTCGCCGACGCCACCGACGCCGATGTGATCGCGGTCGCCGAGGACGAGCTGGAAGCGGCCGTGCAGATCTTCCACGTCCGCGGCGGCCGGGTGCGCGGACAGCGCGGCTGGGTCACCGACAAGGTCGAGGCCGTCGACACCGCCGGGCTCGTCGAGCACGCGCTCCAGCAGCTGTACGGCGAGGAGAGCGGCGACGCGGTGCCCAAGGAGGTCCTCGTCCCCGCCCTCCCCGACGACTCGGACGCGGTCAGCCAGTGGCTCGGCCAGCGCCGGGGTTCGAACGTCTCCCTGCGCATCCCCCAGCGCGGGGACAAGAAGGACCTGATGGCGACGGTCCAGCGCAATGCGCTCCAGGCGCTGGGCCTGCACAAGACCAAGCGCGCCAGCGACCTCACGACGCGCTCACGCGCGCTGGAGGAGATCGCGGAGGCCCTCGGGCTGGACTCGGCGCCGCTGCGGATCGAGTGCTTCGACATCTCCCACCTCCAGGGCGAGGACGTCGTGGCCTCCATGGTGGTCTTCGAGGACGGCCTGGCACGCAAGAGCGAGTACCGCCGCTTCCAGATCAAGACCTTCGAGGGCCAGGACGACGTCCGGTCCATGCACGAGGTGATCAGCCGGCGCTTCCGCCGCTATCTCGCCGAGAAGGACAGGACCGGCGAGTGGATCGGTGAGGACGCGCCCGCCGAGGACGACGGGAAGCCCAAGCGGTTCGCGTACCCGCCGCAGCTCGTCGTCGTCGACGGCGGAAAGCCGCAGGTGGCCGCGGCCCAGCGCGCGCTCGACGAGCTGGGCATCGACGACGTCGCGGTCTGCGGACTGGCCAAGCGGCTGGAAGAGGTCTGGCTGCCGCGTGAGGACGACCCGGTGATCCTGCCGCGCTCCAGCGAGGGCCTGTACCTCCTCCAGCGCGTCCGGGACACCGCCCACGACTTCGCCATCCGCTACCAGCGCTCCAAGCGGACCAAGCGCATCAGGACCAGCCCGCTGGACGCGGTGCCCGGTCTGGGCGAGACCCGCAAACAGGCGCTGATCAAGCATTTCGGGTCGGTCAAGCGGCTGCGGCAGGCGACAATCGAGCAGATCTGCGAGGTTCCCGGCATGGGCCGCAAGACGGCGGAATCCGTGGTCGTTGCCCTTGCCCAGGCGGCTCCGGCCGTCCCTGCCGTGAATACGGCAACAGGAGAGATCATGGAAGAGAACGACGGGGGCAGTACGACATGACCGAGCACGACGGAGACGGAGCAGACGTGAGTACGGGCACGACGATCGAGCCCGGCGGTGCCGCGGACGCGGCCATCCCCGAGCTGGTGATCATCTCCGGTATGTCCGGCGCCGGGCGCAGCACGGCGGCCAAGTGTCTGGAGGACCTCGGCTGGTTCGTCGTCGACAACCTCCCACCCGCCCTGATCCCCACCATGGTGGAGCTCGGGGCCCGCTCGCAGGGCAATGTGGCCCGGATCGCGGTCGTCGTCGACGTCCGCGGCCGGCGGTTCTTCGACAACCTCCGCGAATCCCTCGCCGACCTCGACTCCAAGCAGGTCACGCGCCGGATCGTGTTCCTGGAGTCCTCCGACGACGCCCTGGTCCGCCGCTTCGAGTCGGTCCGCAGGCCGCACCCCCTCCAGGGCGACGGCAGGATCGTCGACGGCATCGCGGCCGAGCGCGATCTGCTGCGTGAGCTGCGCGGCGACGCCGACCTGGTGATCGACACCTCCAGCCTGAACGTGCACGAGCTGCGGGCCAAGATGGACGCCCAGTTCGCCGGCGACGAAGAGCCCGAGCTGCGGGCCACGGTCATGTCGTTCGGCTTCAAGTACGGGCTTCCCGTGGACGCGGACCTCGTGGTCGACATGCGGTTCCTGCCGAACCCGCACTGGGTCCCGGAGCTCCGCCCCTTCACCGGCCTGAACGAAGAGGTGTCGAACTACGTCTTCAACCAGCCCGGCGCCAAGGAGTTCCTCGACCGCTACACCGAGCTGCTCCAGCTGATCGCCGCCGGCTACCGCCGTGAGGGCAAGCGGTACGTGACCATCGCCGTCGGCTGCACGGGCGGCAAGCACCGCTCCGTCGCCACGTCCGAGAAGCTCGCCGCCCGGCTCTCCTCCGCGGGCGTCGAGACGGTCGTCGTCCACCGTGACATGGGGCGCGAGTGAGCGGACAGGCCATCCGTCTGCGTCGGCTGCGCAGGACCGCGCACACGCTCGCGGGGCGGAACCGCGGCGCCCAGCCCAAGGTCGTCGCCCTCGGCGGCGGCATGGGCCTCTCCGCGTCGCTCACGGCCCTGCGCCGTATCACCGGCGACCTCACCGCGGTCGTCACCGTCGCCGACGACGGCGGCTCCAGCGGCCGGCTCCGGGAGGAGCTGGGCGTCCTGCCGCCCGGAGATCTGCGCAAGGCGCTGGCGGCCCTGTGCGGCGACGACGAATGGGGCCAGACCTGGGCCCGGGTGATCCAGCACCGCTTCCAGTCCAAGGGCGATCTGCACGAGCACGCCGTCGGCAATCTGCTGATGGTGGCGCTGTGGGAACAGCTGGGCGACCACGTCCAGGCACTCGACCTCATCGGCAGGCTGCTCGGCGCGCACGGCCGGGTGCTGCCCATGTCCGCCGTGCCGCTGGAGCTCCAGGCTCTGGTCAGGGGCCACGATCCGGCGCGCCCGGACGACGTGGAGACGGTCCGGGGGCAGGCGACCGTGGCGCTCACCCCGGGAGAGGTGCAGTCCGTGCACCTCGTGCCGCACGACCCGCCGGCCGTCCCGGAGGCCGTCGCCGCCGTACGGGACGCCGACTGGGTGGTTCTCGGGCCCGGATCCTGGTTCTCGTCGGTGATTCCGCACCTTCTGGTGCCCGAACTGCTGGACGCGCTGGTCGAGACGAAGGCCCGCCGGGTCCTGTCGTTGAACCTCGCGCCCCAACCCGGCGAAACAGAAGGCTTCTCACCGCAGCGTCATTTGGAGGTTTTGGGACGACACGCGCCTAAACTCGCCCTCGACGTGGTGCTGGCCGACGAGGCCGCCGTGCCCGACCGAGAGTCCCTCGCCGATGCCGCAAAGAGCCTCGGCGCCGCGGTCGAGCTGGCCCCCGTGGCCTCGCCCGACGGCGTTCCGAAGCATGATCCGGAGCTGTTGGCCGCCGCGTACGACCGTATTTTTCGGATGCATGGAAGGATCGGCCCATGGCGATGACGGCAGCGGTGAAGGACGAAATCTCCCGGCTTCCCGTCACCCGGACCTGCTGCAGAAAGGCGGAGGTCTCGGCGATCCTGCGGTTCGCGGGCGGGCTGCACCTGGTGAGCGGCCGCATCGTGATCGAGGCGGAGCTGGACACCGGCATCGCCGCGCGCCGGCTGAAGCGGGACATCCTGGAGATCTTCGGACACAGTTCCGAGCTGATGGTGATGGCGCCCGGGGGACTGCGCCGCGGCTCGCGCTATGTCGTACGCGTGGTGGCGGGCGGCGACCAGCTCGCCCGCCAGACAGGGCTGGTCGACGGCCGGGGGAGGCCGATCCGGGGCCTGCCGCCGCAGGTCGTCTCCGGTGCCACCTGTGACGCGGAGGCCGCCTGGCGCGGGGCGTTCCTGGCCCATGGCTCGCTGACCGAGCCCGGCCGCTCCTCGTCGCTGGAGGTCACCTGCCCCGGCCCCGAGGCGGCGCTCGCGCTGGTCGGCGCGGCCCGCCGGCTCTCCATCGCCGCGAAGGCGCGGGAGGTACGCGGTGTGGACCGCGTCGTCGTCCGTGACGGTGATGCGATCGGCGCGCTGTTGACGCGTCTGGGCGCGCACGAGTCGGTGCTCGCCTGGGAGGAGCGCCGGATGCGGCGCGAGGTCCGGGCCACCGCCAACCGCCTCGCCAACTTCGACGACGCCAACCTCCGCCGCTCGGCACGGGCCGCGGTCGCGGCAGGCGCCCGGGTCCAGCGCGCGCTGGAGATCCTGGGCGAGGAGGTGCCCGAGCACCTCGCCGCCGCCGGCCGGCTGCGCATGGAGCACAAGCAGGCCTCCCTGGAGGAGCTGGGCGCGCTCGCCGACCCGCCGCTGACGAAGGACGCGGTCGCGGGCCGGATCCGCCGGCTGCTGGCGATGGCCGACAAGCGCGCACAGGACCTCGGCATCCCCGGCACCGAGTCCACTCTCTCCGAGGAACTGGCCGACGGTCTCGTCGGCTGACACACCGCTTCCCGCCTCACCCGACGCTGCCGGTGCCCCCAGGCACCGGCAGCGTCTGTTGTTCACTCGTGTGCCCGGCCCGGCCTTCTTGACATGGCCATGGGGTGTGATGAGTCTGGCGTCTGTTCACTTTCCTGGCAGACACCAGCAAGGGGGGCTTATGAGACGCAGAGCGAGATCGATCCTCGCCGCGGCTTCACTGCTGACCGCAACACTTGCGGCGGCTCCGATCGCCCGCGCCGAACCCGGCGGAGGGAACGGCGACGGGCTGTCCGTGTGGCACGCGAAAGTCACCAAGGCCCAGGTGCCCCTGATCCTCGCGGCGGGCGCCGACGGGCACGAACTGACGGAACAGGTGCCCGACAAGGGCACGGCGACCGTCGAGCTCTACCTCACGAAACGTCAGGCCGGTGAACTGCGCGAGCAGGGCGTCGGCATCACCGAGCACACCGTCTCCCCGGCGGCGAGGAACCGGGTCGCCGCCGCCGGCGACGGCGTCTTCCGTCCGTACAGCGGCGAGAAGGGCCTCCAGCGCGAGATCCTCGCCACCGCGCAGGCCAACCCCGGCCTCACCAAGGTCATCAGCATCGGCAAGACGGTCAAGGGCCAGGACATCCTCGCGCTCAAGCTCAGCAAGGGCGCGGCGAAGTCGGCGGACGGCTCCAAGCCCGCGACGCTGTACATGTCCAACCAGCACGCGCGTGAGTGGATCACTCCGGAGATGACCCGGCGGCTGATGCACTACTACCTCGCCAACTACGGCAAGGACCCCCGCGTCACCAAGATCGTGAACAGCAGCGAGCTGTGGTTCGTGCTGTCCGCCAATCCCGACGGGTACGACTACTCGTTCACCGGCACCCAGCAGCGGCAGTGGCGCAAGAACCTCCGCGACAACAACGGTGACGGCGCGGTCAACACGGGCGACGGCGTCGACCTCAACCGGAACTTCACCTACAAGTGGGGCTACGACAACGAGGGTTCGTCCCCCGACCCGTTCGACGAGACCTTCCGGGGCACCGGCCCGGCCTCCGAGCCGGAGACCAAGGCCATCGACCGCTTCCAGAAGCGCATCGGCTTCTCCTACGGCATCAACTACCACTCCGCGGCCGAACTGCTGCTGTACGGAGTGGGCTGGCAGGTCGCCACACCGACGCCGGACGACGTCCTCTACCGGTCGCTCGCCGGCACCCCCGAGAACTCGGCGATCCCCGGCTACCGTCCGCAGGTCTCCTCCGAGCTCTACACCACCAACGGTGAGGCCGACGGGCACGCGGCCAACGTCAACGGGATGATGATGTACACCCCGGAGATGTCGACCTGTGCCACCGTCTCCAGGATCGATCCCCAGGACCCCTGGAACGCGGCCGACTGCGCCTCCGTCTTCACCTTCCCCGACGACGAGAAGCTGATCCAGCAGGAGTTCGCCAAGAACGTCCCGTTCGCGCTCTCCGTCGCCGAGACGTCCCTGCACCCGGACCAGCCGTCCTCCTCGCTGGGCCTGAAGGCCGCGGACTTCACCCCCGACCCCTTCACGGTCTCCTACGCGCGCGGCGGCGACCAGGAGGTCTCCGTCGTGGCCCGCAAGTCGGTGCGCGACAAGGAGCTCCGCTACCGCGTCAACGGCGGGCGGGTCCACGACCAGGCGCTGAAGCCCTGGAAGGGCGGCGAGACCTACGGCGGTGAGGACAACATCCTCTTCGACGAGTACCGCGCCAAGGTCAAGGACGGCGACGTCGGCGACACGGTCGAGGTCTGGTTCACCGGCGAGACCCGGGCCGGAAAGCCCACCGCGAGCGAGCACTTCACGTACACGATCGCCGGGCGGCCGCGCGGCGACACGCTCGTGATCGCCGAGGAGGGCGGCACCGCCGCCGCGAAGAACACGGCCGCGTACACCAAGGCACTCGCCGACAACGGCGAGCGCAGCGCGGTCTGGGACGTCGCCACCCAGGGCGTGCCGCACCGGCTCGGCGTGCTCGGCCACTTCGACACGGCCCTCTGGTACACCGGAGCCGCCGCACCTTCCTGGCCCACCACCCAGGCCGTACGCGACTTCGTCAACGAGGGTGGCAAGCTCATCACCACCGGTGAACGGGCCGGCGGCAACGCCGACCTCGGCGGGGCGCTCAGCGACGACTTCGCGCAGTACTACCTCGGTGCGTCGGGACGCGCCTCGCTCGCCGGGGCGGCGGACTTCCTCGGCACCGGACGCCTCTCCGGCGCCGCGGGCGCGCTCGGCGACGCACCCGGCAACCCGCTGGACGCGGCGGGTGCGTACACGATCACCTCGGACAGCCTGCCGCCCGCGCAGTTCCCGCAGTTCCGCAGCGCGGCCGCGGGCGACTACCCGGGCGTGAAGATGCCGTTCTCGCCGTACGACGGACAGTGGTACGCGGCGGCGAGCCACCGCAACTCCTCCTGGATGCGGCTGTCGCAGGCGGTCGATCTGACCGGCACCACCGCCGCCGACCGGCCGGCGCTGAACCTGCGGATCAGCTTCAACACCGAACCCGGTTACGACAACGCCGTCGTCGAGGTCCACACCGTCGGCCAGGACGACTGGACCACCCTGCCGGACAGTAACGGCGGTACACGGACGACCGTGCCGACCCAGTGCGACCAGGGGTTCTACGTCAACCAGCACCCGTTCCTGCGGCATTACCTCACCGTGGGATCCGGCGGCTGCACGGCGACCGGCACCAGCGGCGCCTGGCACTCGTTCACCGGTGCCTCCGACGGCTGGAAGGCCGCCTCGTTCGATCTGAGCGCCTACGCGGGCAAGCAGATCGAGGTCTCCGTCTCGTACATCACCGACCCCAGTGACGGCGGCCGCGGCATCTTCGTGGACGACACCAGGCTGGTCACCGCCGCCGGACAGGGCGCCGAGGGATTCGAGACCTCGCTCGGGCCGTGGACGACGGGTCCGGCGCCCGACGGCAGCCCGGCGCTGCGCGGGACCTGGGAACGCAGCCAGGACCTGTTCCCGTCGGCGGCTGCGGTCACCACGCGGGACACCGTGCTGATCGGATTCGGCCTGGAGCACGTCCCCGGCGCGACCGACCGCAAGAAGATCGTCGGCCGTGCTCTCGGCGCACTCGGGCGCTGACCCCGGGTGACGGAGACCGCGGCTCCCACCGCGGTTCCGGCGGCCCGTGCACCCTACTGAGGGGTACGGGCCGCCACCGCCACACAGGGGCCGTTCCGATGTCACTCCGTGGCTTCCGGAGAGGTAGGGTCGGAGGCGGTCGGGGACATCCCATACAACTCGCCGGCGTCGAAAACCGGCGTACCTAACGAGGAGATCGGTTCGTGACGATCCGCGTAGGCATCAACGGCTTTGGCCGCATCGGTCGTAACTACTTCCGCGCGCTGCTGGAGCAGGGTGCAGACATCGAGATCGTGGCTGTCAACGACCTGGGTGACACTGCGACCACGGCCCACTTGCTGAAGTACGACACGATCCTGGGCCGCCTCAAGGCCGAGGTGACCCACACCGCCGACACCATCACGGTCGACGGCCACACGATCAAGGTGCTCTCCGAGCGCAACCCCGCCGACATCCCGTGGGGCGAGCTGGGCGTCGACATCGTCGTCGAGTCGACCGGCATCTTCACGAAGAAGGCGGACGCCGCGAAGCACATCGCGGGCGGCGCCAAGAAGGTCCTCATCTCGGCTCCGGCCAAGGACGAGGACATCACCATCGTGATGGGCGTCAACCAGGACAAGTACGACGCGGACAAGCACCACGTCATCTCCAACGCCTCCTGCACCACCAACTGTGTGGCGCCGATGGCCAAGGTTCTCGACGAGAACTTCGGCATCGTCAAGGGCCTGATGACCACGGTCCACGCGTACACCAACGACCAGCGCATCCTGGACTTCCCGCACTCGGACCTGCGTCGCGCCCGCGCCGCGGCCGAGAACATCATTCCGACCACGACGGGTGCCGCGAAGGCCACCGCTCTGGTCCTCCCGCAGCTCAAGGGCAAGCTCGACGGCATCGCGATGCGCGTGCCGGTCCCGACCGGTTCGGCCACCGACCTGGTCGTGACGCTGCAGCGCGAGGTCACCAAGGACGAGGTCAACGCCGCGTTCAAGAAGGCGTCCGACGACGGCGACCTCAAGGGCTTCCTGACCTACACCGAGGACCCGATCGTCTCCTCGGACATCGTCGGCGACCCGGCCTCCTGCACCTTCGACTCCTCCCTGACCATGGTCCAGGAGGGCAACACGGTGAAGATCCTCGGCTGGTACGACAACGAGTGGGGCTACTCCAACCGCCTCGTGGACCTCACGGTCTTCGTCGGCGGCCGGCTCTGACAGCTCCGACCGGCACCGAGAGCACCCCGATGTGAGCGACAGGGCTCGGGCACGCGCAGTGTGGCGCGGTTCGAGCCCTGTCGCACGTCCCGCCGTCCCAGGAGTTCTGACCATGAAGACGATCGACCAGCTTCTTGCAGAAGGGGTCGCGGGTCAGCGCGTTTTCGTCCGCGCCGACCTGAACGTGCCGCTCGACGGCACCACCATCACCGACGACGGCCGTATCCGGGCCGTCCAGCCGACCGTCGCCAAGCTCGCCGAGGCCGGCGCCCGCGTCGTCGTCGCCTCCCACCTCGGCCGCCCCAAGGGCGCCCCGGACCCGGCCTTCTCGCTGGCCCCCGCGGCCGCCCGGCTCGGTGAACTGCTCGGCACCGACGTCGCCTTCGCGACCGACACCGTCGGCGAGTCGGCCCGCTCCGTCGTCGCCGGCCTGGCGGACGGCCAGGTCGCGGTGATCGAGAACCTCCGCTTCAACCCCGGTGAGACGAGCAAGGACGACGCCGAGCGCGGCGCCTTCGCCGACGAGCTCGCCGCCCTGGCCGATGTGTACGTCGGCGACGGCTTCGGCGCCGTGCACCGCAAGCACGCCTCCGTGTACGACCTGCCGGCCCGCCTGCCGCACGCGGCCGGCCAGCTGATCGCCACCGAGGTCGGCGTCCTCAAGAAGCTCACGGAGGACGTGGCACGCCCGTACGTCGTCGTGCTCGGCGGAGCCAAGGTCTCCGACAAGCTCGGTGTGATCGACCATCTGCTGGAGAAGGCCGACCGCATCCTGATCGGCGGCGGCATGGCGTACACCTTCCTCAAGGCCCAGGGCCACGAGGTCGGTATCTCGCTGCTCCAGGAGGACCAGATCCCGGCGGTCAAGGAGTACCTGACGCGCGCCGAGGCGAAGGGCGTGGAGTTCGTGCTCCCCGTCGACGTCCTGGTCGCCCCGGAATTCCCGGACCTCAAGACCAAGGCCCCGGCCCATCCCACCGTCGTCGCCGCGGACGCGATCCCGGCCGACGAGGAGGGTCTGGACATCGGTCCCGAGACCCGCAAGCTTTACGCATCGAAGCTCGCCGACGCGGCCACCGTTTTCTGGAACGGTCCGATGGGCGTCTTCGAGCACCCCGACTACGCCGAGGGCACCAAGGCCGTCGCCCAGGCGCTCGTCGAGTCCCCGGCCTTCAGCGTGGTCGGCGGCGGGGACTCCGCCGCGGCCGTGCGGATCCTGGGCTTCGACGAGAAGGCATTCGGCCACATCTCGACCGGTGGCGGCGCAAGCCTCGAGTACCTCGAGGGCAAGACGCTTCCCGGCCTCGCCGCACTGGAGGACTGACTCACTCATGACCACCCGTACCCCGCTGATGGCGGGCAACTGGAAGATGAACCTCAACCACCTCGAGGCCATCGCCCACGTCCAGAAGCTCGCCTTCGCGCTGTCCGACAAGGACTACGACGCCGTGGAGGTGTCGGTCCTGCCGCCCTTCACCGACCTGCGGTCCGTCCAGACCCTGATCGACGGCGACAAGCTGAAGATCAAGTACGGCGCCCAGGACCTCTCGGCGCACGACTCCGGCGCGTACACCGGCGAGATCTCGGGCCTGATGCTGGCCAAGCTGAAGTGCACCTATGTCGCGGTGGGCCACTCCGAGCGCCGGCAGTACCACGCCGAGACGGACGAGATCTGCAACGCCAAGGTGAAGGCAGCGTTCCGGCACGGTCTGACCCCGATCCTCTGCATCGGCGAGGGCCTGGACGTCCGCAAGGCCGGCCAGCAGGTCCAGTACACGCTGAACCAGCTCGAAGGCGGTCTGAAGGACGTCCCGGCCGAGCAGGCCGAGTCCATCGTGATCGCGTACGAGCCCGTGTGGGCCATCGGCACCGGTGAGGTCGCCACCCCGGAGGACGCCCAGGAGGTCTGCGGGGCGATCCGCGGGCGGCTGGCCGAGCTGTACTCGCAGGAGCTCGCCGACAAGGTGCGCATCCAGTACGGCGGCTCCGTGAAGTCCGGAAACGTCGCCGCGATCATGGCGCAGCCCGATGTGGACGGCGCTCTGGTCGGTGGCGCGGCACTGGACGCCGACGAGTTCGTCAAGATCGTCCGGTTCCGCGACCAGTGAGTATGCGGTAGCGCGGATCCGTCGTACCCTTGCGGGGGCCTGAGGCTGTGGAGCCCGGGCCCCCGCTCGTCCGTAGATGTCCCGAGAGAATTGCCAGGAAGTAGGGTCCAGCCGTGGTTATGGGGTTCTCGATCGCCCTGATCGCTTTCAGCCTGCTGCTGATGCTGCTCGTGCTGATGCACAAGGGGAAGGGCGGCGGCCTCTCCGACATGTTCGGCGGTGGCATGCAGTCGTCCGTGGGCGGCTCCTCGGTCGCCGAGCGCAACCTCGACCGCATCACCGTGGTGGTCGGTCTGCTGTGGTTCGCGTGCATTGTCGTACTTGGTCTGCTGATGAAGCTGGACAGCTGACCCGCGCCTTCCGCGTCCCGGGCTGGGGTGTAACTCCCACCACTGGACGAGCGTTGGGCCTTACGTAGACTGGGGCACCGCGGCGCAGCCGCTGTGAGAGGCTGTGCAGCACCATCACGCAGGGAGTTACGACCGTGGCAAGTGGCAACGCGATCCGGGGAAGCCGGGTCGGAGCGGGGCCGATGGGCGAGGCCGAGCGTGGCGAGTCCGCGCCACGCCTGCGCATCTCCTTCTGGTGCTCGAACGGGCACGAGACGCAGCCGAGCTTCGCCAGCGACGCACAGGTCCCTGACACTTGGGACTGCCCGCGCTGCGGGTTCCCGGCCGGTCAGGACCGGGACAACCCGCCGGACCCGCCGCGGACCGAGCCGTACAAGACGCACCTCGCGTATGTACGCGAGCGGCGCAGCGACGCGGACGGCGAGGCGATCCTCGCCGAAGCGCTTGCCAAACTGCGGGGCGAGATCTAGAACTTGCGTCCGGCCGGACACCTCACGGTGCCCGGCCGGTCTGCTTTTCCCGCCCCCTCTCGTCGGCCGGGCCGATTGTCAGTGGCACCCCGTAGCGTCCCGGATCATGGGACGGGAAGGGGACGTTGTGACGACGGCCGGGACGGTGGAGGCGCGGAGCGTCTCCTGGCGCGGGGGATTCGGACGGCTGTGGGCGGCAGCCGTCGTCTCCAAGTTCGGCGACGCACTGCGACTTGCCGCCATGCCGCTGCTCGCCGCCTCGCTCACCGACGATCCGCTGCTGATCGCCTCGGTGACCGCCTGCGGATATCTGCCCTGGCTGCTCTTCGGGTTGCTGGGCGGCGCGGTCGCCGACCGCGTGGACCAGCGGCGGGCCATGTGGGCCGTGGACCTGCTGCGCGGCCTGCTGATGGCGGCCTTCGCCCTGGCGGTCTGGCAGGGACTCGGATCGATCGCCCTGCTGCTGGCGCTCGCCTTCGCCCTCACCACCCTCCAGACGCTCTTCGACAACGCCGCGACCGCGCTGCTGCCCGCCCTGGTCCCCGAGGGCGCGCTCGCCGGGGCCAACGCCCGGCTGATGACCGCACAGCAGATCGTCGGGGCCTTTCTGGCCGCGCCCGTCGTGCCGGTGCTCCTCCTCGCCGGCGCGGCCGTGCCGTACGCGGCGGATGCCGTCACCTATCTCGTGGCCGCGGCCCTGATCGCCTCCCTGCGCCTGCGGGCGCCGGAGCGGGCGCCGAGGCCCGCCGGAAGCACCCTGCGGGCGGAGATCGGGGAAGGGCTGCGCCGGTTGTGGAGCGATCCCGCGCTGCGCCGCCTGTGCGTGGCCACCACCCTCTGCAACATCGGCATGGGCGCGCTCATCGCCACCCTCGTCGTCCATGTCACCGGCTGGCTGGACGCGGGCAGCGGGGCGTACGCGGCGGTGCTGACCGCCGTGGGAGCCGGAAGCGTGACGGGCGGGCTGGTGGCCCGCCGGCTCGCGGAGCGCGTCGGGCGCATCCGCAGCGTGTTCGTCGCCGGGACCGTGCAGGCCGGCTGTCTGCTGATCACCGGGACGGTCCGCGCGTTGTGGGTGACGGTCGCCGCGATGGCGGTCTTCGGCGTCATGAGCATGGTGTGGAACGTCAACCAGGCGACGCTGGTGCAGGAACGCAGCCCGGCGGACATGCTCGGCCGGATCAGCTCGGCGTTCCGCACCCTCGGCGTCGCCGGCGCTCCGCTCGGCGCCCTCGCCGGCGGCGCGGCGGCGGCCGCCTGGGGAGGCAACGCTCCGGCACTGCTCGCGGCGGCGCTGTTCGTGCCTGCTGTCGCCTCGCTGGCCGGTCTGATCAACTAGGTTGGAAAGGCAGCGGGGCATGCAGGCAGGTACAAGAGAAGTGGGCTGATGTCCAGAATGAACGCAGACGGCCGTACCAGGCTCAACAAGACGCCCGAATGGGCTGCTCTCGGCAAGCACCGCGAGCAACTCGGAGGGACGCAGCTGCGGGAGCTGTTCGCGGCCGACGCGCAGCGCGGCAGCAGGTACACCCTCCAGGTCGGCAACCTCCACCTCGACTACTCCAAGCACCTGGTGACGGACGAGACGCTGACGCTGCTGCGTGAGCTGGCGGCGGCGACCGACGTCACCGGGCTGCGGGACGCGATGTTCCGTGGCGAGAAGATCAACACCACCGAGAACCGCGCCGTCCTGCACACGGCCCTGCGGGCCCCGCGGGACGCCGTCATCGAGGTCGACGGCGAGAACGTGGTGCCGGCCGTGCACGCGGTGCTCGACACGATGGCCGCGTTCGCGGACCGGATCCGTTCGGGCGAGTGGACCGGTCACACCGGCAAGCGCATCAAGAACGTCGTGAACATCGGCATCGGCGGATCCGACCTCGGCCCCGCCATGGCGTACGAGGCGCTGCGCGCCTACACCGCCCGCGATCTGACGTTCCATTTCGTCTCCAACGTCGACGGTGCCGATCTGCACGAGGCCGTCCGTGAGCTGGACGCGTCCGAGACGCTGTTCATCATCGCGTCCAAGACCTTCACCACGATCGAGACCATCACCAACGCCACCTCCGCGCGCGACTGGCTGCTCACCGAGCTGAAGGCCGGTCAGGAGGCCGTGGCCAAGCACTTCGTGGCCCTGTCGACCAACGCCGAGAAGGTCTCCGACTTCGGCATCGACACGGCCAACATGTTCGAGTTCTGGGACTGGGTCGGCGGGCGCTACTCGTTCGACTCCGCCATCGGCCTCTCGCTGATGATCGCGATCGGCCCGGACCGCTTCCGCGAGATGCTCGACGGGTTCCACCTCGTCGACGAGCACTTCCGGACGGCCCCCGCGGAGGCCAACGCGCCGATGCTGCTCGGCCTGCTGGGGGTCTGGTACGGCGACTTCTTCGACGCCCAGTCGCACGCGGTACTGCCGTACTCCCACTATCTGAGCAAGTTCACCGCCTATCTCCAGCAGCTGGACATGGAGTCCAACGGCAAGTCGGTGGACCGCGAGGGCAACCGGGTGGAGTGGCAGACCGGTCCGGTGGTGTGGGGCACGCCCGGCACCAACGGACAGCACGCCTACTACCAGTTGATCCACCAGGGGACGAAGCTCATCCCGGCGGACTTCATCGGCTTCGCCAATCCGGTCGACGACCTGCTGCCCGGCCTCGTCGCCCAGCACGACCTGCTGATGGCCAACTTCTTCGCGCAGACGCAGGCGCTCGCCTTCGGCAAGACGCCCGACGAGGTGCGGGCGGAGGGCGTGCCCGAGGAGCTGGTGCCGCACAAGACCTTCCCCGGCAACCGCCCCACGACCACGATCCTCGCCGACGAGCTCACCCCCTCGGTCCTCGGCCAGCTGATCGCGCTGTACGAGCACAAGGTGTTCGTCCAGGGAGCGATCTGGAACATCGACTCCTTCGACCAGTGGGGCGTCGAGCTGGGCAAGGTCCTCGCGAAGAGGATCGAGCCGGTGCTCACGGAGGGCACGGGCGGCGGGGATCTGGACGGCTCGACCGCCGCGCTGGTGGCCACCTACCGCTCACTGCGCGGTCGTTGAGCCGATGGCCGCCGGGGAGGCGACGGTTCGGCTGAGGCCGCCGAACAACACGCTCAATGACCGGGTCGTCGGCTGGTGGCGGGTGCAGTGGCTGCTGCTGACGGGCGTCCCGGTCGTGGTGCTGGCCGTGCTGGGGGCCCTGATCGGGCCCGCCCGGACCTGGCTGCTGGCCGTCGCCGCAGGACTGGCGGTGCTCGGACTGCTGTGCACCGCCTTCTTCCCGTCCTGGTGGTTCCGGGTCCACCGGTGGGAGGTCACGGACGAGGCGGTCTACGTCCGCAGCGGCGCCTTCTGGCAGGAGTGGCGGATCGCGCCGATGTCCCGGATCCAGACCGTGGACACCCTGCGCGGGCCCCTCGAACGCGCCTTCCGGCTGGCAACGGTCATCGTCACCACGGCCTCCTCCAAGGGCGCGATCAAGATCGAGGGGCTCGACCACGAGGTCGCGGCCGAACTTGCCGAGCAGCTCACGCACATCACCCAGGCGACACCCGGGGACGCGACGTGAGCACCGCGGAGGAGCCGGCCGCGGGGGAGGCCGCTCTGCCGGGCGCGGCGTACGGCGACGGCGAACGGACGGCGGGCCGACCGGCGTCCGGCGAGAGCACCGCGGAAGGGCAGGCGTCCGGCGAGGACTGGCGCCGGCTCGACAAACGGGCCCTGGTGGTGAGGGCCGCCGTGATGTCCGGCGTCGCGGGAGGCATCTGCCTGCCCGTCCTGCTGGGGCTCTCCGGCGGGGACTGGCTCCGCGGAGAGGCCCGCAGCGGCACCGGCATCGCCCTGCTGCTGCTCGGCGGGGTCCTGCTGGTGCTCGCCGGGGCGGGTGCGGAGTATCTGCGCTGGCGCAAGACCCGCTACCGAATAGGCACCGAGCGCGCCGAACTGCGCACCGGAGTACTGCTGGTCAAACGGCGCTCGCTGGCCCGGGAACGGATCCGCAGCGTCGACCTGACGGCCAACCCCCTGCTGCGGATCCTCGACCTGGTGAAGGTGCGCATCGGCACCGGCGAGCACACCGGCGGTGAGTCGACGCTGGAGCTCAACCCCGTCACCAAGGCGGAGGGCGAGCGGCTGCGCCGGGAACTCCTCGGCCGCACCGCCACCGCCGCACCCGGCGAACACCGCGAAGGGCAGCTCGCGTCCGTCGACCTGGCCTGGATCCGCTACGCCCCGGTCTCCTTCGTCGCCCCGCTGCTCGGCGGCGCGGCGGCCGGCGGTGTGATGCAGGTCAGTGAGTGGTTCGGGGCGCAGGGCGAGGTCATCGACTGGGTGGGCGAGCGTTTCTCGCACACCTCCGTCCTGATGATGATCGTGGTGCTGCTTCTGGCGGCCGTCGCCGCCGGCGTCGTCGGCTCGCTCGGTCTGTGGATCGAGATGTGGTGGAACTACCGGCTGGAGCGCGAGCCCGGCGGCACCCTGCGGGTGCGGCGCGGACTGTTCACCGCGCGCTCGATCTCCATGGAGGAGCGCCGGCTGCGCGGGGTCGAGCTGGTCGAACCTCTGGGCGTACGCCTGTTCGGCGCGGCCCGGGTGGACGCGGTCGCCACCGGCATCGCCCACGACGAGCAGGACAAGCACGCCGACCTCAAGGTGCTGCTGCCGCCGGTGCCCCGGGCGGTGGCGGACGACGTGGCCGGTCAGGTCCTGCGTGAGGCGCGGACGCCGACGGACGCCCCGCTCACCGCCCACCCGCGTGCGGCACGAACCCGCAGACTGCGCTGGGCACTCGCGACCGCGGTCCTGCCGCTCGCCCTGCTCACCGCGCTGGGCCTGTGGCTCACCGATGTCCTGCTGTACATCGCGGCGGGCTGCGCGGTCCTCGCGCTGCCGGCCGCGGTGCTCCTCGCCCTCGACGCCTACCGCAGCCTGGGCCACGGCATCAGCGGCGGCTATCTCGTCGCCCGCTCGGGCACGGTCCGGCGGGCGACGGTCGCGCTGCAGCGCGGGGGAGTCATCGGCTGGGTGGTGAAACAGTCCGTGTTCCAGCGGCGGGCCGGGGTGCTGACCCTCACCGCGACGACGGCCGCCGGAGCGGGCGCCTACGCGGTCCTCGACGCCGACGCGAGCGAGGGTCTCGGCTTCGCGGCGGACGCCGTCCCGGGGCTGCTGGAACCGTTCCTGCTGCGGGACGGGGACGCGCGGGGAGGCGACGGCCCGGACGGCGGCGCGACCGGCCCCGTATGACGGCCCCGCCGCCGGTACGCCGTACATCGTGAGCCCCGCACCCGCCCCCGTACGCCGACCGCCGCCGGCCCGGAGGAACGGGGCCGGCGGCGGTCGGAACAGGACTCCGCGGAGTCCGTCACCTCAGGGGCGATGTCAGGGCGACGCCGGCGGGTACAGATCGCGCGGCAGTTCCGAGGCCGCAGCCCCGTCCAGCAGCCAGAGTGTCCTGCTGCGTCCGTACGCACCGGCCGCGGGCGCCTGAACCTCGCCCGCGCCCGACAGGGCGATCTGCACTGCCTTCGCCTTGTCCTCGCCGGCCGCCAGCAGCCACACCTCACGGGCCGCCCGGATCGCCGGGAGTGTGAGCGTGATGCGGGTCGGCGGCGGCTTCGGCGAACCGTGCACGCCCACCACCGTGCGTTCGGTCTCCCGCACCGCCGGATGCTCCGGGAAGAGCGAGGCGACATGGGTGTCGGGACCGACGCCCAGCATCAGGACATCGAACCGGGGGACCGGACCGTGGTCCTCCGGACCCGCCGCGGCGGCGAGAGCGGTGGCGTACGCGGCGGCCGCGGCCTCCACGTCGCTGCCGTACGCGCCGTCCGAAGGAGCCATCGCATGCACACGGGCCGGATCCACGGGAACCCTGTCCAGCAGGGCCGCGTGGGCCTGCGTGACATTGCGCTCCGGGTCGCCGTCGGGGAGGAACCGCTCGTCCCCCCACCACAGGTCCAGCCGCCCCCAGTCGATCGCGTCGCGGGCCGGCGAGGTCCCGAGGGCGGTCAGCAGCGCATTGCCGTTGCGACCGCCCGTCAGGACCACCGACGCCGAACCGCGCGCGGCCTGGGCGTCCACGATCTTCGTGATCAGCCGGGCCGCCGCGGCCTGCGCCATCAGCTCCTTGTCGCGGTGGACGACGAGCTGCGGCGCACTCACTTCGCTGCCGCCTTCTTTGCGGGAGCCTTCTTCGCCGGGGTGGCCTCGGACTTCTCGGCCGCCGTGTCCCCGCCGTCCGAGAGCCGGTGCACCCCGAACCGCAGCGCCGACGCGTAGATCTCGTCGGGGTCCAGCCGACGGAGCTCCTCCGCGATCAGCTCGGCCGTCTCGCGCCGCTTCAGGGCCACCGCGCGATCCGGCTGACCCTTGATGGACAGGGTGGCCAGTGAGCCGTCGGCCCGGTCCAGCACGATCGGACCGCACGAGGTCTCCATGCGCACGGCCGTGAGCCCGGGGCCCGCCGATCCGGAGCGCTTGACCGGTACCTTCAGCCGGTCCGCCAGCCACACGGCGAGCAGCTCGCAGCTCGGGTTGAACTCCTCGCCCTCCACCTCGACCGCGGTGACGTCGCAGGCCACCTGGTCCAGAGCGGCGGCCAGCATCGAGCGCCAGGGGGTGATCCTGGCCCAGGACAGGTCGGTGTCGCCGGGGGTGTAGGCGGCGGCGCGCGCCACGAGTTCCTTCACGGGCTCCTCGGCCGCGTAGGAGTCCGTGACCCGTCGCTGCGCGAGGGCGCCGAGCGGCTCCTTGGCCGGGTCGAGCGGCGCGTTCACCGGCCACCAGACGACGACCGGGGCGTCGGGCAGCAGGAGCGGCAGCACCACGGACTGGGCGTGGTCGATGACCTCGCCGTACAGCCGCAGGACCACCGTCTCGCCGGTGCCGGCGTCGGTGCCCACCCGCACCTCGGCGTCCAGGCGTGCCTTCGCCCGGTCGCGCGGGGAGCGCGAGACCCGCTTGATGACGACGAGCTTGCGCGAGGGGTGCTCGCGCGATGCCTCGCTGGCCGCCTTCAGCGCGTCGTAGGCGTTCTCCTCGTCGGTGACGATGACGAGGGTGAGGACCATGCCGACGGCCGGTGTGCCGATCGCCCGGCGTGCCTGCACCAGTGCTTTGTTGATCTTGCTGGACGTGGTGTCCGTGAGGTCGATCTTCATGGCCGACGCCAGCTCCGTCCGTCTCGTGCGAGCATTTCGTCCGCCTCGTCCGGCCCCCAGGTCCCGGCCGGGTACTGGGCGGGCTTGCCGTGCTTGGCCCAGTACTCCGTGACGGGGTCGAGGATCATCCAGGAGCGCTCGACCTCCTCGACCCGCGGGAAGAGGTTGGAGTCGCCGAGCAGCACGTCGAGGAGGAGGCGTTCGTACGCCTCGGGGCTGGACTCGGTGAAGGACTCGCCGTAGGCGAAGTCCATCGAGACGTCCCGTACCTCCATCGAGGTGCCCGGCACCTTCGAGCCGAACCGCAGGGTCACGCCCTCGTCCGGCTGGACGCGGATGACCAGGGCGTTCTGGCCCAGCTCCTCCGTCGCCGTGTGGTCGAAGGGAGAGTGCGGGGCGCGCTGGAAGACGACGGCGATCTCGGTGACGCGGCGGCCGAGCCGCTTGCCCGTCCGCAGATAGAACGGCACACCCGCCCAGCGGCGGTTGTCGATCTCGAGCTTGACCGCGGCGTAGGTGTCGGTCTTCGACTTGGAGTCGATCCCGTCCTCCTGGAGGTAGCCGACGACCTTCTCGCCGCCCTGCCAGCCCTCCGCGTACTGCCCGCGGACCGTACCGGTACCGAGGTCCTTGGGCAGCTTCACCGCGCCCAGCACCTTGGTCTTCTCCGCGGCCAGGGCGTCCGCCTCGAAGGAGGCGGGCTCCTCCATCGCGGTCAGCGCGAGGAGTTGGAGGAGGTGGTTCTGGATGACGTCACGGGCGGCGCCGATGCCGTCGTAGTAGCCGGCGCGGCCGCCGATGCCGATGTCCTCGGCCATGGTGATCTGCACATGGTCGACGTACGACCGGTTCCAGATCGGCTCGAAGAGCGTGTTGGCGAAGCGCAGGGCCAGGATGTTCTGGACCGTCTCCTTGCCGAGGTAGTGGTCGATCCGGAAGACCTCGTTGGCCGGGAAGACCTCGTGCACCACCTGGTTGAGCTCCTTGGCGGAGACCAGGTCGTGGCCGAACGGCTTCTCGATGACCGCGCGGCGCCAGGAGCCCTCCTTCTGGTCGGCGAGCCCGTGCTTCTTGAGCTGCTGGACGACCTTGGGGAAGAACTTCGGCGGGACGGACAGATAGAAGGCGAAGTTGCCGCCGGTGCCCTGCTTCTTGTCCAGGTCCTCTATGGTCGCCTTCAGTTGCTCGAAGGCGTCGTCGTCGTCGAAGTCGCCCTGGACGAAGCGCATCCCCTGGATGAGCTGCTGCCAGACCTCCTCACGGAAGGGGGTGCGGGCGTGTGCCTTGACGGCGTCGTGGACCTCCTGGGCGAAGTCCTCGTCGTGCCACTCGCGCCGGGCGAACCCGACGAGGGAGAAGCCCGGCGGGAGCAGTCCCCGATTGGCCAGGTCGTAGACGGCGGGCATCAGCTTTTTACGGGACAAATCGCCCGTGACACCGAAAATGACCAGGCCCGACGGCCCCGCGATACGCGGGAGCCGTCGGTCTGCGGGGTCACGAAGCGGATTGGCTTCGTACGTACCGGACAAGGTGGTCAGCCCTCCGAAGGGGCGAGGCGCTTGAGTTCGGCCTCGGTCGACTTGAGCAGGTCGTTCCAGGACGCCTCGAACTTCTCGACGCCCTCGTCCTCGAGCAGCTGCACGACGTCGTCGTACTTGATGCCGAGTTTCTCGACAGCCTCGATGGCGGCGCGCGCGTCGTCGTACGTGCCGCGCACCGTGTCACCGGTGATCTGGCCGTGGTCGGCCACGGCCTCCATGGTCGCCTCCGGCATGGTGTTCACCGTGCCCGGCGCGACCAGCTCGTCGACGTACAGCGTGTCCTTGTACGCCTTGTCCTTGACGCCGGTCGAGGCCCACAGCGGACGCTGCTTGTTGGCCTGCGCCTTGTCGAGCGCGGCCCAGCGGTCGGTGGAGAAGACCTCCTCGAACGCCTCGTAGGCGAGCCGGGCGTTGGCCAGAGCCGCCTTGCCGCGCGCCTCCTTGGCCTCCGGGGTGCCCAGCGCGTCCAGCCGCTTGTCGATCTCGGTGTCCACCCGGGACACGAAGAACGACGCCACCGAATGGATCTTCGAGAGGTCGAGTCCGCGCTCCTTGGCCTGCTCCAGGCCGGAGATGTACGCGTCCATGACCTCGCGGTAGCGCTCCAGCGAGAAGATCAGCGTCACATTGACGCTGATGCCGCGGCCGATGGTCTCGGTGATCGCCGGCAGGCCCGCCTTGGTGGCCGGGATCTTGATGAGCGTGTTGGGCCGGTCCACCAGCCAGGCGAGCTGCCTGGCCTCAGCGGCCGTGGCCCGGGTGTTGTGCGCCAGGCGCGGGTCGACCTCGATGGAGACCCGGCCGTCCTGGCCCTGCGTCGCGTCGTAGACCGGACGCAGGATGTCGGCGGCGTCACGGACGTCCGCCGTCGTGATCATGCGCAGGGCTTCCTCGACGGTCACCCTGCGGGCCGCGAGGTCGGTGAGCTGCTGGTCGTAGCCGTCGCCCTGCGAGATCGCCTTCTGGAAGATCGACGGGTTGGTGGTGACGCCCACCACGTGCTGCTGGTCGATCAGTTCGGCGAGATTGCCGGACGTGATCCGCTTGCGTGACAGGTCGTCGAGCCAGATCGCGACGCCTTCGTCGGAGAGGCGCTTGAGTGCGTCTGTCATGAGAGTTGCATCTCCTACTTGTCGTGTACCGGCGTCAGCGTGCGGCGGCTTCGAGAGATTCCCGCGCGGCCTTGGCGACCTCGTCGGCAGTGAAGCCGAACTCGCGGAAGAGAACCTTGCCGTCCGCCGAAGCGCCGAAGTGCTCCAGCGAAACGATGCGGCCGGCATCGCCGACGAAGCGGTGCCAGGTGAGTCCGATACCGGCCTCGACCGCCACCCGTGCCCGCACGGCCGGCGGCAGCACCGAGTCCCGGTACGCCTGGTCCTGCTCCTCGAACCACTCGACCGACGGCATCGAGACCACCCGGGTCGGGATGCCCGCGGCCTGGAGCTGCTCGCGCGCCTCGACGGCCAGCTGGACCTCGGAGCCGGTACCGATCAGGACGACCTGGGGCTCGCCGCCCTCGGCGTCGAACAGGACGTAACCGCCGCGGGCGGCATCCTCGTTGCGCTCGTAGGTCGGCACACCCTGCCGGGTCAGTGCCAGACCGTGCGGGGCGCCCTTGCCGAACTCCTTGGTCCAGCGGCGCATGATCTCGCGCCACGCGATCGCGGTCTCGTTGGCGTCCGCCGGACGGACGACGTTCAGACCGGGGATGGCGCGCAGCGAGGCCAGGTGTTCGACCGGCTGGTGCGTCGGGCCGTCCTCGCCGAGACCGATCGAGTCGTGCGTCCACACGTAGGTGACCGGCAGGTGCATCAGGGCCGACAGCCGCACCGCGTTGCGCATGTAGTCGGAGAACACCAGGAAGGTGCCGCCGTACACGCGGGTGTTGCCGTGCAGCGTGATGCCGTTCATGACCGCGGCCATCGCGTGCTCACGGATACCGAAGTGGATCGTGCGGCCGTAGGGGTCGGCGCCCGGCAGCGGGTTGCCCACGGGCAGGAACGACGACGTCTTGTCGATCGTCGTGTTGTTCGAGCCCGCCAGGTCCGCGGAGCCGCCCCACAGCTCGGGGACGACCGCGCCCAGCGCCTGAAGGATCTTGCCGGAGGCCGCGCGGGTGGCGACACCCTTGCCGGTCTCGAAGTCGGGGAGCTTCTCCTCCCAGCCGGCGGGCAGCTCGGTCGAGCGGATCCGGTCGAACTCCGCGGCGCGCTCCGGATTCGCGGTGCGCCATGCGGCGAAGGTCTTCTCCCACTCGCCACGGGCCTCACGGCCGCGGTCGAGCGCCCCGCGGGTGTGGGCGATGACCTCGTCGGAGACCTCGAAGCTCTTCTCCGGGTCGAAGCCGAGGACCCGCTTGGTGGCCGCGACCTCCTCGTCGCCGAGCGCCGATCCGTGGGCGGCCTCGGTGTTCTGCGCGTGCGGGGCAGGCCAGGCGATGATCGAGCGCGCCGCGATGAAGGAGGGACGCTCGGTCTCGGCCTTGGCGGCCTGGAGGGCCCGGTAGAGGCCCGCCGGGTCGAGGTCGCCGCTCGGCAGCTGGTCGACGCGCTGGACGTGCCAGCCGTACGCCTCGTAGCGCTTGAGGGTGTCCTCGGAGACGGCCGTCTCCGTGTCGCCCTCGATGGAGATGTGGTTGTCGTCCCACAGCAGCACCAGGTTGCCCAGCTTCTGGTGCCCGGCCAGCGAGGACGCCTCCGAGGAGATGCCCTCCTGGAGGCAGCCGTCACCGGCGATGGCCCAGATGGTGTGGTCGAACGGGGAGGTGCCGGGGGCTGCGTCCGGGTCGAACAGACCGCGCTCGTAGCGGGCGGCCATGGCCATGCCCACCGCGTTGGCGACACCCTGGCCGAGCGGGCCGGTCGTCGTCTCGACACCGGGGGTGTGTCCGTACTCCGGGTGTCCGGGGGTCCTCGAACCCCAGGTCCTGAAGGCCTTGAGGTCGTCGAGCTCCAGGCCGTAACCGGCCAGGTAGAGCTGGATGTAGAGGGTCAGCGACGAGTGACCGGCGGACAGGACGAACCGGTCACGGCCGGTCCAGTCGGGGTCGGCCGGGTCGTGCTGCATCAGCTTCTGGAACAGGACGTACGCGGCGGGCGCGAGGCTCATGGCCGTACCGGGGTGGCCGTTGCCGACCTTCTGTACGGAATCCATGGCCAGGACGCGGACGGTATCGACGGCCCGCTGGTCCAGATCGGTCCACTCGAGGTCTGTGGTGGTCGGCTTGGTGCTCACCCTGAGTCAGGGCTCCTCTCCACATGTCGTATCCCGGTGACGACGGAAGCACCGGGCGTTGTCGAGCCTACCCCCGGAACAACGCGCACCTTTTCGAGTGCATGCCTTTCGAAATATCGGACACAGCCAGGGTGCAGTCCCGGGGACGACTTCGCCTCCCGGCGGCGTGCTCGAGGAGCTTCGACGACCTATACGCACAGGCCGGGGTCGCTGCTCAACACGACGCCACCCCCGTGCGGGACGACGTATGGGCAACGTCTAGAGTGGCGTGGTACGCGCAAGTCTTTACCGGGCCCTTTCTCCTTGCCCGGGCTTGCAAGGAGTCTCTGTCAGGGGTGTGCGTGACGGCCGTCGAATCCCGTCCAGCGGGTGGTGGCACCGCCCATGCCGTCGAGGCCGCGGGGGAGTTCCGCAGGAACCGCGGTCACCGACCGTTCGGGGCCCGGGTCAAGGCCTTCGTGGCGTTGACCAAGCCGCGGATCATCGAGCTGCTGCTGATCACCACGGTGCCGGTGATGTTCCTGGCCGCTCAGGACGTGCCCGACCTGTGGCTGGTGCTCACCACCTGTGTCGGCGGTTATCTCTCCGCGGGTGGCGCGAACGCGCTCAACATGTACATCGACCGCGACATCGACGCCCTCATGGACCGGACGTCGCAGCGGCCCCTGGTGACCGGCATGGTGTCGCCGCGGGAGGGCCTGGTCTTCGGCCTCACCCTCACGGTGGTCTCCACCCTCTGGTTCGGACTGCTCGTCAACTGGCTGTCGGCGGCGCTCTCGCTCGGCGCGCTCCTCTTCTACGTCGTCGTCTACACGATGATCCTGAAGCGGCGCACCGCGCAGAACATCGTGTGGGGCGGCATCGCCGGCTGTATGCCGGTCCTGATCGGCTGGTCCGCCGTCACCAACTCGGTGTCCTGGGCCGCGCTCATCCTCTTCCTCGTCATCTTCTTCTGGACGCCGCCGCACTACTGGCCGCTGTCGATGAAGGTGAAGGAGGACTACGCGCGCGTCGGTGTGCCGATGCTCCCGGTCGTCGCCTCCAACAAGGTGGTGGCCCGCCAGATCGTCCTCTACAGCTGGGTGATGGTCGCGGTCTCCCTGCTGCTCACCCCGCTCGGCTACACCGGCTGGTTCTACACGGTGGTGGCGCTGGCGGCGGGCGGCTGGTGGCTGTGGGAGGCGCACGCGCTCCAGGCACGGGCCAAGGCCGAGGTGATGGGCGGCAAGCTCAAGGAGATGCGGCTCTTCCACTGGTCCATCACCTATGTCTCGCTGCTGTTCGTGGCGGTCGCGGTGGACCCCTTCCTGCGCTAGACCCTTCCTGCGCCGGACGCCTTCCGGCGCAGGACGTTCCTTCCTGTGTTCAGCCCCCGGCCGTGGCCCATGCCACGTGCACCCGCCGTGGCCGGTGCCCACTACCCGCGAGTAGCATCGCCCCATGGCAGACACGCAGCAGGCAGACAGCCAGGTGGAGCGCAAGGCGGCCCGGATCGCCAAGCAGATCGGCGCCTTCGCCAAGGCGCACGGCGGCGCCGACGGGACCATCGAGTACCTCGGCCAGGCGGGCACCCGGATCGTGCTCATCGGCGAGGACGGCGAGTGGGGCGACCTCGTCGCGCCGAACCACGCGATCGCGGCCGCGGCCGCCGAGAAGGCAGGCCTCACCCTCCACGACTCCTTCGACGGCGACCTGGCCGCCAAGGTCCGCACAGGGCCGTACGAGTGGAGCCGTATGGCGGGCATCCAGGTCGGCGGTCCTTCCAACGGCTGAGCAACACCTCGCCGGGGTGTCACCCGTTAGGACTGTGGAAACACGGTCCACGACTGGGAGCCCGGATGATCGACACCCCGACCCTCGTGGACCAGTACTGTCACGGGGTGCTCCGCACCGAGCTCGGTCTCGGCACCTTCGAGGCGCATCTGGGCCGCACCGCGGGACCGCCCGCGCCGGGCACGACCTTCTTCGACACCCAGACGGGGTTCGCCGTCCGGCGCTGGTGCCCGCCCCTGCTGGGTCTCGAACCGCACTGCCCGCCTGCCCGCTACCTCGCCCGGCGCCGTGAGCTCGGGGTGCTGGAGGCGGGCAGACGGCTGCTGAGAGGCAGCGGCATCTCCACCTATCTGGTGGACACCGGGCTGCCGGGGGACCTCACCGGACCGCCGGAGATCGCCGCCGCCGGCGCGGCCGAGGCCCGCGAGATCGTACGGCTCGAACTCCTCGCCGAACAGGTCGCCGACACCTCGGGCACCGTCGAGGGCTTCCTCGCCAACCTCGCCGAAGCCGTCCACGGCGCCGCCGCGTCCGCCGTGGCCTTCACCTCCGTCGCCGCCGTGTGCCACGGGCTCGCCCTCGCGCCCGAGCCCCCGGGCCCGGGCGAGGTGCGCGGGGCGGTCGGGCGCTGGCTGGCCGCGCGCCAGGTCGGCGGCACACTCACCGACCCCGTCCTCGTGCGGCACGTGCTGTGGGTCGCCGTCGCCTCCGGGCTGCCGCTCCAGCTCCATGTGGGGGTGGAGGACCCGATGCTGCTGACGAGTTTCGCCGCGGCGACCGCGGGGCTCGGAACCGACCTCGTGCTGCTGCACGGTTATCCGTACCACCGCCACGCGGCCCATCTGGCGAGTGTCTTCCCGCATGTGTACGCGGACCTCGGGCCGGCGCTCGTGCACACGGGCGCCCGGGCGGCCGCCGTACTGGCGGAGATCCTGGAGCTCGCGCCGTTCGGCAAGCTGCTGTTCTCCAGCGGCGCGCGCGGGCTGCCCGAGCTGCATGTGGTGGGCGCCAGGATCTTCCGGGAGTCGCTGGCGCGGGTGCTCGGCGACTGGGTCGGCGACGGTGCGTGGTCCCGGACCGATGCCCAGCGGGTGGCGACGATGATCTCTTCGGCCAACGCCCGCCGCGTCTACGGGCTGCGGGACGCGGTCTGATCAGCAGGCTTTGCCCGCGGCACCAGGCGGTGGGTCCGTGCTCAGGCGGGGGACAGTGCCACGTCGCTCTGCGCCGGGATCTCCGCCGTCGGCTGCGGACGCTCCCGCAGGCTGAGCGCGAGGCGCAGCACCGCGATCCACATCAGTGCGGACCCGAGCATGTGGGCTGCGACCAGGGCCTCGGGGACCTGGGTGAAGTACTGGACATAGCCGATGACGCCCTGTGCCAGGAGTACCAGCAGCAGGTCTCGGGCGCGGGCCCGGGTGTCGTCGGGGGCGTCCACGACCCGCAGCACCAGCCACATGGCGAGCGCCAGCGCGCAGACCACCCAGGCCGCGATCGCGTGGATGTGTGCGGCGTCCACCCAGTCCCACGGCATGCGCGGTACGTCGCTGCTGTCACCGGCGTGCTTGCCGGAACCGGTCACCGAGGTGCCCAGCGTGATCAGCAGCGCGGAGGTGACGACGATGGCCCAGGACAGCCTGCGGACCGGGCGCGGGACCCGCGGACGCGGTGCGGTGTCGCCCTCGCCGGCCCGGTGCCAGGTGATCACCGCGACGGTGAGCAGTGCGTTGGCGGCCAGGAAATGCCCCGCCACGGTCCACGGGTTGAGGCCCGCCCACACCGTGATGCCCCCCAGCACCGCGTTGCTCGCCACGATCCAGAACTGCGCCCAGGCGAGCCGGGTCAGCCCGCGGCGCCGCGGCTCGGTGGAGCGCGCCGCGATGATGGCCCAGCCGACCGCGGCCGACAGGACGTAGGTCAGCATCCGGTTGCCGAACTCGATCGCGCCGTGGAGGCCCTGCTCGGGTGTGGCGAAGAGGCTGTCGTCCGTGCACTTGGGCCAGGTGTCGCAGCCGAGACCGGAACCGGTCAGCCGGACCGCGCCACCCGTGACGATGATGACCACGCTCATGACGACGGCCGAGAGCGCGGCGCGCCGGAGAGTCCTGGGGGTGGGCGTCCAGCGTCGGGCGATGAGGGCGAGGGGGGTTTGCACGGGCACCATGGTAGGCGGGGCCTTGTGCATGCATTCACGAGGGTCGGTTTCGCGTGCCGGAACGGCCGGATACGGGCGTAAAGGTGCGGAGAGGGCTGCCGGTTCGCGTGCGCCGGACGGCAGGCGCGCCGGGTCGCGTGCGCGTCGGGTGTCAGGACGCTCGCAGCGGGTCCGGGGCTGTCAGGGCGCGTCCGCAGGAGGTCCGGCGCCCGCCTCGGGCCGGGCCGCCTCCAGGTCCGGGGCGCCCCGTGATCCCGCCCCCGGGGCCGGCTCCCGGTCCGGTTCCGGGCCGTACGTCCGGCGGAAGCGCGATCCGTCGAGGTGGTCCTCCTCCTCCCACCACACGGCGAGCCGCCACGATGCCGACGGGCCCGGACGCGCGGGGGAGTGCAGGAACGCATCGGTCAGCTCCTGGCCCACGGCCGCCGCGCTGCGGTCGGTCACCGCGTCCATGCCGCGCCACGGGTACTCCATCGGGACCCAGGGCCCGCCCTCCGCGCCGCGGATGTCGAACCGCCACACCGCTCGCCACGAACGGGCCCGCAGCATCCGGCGTACCTCGGCGGGGTCCAGCTCCAGCCCCTCGGCGATGGTGTCCGGTTCGGCTCCCTCGATACGGGCGGCCACCACCGCCAGCGGGAGCAGCCGGCCGGGCAGCAGGTCCTCGGACCGCAGCCGCGTCAGGCCGCCCTTGAACGGACAGCGCCGCAACCGCCGCTCCAGCTGGTCCCCCAGATGCTCCAGCGTCGCGGCCTGCAGACTCTCCCGCACCTGCGCACCCGACCACAGCTCGTGGTACTCCCGCTCCGCCCGCACGGCCCAGGCCGCGGCCTCCACCGGATCGCCGAGCTCCTCCAGCCGGTCGCCGAGGAAGGCATGGGCCTGGGCCAGGCCCTCCCGGTTCTGCGGGTCCGACGGATCGAGGTTCTCCCAGACCTTGATCGCGCGGTGGACGGCCGCGAGAGCGGCGATGCCGTCCGCGCGGGCCTCGGCCGGAGGCCGGTCGCCCACCTGCTGGAAGGCGTAGCGCGGCAGCCCCAGTTCGTCGCTGAGGGGTTCGGCGAGATAGACGGCCTGGCTGATCAGCGCCCTGGCGTACCAGCGGGCGTGCTCCGGGTCGTGCAGGGCCGGCTCGGCACACGTCCGTACGGCCTCGTGCACGGCGATCAGCGCGTCCGCGCGGCGGCCGGTGTCGAAGTGGTGCCGGGCCAGATCTCCGTAGCGCAGACTCAGCCGGGCGGTGAGCGGGAGATCGTGTGCGGCGTGCGGGGTGAGGGCGGCGATCAGCTCGATCAGCATCCGCTCACGTTCGTCCGGCGACACCCCGGCTCTGCCGGATCTGACCTTCGTCCACTCCGCGTCGAGTCGGAGTGCGGCAGTCCGTTCCATCGAGGCCTCCCACGCGCTGATCTTCGCAGCCATACTGGCGCGTGGGTCAGTACCTACGGAAGACGCCGGTCACTCCCGGCACAGAGGAAAGCGGGCGCGTCACTTCCGGCCCGGTGGAAACCGGCGACGCGTCACTCCCACTGGAACCAGCGGGAGGCCGCGCCGAGCCCGAGCACCGACCAGCCGGCGAGGATGCCCAGGTCGCCCCACGGCAGCGACGCGCCGTGCTGGAGCACATCGCGCAGCCCGTCGGAGAGAGCCGAGATCGGCAGCAGCGCGAGCACCGACTCGACGCCGTCGGGGAACCGGTCCAGCGGCACGATCACCCCGCCGCCCACCAGCAGCAGCAGGAAGACCAGATTCGCGGC